>CAYURQ010000001.1:0-20543 GCA_964447315.1 Candidatus Woesearchaeota archaeon
AATCGCTTTTATCATTGTTTTTATTTGAATGTTATTTCTTATAAAATCTTCAAATTTTTCTTGATTAAGAAAAGCAACTGAAGTATTTGGTCTTAAGTATCTCATTTCTTTTGATTTTTCATAATTTGTAATTAGTTTAACTTTGAATTCTATATTCTTGTTTATGTTTTCTTGAATAAATTTATTAATTCCTTTAATTATTGTTGAATATTGTATGTTTAATTTTTTTATTTCATGATTTACACTTGGAAAACAAAATTTAGGTAAATTAAATATGTCTTTTTTCTTTACAAAATTAGCTTCTTCTAGTATTTCTGCATATTGTTGTTCAGCCATAGGCAATGAAAGCATATCATTATTTATTAGGTATTCAAGCATGCTATTTGCTACTATTTTTTCTATTGGTTTTCTAACTAAACTATTTCCTTTGTAATTGTAGTTTCTTTTGTTTTTTGCCCCATTTTCAATTAAATAATCTTTGAATTCCATAATTTTTTAACTTTGTTTTTATTTAAATAAATTTATGTTCTTTTCTTTAGGTTTTTATTGTCAGTACTAGAAGAGATTTTAAAAGTAAAATCTTATTTATTGATTAATTGTTATATTATATAGGGGGACTTAAACTTTATATATAAAAGAATTCTTGGATAAAAATGGAAGAAATAAAAGAGAGTTTAAGAGATGATTCTGAAAATAGTTCTCAGTTTTCAGACCCTGAAATTAAAAATACAGTTGGGCAAGATGAAGTTCATGATTTATTATTTAAGCGTGAAATTGCTTGGAATGATATTATTTATGATTTGATTAATACAGAGCAATTAGATCCTTGGAATGTTGATTTAATTATTTTAACAGAAAAATATTTGCAGAAAATTGAAGAACTTGAAGAACAGGATTTTTTTATTTCAAGTCAAGTAATGCTTGCTGCTGCATTGCTATTGAGAATTAAGTCAGAAATATTGTTGAATAAACACATAAAGAGCATTGATGATATTTTATTTAATAGAAGTCATGATTCAGTGAAAAATTATAGTATGGAAAGAATTGAATTAGATGAAGAAATTCCTGAATTAGTTCCTAGAAGTCCAATTCCTCGTTTTAAGAAAGTTACTTTACAAGAACTTATGGAAAGTTTGAATAAAGCAATCATAACTGAAAATCGTAGAATAAAGAAAGAAATTGTTAATAAAAATGCTATTAGAGAAAGTTCTGTTTCCCTGCCTAAAAAAACAATTTCAATTAAAGATAGAATTAAAGAAATTTTTGATATGTTAAGTGGGCATTTTGTTGAGAATAAAGAACATACAAAAGTTGGATATAGTATTTTTGTTGGTTTGGATAAACAAAAAAGAATTGAATATTTTTCACCTTTGCTTCATCTTGAAAATCAAAAGAAGGTGTGGTTAGAGCAAGAAGAGCATTTTAAGGAGATTGATATTTGGATGAGAAAAACTTACATTCAGTATAAAGGTGATCCATTTGCTGATTTAAAAACAGAATTTGAAGAAGAACTAATTAAAGAAATGCAAGAAAATGAAGATGCTGAAATACAAGAAGAAGCAAATGCTATTGAGAATATGAAACCTAAGAAAAGGAAAAAAGAAGTTGAAGTTATTCCTGGAAAGGATTTGATTTAATTGATATAAGCGATTATTCATAATTTTTTATTATTACTGATGAAATATGCCATCAATAATCATCCTGCTTTAAATTTTAGATTTTATTTTCATATTAATTGTTTTTCCTTTTGCATCATAAATATTGCTATAACAAAACTTTTATATTTATTAAATACCTATAATTTACATGAAATTAGCACTACTTTTGTCTGGAGGAAAAGATTCAGTGTACTCAGGATACATTGCAAAAAAAGCTGGAAATGAGTTAGCTTGTGCAATAACAATGCTTTCTGCTAATAAAGATAGTTTTATGTTTCACACTCCTTCTATTGAAAAAACAAAAAAACAAGCAGAAGTAATGAAAATTCCTTTTGTTTCTCATAATACTTCTGGTATTAAAGAACAAGAATTAGATGATTTAGAAGATGCACTTATTTTAGCTAAAAAAGATTATCATATTACAGGAGTTGTTACAGGTGCGATAAAGAGTGTTTATCAAGCTACTCGTGTTCAAAAAATATGCGATAAACTTAATTTAAAGTGTTTTAATCCACTTTGGCAGTCCTCTGAATTAGAATATCTGCAAGAGCTTGTTGATAATGATTTTGAAATAATTATTGTTGGGGTATTTGCTTATCCTTTAGATAAAAGTTGGCTTGGAAGAAAAATTGACAATAAATTTATTGAAGAAATTAAAGAACTTCAAAATAGATATGATATTCATCCTGCTGGTGAAGGAGGAGAATTTGAAACTTTTGTTTTAAACTGCCCTCTTTTTTATAAGGAATTAAAAGTTAAGTCTTTTGAGGATATTGATGAAGGAGAGCATAGTTTTAGAAGAGAAATTGAGTTAGAATAAGATTTAGTGAAAGATTTTTTGATTGGATAATTTTTTAAATTTAAATTATTTAGTTTAGGATATAAAAATAGGAATATGATATTAATTATTTCAACGTGTGCTGATGTTTTACATGAAAATGAATTTGTTAAACCAATTGAAAATATTTTAAATGAAAATGATATTTGGTATTATACAAAACATTACAAAGAAGTTAATGATAAAGATTTGAAAAAGTGTAGTAAAGTAATTATTTCTGGGACTTCTTTGGAGGATAATCAGTATTTCAAGGATATTAGCTTGTTTTTTTGGATAAAGGAATTTCATAAACCTATTTTAGGTATTTGTTCTGGAATGCAAATTATTGGATTAGTTTTTAATGGTAAAACAAAAAAAATGAAAGAAATTGGTTTTTACAAAGAAAGATTTTTACGTAATTTTTTAAGTATTCAGTTTAATAAAGATATTGAAGTTTATCATTTACATAATAGTTATGTCACATTGCCAAAAGAATTTGAAAGTTATGCAATAAGCTATCCTGAAAAAGTTGTGCAAGCAATGAAACACACTTCAAAGGAAATTTATGGAGTTTTATTTCATCCAGAAGTTAGAAATCCTGGAATGATTCTTGAGTTTTGTAAAATAAAATAATTTTTTATTTTATACACTACTTTTTAGTTAAAAATAGGTTTTATTAAGAGGATTTTCTTATATGAATCATAGTAAATACGCTAATAACTACTTTTTGTAATAGTAGTCTCAGTTGGGGTGTGAAAAAGAGTCGATTCTAGAATTTCGACATGAATACACAATGGAACTCTAGAAATCGAACATTTGTACTAGTAGCTACTTTATTATTCTTAATTCTTGTTTTTTTTGCTCTTTCTAAATTAAGTACTGGTTTTATTACTGGTTTTGCTGGACAAGAATCAGGTTCTATTCAAGAAGAAGTTTTATTTCAACCTTTGGATTCAACTCAACAACAAATTCCTCAATTACCTCTAATGCCTGAATTAATAGATGATGAGCCTCAGGAAAATATTTTTTTAGATTCTGGTAGACGTGGGTTTATTGAAGGAAGTTCTGGAAGTGGTTTTGCTGGAAATTCTGCTAATAGTAATAGAGGTAATGAACTTGATGATTCTGGTAATGGAGTTATTCCTACTGGGCAATCAAATAAAACCCAACCAAATAATGAAAATCAAGGACCTACGAGTTTCAATAAAAGATTATCTAAAATTCCATATGGATTGCAAATTAAGAGAAATTCACTTGTTGTTTCAGAAGGGCAAGAATTCAATGGAAGAGTTGGATTTAATTTAGAAAAAACATCTAAAAAAATTTCAAGATTTAATATTACTTTTCAATCAGATATTGATATTTCTGATATTGTTGCAGATAGTGATTTAACAATTGGAAAATCATTTATGCACCATAGTTCTGTTTTGCTTGAAGACATTGAACTTTTTGTTCCTGTTAAGCCAGATGATGTTGCAATTGTAATTTGTTCAAATGCTTCTAGTTATGATGAAATTTATTATGGTTGTTCAGAGTTGCCTGAAATTACAAAAGAAGAAGTTTTATATCTTCCAAATGAGAGGGTTACTTTAAGTGATGATGGTGTTTATTATATTATTTCTGGAATTACTGGAACAGGTGCAACTGGTGCTAATGTAAGTGTTTTAGGTTCTGATTCTACAACAGGTGTTTCTCCTGGACTTGATAACGGTGTTTTTGGAGGAAACTTAACTGAAATGAATATATCAGGAAATTATACAACCAAATCTTGGCAAGGGTATTATGGTAATGCATCAGGAGTTATTACTTTATCAGATAGTTCTAATAATACTTTATATAATTGGACAATGACTTCTCCTGAAGGAGTGATAATGGCTTCTATTAATGATACAATTTATTGGAATAATATTCAATGTTTTAATTATAGTGCAAGCGGCAGTTATATTGCTGAATTACAAGGCGGAGGAGCAACAAACCAATATGGAACTAATTTAACTCAATTAGAAGATGAATTTAATTTAGAGCCTCAAGATATAGATGGAGTAGATGAAACTTTTACATTGCAAGGAGCAGGAACTCATGATGTTTTTTATATTAATAATAATGAATTTAGTGAAGGAGAGTGCATGAATACAAGAATTTTTGGTTCAGGTGGTTCTCAGAATAATGGAGAATTTGAAGAAGTTATCTTGTATGAACCTAGTTCTTATAGTGTTGTATTTGCAAGCTTATTGAATGAGAATCTTATGGGATTTAATGATAAAACTCATGATTTTCAATTAATGGTCTTAGAAGATGGGCATAATGGGGATGTTACAACAACAACTTATTATTTTTATACTGAGATGCATTAGTTAAATAAAAAATAAAATTAATTTTGATTTATAGCTTTAATTAGCATATGGACATTCTCTAGAGTATCCTTGTGAACCTTTATATGCATTTCCAGAACCTTGTCCAGAGTGCATTCCTTGTCCTTTCATTGATTGTCCATTTCCTTGTCCTTGTTTCATTCCTTGACCAAGCCCCAATTCTGCTCTTAATTCAGCAGCTTTATCTAAGTCTCCTGAAATAGCAGCATTATGAGAATCTACAAATAATGCAAAATTGCTTTCATCAATTTTATTAAGTACTCCTGGACTTCTTCCATCTTCTGTCATTAAAGCTACCCATGCATTATAGTCATAATTTGTAAAAGCTTCTTGCATTGCCTGATGTCTATCATCTGAATAATTAGGTCCTTTAACAGAAGGGTCTCCTTGATAAGCAGCAACTAGGCTAATACCTAAAAGAGCGACAATTCCTAAAGCAACAAATCCCATTGTTTTTTTGTTTTTCATTTTTTTACCTCCTTTCAATTATATTGAAAGTGATAAATATTGGAAAAGAAAGTTATTTATAAACAAGAGGAAATGAAAATGTATACTTTAAGTCCATTTAATTTATAAAAGAAAATTAGAGATATATAATATGGCGCAGGGAATGATGATGCAATCAATGGGAATTAATTTAATTTATTCATTTGTAATTTTACTAATTTGTATTCTTGCTTATATTGAAACTCGAGAAATTTCTAAATTAAGTTCTTATAAAGGAATTGATTTTTTTAGAAATACTTTTTTGTTTTTTGGAATCAGTTATCTTCTTGCTTTTATTTTTTCATTTGGTTTTTTTCAAAGAAGTTTTCATCTTCCAGGAAATATTTTGTTTTTTGCAATAATGATTTATACTAGTTTAATGGCAGGGTTTTATTTGGTTTTAACTATTGGAAGTAAAAGACTTCCAAAAAATACTAAAAATATTGAAATTATTTTGCATTGCATTGCAATTTTATTCACTTTTGTTGTTTTATTACTTAATAATTTTTGGATACATATTTCTCTTCAAGTTTTAATTTTAGTTGTGGGAATTATCTTTCTTTACTTAGATAAAAAGAAGACAAGTATGCTTGTTATTTATCAACTTCTTTTGTTTTTTTGGATTTTAGGTATTATGGATTTTTTTATTCCAAATTTTTTTAAAGAATTACAAATGATTGTTTATCTTGCCTCAATAGTTGTTTTCTTTTTAGTATTGTATAAAATCAATAAATCAATGCAACCTAAGCATAGGAAGGATTAAATGAAGAGAGATAGATTAAAAGTTATTCATGATATTTTAAAAATAATTAAAGATAATAATAATTTAATAAAACCAACTCCTTTGCTTAGGTTTTCAAATCTTAGCACAAATAGTTTTAATGAATACATTAAGGAACTTCTTCATAGAGATTTTGTAAAACAAAAAAATGATAAAAAAGGAAAAAAAGTTTTTATATTAACAGATAAAGGTTTTGAATATTTAGATAAGTATAGAATAATAGTTGGTTTTATTGAGGACTTTGGATTATAAGATTATTAGTTAATAATTTCGCAGGATTTTAGAGTATTTACTGGTAGATTTTTACTTGCATCTAAAATTTCAATCCCTAAAGTTTTACCTTCATTATCTAAATCTATATTTATGGATTCATTTAGTGAAATTGTCTTGCTAACTTCTCCCGGAGAGATGTCTGTGAAATATATGTATGCTGCGTCTGCTTCAGTATCTAAACTTATTTTCATTTTTTTATAACTGTGATTATCTTTATAAATTTATCTTTAGTGTAAACAATTTTTATGTCTTTTTTAAATGATTCAATCTTGTTTTCTTTATTAATAGTGTAGTCTGAGAAGTCTATGGCATCTCTTATTTCTTCAATAGTTATTCCTCTTTCAACCATCCTTTGTTTTGCATGGTTTGTTATAACAATTCTATATTCTATTTTATTTATTCTGCACAATTACATTCTTTTTTGTTAATTTTTCTAATGTAATTGTTTTTTCTTTTCCTGTTTTCATGTCTTTAACTTTGAATTTTTTTTGTTGAACTTCTTTAGCACCTACAAAGATTGTTTGATTGAATTTGTAGGAATTTGCATATTCTAATGCCTTGCTTGGTTTTCCATAAAATATAGAAACTTTGTTATTTTTTTGTCTTAATTTGTTTGCAATTTTAATTGCTTGTTTATCTTCATTTAATGAAACAATTAGAATTTTGTTGGTATTTAATTTAATATTAGATAACAAAACCAAAGGTTCAAGACCTAGAGATATTCCAGTGCATTGAGTATTATTAAAATTATAACTTCCTCCTCCACAAATTGAAACATTTAATTTTTTACTCCATACTTCAAATACTGTTCCATTGTAATATGAAAATCCTCTTGCTAAGAAAGGTCTGAATTCAACTTCTATTTCAAATAATTTACAATATTCTTTTAATTCTTGAATTTCTTTGTAAGCTTGAAATTTTTTGTAATAATCTTCTTTTTTGGTAAATTCGTCTACTATATCTTCTGCTGAATATTTTTCTAGATTTTTTTTAACTTCTTGCTTTGATAACTTGTCTAATTTATCTATTTCACGAATAATATCTTCTGAATCTTTTTTAAATGAATATTGTGAGAGGATTTCATTTATTAATTTTCTATTATTAATATAAATTTTATTTTCAATTTTAAATGCATTGAGAATTTCTTTCATTATTGCAAATCCTTCTGCTTCATCTTTTACTGTTGAACCAACAACATCTGCATCACATTGTATAAATTGCCTAGTTCTTCCCTCTCTTATTGGTTCATCTCTAAAATTATAACCTATTTGATATCGTTTAAATGGAAGTTTTTTATTTTCCATTAATCTTTTTAATTGAAATG
Organism: Candidatus Woesearchaeota archaeon; assembly: GCA_964447315.1. Taxonomy (GTDB): domain Archaea; phylum Nanobdellota; class Nanobdellia; order Pacearchaeales; family GW2011-AR1; genus MWBV01. Next base: position 7,712 of record CAYURQ010000001.1, read on the forward strand.
TAAATTCATACCTAAGTGCTAATTTTCTTTCTCCTCTATCTTTTAATTTAAAGATATCACGAACTGCACTATCATTGGAGTTTTCTCCTTTTACAAATTCTTCATATTCAATTATTGGTGTTTCTACTGGGTTAAATCCATATTTTTCAAAAGTATTTTTTATAACTTCCAGTATAAAAGAACGTTTCTCTGCTTGTTCTCCAACATAATCATTGAATCCTTTTACTAAGTTTGTTTTCATAAATATGATAAGAAAGGGTTGTATAAAAAGGTTTTTAGCAAGATTGCATTTAAGATAAATTGCTTTTCTTTAGAGGTTTAGAAAATTAATTTTTTATTGATAGAGTAAAAAACATACTTTTAAATACAAGATTTTTACTTGTTTTTTTATGAAATATTTAATTTTTGGAGATATCCATGGAAAAGATTTGAAAAAACTTGAAAAAAGAATTCAAGTTGAAAATCCAGATACCCTTGTGTGTTTAGGAGATTTTGATAGTGTTAATTCTATTAGGGAATTTATGGAAATTGAAGAGGATTTTGCAAAAAAAGGAAATAAAGTTATAAAAGTTCCTGGAAATCATGATTATGCTGTTTTAAATGCAAGGTCTTTGGAATCTAGTACTTTAAATGTATCAGGAAAAAGTGTTAGAGATCATTATATTTCTTTAAATAATGATAAAAAAGCTAAAGATTATTTTTTTAATTTTGTTAATTCAGATTTATTTGTTAGGGATTATTTAGATAAAGAAAAATTTGAGAATGAATACCCTTTTGTTGTTGTTCATGGAGGCTATATTGGAAATTTAGATAGTTGTCCTGGATGTCCTGATGAAATAAAACCTATGTGGTTTAGAATGAAAACTGATGGAGATTTTTATGATAATATGGGAGAGATGATGGAAAAAGGTGAAAAAATAATGATAAGAGGGCATGATCATTTTCCTGCTTTTTCAAGAATGAATTTTAAAACAGGAGAAAGAGAAAATTTAAATCCTGTTAATGGAGATTTTTTTAAAATAAATTCAGAGTACCAGCATATAATTAATCCTGGTCCTTATTTTTACAGAGATTATTCAATTATTGATACTTCAAATAATGTTCCTGAAATTCATTATAAAAAAGATATTATTAGTAAACCACTAGATTTTTAATATTTGTAACTACTTATTAGTTATTACAAATAGAAAGATTTATAAACTAAAAGAGATATTTCTTGTTATGAAATTAATAAAACCTTTAGAACAATTAGAAAGAAAATACTCTGTTGAAAAAGACAATTATGATTGTTTAGGAGCTACTACGCGACTTTATAGAGTAGATACTGGAAAAATCGCAAAAATGTTTTTTAATGGTCAAAGAAATGTTTTGAGAAATGATAGAAAAGCTATTCAGGATCTTTTTAAAGAATACAATAATCTTGAGTTAGCTAGGGATCTTGGAGTTAATTATCCTGAGCCAGAAGGTATTTTTGCTATTAAAGAAAATTCCAGTGGATTATATTTTCCTGGTTTAGTTATGCAGGATGTAGGAGATAAAACACTTGAATCTCTTTGTTTTGAAGAGTCTAAAAAAGCTCTTAAACAAAGAGATTTAGAAGTTGAGAAAGCAAATGAAGCAGGGCTTTTTATTGGTGATAATCATTTAAGAAATGCTATATTTCACAACAACCAAGTTTATTTAATTGATGCTGAAGGTATCAGAGTTATGTAATTAAATTTCTTTAATTAAATTAATCCAAAACATTTAAAAGTTTTTTTTGATTTTATAAAAATAAAATGTTACAAAATCCACCAGAAGTTTTGCAAAGAAAGAGTGATAGAACTGTTTTAGAGAATGTTATATTTCCATTTGTAATTAATAATTTTAAGCCTGGAACTATTTTAGATATTGGAAGAACAGAAGCGCAAAAACATTACAATGAATTTTTCAAAGAAAATGATTTCTGGACAATTGATATTAATCCAAGTAATAAAGAGTTTGGTGCAAAAAATCATATTGTAGACGATGTAAAAAATTTAAGTAAACATTTCAAAGAGAATACTTTTGATTTAATTGTTTTTAATGGAGTAATTGGATGGGGATTAAATAATAAAGAAGATGTTCTTAGAGGTATTGAAGAGATTCATAAGGTTTTGAGAAAAGGAGCACTTTTGATTGTTGGATGGAATGATGTTCCTGATTTAATGCCTGTTCATTTAGATGAGGTTTGCACTTCTGAAAAGTTTGAAAAACATTCTTTAGAACCTCTTGAAAGCCACAACTTTCAAACAAGATGGAAACATACTTTTAGTTTTTTTATAAAGATATAATTGAATTATTTTTTATCAGATAATAATTTGAGATTAATTTATTTCTATGTTATTGAGGAACTATTAAGGGGATTTATTTAGATGGGTTTACTTTTTTGTTGTTCTTTTTAATTTTTAGGTTAAAGAAGTCCTTCTTTAATTAATTCATTCCAAGAAATTTCATTTAGGGCACACATTGCTTCTTTGAATGTTAAAACTGGTTTTTCATATTTTGAATAATCATCAACTGCAATTCTTGGGCAAGCTAGTTCAACAAATGCGTCAATATTGTAAAAATTACGTAATTTTTCATTTGAGATTTCATCAATTGAGATAATAATAAACTCTTTTCCTGTTTTTTCTATTTTTTTTATTAAAATATTTTCAGAACCAAAATTTTGTCCTGGTTTTATTTCTATTAAAACACCTATTTTTTTTGCATCTTTAAATCTTTGAATTGAAATTGCTCTTTGTTTCAATATTTTATTTTTTAATTCAGGAAATGTTTCAACTTTATCATTGTAAACATCTAGTAAAATAACTGGTTTGTTTAATGCAAGTAAAGCTCCGATTGCATGAAATCTATTTCCTAGAATCATGAATGCATCAACTTTATTTTGAATTGCTTTTAATCCTTGGTATTGGCATCCTAGAATTTGTCCTTCATGGCTTATATTTCCTAGTTTTTTAGATAAAATAATCTCTTTATTTTCTTTTTTATAGAATTTTAAAATATCTCTTAAATCATGTTTGTGTTGTATGCTGTATGAGAATCCTACTTTTTTGTATTTTTTAATTGCAGAAAGTGATTTTTCAAGAATTGGTTTTATATTTAATTGGTCAATTACTTCAATATAAATAACTGGAATTTTGTTTTGTTTAAAAAACTCTGAATGTCCAAAATGAACTATTGCATCACATTTTGCTTTTTGGGCTTCGTCAATTGCTAGTGCACATGCTCCCCAACAGGTTTCACCTGAGAAAATAACTTGAATGTTCATTGATTGAATTGTCTTTTTTATACTAAATGCCTCTTGTTTTATTCCTTCTGGTAGTTGAACTAAAACTTTCTTTGGGTTGATTTTTTTTAATTCTTCTCTTAATTTTTGCTTTTGAAAATTAAATACCATGTTTTTTAAAGAAAAATTAGGTTTATAAAGTATTATTTAAAGTAAGTTTTATATACTTTTCACCATATAAACTATTTGAAGTCTTTAAAGGGCGAAAGCTCAAAATAAATTTTGGCATTTTCACCATATAAACTATTTGAAGTCTTTAAAGGGCGAAAGGGGAGAGTTGAACTCCCTTCTTACGGACCACAACCGCACGTCATAACCGTTAGACCACAATCGCCATGATTATAATTTTTAGAATTAATCTCTTTTTAAAAGGTTATCTATGAGTAAGTTTTTAAATAATCTTTAATTAATTTAATTATGAAAGAAAAACAAAGAGATGCTTTTCTTGCTATTTTATCTACTGCAGGAATTTTTTGGATAACTCAGGGATTAGTTGGAATTTTCTTGGATTTAACTGAATCAAGCGCTAGTTTTAATTTCCTGATATCTTTAATAATCTTGGAATCTGTTCTTATCTTAGTATTTGGTTTATTAATCTATAAACATGTTAAACTTAGTAAAGTTTATAGCAAGTATTTTATTATTCTTTTTGCAATTGTATTTATTTTAGATTTAATATATAAATTAATTGTTATTTTTTAAGATGTTATTTAATCTAAACCTGTTTCAAGTTCCTCAATTTTTTTAATTGCGTCTTCAATTTTCTTGAATTCCCTGTCTTCTCTTTCTAGAATCTGTTTATTTATTATTTTTTTATCTTCTATTTCAAGAACTTTATTTAATTCTTGCTTGAAATCCATAAATATTTCTGAATTAAGTTCAACTGATTTTCTGAAATATTTCATCCATAAATCAGATATTTTTTGATTTTTTTCTTTTAATTTTTTATTCTCATTTATTACTTTTTTTGTTTGTTTTTCTAATTCTTTAAATCTTTCAATTGGATTTAATATTTCTTTATAAAATTCATCTCTTTCCATAAATAAAATAAGGAATTTAGGATTATTAATTGTTTTGATTTTTTTGTAATTAGATTATTCTTTGGTTTGAAATAATTTATATGAATGTTCATTCTTTTCTTTTTCATTTAATTTTATTTATAAAACATTTTTATACTCATTTTTAATCTTTAATTTATGGTAAACAATATAAAAATTAATACACCTAAATACGAACTGTTAGCTCCTGTTGGAAACTTCACAAATTTGCGTGTTGCTATTGATGCAGGTGCAGATGCAATTTATTTTGGTTTAAAGGAATTTTCATTAAGGATAAATGCAGGTAATTTTTCTGTTAAGGATGTTGACAAAATATATATAATTTGTAATGAAAATTCAAAAAAGAAAATTAAAATGTATCTTACAATTAATTCAATTATTTATAATAATGAATTAAATAAAATTGATAAGATTCTTAAAGAAATAAAAGGAAAAGTAGATGCAGTTATATGTTGGGATTTAGGTGTTATACAACTTTGTAAGAAATATAAAATTCCAATTCATATTTCAACTCAGGCAAGTGTATCCAATGTTGAGTCAGCTAAATTCTATAAGAGTTTAGGTGCTGAGAGAATTGTTTTGGCTAGGGAATTAAATTTAAAGCAAATTAAGGAAATTTCCAAATTTATTGACATTGAATGTTTTGTACATGGGGCAATGTGTGTAGCAGTAAGTGGCAGATGCTTTACAAGTCAATTTTTGTTTGGAAAATCTGCAAACCGTGGAGAGTGCATTCATCCTTGTAGAAGAAGCTACATTGTTAAGGATAAGCAGGAAGGGTATGAATTAGAAATACAAAATGATAAAATTTTTTCAGCTAAAGACCTTTGCACTTTACCTTTTATTGAAAAATTAAAGAAAGCAGGAATTGTTTCATTTAAGGTTGAAGGACGTAATAGAGATCCAAGGTATGTTGATACTGTAATTAGAGTTTATAGAAAGGCTCTTGATAATAAATTATCTGAAAAAGAAATTAAAAAAGGAATTGAGGAATTACGTTCTGTTTATAATAAAGGATTTTCAAGTGGTTTTTATTTTGGAGTTCCAACATCAGATGATTTTTCAGACACAGAGCATTCTCATTCAAAACAAGTAAAGCACTTTGTTGGAAAAGTTGGGCATTATTATGGTAAAGTTGGAGTTGCTACTGTTAATTTGGTTTCTTCTTTAAATATTGGAGATGAAATAATTGTTATTGGAAAAACTACTGGTTTAGTTAATGGCAAAGTTAAAACAATTGAGATTAAAAATAAAAAAGTTAAATCTGGAAAAAAAGGGCAAGAGATAGGCATAAAGCTACCTCTGGTTAGAAAAAATGACGATGTTTACGTCATTAAAAAAAGATATAAAAAATAAAAAATAAATTATTTAAAACTCAAGCTCTCCTGAAGCAGAACAAAGTTGTTCGTTTCCTGAATCATCTAAGAAGTAAACTACTGTTTGTACTTTACTTACATTAATAATTCCTGTGTTAACAAGAGATTCAGTTTGTGTAGCTAGAGGATTTATAGTTCCTGAAACATCATGTATATAGTTTGTATCTCCTGCATCACTTTCAAATACAAGTTTAATACCTCCTATTTCATCTCCTCCTTCACTCCTTCGATAAGTAACATTACATACTCCATTGTTACCACCATCATCTGGATTGTTTAGAGCACATACAATTCTTGTAGGTCTAACTTCTGCAGATAAGCAATCATTGCTACCCTGAATTTGTTGAGTACCACCTTCAATAACGTTTCTAACAACTACCCAAATAATTCCTACAGCAACAAGTACTAAAAGGATAATTATTAAAGTCGCTACGATTGTTGATAAACCTTTTTTGTTTTTCATCATCAAACCTCCTTTCAAATGACTATTATGAAAATATTAGTTAAAATGAGTATAAAAAGGTTTTTGTTTTTATCTTTATAAAAAAATTACTTGTTTTTTTATTGATTTTATCCTAGATAACGCACTTTTCCAGGGCGAGGTTCAAAAATAATTCCTTCTTCAAGCAATTTTTTTATTTCTTGATTTATTATTTCTGGCGAGGTTTCTCTTAGTTCCATTATTAATTTATCTACTTCAATTCCTCCTGTTTCTTCTGATGATTTTATCTTATCAATTAAAGTATCTTTTACTGCATTTACTTTTCCTAATTGAACTGTTTTTGCACTTTTTGCTTGTTGCTTTTCTAATTCTAATTTTCTTAAAAGAAGGTATTTTGTATCTTGTTCTTTAATTATTTCAGGTCCAATGTAAGTTTCATTATTCCAGTGTCTTACTACTCCTATAATTAATATTGTTTGTCCTTGGGAAATGTTTTTGAACTTTGCTACATCATCCCCAAATACTTTTAATTGTATTTGTCCTGACCCATCATCTACTTTTAGGAATATATATTGTTTTTCACCTTCTGCCTCATACTTATCAACAACATTTGCTATTATATTAACACGGATTATTTTTTTATTTCCTAGCTCTAGAAATTGAAATTTTTCTTCTGCAATTATTGGTTTCCCTAAAAGCAAATCATTTATCCTCAATTTGTAGGCAATATTTCTTTTGTATTGTTGTTCTGTTGCCATGAATCACTAAAAATTTTCTTATTTATAAATATTTATGGGTTAATAGTTATTTTTTTTCTTTGAAGATTTTTTTCTTTTTTTTAATTTTTTTTTCTTTTTTGATTTTATATTATTTTTTTTGAAATCTTTTTGTTTTAATTCAGAAAAAATATAAATATACAAAATAGGTAATATTCCAATTGTATTAAAGAATGCAATTACAATAAACCAAATTAAGTGGTTATTTTTAGCTGAACGCCACATTCCAATTAATTTCCATATTAAAGTCCATATTAATATTAAAACTAATAGCCAAGGAATAATACCTATTTCATTTGCAAGATTTGTTATATAACTCATTTTTCACCTTTTTTTATTATTGTTATCTTTAAGTTAAAATAATTTATAAGGTTTACTAAATACCTTATTCTAGTAGATATTTTATGTTACTTTTTTTAGATGATTATGAAAGTTTAAATACTTCTTATTTTTTAACAATTTTGTTTATACAATTTACAGGTATAAAGAGGTTATTTACATACAATATATTGTATGTTATATGTTGTACAATGGAATGTCCATATTGCAGACATACAAAATCTAAAGTAACTGACAAAAGAACTTCTGGCTCAGAGGTTAGAAGAAGAAGAGAGTGTTTAAACCTTAAATGCAAAAAGAGGTTTACAACATATGAACGTGTAGAGAAAAGTGATTTGTATGTTATTAAAAAAGACGGAAGAAGAGAAAAGTTTACTCGTGGAAAACTGGAAGTTGGAATTCAAAGAGCATTTGAAAAACGTCCTGTTTCAAAAGAGAAAATTGATAAAATGATTAATGAAATTGAAGAACAAATAAGGAAAAGAGGAAAAAAAGAAATAAAGACTTCTTGGATAGGAGATATTGTTTCAAGAAAAATAAAAAAATTAGACAAAGTAGCTTATGTTAGATTTGCATCTGTTTACAGAGATTTTGAAGATATTAAAGATTTTAAAAAGGTTATAAAAGAGGTTTAAATGGCAGATAAAATAAATTACCAAACAGTTAATTTAACTGATAAAATTCAAGGATTACCAGATTATGTTAATGTAAGAGGTTTTAGAGATGAAATATCTCCAAACCAATTTTTTTCTTTATCTAAGAAATATTTACAAAGAGATGATGATGGATTTATTTCAGAAACTCCTGGAGAAGCTATTTACAGAATGGCAGATGCGGTTGCTAATGTTGAATTTAATTATGATAAGAATGATAAATTTGTAAAAGAATTGAAAAAAGATTTTTATGATATGATTTCTAATGCTTATTTTTCACCTGCTGGTAGACCCTGGACAAATATTGGCACAGATATCAAAGGATTGTTTAACTGTTATGTTTTGCCTGTTGAAGATGATTTGAGTGGAATTTTTAATTCAGTTAGAGATGCTGCGATTATTCACAAAAATGGTGGTGGTACAGGATATAATTTTTCTGAACTAAGGCCAAGAGGAACTTATGTTAGAAAATCTAAGGGAGTTGCTTCAGGATCTGTTTCATTTATTTCACAATTTGATAAAGAAACAGAAGTAATTAATTCAGGAAATAGAAGAGGGGCAAATATGGGTATTTTAGATATTAATCATCCTGATATTTTTGATTTTATTTACGCAAAAAATAAAAGGGGGGAAATAACTAATTTCAATGTGTCTGTTGGAATTTATGATAATTTTATGAAATCTCTTGAAAATGGTAGATTTTATGATTTAGAATTTCCAAAAGGAACCCCTTTTCATTATTCTAGGCTTGAGAATATTGTTAGAAATATTGAAGAAAATAAATTAGGAGGTTCTGAAGTTGGGCAAGAGCCTAAACCAGCTTCTATAAAATTTGATATTGAAGAAGGAGAACAAGTTAATCCAGGGGAAACAAAAGTTATTGATAATTTTTCAGGAGAACTTGCTGGTAGAGTTAATCATTTAGGAACAGTTCAATTAGATTCAAATTATGTTTTCAATAAAATTGCACAGTTAGCTTGGGAGACAGCTGATCCTGGCGTTGTATTTATTGATAATATAAATAAAGATAATCCTTTGATAAATACAGTTGGACCAATGAATGCTACTAACCCTTGTGGTGAACAGCCTTTACATCCTTATGATGCTTGTAATTTAGGGAGCATTATTTTGTCTAATATGATGGATGGTAAAGAGATTAATTATAATAGGTTAAATGATGTTTCTAGAAAAGCAACTAGGTTTATGGATAATGTTAATGATGCTAATGAAGGTCCAATTGAAAAAGTTGAAAAGACAGTTATCCAAAACAGGAGAATTGGATTAGGTGTAATGGGATGGGCTGATATGGTTGCTAAAATGGGAATAAGATATGATTCTGAAGAATCTTATGCTCTTGCTGAAAAAGTAATGCAAAATATTACTGATCAATCAAAGATTATGTCGATTGAATTAGCTAAAGAAAAAGGGGTCTTTCCTGCATTTGAGGGAAGTCTTTATGATAATGGAAATCCAAATGATATGGTTAGAAATCTTCAAAGAACAACTATTGCACCAACTGGAACAATCTCTATGCTGTATAATGTTGGAAGTGGGATTGAACCATTTTTCTTAGTTGGATATAAGAAAAATATTCGTGGCGGAGATATTTTAGAATATGTTGTTCCTGAATTTCAAAAGCAAGCACTTGAAAGAGGACTTGATTTAGAAAAAATATTGCCTATAATTGAAGAAAATCATGGAAGCGTGCAAGGAGTAAAAGAAATTCCTAAAGATTTACAAGATGCATTTAGAACAGCCCATGACATTAATTATAAAGACCATATTTTAATGCAAGCAGCTTTTCAAAGAGGGTTAGAAAATGCTGTTAGTAAGACAATTAATTTACCTAATGATGCTACTAAAGAAGATGTTAAAGAGGCTTATAAACTTGCTTGGGAAAATGGAATTAAAGGAACAACTGTTTATAGGGATGGTTCAAAACAAGTTCAAGTTTTAGAGGCTAAAAATAAACAAGATAAACTTATTTTTAAAATTCCTCAAGGAAATATGGAAAATGCAGTAAATATTCCTGATGTTGCTCCTGCGTTGAAAATAACTCAAAAAACTCCTTTTGGAAAACTTCATGTGTTTCCTGTTTTTGATCCAAGTGATTATTCAAGAGTTCTTGAAACATTTGGAAGTGTAGGTAATGCAGGGGCTGATGTTGCTGCTAATGTTGAAGGTATTGGAAGGCTTACTTCTTTATGGTTAAGAAGTGGAGGAAAATTAGAAAAAATAATTCAGCAACTTGAAAATATTGGTTCTGGAAATGTCGCATTAACTAGAGAAGGAAATATTGGCTCACTGGAAATGGGATTTGCGCAGGCTCTAAAGAAATATTTAATGGTTAATAGTAATTTTGATTTAAATGATTTACTTAGTGGAAAAGTTGATTTATATGAATTAAGTGGGGAAATTTCTGATGATATTAAGAAAGTTGGAAAAGGATGGAAAGGATATATAGAAAATAATGGAAGTGGAAATAATAGTTCAGATTCAGTTAAAAAAAAAGAAAAGAAAAAGAATAAACCTAAAATAAGTCAACAAAATTCAGATGAAGATGATGAATTTAAGCAATTTTTAGAGTGTCCTGAATGTCATCAAATGACTTTCAAACAAGAAGAGTCTTGCATGAAGTGTATTAATCCTGAGTGTTTATACTCAGCTTGTTAATATTTAATAGAGAGGGAGAAATGATAAGAAAAGTTAGAAAAAGAGATGGGAATATTGTTTCTTATGATAGAAATAAGATTATAGAAGCTATTTGGAAAGCTGTTAAAGCAGTTGGAGGAAATGATAAAGATCCTATTTACAAAATAATTAATAAAATTGAAAATATTTTAAATGAAAAACATAATTCAAAAGGAATTCCAGATGTTGAAGAAATTCAAAATCTTGTTGAAAAGACTTTAATCAAAGAGGGGCATGCAAAAGTTGCTAAAGCTTACATTCTTTATAGAAAGTCTCGTGAGGAACTTAGAAGAATAAAGGGATTATTTGATACAATTGAAGTTGTTGAAGATTACATTGGTTTAGACGATTGGATGATTAAAGAAAATTCAAATATGAGTTATTCATTGCAAGGATTGAATAATTATATTGCTGATAAAATAATTAAAAATTATTGGATGAGAAGAATTTATCCAGAAGCAATAAGACTTGCACATGAAAATGCTGATATTCATATTCATGATTTAGGAATATTGGGTTCTTATTGTGTTGGATGGGATTTAAGAGATTTACTTATGGTTGGTTTTAGGGGTGTAGAAGGAAAAGTTGAATCAAGACCTCCAAAACATTTTAGACCTGCATTAGGACAGATTGTTAATTTTTTTTATACCCTTCAAGGTGAATCAGCAGGTGCTCAAGCTTTTTCTAATTTTGATACTCTTTTAGCACCTTTCATAAGATATGATGATTTAACATATAAAGAAGTTAAGCAAGCAATGCAAGAATTTTTGCATAACATGGCTGTTCCTACAAGAGTTGGCTTTCAAAGTCCATTTACAAATGTAACAATGGATTTGAAAGTTCCTGATTATATGAAAAATGAACCAGTTGTAATTGGAGGAGAGGCAATGAAAGAAACTTACTCTGAATTTCAAAAAGAGATGGATATTTTCAACAAGGCTTTTGCAGAATGTATGATTCAAGGAGATGCAAATGGAAGGGTTTTCACTTTTCCTATTCCAACTTATAATATCACAAAGGATTTTGATTGGGATAATAAAGATATGGATTTGGTTTGGGAAATGACTTCTAAATATGGAATTCCTTATTTTTCAAATTTTGTTAATTCTGATATGAATCCAGAAGATGCAAGGAGCATGTGTTGTAGATTAAGAATTAATAATTCAGAATTAACAAAACGAGGGGGAGGACTTTTTGGAAGCAATCCTTTAACAGGAAGTATTGGAGTTGTTACAATTAACATGCCTAGGCTTGGATTTACTTCAGGAGATGAACAAGAATTTTTTGAAAAACTTTCTAACTTACTTGAAATTTCAAAAGAAAGTTTAGAAATAAAAAGAAAAATAATTGAAAAATTTACTGATAAAGGACTTTATCCTTATTCTAAATTTTATTTAAGAAATATTCAAATGAGATTTGGAGAATATTGGAAAAATCATTTTGCAACAATTGGTTTACTGGGAATGAATGAAGCAATAATTAATTTCATGCCTGGAGAAGATATAACAACTCTTAAAGGAAGAGATTTTTCTGAAAAAGTTTTGGATTTTATGAGGGAGAAGCTTGAAGAGTTTCAAGAAGAAACAGGAAATATTTATAATTTAGAAGCAACACCTGGAGAAGGTACAACTTATAGATTTGCTAGGAGTGATAAAGGAAAATATAAAAAAATACTTGTTGCTAATGAAAAAGCTTATAGAAATGGTGCAGAACCTTATTATACGAACTCAACCCAACTTCCTGTAGGTTTTACAGATGATATTTTTCGTGCTTTGGAATTACAAGATGATTTACAATCAAAGTATACTGGAGGAACTGTTTTTCATGGATTTATTGGCGAAAAATTAAATAAACAAGGTGTTAAAAAGCTTATTAAGAAGATTTCTGAAAATTTTCGTTTGCCTTATTTTACAATAACCCCTACATTCTCAGTATGTCCTATTCATGGATATTTATCAGGAGAACATGAATATTGTCCAAAATGTGATGAAGAAATAATTTTAACTCAAGAATTAAAACAAGAACTTAAAACTGAAAATAAACAATTATAAGGAGGACAAAGATGGAAAACAAAGAGAGGACAAAATGCGAGGTGTATTCCAGGGTTGTAGGCTATTTAAGGCCTGTTAAACAATGGAATGTTGGAAAGCAAGAAGAGTTCAAAGATAGGAAGACTTTTGAATCATG
>CAYURQ010000001.1:20553-26951 GCA_964447315.1 Candidatus Woesearchaeota archaeon
GCATAATCCTGTGTCAATAGATTCAAATCATAGCTATAGTTTACCAAAAAGTGCGCTTCGGCTTTACTTCTGAATTCGTGTCTAAAAATTTGATTATAAATTTTATTTATTATGAAAATAAAACATGTTCAAAAAACAACTTTAATAGATTATCCAGGAGAAGTTGCTTGTAGTATTTTTTTATTTGGTTGTAACTTTAGGTGTGGATTTTGTCATAATCCTGAACTTGTTATAAATGAAGAAACTCCAGATATTCCTATTCATGAAATTTTGGAATTTTTAAAACAAAGAAAGAAATATTTAGATGGGGTTTGCATTACTGGGGGTGAACCATTAATGACTCTTGATTTAGATTTTCTCAAAAAAATAAAAGATTTAGAATATAAAATAAAAATCGATACAAATGGTGCTTATCCTGATAAGTTAAAAGAAATAATTGATAAAGGTTTAGTTGATTTTATTTCAATGGATATAAAAAGTGATTTACAAAGATATGATGAAATAACAAACTCAAAAGTTAATATTAATAATATAAGACAATCAATTGAAATTATTCATAATTCAGGAATTGCTTATGAATTTAGAACAACAATTTTGCAAGATTTTCATAACAGAGAATATTTTAAAAAAATGCTTGAAGAAATGCTTGAAATAACTCAAGAAAAAATAAAAGAATTTGTTTTACAAGGTTTTAAAAAACAAGAAAAAATGATAGATGTTAAAAAATATTCAAATAATTCAAATACAGCTGAAAAATATTTACAAGAATTGAAAAATATCGCCAATCATTATTGTGATAATGTAGAGATTAGAGTATAATTATTGAAGTATAATTATTCTTAAAAATAAAGAAAATTTTTTAAAAAAATGAAAAAAGGAGTACTTCCTGATTGGAGGATAAGGGAACTAATAAAAGAAAAGGTAATAAAAAACGCTGAACCTTCTCTTGTTAATTCTAGTAGCCTTGATTTAAGAGTTGGTTTTGAAAAATACAAACTTATTGGAAGTTTTTTGCCTTTGAAAGGACAGGAAATTGAAAAGGTTTTAAGTTCTAGGGATATTGTTGATGACAATTCCTGTAAAAAAACTTTTTATGTTGAACATATGCAACCTTATGCAATGAAGTTAATGGAGTCATTGGATTTGCCAAATACAATAAGTGCGAGGTTTTTCAATAAATCTGGTAGAGGAAGAATTGGAATTTCAATGAAAGGTTTAACTGATTGCATGGATTATTTTGATTTTATAAGGCCTGGTTATAAAGGAAATTTATATTCAGAAATTACTGCAACAGGTTTTCCATTAGTGATTAAATCTGGAGTAACCTCAATTCCTCAAATAAGATTTTATGAAGGAGACCCAGAACCAATATCTGGTTCTGATTTAGAACTTTTGCTAAGAAAACATCCAATATTAATTGATGATAAAAATAACAAATCTTATGATGAACAAGAAAAAGAAAATATGATAAGAACAGGTAAATTAACATTTACAGCAGAGATTCCTGAAAAAGGTTTATTGGCTTATAGAGCAAAAAGAGATAGAAGAACTATTAATTTATCTAAATCAAATTTTTATGATTCTGATAGATTTTTCAATGAAGTTGCTTCTCATTCAAAAAGTAAAGGAATAATTGTCATACATCCAGGTGATTTTGTTTTGGTTAATTCAAAACAAAATATAAGATTACCTTCAACCATTGCTGCTGAAATTGATGAATATTCCCCTGAACTTGGAGATATGAAATCCCACTATGCTGGTTTAATAAATGCTGGACATGGATATGATCCTAAAAATCCAAATGTTCCTTCTAGAATTGTTTTTGAAATAAGAGCGAGAGATATTCCGATTATTATTCAGGATGGACAACCACTAGCAAAATTTAATTTATATAATATGCTGGGTGAACCAGAAGAAAATTATATGGAAAAAAGAAGCACTGATTTTAAGGATTTAAAGTCAATTTTACCTAGTGTTTTTAAAAATCATAAATTATAATACAAATGTTTTTATATTAACTTTCAATGAAATTAAAAAAGGAAAAAATAAATATTTTGAAAAGGTTTCCAAATTAGAAAAGAGAAGATAAAAATGAAAATTTCAGCACTAAAGATTTTAGAATTAAATGACAAATATAATTTAATTTCTGGTTTATCTGAAAGAGAATTAAATAATCCAGAGGGTTCAGGAATTGACCTTAGAGTAGGAGAAGTTCATAAAATTGTTGGAGATAGTTTTTTAGGAGCAGATAATACTAGCAGAGAGAGATATTCAAGCAAGACAGAAGAGATTGGTAATATTGAGAATGATGGAAACAAAGAGATTATTCTTAAGTCAGGAGAATATCTTTTAGTTACTACAATGGAAACAATTTTTGCTCCAGATGAAAAAATAAAATTTCATGAAGATTTTCCTGAAATGTTTTTAATTCCAAAAGTATGGCCGAGAAGTTCTTTGCAAAGAGGAGGAGTAAGTTTTCATGCCACTAAGACAGATCCCGGTTATAAAGGAAAGTTAGCATTTGGAATAAGAAATCAAAGCAATGTGGATTTTACATTTGAGTTAGGAGCAAGAATGTTTAACATTGAATTTGAAGCAGTAATTGGAGATATTAAGAGAGCATATTCTGGACAGCATCAGGGAGGCAGAGTTACAAGCCAGGGTAAAAGTGAAGTTCAGAACTAAACCTTTTGAAAAGTTTTCCAAACCAGAAGATTAATTTTAAAATGGAAATTAAAATAAAAAAAATTCATTCAGATGCAAAAATTCCTTTTTATCAAAGAAAAGGAGATGCAGGAATGGATATTTATGCAGTTTCTAAAATCAAAACAGATAAATTTATTGAATATGGAAGTGGGTTAAGTTTTGAATTACCTGAAGGATATGTTGGTTTTGTTTTTCCTAGAAGCAGTGTTTCTGATAAAGATTTAATGATGAAATTTTCTGTGGGAGTTTTAGATTCTGGATTTAGAGGAGAATTAAAACTTAGGTTTATAAAATTAGGAGAAGAAGAATATGAAATAGGAGATAGAGTTGGGCAGATTATTATTTTGCCTTATCCTAAAATTGAGTTTAAAGAAGTTGAAGAATTAAGTTCAAGTGAAAGAGGGCAAGGAGGATTGGGAAGTACTGGAATAAAATGAGTTTAGAAAAAAATTATAATTTAATTCCTCAAGAAAATAATAATTATTGCCTTGTTTCTGTTTTGCAAGCTATTTTCAATAAATATAAAATTAATTTAACTCAAGACGAAATTGCAAGTAATTTAACACCTAGCAAATATGGTTTTAAAATTCAAGATAGCATTTTCAAAGATTATGCAAAATTAAAAGGGTTTGATTATGAATATTATTGGTGGGATTCAACTCCATTTAATGAACCAGATACTTTAGTTGAAGATAATTTTCATAAAGATATTTTTATTGGATGGAATAACCATGTTGGATTGGTTACTGATTTTAATAGTTCAGTTATTCAATATATTGATCCAAAAGATGCTCTTAAGACAATTATGAAATTTTATAATCTTACAAAAAAAATGCAAGGATATGGTGATGGTTTTTTCGGATTATTGAAAAAGTTAAATTAAAATATATAATGAATTGTAATTTAATTTAAAAAACAAGAAATCTTGAAAATAATTAAGGTTGTAAAAGATGGTAAAGCAATATTTAGAGCATTCACTTGAAATCCTTACTTCTCCAAGGTCTAATTTTAAAGGAGGAAGCAAAGGAGCAGGTATTATTTCTAAATTTGGACATCAAAGTATTCATGATTTACGTGAAGGTTATCCATTATTGACGACAAAAGATATGGCTTTTAATTCTATGCTTACTGAAACTCTTTGGTTTATGAAAGGTAATACAAATATTAAATATTTAGAAGATAGAAAATGCCCTGTCTGGAGATTAGATTCTTTTCAGTATAATTATCCTAGTATGGTTAAACAAGGGATTTTTTCTGAAGGTTTAAAAAAATATTCTTCTGAATGGCAACAGGCTGTTAAAGAATATGGAAAAATGATTAGAGAAGATAAAGATGGATTTGCAGAAAAGTTTGGAGATGCTGGGCCTATTTATGGAAAGCAGTGGAGAAAATGGAAGTATTTTGATGAAAATAAAAAAGAGTTTGTTGAAATAGATCAATTAAGAAATATGATTGAAGGTTTAAAGAAAAAACCAACTGGTAAAAAGCATATTGTTACTGCTTGGGAACCTGGGGATGTTCCTTTTATGTCTTTACCTCCTTGTCATGTAATGTATCAGGCAACTGGAAATGAAAATGGAGAATTAGAGTTGCAATTGTATCAAAGAAGCTGTGATGAATTTTTAGGAGTTCCATTTAACTTGTCAAGTTATGCTTTGTTAACTCATATAATTGCTAAAGAAGCAGGAATGACTCCAAAGACTTTTGTTCATACATTTGGAGATTCACATTTTTATGCAAGTATTGGTGATAGAACTAATTGGTATAAAGAAAATTTTCCAGAAGTTCAAAATAAAATACGAGAAGCTAAAAAATTAGATGAAGATGATAAAAATAAATCTGGTTACTTAGATGTTGTTGAGTGGATAAATAAAAAAGCTCCTTCTGACGGAAATATGGAAAATTATGACCATGTAACTGCTATTCTTGAACAATTATCAAGAGAGCCAAGGGCTAAACCCTCTTTAGAAATTGCAGATAAACCTTTTGAGGAATTAGATGTTGATGATTTCAAAGTTATTGGATATAATCCTCATCCTGCAATAAGAAGAAAAATGGCTGTTTAAAATGGATATAGATAATCTTAAAGGAATTTATGAACACTACAAAGGGGGTTTGTATAAGCTATTGCACGAAGCTGTTAATGAACAAACTGGAGAGGAAATGATTGTTTATAGAAAAATTCATGGAAAGAAAGTATGGATAAGAGATAAGAGTAATTTTTTTATGAATGTTATGATTGATGGAGAAGCTAAACCAAGATTTAGATACTTTGGAGATAAATTAAAACCCTAAACTTTAAAAATAATAAATTTGTTTAAACTTTTATATATGAAAAAATTAACTGGTTTAAAAAAACAGAAAAATGGTAGACGAATTAACAAATGGTGCTTTTGATGATTTTATTAAAGATGGAATTGTTTTAATTGATTTCTTTGCTGATTGGTGCATGCCTTGTGTTATGATGGGGCCTATTGTTGATGAAATGGGTGAAAAATTTAAGGGCAAGATTAAAGTTGCAAAAGTTAATGTTGAAGACAATAATGAATTGGCTGCAAAGTTTCAAGTAAGTTCAATACCTAATTTTATTTTGTTTAAAGATGGTAAAAAGGTAGAACAATTTGTTGGGGGTATCTCTGCTGATGAATTTGAGAATAAACTTAATAGTTTTTTGAAGTGAAATTTTTTATTAACTATTCAAGACAAATTATTTTATATGTAGATTATATGTAATTAAATCTTTAATCCAAACAATTATAAACCTCTTTCATTATTGACTAATTCTTTTAAATTAATAATATAAAAATGTCTAAAGAATTTGATAAATCATTGAAATATTTAATGAAAAATCCAGAAGGTTCCCCTTCTGAATTACTTGCAAAGATAGGTGTTGATATGTATGATTGTTTTCAAAGAAATGGTTTTATTGAATCAAGCAAATATAACAGCTTTTACAAATCAACTGAATTAGCTGAAAAAGAATACCAATCTGCAATTATTCAGAAAAGCTTTTCTGGAAAAATTAGATTTGCTTTTAGATAGTAATCACAATAATTCTTATAAATTAAAAATTTAATTAACTTTTAAGGGTAAAATGAAAAGAATTTATGAATTTCATGAAGCACTAGAATATTTAATTAATCATCCAAAGGGAAACACACCAGATTTATTAAAAGAAAGAATTGATTTTGATTTATTTGATAATTTAGTTAATAGAAGACTTTTAGATGCTGATGGTTATAAGTATAGGTTAACTGAGGACGGATTTAATTATTATGTTGAAAACGTTTATCAACCAAGACAAAATAAAGGTTTTTCTAAGATAATTAAAGGCATTAAAGATATTTTTCATTAATAAAAAGGCTTATAAATAAAATATTTCTAATGAAAATGTGTTATTTGTTTATATAAATTAACATTAATGGCTCCGTAGCTCACGTGGGGCACCAAGGTTCCCCTTACGGTATCCCCTCCTTTTCAATAAGGAAGATATAAATTCGCTACGGATTCAGTAAAGCACAAACATACACAAACAATGGCTCCGTAGCTCAGCCTGGTCACTGTCCAATGAAAATTGACCATTCTGATTACTTTGCCAAAAACACACAAACAATGGCTCCGTAGCTCAGCCTGGTCAGAGCACTGGACTTTTAATCCAGGTGTCGAGGGTTCAAATCCCTTCGGGGCCATAA
>CAYURQ010000001.1:27051-104207 GCA_964447315.1 Candidatus Woesearchaeota archaeon
ACAACTTGGGATATGTTTAGGAATTCTTAGAAAATTTTAATTTCAGTTCGAGTCATTTAGGATTTGAACATGGTTTAATTCCTGAACTTTCCAATGTTCAGGGATTAGGTCGAGCTTCAATTTTTCAGTGAGGCCCAAATCCCTTCGGGGCCATAAACAACTTGGGATATGTTTAGGAATTCTTAGAAAATTTTAATTTCAGTTCGAGTCACTTTTATTTTTTAATAAAATATATTTTAGATTATAATTTAATTTAAAAATAAAACAATGTTTTGAATTCCATGTCTTATTCAGAAAAAATAAAATATAATGCTTTTATTGATGTAAAAGATGAGGTTGCTCCAAAAAATAGAAAGAGTGTTAAAGAGAGGATGGATTGGAATAAAAAACCACTAAAATTATATCTTAATATCAATGATTTTAATATACAAACGAAGTCTAAAGGATTTTTTAAATCCAGAGAATTTACTCAATATTTTAGGAAAAGAATTTATCTTAGTTTAAAGGGTAAAGAAGATGTTTGTCTCACATATAAATTTAAACTTAATCCTAGAAAAATGAAATTAAATATTTCTGGGGAATTTCAAGGACCTTTTAATTCAGAAAATTTACTTTATATGAATGATTTGGAAAAATTTATTTTAACTGGGGAAATCAATAAAAAAGATTGATTTTCATCATATATATCCTAAAATATATATTAGCAGAATATAGAAACATTTAAAAAGCAATTTTTGGTATCTTTTATTATTAAGCAGTTATTAAAGTCATTTGCAAATATGCTATACCCTGTAAATTGTGTCTAAAATGAATATTCTTCAGCCTAAACAAACAAAGATGAGCGAAAAAGAAGCTCAAGAACTATTGGATAAGCTTAACATATCTAAATCTCAGTTGCCAAAAATATTTTCTGATGATTCTTCACTTCCTGAGGGATGTGTTGTTGGAGATGTTATAAAAATTGAGAGAAAACAAGAAGATAAAGTAAATGTATATTATAGGGTGGTTGTTTAAAAAAGATGGCAAGAAATAATCATTTAGTTATGAAGAATTACTTAAAGAATCATTCTTTAGTTGAATCTAATATTACTTCTTTTAATAATTTTATTGAAAAAAGACTTCAGGAAATTGTAGATGAAATACAAGCCACAATTGATAATGAAGATTTTGAGATTACTTTAGGAAAGATTGAAGTTGGAAATCCAAAAGTTATTGAAGCAGATGGAAGTTATTCTTTTATTACTCCTTCTGAGGCTAGACTTAGAAACTTAACTTATGCTGCTCCTGTTACAATGGAATTAACTGTTAAGAAAGATGGGCAAGTAGATTCAGAAGTTGTTGAAATTGGTAAAATGCCTGTTATGGTGAAAAGTAATGTTTGCAATACAAATGGCATGAATAGTGATGAACTTGTTGAGAATTATGAAGATCCATTGAATCCTGGAGGGTATTTTATTATTAAAGGAAATGAAAGAGTTATGGTTATGGCTGAAGACTTAGCAGAAAATCAACCTTTTATTGAAGAAAATAAGAAAGGCGAATTAACTCTTAAAATGTTTTCTTTGAAAGGAACTTACAGAATTCCAGTTACCTTATCAGAAGATAAAGAAGGAATCTTGAATGTTTCTTTCAGTAGATTTAAGGATTTACCAATTGTTGTTATTCTTAAAGCATTAGGATTGACAAAAGAATCTGATATTTCTAAATTAATTGGAAAAGAAACAGATAGTTTAATTGTTAATTTATATGAATTTGTTGATTTAGCAGATAGAGAAGATGCAATGATGTATATTGCTGAAAAGACAAATTTACAGGGAACAAAGAAAGAAATTTTAGATAGAGTAAAACAAAGAATTGATTCATATTTATTTCCTCATATTGGACAAACTAAAGAAGATAGAATCAAAAAAGCAACAACCCTTTGTAAATTATTAAAACAATTTTTGATTGCTAAAGATAAACCTGAACTTAGAACAGATAAAGACCATTATGCTAATAAAAGAGTTAGACTTTCTGGTGATTTACTTGCAACTTTATTTAGAGTTAATTTAGGAATTTTAATTAGAGATATTCAGTATTCCCTTCAAAAATCTTCTAAGCGTAAGAAATTTTTCTCAATAAAAGTTTTAGCTAAATCAACTTTATTTTCTCATAGAATAGAATCAGCAATTGCAACTGGTTCTTGGACTGGTGAGCGTTCTGGTATCACTCAAAATATGGATAAAACAAACTATTTAGCGACTATTTCTCAACTTCAGAGAGTTTCAAGTATGCTTCCTGGAGATCAAGAAAATTTTATGGCAAGAACATTACATCCAACTCATTATGGAAGATTCTGTCCAATTGAAACTCCAGAAGGTACTGAAATCGGATTACGTAAAAATCTTTCAGTTCTTAGTAGGGTTTCAACTAGAATTGATATTGATGATGAAAAATTCATGAAAGAATTACATGAGTTGGGAATGGAAAGTGAATCAGATAATCTAGAAGGATACGATGTTTCACTAAATGGAAAATTTATTGGAACTGTTAAACAAGGAATTAATTTTGTTAAATCTCTTAGGGACAAGAGAAGAGATTCTGGATTGCCAGAGCAAATGAATTTTAGACTTGATGAAGGTTTTAGAGTTGTTTCTATTTCAACTGAGCCTGGAAGAGTTTTAAGACCAATGATTATTGTTGATGAAGGAAATCCAAGACTAAAGAACGAACATTTAGTTGAAATTGAGCAAGGAGAATTAAACTGGCAAGATTTAGTTAAACAAGGAATTATTGAATATTTAGATGCTTCTGAAGAAGAAAATTGCTTGATTTCATTATATGAAGAAGAATTAACACCAGAACATACTCATGTAGAAATTGATGTTACTGCTTTATTTGGAGCTGTTACAAGTTTAGTTCCTTATGGAAATCACGACCAGAGTTCAAGATTGAATAGAGGAAGTAAAACGCAAAAACAGGCACTTGGACTTTACGCTGCTAATTATTTGTGTAGATTAGATACAGATGTTTCTGTTTTACAATATCCTCAAAAACCAATTGTAAGAAGTTTTGTTTATGACACTTTGAATACCTATCCTGCTGGACAAAATTTAACTGTTGCAATTATGAGTTATGAAGGATATAATATGGAAGATGCTTTAATATTAAATAAAGGAAGTTTGGATAGGGGAGTGGGAAGAAGTTTTTATTTTAGACCTTATTCTGCTATTGAAATGAATTATGCTGGTGGATTAAAAGATGAAATTGCATTGCCTGAAAAAGATGCATCAGGTTATAGAACAGAAAAAAGTTATAGATTATTAGAAGATGATGGTATTATTTATCCAGAAGCTAATGTTGATGAAGGAGATGTAATTATTGGTAAAATGTCTCCCCCTAAATTCTTGTCAGAAGCTAGAGAAATTTCAGTAAGAACAAAGAAAGAATCTAGTGTTACAATGAGGCAAGAAGAAAAAGGAATTATTGAATCTGTATTTATTACAGAAGACGATGAAGGCAATAAAATTGTTCAAGCTAAAACTCGTGATCAAAGAATTCCTGAATTAGGAGATAAATTTGCTACTTCACATGGTCAGAAAGGAGTTATTGGAGAAATTGTTCCTGAAGATGATGTTCCTTTTACTGCAAATGGGATTAAACCAGATATTATTTTCAATCCACATGGTTTACCAAGTCGTATGACAGTAGGATATTTACTTGAATTACTTGCTGGTAAAGTTGGATGTGTTAAAGGAGAAGTTGTTGATGGAACTTCATTCTCTGGAGAAAGTAAATATAATTTAGAACAACAAATGGAGAAATTAGGATTTAGATTTGATGGTAAAGAAACAATGTATAATGGTATAACTGGAAAGAAAATGAAATCAAAGATTTTTGTTGGGAATTTGTATTATCTTAAGCTTAAATATATGGTTGGTAATAAGATGCATGGTAGAGCATCTGGTAAAGTTGCACTTTTAACAAGACAACCAATTGAAGGACGTTCTAGGGGTGGAGCTTTAAGATTAGGTGAAATGGAACAGCAAGCATTAGTTGCCCATGGTTCTTCATTATTACTTAAGGAAAGATATGATTCAGATAAAGTTGTATTACCAATTTGTGCTAAATGCGGAGCAATGGCAGTAGAAGATAAAATACGTAAAAAAATATCTTGTCCAATTTGTGCAAGCGAAACAATAGAACCTGTTGAAGTATCATATGCATTCAAGCTTCTTATAGAGGAGTTGCAAGGGTTACATGTAAATACAACTTTTGATTTAAAAAATAAATACGAATAAAATGAACAAGCCAATAAGAAAAAGAATAAAGAGTTTGAATTTTAGCTTACTTAGCCCTGAGCAAGTTAAGAAATTAAGCTCAGCAAAAATAGTTACTCCTGAACTTTATGATATTGATGGTTATCCAGTTGATGGAGGGTTAATGGATTTAAGGTTAGGCGCTGTAGACCCTGGTGTTAGATGTAGAACTTGTGGTGGAAGAATTAAGGAATGTTTAGGACATCCAGGAAGTATTGACATGGCAAGAGCTGTTATTCACTTGAAATATATTCCTTTAATTGAAATGTGCTTAAGATGTTTTTGCCAAGATTGTGGAAAATTAATGCTATCTGAGAAAGATATGGAAAAATATAGTGCAAGTCAAAGAGCTAAGAAAGCAAAAGACTCAAAGAAATGTCCTCATTGTCAAGCTTCTCAGGAAAAAATGAAGTTAGATAAACCAACAAGTTTTTATAAAGGTAAAACAAGAATTTTTCCAACTGAAATTAGAGAGATGCTTGTTAATATTCCTAATGAAGAATTAGAAAAAGTTGGAGTTAATTGTAAAACTTCAAGACCTGAGTGGGCTGTCATTACTTCATTATTAGTTCCGCCTGTAACAGTTAGGCCTAGTATTATCTTGGAAACAGGAGAACGTTCAGAGGATGATTTAACACATAAACTTTCAGATATTATTAGAGCTAATCAAAGACTTTGGGAAAATTTAAATGCTGGTGCTCCAGAAGTTATTATTGAGGATTTGTGGGATTTACTGCAATTTCATGTAACAACTTTCTTTGATAATACAGTTACTAGAATTCCACCTGCTAGGCACAGAAGTGGACAACCACTTAAGACTATAACTGAAAGAATTAAAGGTAAAGAAGGAAGAATTAGAAAAAATATTGCTGGTAAGAGAGTAAATTATTCTGGTAGAACAGTTATTTCTCCTGATCCATTTATTGGAATTAATGAAGTTGGAGTTCCTTATGAAATTGCAAAAGTAGTTACAGTTGCTGAAACAGTTAATGATTTAAACATCAAAAAATTAAAAAAATTGATTCAAAAAGGTAGTGAATATCCTGGTTCTAGTTATGTTATTAGACCAGATGGAAAAAGAAAGAAAGTTACTGAAGAACTTAAAGAAGAGATAATTTCTGAATTGGCTCCGGGGTATAAAGTTGAAAGACATTTACAAGAAGGAGATGTTGTTTTATTTAATAGGCACCCAAGCCTTCATAGAGGAAGTTTAATGGCTCATTTTGTTAGAGTTTTACCTGGTAGAACTTTCCGTATGCATCCTTCTGCTGCTGCACCATATAATGCTGATTACGATGGAGATGAAATGAATATTCATAGCCCTCAAAATGAAGAAGCACGTGCAGAAGCTAAAATTTTACTTGATGTTAAAAAAAATTTAATGTCCCCAAAAAATAATACTAACTTGGTTGGAAGTATTAAAGATTCTAACACTGGAAATTATTTATTAGGACTAGATGAATTTACTTCAGATGAAGCAAATCAATTATTTTATTATTCTGGAATTGATGCTTATGCATCAAAGAAACATATAACAGGATTTGAACTATTTTCAGAAATTTTTCCAAAAAGTGTTAATTTCAAGAATGATTCAATCACAATAAAAGATGGGGTTGTTGAAAAAGGTGTTATTGATAAAACTACTTTTGGAGATGAAGATGGTGATTTAGTTAAGGTTTTAGATAATACTCTTGGTAGAGATGAAACTTTCAAAATTTTAAAGAATGCTTTTGATTTAGGAAAGAATCATATTACTAATAGAGGAATTACAATTTCAGTTAATGATTTGGATTTAAGAAAAGATGTTATTGAAATGGGTGAAGAGATAATTAAGAAATCAGAAAAGAAAACTCAAGATTTAATTAATTCTTATAATGATGGAACTTTAGAAATTATTC
Source organism: Candidatus Woesearchaeota archaeon (assembly GCA_964447315.1). Taxonomy (GTDB): domain Archaea; phylum Nanobdellota; class Nanobdellia; order Pacearchaeales; family GW2011-AR1; genus MWBV01. The sequence goes on from CAYURQ010000001.1 coordinate 33,248, forward strand.
CTGGTAAAACATTAGAGGAGTCTAGAGAGCTGAAAATTGTTCAGACATTGAATGAAGTAAGAACGAAGATTGGTGAAATTGTTAGGAGAGAATATCCTAAAACTAATCCTGTAAATCATATGATTAGATCAGGTGGTGGAGGTAATATACTTAATGTAACTCAGATGGCTTCATGTGTTGGACAGCAAGCATTCATGGGGGGAAGAATCAATATTGGGTATAATGGAAGAACTTTATCATTATTCAAACCAGGAGATTTAAGTCCTGAAGCTCATGGATTTATTAAAAGTTCTTTTATTAAAGGATTAAGACCAGATGAATTCTTTTTCCAGGCTGTTACTGGAAGAGACTCACTTATGGATACTGGTTTAAGAACTCCAAAATCAGGCTATTTATATAGGAGATTAGCAAATGCTCTTCAAGATTTAAGAGTGGAATATGACGGAACAATTAGAGACAGCAATAATAATATTATTGAATTCTTATTTGGAGATGATGGAATAGATGTTTCAAAAATGCATACTAAAGGAAAACTTGACAGTGGAGAAGCAATTGGAATTGTTACTGCTCAGAGTTTTGGTGAAAGTTCGACACAGATGGTTCTTAATACATTCCATATGGCTGGTGTAGCTGAAATGCAGGTTACTTCTGGTTTACCAAGATTAATTGAAATTTTTGATGCTAGAAAAACACCTTCTTCACCAAAAATGGAAATTTTCTTAAATAAAGAATATAATGATGAGAAAAATGCAAGAATATTTGCTGAAAAAATAAAAGAAATTACCCTTAAAGAAATTGCTTCTGAGATTAATTTAGATTTTGGAAATAAAAAAATTGAGATTGTTATTGATAAACAAGGATTAAGACAAACACATTCAAGTGTTAAAACAATTGTTGATAGATTAAAGGATTTACACTTTAAAGCTAAGGATAAAGGGGATTTAATACAATTAGATGCAGGGGATATGAATTTCAGAGAAATTTATAAACTTAAAGAAAAACTTAAAGGCACTTTAATTTCAGGAATTAAAGGAGTAAAGCAAATATTAGTTGTAAAAAGAGATAGAGATTATGTTATTGTGACTCTTGGAACAAATTTAAAAGAAATTATTCAAATGAAAGAAGTTAATCCTAATAAGTTGATTTCAAATGATTTTTATGAAGTGGCAGATATTTTTGGTATTGAAGCTGCTCATTCTTTGATTATCAAAGAAATTTTAGAAGTTCTTAAATCCCAGGGTATTGATATTGATATGAGACACTTAAAGCTTGTTGCAGATGCAATGACAAATACTGGAGAAGTTAAAGGAGTTACTAGAATGGGAATTATTGCACAAAAATCTTCAATCCTTGCAAGAGCAACATTTGAAACACCTGTTAAACAATTTGTTAATGCATCAATTAAAGGAAATAAAGATGAATTATCAAGTGTTATTGAAAATATAATTCTTAATCAACCAGTTCCAGTTGGAACAGGATTACCAGGACTTTTAGTTAAGGTAACAGGGCCTTTAGTTAAAGATGAAAAAAACAAGAAAAAAGCTGATTCCAAGATTGTAGATATTGTTAATAATTAATTAAATTCTTTAAATAAAATTTTCAATAAAAGTAGTAAATCCAAGCAAGAGAAATTTACCGTCGATAAAACTTAAAATTAAATAATGTAAAGGTTTAAAAACTAAATCCTTCTAATGCTTTTATCTAAAATGGTTAATACAATTGACATGCAAGATTTGAGATACTTGAATTTATTTTCTAAAGTTACTAGAATTAGTACTAAATATTGTTTTATGTATAATAATGTTGTAGTTTTTGCTGTTCCTAAAGCACTTATTTCAAAAGCACTTGGAAAAGATGTTATTAACTTGAAAAAAATTAGTAATGTTCTTAAAAAAAGAGTTAAGGTTGTTGCAATTCCAGAAGGAATTAAAGACGCAAGAAAATTAATTGAAGCAATTGTTAGTCCAGTTACTTTTAAGGATTTGGAAATAACTGAAAATGAAATAATTCTTAATGCAGGGCCTCAAAACAAAGCTGCTTTAATTGGTAGAAATAAAAGACGTTTAATGGAAATGCAAGAAATTGTAAAAGATTTTTTTCATAAAGAATTTAGGATTGTTTGAATTTTTTAATATATATTTTTTAAATTAATTATATTTATAAAAGATTGATTGGTTTATTTTTTATGGATAAAGAAGATTTACATATATATGAATTATTTGATGGGGAGCATTTATATTATAGCAGTCATACTTTAGAAATGTTGCATTCTAATGAGGATTATTTAAAATCTTATTATTCCAAAAATATTAAAAATGTTAATTTCAATGACATAAAAAAGATTCAAAATCATTTAGATGAATATACTCTTAATCCTTATTTAATGTTGACTGGCTTTGAAAGTTTCACTCAAGAAAATGAAATTTTTGAGAAACTACTTGACATTATTCCTTTATTCTGGCAAGAGGATTATCATATAAAGGATAAAAAAATATGGCGTTCTTCTGGGGAGACTCCCCTTGATAATTATATAAAAAGATTGGAAAATCCAGGAAGAGATATGAAATTTCTTGAGAGAATGTTAAATATGGTTACTTCAAATAATAACCTAGGAAGATTTAGAGATGCAAAAAAAGCAGAAAAATTATTTATGCAATATTCTGATGAGGAATCAATTCCATTACTTATGGAAAAATTAAAACTTCATTCTAGTTTGTATAATAAATTTGGAAATTCCAGAGAAAGCATAGAAGATTAATAATCTTTAAAAGACGTAGGATTTTCTATTGACAGCAAGCTTTAAAAACTAATTTTATTAAGGATAGTTGTTATAATCGTTGTATTATATTATATATTTCAAATAAAATGGGATTAAAAAGCGCATCAAAAAAGCAAAAGGACAGGAAAAAGTTTAGGTGGAACTCTCGGGATTATAAAGTTAGAGTTCTTGATTTATATGCTAAGTCAGACCCTTTAGCAGGAGCTAATCAAGCAAAAGGGATTGTTTTATCTAAAGTTCAAAGAGAAGCAAAGCAGCCAAACTCAGCTATGAGGAAATGTTGCAAGGTTCAGTTAACAAAAAATGGAAGACAAGTAACTGCTTTTATTCCGGGTAATTTAGCTCAAAAATTTATTGATGAGCACGATGAAGTTATGATTGAAAGAATTGGTGGCAAGCAAGGAAGAAGTAAGGGAGATATTCCTGGTGTTAGATTTCAAGTGATTAAAGTGAATGATCAACCATTAGCTAGATTAGTTAAGGGTAAGATTGAGAAGGGTAGAAGATAAAAAATGGAAATTAACAAAAAAAACAACAAAATAATAATTAACTTAACTAAAAAAGATTATGATGAAAAAGTTTCGGGTTTTTTAGAAAAAAAATATTCTGAAAATATAGTTACTCAAAGAGGAAAGTATGCATTTATAGCATCTAATGAAAATAGTCAAGTAAATGTTGTTCCCTATCCTTTTGAAACTCCTAATAATCCAGAAACAGTTATGTTAGTTATTCCAGAAGGAAAAGGAAAATTAAAAAAAGAATTAGAGAGGTTATTATAAAATGTCAGAACAAATACAAAAACAATCAAATATACTAAATTTTAAAATTTTTGACAAATATGATTTATCAGAGGTTAAAGTAACTGATCCTGGTTTAAAGTCAGCGATAAATCTTGAACCAAAATTAATTTTAAAATCTCAAGGAAGAAATGTTGTTAAACATGGACAAGCAAAAGTTAATGTTGTTGAAAGATTAATGAACAAGTTATCTGTTGCAGGACACAGAAACAAAAAACATAGAATTGAGAAAGGTGATTCTACTGGAAAATATTCTAAAAATATGAAAATTGTTTTAGAAGCACTTGAATTAGTTGAAAAAAGAACTCATAAAAATCCAGTCCAGGTTTTAGTGAATGCAATTGAAAATGCTGCTCCAAGAGATGAAACAACTGTAATTGAATACGGAGGAGCAAGGTATCCTCAAGCGGTTGATGTTGCCCCTTTAAGAAGAGTAAATTTATCATTAAAACATCTTGTTCATGGTGCAAGTGATAAAGCTTTCAAAAAGAAAAAGAAACTTTCACAAGCTCTTGGAGAAGAAATAATTATGGCTGCTGATAATAACGGAGATGGCATGTCAATTCGTAAGAAAAAAGAATCAGAAGCTCAAGCTGATTCTGCACGATAAAGATATTTCATAATCATGATTTTAGATAATCTTACTATAGAAGAAATTAATTTTTTAGGAAAAATTAATCAAGAATTTAAAAATAAGAATCTAAATGGAAATGTTTACTTAATTAATGAAAAGATTAATGGAAAAATAAAAATACTTAATTTTATTGTTAATATGGTAAGTCATAAAGATATTATTTTAAATCTCAAAAAAGATGTAGAAAAATTTATTCCTTGTGTTTATGTTTCTAATATATCAAAATATCATGCTTATTGCAAAATTTATTGATAGATAACTTTTTAAACTAATTTTTGTAAATGTATTGTTATGGCTGAAAAAGTTGATTTTGTGAAATTAATGAAAAATCAAAATAGGATTAGAAATATAGCTATTGCTGCTCATATTGACCATGGTAAAACTACTTTCTCTGATAATTTGCTTGCTGGTGCTGGAATGCTTTCAGAAGAAACAGCTGGAAAGCAAAGAGCTTTAGATTTTCACGAAGATGAAGCTTCAAGAGGCATTACTATTGATAGTGCAAGTGTTTCAATGTTGCATAATGTTGGAGGTCAGGAATATTTAATTAATTTAATTGACACTCCAGGACATGTTGATTTTGGAGGAGATGTTACAAGAGCTATGCGTGCTGTTGATGGATGTGTTATTTTAACATGTGCTGTTGAAGGAGTTATGCCTCAAACAGAAACAGTTGTGAGACAAGCTTTAAAAGAGCTGGTTAAACCAGTTTTATTTATCAATAAAGTTGATAGATTAATCAAAGAAGTTAAGTTAACTCCAGAAGAAATGCAAAAGAAGTTTATTGGAATTATTGAACATGTTAATAGATTAATAGAGCAAATTGCACCAGAGGGATATAAAGAAAAATGGAAAGTAGGGGTTGGTGAAGGAACAGTAGCGTTTGGAAGTGCTTTTCATAACTGGGCTTTAAGTTTTGAGTACATGCAAGAAAAAGGAATTTCATTCAAAGATGTTATTGATGCTTATGAAAATGATAATTATAAGGAATTAGCTAAAAAAGCTCCTTTACATGAAGTTGTTTTAGGAATGTCTATTAAACATCACCCAGATCCAAAAACAGCTCAAAAGTATAGAATTCCAAAGATTTGGTACGGGGATTCAGAAAGTGATATTGGAAAGGATTTGGTTAATTGTGATCCAAGCGGAGAACCTGTATTTGTTCCCACTAAAATTGTTGTTGATAAGCATGCTGGTGAAATTGCAGCAGGTAGATTATTTTCAGGAACAATTAAACAAGGAGATGAAGTGATGCTAATTCAGCATGGTACAAAAACAAGGGTTCAGCAAGTTTCTGTTTACAAAGGAGCTCAAAGAATTGTTTTAGATAGTGTTTCAGCTGGTAATATTGTTGGAATTGTTGGTTTAAGAGATATTGTTGCAGGAGAGACTGTTTCAAAAAATGAAATGGAACCTTTTGAAGCTATAACTCATTTATTTGACCCTGTTGTTACTAAATCAATTGAAGCTACAAAAGCAGCTGATTTGCCAAAATTAATTGAAGTTTTAAGACAAGTTGGTAAAGAAGATCCTTCTATTAAAGTTCAAATTAATGATCAAACAGGTGAAAGTTTAATTTCTGGTATGGGTGAATTACATTTAGAAATTATTGAAAATAGAATTAAAACAGAAAAAGGACTAGAAGTTAAAACTTCTCCTCCAATTATTGTTTATAGAGAAACAGTTACTAAAGAATCAAATGCTTCAGAAGGAAGAAGCCCTAATAAGCACAATATTTTTTACATGAAAGTTGAACCATTAGAAGATGAATTGTATCATGCTATTCATGAGGGAGTTTTACCTGAAGGACGTGTTAAGAAAAAAAGTCAAGCTGTTATTGATGGGCTAACAAATATGGATTGGTCAAGTGATGAAATTAGAAATGTTAAAGATATTTACAAAGGCAATATGTTTTTAGATGAAACTCGTGGAGAAGTTCATATTGGTGAAGTTATTGAAATGGTTATGGATGCTTTTGAAATGGTTATGGATGAAGGTCCTTTGGCAAGAGAACCATGTATGAAAATGAAAGTTACTCTTGTTGATATTAGGTTGCATGAAGATGCTATTCATAGAGGTCCTGCTCAAGTTTATCCTGCTGTGAGAGATGCTGTTAAGCAATCAATGGCTAAAGCTGGTCCAGCTATTTTTGAACCATTACAGGTTCATGTCATTGAATGTCCTGATGAATTTATGGGAACAATCACTAAATTAGTTGGAAGTAAGAGAGGACAAATGCTTGATATGGGGCAAGAAGGTTCATTATCACAGATTAAAGCTAAACTTCCAGTAGCTGAAATGATTGGATGGAGTAATGATTTAAGAAGTGCTACTGAAGGACGTGGGACAAGCTCAATCTTAGAACAGGAATTTGAAAGAGTTCCTCAATCATTACAAGACGGAATTATCCAAAAGATTAGAGATAGAAAAGGTTTAGCTGAAAACCAGTAATTTCAATAAAATTCTAAAAATCAATTAAAATGACTAATGAAAAATATTTAAACCATGTAACTGAAGCAAAATTAGTTGATACTTTGGAACATATTCAAGATCTTGAAGGAATCTTTTTGGATAATGGGAATCCTATTGATGGATTTTTGTTGCTAAAGGAGTATTATGATTATATTGATTCTGGAAAAGAGGATTCTCTTTATGTCCACTTTTATGAAAGAATAAACGACATCATAAATTATCTTTCTAGAAAAAAACATCACAGACCAAAATTATTGAGGAATTTCAATGAATATTGGAAGAAAAAAGATTAATCAATCTTAGGGTCCCAATCATTATCCTCTAAAGTCTTTCACAAAGGTGGAAAAACCCAATATATAATAAATATTGATAATCTTTTTATACATCAGATTTTTTTTCTTGATATGAATGATGAAAGCAAACTTGAAAAAGCTCTTAAAAAAATTAGTGAAAAAAGGGATTTGCTTTTAGAAGATTTTTCAAAAAAACGAGCTAGAAAATTAAGAAAAAAACTTCAAAATTATGTTAATGATTTTAATATTCAAATGGATTTAAATGATATAAAAAAATATACTTCAGAGATATATAATCTAGAAAAATATATTGCACAAGAGACAACAAAACAACAAGCCATAAAATATTATGACAAAATGAACAATAATTCTTAAAAACCCATAAATTATACAATTTCATGAAAAAGGAATATACTTTTAAAGAGTTAGAAGATTTTAATAAATTAGAGAATTATTTAAAAATTTTTCCTATGTTACAACAAAATTTTCTTAGAGACCCTAATGTTAAGAATGCAAGCATTTTTTCTAAAATATTAAATGAATATGAAAAAGTAGGTAGTCCTTATTTTAGTGAATTTGAAAATTCTTGGATTGACAAAATGCATGAAGGTATTAGAGATTATTTCATGGATAAAATAAATACAAAATACTTAGGGATTTTTTGGGATGAAAGTGAATTATAAATAAATTTTAAATACTTTAATAATAATATATTTTAATGGAAGATTATAAAGAATCTAACTTGAGGAAAGAAGTTATTAATTCTAAAAAAGCTTCTAAATTATCTGAAACAATTCATAAAAATATGCCTTCTGAAATTCGTGCTGAAGAAGCTATTAGACATTATAAAAGATATAAAAAAGCTACAAATAAATACATTAACAAAAAAATAAGATATTTGAGAAGATGTATAGCAGCAAAATATTTGCCTTGGACTGATTTATATCAAACAAGACACCCTAAACATCCAACTCCAAAAATTGAAAATGACTTAGAGTCTAAATTAGATTAATTTTTTTTAATCATTATATGAAAAAACTTGCAATCATTAACAGTGCAAAAATTAAAACAAACCATCCGAAATTAATCTTCTTTGAAAGTTTTATCAAAACATGAATTGTCAGTAAACCAAAAATAAAACTTGTTATTAAAGATATTACTGAAAAAGCAGTAAAACTAAAGTCTGGTACGTTGAGAATTATATTTCCAAAGAAAACAATTGGAAGACTCATTAAGAAACTCAAACGCAAGGCTGTTGTATCATTAAATTTACGGAGCATTAATGTTGAAACAGTTATTCCTGAACGTGAGAGTCCTGGTAGTGATGAAAGTCCCTGAGCAAAACCAAGCAATATTCCGTCGCTGAGTGTTAGATGTTTAATAGAACGTAATTTTGAATCATGATTTTTTTTAATTTTTAATTGCAACAATCCTGTTATTAATAACAAGATTCCTACTGCAAGTGAAATAACTTTTCCTGTTACTGAAAATTTATCTTGATACATTCCTAGTCCTGTAATTAAAATAAATCCAAGAATTCCTGATATTATTGTTGAGATAATTAAAAATTTTAATGTCTTTTTTGTTGGCTTATCAGACTTTTTATATTGGAATAAGGAAATAAATAAATGTGCTACGTCTTTTCTAAAGTAAATTAATGCTGCAAAAAAAGTACCTAAGTGCAACCATAAAATATTTTGAATTATAACACTTAAGTCAGTTATTTGAAAAAAGTTTGCAAATACTAAAGCTAGAAAACCACTTGAGCTTATTGGAATCCATTCTGTGATTCCTTGAATAATTCCTACGAGAATTTGCTGCAGTATTGTTAAGTCCATAAATGCATTAATAAAAGAGGGATTAAATAATTATTGTCTTTAACATAATAATTATTAAATACTTGAAAAAATTAATTCAATGATGAGTGATGGAATATCAGAAGCATGGAGAGATAATGATTTATCTAAAATATATGAAAAAATAAGAAATATTGAAGATAAATTCAAGGAAAATGAATCTATTGATTTAGCTGAAGAAATTTTAAAAGAATTTGATGTTTTAAAGAGAATGAGAAGAGGATATTGGAAAACAATCAATCATAAAGCAATTGACGAGAAAATTTCTTATTATAAAGAATATATAATTAAATATCGAATATAAAATAAAATAAAAATAATTATAAGACTATTTTCTAGGTTATAGAAAAGTTTATAAACTCAAATTTTTTAACATAATCACTTAAACAAATCTAATTTAAGATTAAAAATATTAAGATAAAATGGCAAAGGAAAAACCAAGCATGAATGTTGTGTTCGTTGGACACGTTGACGCAGGAAAATCTACTTGTGTAGGTAGAATGTTTTTTGATGGTGGCGGTGTTTCAGAACAGGAAATGAAAAAACTTAAAGATGAAGCTGAAAAGCATGGTAAAGCTGGATTTGAATTTGCTTATGTAATGGATAATATTAAAGAAGAAAGAGAAAGAGGAGTTACTATTGATTTATCTTATAAGAAATTAGTTACTAATAAATTTGAAATCACAATTATTGATGCACCTGGTCACAAAGACTTTGTTAAGAATATGATTACTGGTGCTTCACAAGCTGATGCTGCTTTCTTAGTGATTGCTGCTCCTTCAGGAGTTCAACCACAAACCACTGAACATTTATGGTTATTAAGAACAATGGGTGTTAAGAACATTTCAGTTGCTATTAATAAAATGGATGCAGTTGACTATGATGAAGCTAAATTCAATAAAGTTAAAGAAGATGTTTCTACATTATTAAAACAAGTTGGAATTAACCCAGAAACTACACCTTTTTTAGCAGTTAGTGGATTAATGGGAGATAATGTTTTCAAGAAATCAGAGAAAATGCCTTGGTACAAAGGATCTACAATTCAAGAGCAAATTGATTCATTCCCAGCTCCTGAATTACCAACTAACTTACCTATGAGAATGCCTGTTCAAGATGTTTATGATATTACTGGAATTGGAACTGTTCCTGTAGGAAAGATTGAAACTGGTATTATGAAAGTAGGACAAAAAGTTGTTGTTTTACCAGGTAGAACAGGAACTGGAATTTCTGGAGAAGTTAAAACTATTGAAGCTCACCATGAAACTTTAAAAGAAGCACCTGCTGGAGAAAATGTAGGGATTAATGTTAGAGGGGTTGGTAAAAAAGATATTACAAGAGGAGATGTTATTTGCGAAGCAAGTACACCAATACCAATTGTAGAAGAATTTATTGCTCAAATTGCAGTAATCAATCACCCAACTGTATTAGCTAAAGGATATACACCTGTATTCCATGTACACACAGCTCAGGTTCCTTGCCAATTCATTGAATTACTTGAACAAATTGATCCTAAGACTGGACAAGTTATTAAAGAAAATCCAGATTTCTTAAAGAACGGAGACGTAGCAAAAGTAAGAATTAAACCTGCTGGAAACTTATGTTTAGAAACAACTAAAGACAACCCATACATGGGAAGATTTGCAGTAAGAGATGCTGGTGCTACTGTTGCTGCTGGTATGTGCTTGGAAATTACCAAGAAAAAGAACTAAAATTCTTGTATTCTAGATATTACTCAAATTATTTAGTGAATGTTTTTTTCTCAATAGTAAAAATATTGTGAAATAATTAGTTAGTTTTAAAAATAGATTATTTCTTTGGTTTTTATGTTTAAATTGAAACAAACACAAACTCATATTGGAAAGTTTATTTGCAAACATAGTGAAAATACAACTCCTACATGGATTCAAGAAAATGAGAAAGTTATCCCTGCTAAAAAAATGGAAGTTTATTTTATGAAAGACTCTAAAGGCATGGATCTTATCAAAATTACTGATTTTTTAACAACAGAAGAAGATGGGATGGATTATGGCAAATTAAATGCTGCAATAGATAAATATTATGAAAGGTATGATGGACAGAGGCTTCGTAGATGTCAGGTTTATGATAGTAATTTAGAAAAAGTTTTTTCAATGTAATATCTTAAAAATAATTCTTAATAGTAAAAATATTGTGAAAAGACTTATAAACTGAATTCAATAGTAAACTTATTATGAAGAAAAAAATTGAGGTAAATATTGAAAAGTATTCTGATGTTTATTTTGAAAATGTTCAAGATAGTGAATCAAGAGCTTATGAAAAAAACAAGAATATAGAAAACAATAAAGGAAAACCTTATTTTGGATATCAGATAACAATAAACTCTTCTAATCCTCAAATATTTGCTAGAAACTACATTGAAAAAATTAATGGACATTATATTTTTAAAGAAGGTGGTAATTTTAAAGAATCTAAAAATATTGATATTGCTCACACTCTTGAAGAGGCATATAAAAAAGCATATGAACATATTTCTAAAAAACCAAAAGAAAAAATTGAAAAAATGATGGATGATTGTGGTCTTGAAAAAATAATTCATGATAAAGAATCTTATTATTAAATTATAATAATCCTTATAAAGGGATATTTAGTTTTAAAAAAATGGAAAACAACAATAGTAAAGAAAGTAATTTATATGATAAGTTTAAAGTTGATTATGTTGTTAGCATTAGATCAAATGGAACAAAGGAAAAATTAAAGGAATCTGCTATTTTTGCTTGTGATAATATAAATAAAGTTTCTAATTTCATGAGAAAAATGTTGGGAGATGATTTAATTAAATTTCACATTAATAGAGTAAGTGAAAAATCATATTATAAAGGAGTTTTAAGAGATACAAGTGGAAAAATCCCTTTTTATAGTGGGAATGAATTTGAACATTATTGCAGATAAATACTTAAAAACAATAAAATACTGTTTCAATAATGTTATCTAAAGACATGTCAAAAGGGGAGATAGATAGAGAATTAGATGGAAAAGGGGATTATATTCAGATAGATTTGTTGAATAAATTTATTGAAGATAAGCCATCTATTTTAATGAAAAGATATGCTTATACTAAACTAGCTCAGATTTATCAAAGCAAAAAAATGTTTAAAGATGCTGCAAAAAATTATGAACATTTGGCTGTTTTATCTGTTGCATTTACTGACAAAGTAAAGTATTTTCTTATTGCAGCTGAATTTTATATAAAAGATGGGTCTTTTGAAGAAGCAGATTATTCAACTAAAAAAGCTATGCAAGAAGGTAATTCTTATGAAAGTGGAGAAATTTATCATTCAATTAAACATACTTATAAAAAACAAGCCCAAGAATATGAATCTCAAGGAAAATGGAGTAAGTCAAGCCTTATTTATGAAAAATTACTTTCAATGAAAATAACTGAACAAGAAGAAAAAGATTTCAGAGCAAAACTTTTAGATATATATGAAAAACTTGGTAAATTTAAAGAGTATAAAATTTTAGATGAGAAAAAGTAATTTAACTTCTAGTGTTATTTGGATTTAAATCTTTGGAAAATAAATTAATAAATTAAAAGAAACCTTTAAATAGGTATTTTATCTTTTTTAAGATAGTTAGAAGAATATCATTAGATTTTAATGTTTATTACTAATACACATCATATTCACATAAAGCAAAAAACCTAGATATTTTGGGAATTTTGTAAAAGAAAGTAAGTATTTTGATATTTTTCTAAGAAGTAAAATCATAAGATTTTACTGCAATTAAATATAATAAGGAGAAACTAAAATGGCTAAAGTAAGTCCAGTATCAATTAAATATATGATACATGCTAATTTCTCAGCTGAAGGTGCTTTAGAAAAACCTGATGTAATCGGAGCTTTATTCGGACAAACAGAAGGTCTATTGGGCGCAGATTTAGAAATGCGTGAATTGCAGAAAGAAGGAAAAATTGGTAGGATTGAAGTTGAATTAGAAAGAAATGGTAAAAAAACAGTTGGAGTAATAAAAATTCCTACTGCTTTAGATCAATCTGAAACTACTTTAATTGCTGCTGCAATTGAAACTATTGAAAGAATTGGGCCTAGTGACTCTCAAATAGAAATTGAAAAGATTGAAGATGTCAGAGGAAGTAAAAGAGATTATATCTTGGAAAGAGCTAAAAAACTTATGAAAGATGTTCATGGTTCTGCTGATTCCAGAGATATTTCAAATCAGATAAAAGATTCTTCTAGAACTTCAATGATTGAAAAATACGGTAAAGAAGAACTTCCTTGTGGAAATTTATCAGGTGGAGAAGTAATAGTTGTTGAAGGCAGAGCAGATGTTGTTAACTTGTTGAAAGCAGGAGTAAATAATGTTATTGCTATGAATGGTACAAAACTTCCAGATGCTATCAAAGAATTAGGTAGGAATAAAGAGCTTACTCTTTTTGTTGATGGAGACCGTGGAGGTAAATTAATCATTCAAAATGCTACTGATAATGCAAATATTGCTTATATTGCTATTGCACCAGATGGAAAAGAAGTTGAAGAATTAACAGGAAAAGAGATTCTTATGAATTTAAGAAAAAAAGTTACTGTTAAGGAATTCTTCAGGAATGATTCAAGAAATAACTCTAGATATTCTTATCACCAAGAGAAAATATCTAAAGATGAATTAGATGAGGTTATTGAAGAAATTAAGATTGATGAAACTGAAAAAGTAAAGCTTAAAGGAATTTCAGATAAAATATCTGGAACTGGTAAAGCACTGCTTTTAGATTCAAATTTAGAAGAATACAAATCAACTTCTGCCCGAAGCATTTCAGGTTTATTGAGAAAACTTGATAAAAAACCAGTGGTAATTGTAATGGATGGAAGTGTTACATCTGGAATAATTTCAGCTGCAGAAGAAGTAAAGTGTCAAGTTATTGTTGCAAATAATTTTAGTGCAACAAGTCCAAATATTCAGTTATTAAGTCTTTAATTTAAATTAAAGGCTTAATTTTTTATTTTTTATTATTGTTATTATTTATTAGTTACAACATATAGAAAGATTTTTAAAGTAAAATTAATTGTAAATGATTAAAATGACAATTACAAAAAAAGTATTAGAGAATACATTTGACTTATATGATGAAGTTGGTAAGGATAGAAAGTTGTATCTTTATGCAGAACTAAAAGAAAATAAAGAAGTTCTTGAAAAAACAAGACAAAAGACAATTCAAAGAATTAATAATTATTTACATAATAAAGAATTAAAACCAGCTGAGAGAGATTATTTGGAAAGTTTAAAACAAGAATATTCAAAATTAAGACAAAAACCAACATTGAAAACAAAATTAATGGAATTAGATTTTGATGAAAAAATATTAGGAAAAATATGTGCTTTCTTAAATCAAAAGTATGAAACTAAATCAATAACTCCTGGAAATGTAACTTATTCATACTTAGAAAATATCAGTGAAAAAGAACTTTTAGAAACAAAAGGGTTTGGATTAAAAAGTGTTCATGAAATAAAGAATATTCTTGAAAAGCGTGGGTTTAAATTAAAGAAAGAATAAAATGGTAAAATCAGACAGGAATTATAGTTTAACTAATGCAAGAAAAACCCTAGGTTTAACTCAGGCACAATTATCTAGTAGATTAGGAATAAAACCAGAAGTATATAACACTTATGAAACTGGGAGTTATATTCCTTCATTAGATACTCAAGTTAGAATAAGTAATTACTTTGTTGATAATGGAGTTCCAGTTATTGAAAGTGATTTGTTTCCTGAAAAAGAAAGAAGCTTTGAAAAAGAAAAATTCTATGATAAATTTTTTGATGAAAATCTTGCTTTAGATTTTGAAAACAAAGATCATTTTGATAGTTGTCTTGAAAGAATATTAACTCCAAGAGCAGGTGTTAAACCCAGGCAAATAGATATTTTAAAAAGATTTTATGGTATTGGTTGTAATCCAGAATCTGTAGAAGAGATTGCAAAAACAGCAGGAAAAAATGGGCAGAGCATGAGTAAAGCAAGGGTTTACCAAATGATGCAATCTGCAGTTAATAAAATAAGGAGAGATGTTCTCACTGATAAAAAAAAGCATTATTTAATTGAGTTTTAAAAGATGTTTTTACCTTGGATAAAATTAAAAATGATAAGATATGCCTATTTGTTTAGACATTTAGTTACATATTATGAAAATTATTCACTATGTGTTAAAACACATAGTATATATGATGTCATTATAAAGTTACACTAATAGTAAGATTTATAAATGAAATTTACTCTCAATAAGTATCAGAAAACAAAGTTTTTCTGAAGAATTAAATAAAAATGTCGACAAACAAAAACACGAAAATGAACACAAAAAACCTTATGGTTTCTTTATGTGCAATTGTAGTTGCAATGTTTTTAGTGGTTACTGTTGCTGCTGCTGACGTAACATCAAGTATTTCTATTGAAGTAGATGATATTGACGTAGCTGACAATCCATCAGTTGTTGCTGGTGAATCTGTCGCTATTGAAGTTAAATTTACTGCTGATGTAGATGCTTCAGATGTTAGAGTTAAAGCAGAAATTGAAGGCGACAAAGTTGATGTATATGTAATGTCTAGACCATTTGATGTGGAAGCTGGTCACACATATAAGAAAACTTTATCTGTGAAAGTTCCTTTTGAACTTAAAGATGAAATTTCAGAAGATATTCACTTAAATGTGAAAATCTGGAATGGAGACTATAAAACAGAAGTTGAAAACTTAGTATTAAGAGTTCAAAGACCTTCATATAACCCTGTTATCAAGTCTGTAAGTGTTTCTCAAAATATTGAAGCTGGTGAAACTTTCCCAGTGGATATTGTTTTAAAGAACATGGGATACAATGACTTAGATGACATCTATGTAACAGTTAGTGTTCCAGAATTAGGAGTTAAGAAAACTTCTTATTTCGGAGACTTAGTTCCAATTGAAACTTGTAATGAAGACTGTGAAGAAGAAGACACTGTTAGTGGGAGACTTTATTTAGAAGTTCCTTACGAAGCAGAAGCTGGTGTTTACGAATTAGAAGTTAACGTTAAAACTGATGATGTTGATAGCACTGTTTCAGAACAATTTGCTATTAAAAATGACTTCACTTCAAACGTTATTGTAACTTCTGAAAGTAAAACAGCTAACGTGGGTCAAGATGCTGAATACAGCTTGTTACTTGTAAACCCAACAAACAGTTTAAAAGTATACAGAGTTGTTACAGAATCTAGCGGTGAATTAAGCACAGGTGTTGATGAATCTGTTGTTGCTGTTCCAGCTGGATCAAGCAAGACAGTTACTGTAATGGCTAAAGCTTCTGAAGCTGGTGAGTACAATTTTAATGTACACATCTTTTCAGGAGAAAAATTAACTGATACAGTTTCTCTTTCATTAACTGCAGAAGATAACGCTGCTACAAACCCAATTGTAGTCTTAACAGTTGTTTTAGCAATTATCTTTTTAGTACTTTTAATTGTATTAATTGTACTATTAGGAAAGAAACCTAGAAAACAAGAAGAATTCGGAGAAAGTTATTACTAACTTTTAATGTAAATTTTTTATTTTTATTTTTTAACTTTCTCTTTTCTTTTTTTAGAAAAGAGAATATTCTTCTTTTTGATATGATAGAAAAAATTAATAAAGAAAATATCTTAAATTAATAAAATGCCCAACAATAATATAATAAGAAAATATTATTTTGCTCTTAAAAAGAATCAAAATATTGGTGGAAATTTTAATGATATATTAAAAGAAAAATACCAAAATACCCCTAATTTTATTGAATTTAACCAATTAAAAGATTTTTATATTGTTCATGATAATTCATGTACTGTAATTAGTTATTTAATGGAGCCAGATGATATAGTTGAGATAACTGGCACTAATAAAAAAATAAAAGAAACCAGGCAAATATTAGAGGAAAAATTAGAGAACTGGAAACTTAAGAGATTTGATGAAAAAGAAGATGAATGAAAAAGAAAAAATTGAGAATCTTAGAAATAGTTCAATATTTCAGGAAAAAATAAAATATCAAAGTAGCATTTTCTTTAGTTCATTAATAATAGCAGGATTACTTGAGATTAATATTAATGAGTATAAAAAATATAAATTTATTGATAATATTGTTAATTCATATATTCAAGAAATTCAAACAAGAAATGATTCTATTAATCAAGCCAATAAAAACTGGAAATTTTATGAACATAAACTAGAATTAGAAGATATTATTAAATAAGTTCTTTGAGGAAAAATCTAAACTTTCAAACTCACAATCTTGCTAACTCCGTCATGCATACTTACTCCAAATAAATTAGTTGCATTAGTAATTATTTCATCGTTGTGAGTTATAACAAGATATTGTCCTTTTCTCATGAATTTTTGAAGAAGTCCTGCAAGTCTGCCTGAATTACGCTTGTCTAATGCAGCATCTATCTCATCAAGTATGTAAAAGCAGTAAGGATTTAATTCCTGGATTGCAAATATCAGTGAAAGTGCAACCATTGTTTGTTCACCCCCACTTAAAGATGTAACGTCAAAATATTTACCATGCCCTGTTTTAACTACAATTCCAACTCCTCCATCAAATGGATCTTTTTTATTTTCTAGTTCTAAAAATACTTGTCCTTTTTCTGAAATAGAAGCAAAATTTCTAGAAAATATTGTATTAAGTTCCTCAAAAGTTTTCATGAAGGATTTTTTCTTTTTAATATCAATCTCATGAATAATTCTTAAGATGCTATTTTTTTCTTTTTCAATAATCTCTACACGACTTTGAACTGCTTGGTATTCTTTTTTAATTTCATCGTAAACTTCTAAAGAACGCATATTAACATTACCCATATTATTTAGAGTTGCTTGAGTTTTATTGAATCTTTCTTGAAGAACCTCTCTGGATTGTTTTATTATTTCAACATTTGGAAATTCCAACAATTCTGTTTCAAAATTTTCAATCTCAGCACTAAAACGTGCTTTTTCAACTTTAAAATTATTTATCTCTTGTTCAATGTTATAAATTATATTTTTCTTGATTGAAAATTGTTGTTCGTTTTCACGTATTTTTTGATTGCAGAAATCTTTATCTTTTAACATGGTATGGTGTTTCCTTGTTAATTCTTCGTCTTGTTTTCTTTTTTCATTTAATTTTCTTTGTTTTTCATTAAAAGATTCTTTTAATTTTTCTAATTCTTCTGTTATATCTTGAACTTCACGGGCATTTTGTTTTATTGATATTTTTGCACGTTCAAGTTCTCTTTGTTTAAAGGATATTTCTGAATTGATATTTTCTGTTGTACGCATTGAAATTTCTTGCATTTCAATTGAAAATTTATCATATTTTTCTTCAACTCCTGAATAATTTTCAAAATCTTTTTCAAGCTTTTGTTTAATCTTTTCTAGTCCTTGTAATTCTCCTTGTGCAAGATTAATTTTTTCTTGAAGAGCTTTAATCTGTGATTTTTTTTCATTAATACTTGATATTTTATTTAAATCATTTTCACGTTTTGATATTTCTTGAGATATTTTTTCAATTTCTTGTTTAAGCATATCTCTATTTGTTTGAATTGTAGTTAAATCTGAGTCAGAAATAGAAATCTTATCTTCAAGTTTTTTCACTTCTGAATTCACTTCTGAATGAATTGTACTTATATGGTCTTTTGTTATTTTACTTTTACATAAAGGACAAATATCCATTTTAGATATTTTTTCAATCATCTTTCTTTGCTTTTCAATTTCTGCTTCATTTGCAAATGAAATTTTATCTAATTCACGTTCTTTTAATATTAAATCTTCAAAAAATTCTTTTTTTTGTGCTAATTCAATTCTTAAATTATCAAGAATTTCAATAGAAGTTTTTTTATCAAATAAATCATTAACTGCAGAATCAATTTGCTTTATTAAAAAATCTGATTCATTTTTATAATTTTGTAAAATAGATCTTTTATCATCGAACCTTTCACGTATTGATTTTAATTCAGAACGTGTTGTATAAAATTTCTTTCTTTGTTCTTCTAATTCATCTAATTTTTGTTTTTTTGTTTTAAGCTCTTTTTCTTTTTTAGCAAGGCTTGGAGATTCTTTTTGAAGTGTTTTTAATTCTAACTCGTTATCACGAATTGAATTTTCTAATTCAACTTTTGATTTTTTCAAGGAATTTAACTTTGTTTCATTATTTTCAATTCTTACTTTAAGGCCTTCTAAATCTGCCCTAAGTGTTGCAATTTCTGAATTAAGTTTTTCTTGTTCTAATCCTGTTGATTCTGTTATCTTTGAATCTATTGTTTTTACTTTTTCTTCAAGATTTTTAATAACTGCTTGGATATTTACAATTGTTTTTTTAACTTTTTCAATTTCTTTGTTTTTCTTTTCAATATTATCATCAATTGAAGAAGCGTGTTTTTGTTTTTTATTTAAATCATGAGTTAATATGCTGGCTTTAAATTTTTTAATATCTTCCTGATATTTTTTATAACGTAGAGCTTGTTCTCTTTCTTTTTCAAGATTATTTAAGTAAGATGTTCTTTCACGAAGTATGGATAATACATCTTTTAACTTGTTTTCAGTCCTGTTTAATTCTTTTAGTGATTTTTCTTTCCTAGATTCATAGATTGAGATTCCAGATACTTCTTCAATAATTTTACGTCTTTCTTCAGTATGCATTCTTACAAAGTTTTGAATTTCACCTTGCAAGATTATATTGAATCCATTTGGATCAATTCCTGCTTGGGCAAGTAAACCAAGTATTTCTTGTCTTGTTTTTGTTTGATTATTTATTTTGTATATGCTTTGTCCGTTTCTACGTACAATACGTTTAATTGATATTTCTTTATCATTTATTGAAAAAGCATTGTCTGAATTATCAAAAATCATTTCAACTGATGCTTCTTTTGCAGGTGAAGCAGCTTTTGTTCCCATGAAAATAAGATTTTTGGCTTTTGCAGCACGCATTGATTTAACACTTAATCTACCTAAAACAAAGCATAATGCATCTGAAACATTACTCTTACCAGAACCATTAGGACCTAAAATTACATTAATTCCTGAAGTAAATGGAATTTCTGTTTTTCTAGGGAAACTTTTGAAACCATGCATCACCAGTTTTTTAATATAAGCCATTTTATCTAATATTTATAAAAGAAATAAGGGTTTTTAAGATTTTATTGGATTACAACCTTCTTTGAGCTAATTTTTCAAATGCTTTTTTCCAGGTTTCCCAGGTTTTTCTAAATATTCCTGCATTTTGCTGTTTTTCTGCATTTTTTTCAAGATACATTATTGTTAAAGGGTCTGAAGTGTATCCTGAGCCAATTTCTTTTCCATATTTTTCACGTATTTTATCCATTTCTTTTTCACGCACACATTTTGCGAGAATTGAAGCAGCAGATACAGCAATATGGTTTTTATCTGCTTTGTGCTCGCAGATTAATTCAATTGTACTCATATCTTTAACTAAACTTCTTACAACATCTTTCCACTTTTCTATACTAACAGAAGGGCAATCAATAACAATTTTTATTTTTTTATAACCTTTATTTATTTTATTAATTATATCTGAAGTCATTTTAGCTTCTAATTTATTAAGATTTTTTCCATTCTTTAATGCATTGTCAATTTCAAGAGGATTTGCAAGAACTATTTCAAAGGTTTCTGCTTTTTCTTTTATTATTTTAGAAAAGTGTTCACGTCTTTTATTTGTTAGTTGTTTTGAATCTTTAATTCCTATTCTACGAAACTCTTTTTCAGTTTCTTTTGTTACTAAACATCCTGCAAGAACCATTGGGCCTATAACTGGACCACGACCAGCATCATCAATTCCTAAAATAAATTCTGTCATAATAGTCTCAAATGGATTGTGTTTTATAAGTATTGTTGTCTAGTGATTATTTCTTTTTATTTTTTCTTTTCTTTAAAATTAGTAATAAAATACAAATAACTATTATTCCTAATATTGTTAAAAAACTATTCATTAAGTTTATTGCCAAACCAATTAAATTCAAGTAAAATACAACTAATGGAACAATTGCAATACTTAGTCCAAAGCTTAAAGCAATTCTTTCAAGCCAGTTTATAGTTCCTTTTTTATTGTCTTCATTTTTGGTTGTTTCAAGGAAAAAAACATAACTTAGTATAAATCCTGGAAGGAATAAAACATAAACACTTCCAAATACAATTCTGAAACTTGTTGATAATTCAATCATGCTGAACATTGCAATAGCTAAACTAATAAAAGCAAGAATAAAAACAACTCCTCCTGCACTCCAGAACCATTTTTTAATATCTTTATTCATAAATATAAGTAGGTGAAAATATTTATAAACATTATGATATAATTTATTTGTTATGGTTAAAAAGAGGAAGCACAAATATAAGAGGAAAGCTAAGAAAAATGGAAAACCCCGTATGAATTCTACAACTAAATGGTTGATTTTTGGAGTTATTATGGGATTATTTATTATTGCTGTATTAGGTGCTATATTTGTTTTACAACCTGAGATATTAGATGAGATATCTGCAAAATTTTTTAATAATGCAGAAGTTAATTTAGGGGCAACTTCTAATGTAAAAGAAAATAGCTCTTTAAGTTTTTCTGGACAATCTGTTCCTAATCCAAGCAAAAGTAATTCAGGAGTAGGAGCTGTGGTTTCATTATCAGCTCCGAGTGTTGATAATTCCATTTATTATTCAGGTTTAGCAAGCATGTTAAGTGAAACTCCAATGGTTCAGGATATTCCTAAAGGAGAAACAATTTTACTACGATTTTACAACTTTAATACTGGATACAGAGAGTTTGAAGAATCATTTATCTTAACAAAAGGAGCTGTAAAACCTGGGTATACAGAAGATGTTGAAATAACAATAGTAATGCATAGTAAATATCTTCCTGAATTAAGTAAGGATAATCTTTGCAGTACAATTACAAAGGCAAATGAGAATGGAGATGTTGGGATTTACACTGATTTGTCAACAACAAAAATAATTATGAAATTTAATAGTATGATGGAGTATAAAGATTGTTTGATGTGAAAATAGCAAAGCGTATTTTTTTAAATTATATATTAGAATATTTCATATAAAACTAATGTTTTTTATTCTTCATAAGGGAGTGTTGGAATAAAGAAAAGTTTATATAATATTAGAACATTAAAATATAGAGGTGATGGAACCTCAAGATTCCCAATTCTTGAAAAAATACTATGGCGCAAGTTAAAATGCAAGCACCATTATTAGAAAATATTTTAGATGTTTCTAACTCATTTTACTTAGATACTTTAGGATATAAACCTGAGAGAACTTCTTTGCAAGAACTTCCTAAAGAAAGTTGGAGTAATCTTGCTAATGAAAGAGGTCTAAACACAAATTCATCTGGAGTATATTTTCCAAGAAACCAATTAGCAGTAATAAAACAAGAGAATCCCTTGAGTTTATTTCATGAGTATTTTGGACATGGATTATATTGCGAACAAAGCTTAGATGGAAGAAAATTAGTTGAATTAGAAAAAAAGCTTTTAGAAAAAGAAAAAAACAGATTTAATGGATATGAATTTACTTTAAAGGAATTGCAGGAGTTTAGGATAGAAAATCCTACATTTCAAGAATTAAATAGATTTAAAGAAGAAAACTTAGGAAAATATGAATTATTTGCCTTATGGACAGAATATTTATTGTCAAAAGAGAATAATATGCTTGGAGATTTTGAAAGAAGATATGATAATTTTTCAAGGAAAGATAAAGAAGTTATTGATTCTACAATAAACTTTTCAGAAAGTTATGGTAATTTAGCTGCTTTTTATGCTCAAGGAATGAGCAAAATAATGACCAAAGATAGAGTGACAAAATTAATCAAAGATATTTATAAAAAAGATTTAGATAAGATAAAATTTGCATTAGTTTATGGTTCTAAAAAACCTTTTAGTGATATTGATGTATTTATGGTTGGCAAGGGAGCTCCTATTGAATCTCATACAGATTGGTTAGATGCAAAATACAAGAATACTGTAGAATTTCAAAATGGATTAAGAAATTTTGATGTAAGAATAAGTGTTCCTTTAATGAATGGGGAATTTTTATTTGGAGATGAAGAATATTTCGAAAAATCAAAACAAAAAATACTCTCTCAACCTATTACTGAAAAATCGATAAAATACAATCTGAGATGGTCTTCTAGAATGCAAAGATTGAAAGAAGAAAATCAAGAAAATGAATTTTTAAGAAAAAAATTTAAAGGATACAGTCTTACTTATATTAATAATGCATTGGCTTTAAGAAAAGGAAAAAGAATCTTTACTAAAGAAGGTTTGCTTTCATATTCGCCTAGCGAAAGTAACACAGAATTAAAAGGAGGAAAAGCATAAATGAAACTTGAACAAATGACTGGAGAAATTTCACAAGCATCTCAAGGAAGGAGCAAATACTTCGTGGTTGGAGATTTAAGTTACTTGTCTGGATCTCATTTATATATGGCTGATGAACTATATATAAAGAATTTTAGAGATGGAAGTATACTCCACATTCATGAAGTAGATGGTAGAATCACTGGTGCTAATATTAGGGGCACTAATGATTTAAGAGGGACTCCAATTAGCAACTATCAAGCAACAATGTTAGATGTCTTGCCTGGAAGCTCTAGAACAATCATAAAAAACGGATCATAAAATGGTTTCAGAAAAGCAGATTAAGCACGAGCTTATAGCCATATATTCTAATTATCTTTCCAGTAAAGAGGATAAAAAGAATAGAGAAAAAGGGTATAAGCTTTATACAAAGTATTTCAATGGTGCAGAAACTCTTTTTAGAGAAAATGTGAGTACTGCAATTTGGCAAGCCTTTAATCTGTACGAAGGCAAACTAAAAGAATCCAATGCAAAAAAGATTCTTGAAGATCTTCGCAAGACTTAATTTTTATTTTATTTTTTATTTTTAGATAATAAAATTCATATTTAGAAAAATGAAAAAACAAGAAATACTAGAAGAACTTAAAAAACAATTTGAATTAACAAAGAAAAAACTTAATTTCAAAGCTAGTTATGATGAAATAAATAACATGTCCTATATTGAGGATATGGCTTTAAGCCAGGGTTTTGTTAGTAACCAATTCCCAAGGCAGATGATTAACAGAATTGTTGAAACCTTTTATGGATGGGTTGGAGAGATTTATTCCTGGATTTATACCCCGCAAATGGACCTTATTCATGGGCATGAGGGAAAAAGACTTTCTGAACAAGAAAAAAAAGAATTACTTAATATGATTGATAGAATTATGTATTTAGTTAGAAAAAATAAAAGAATTGCTTTTCAAGGTTTAATTGAAAAACAAGAAGGAGAATTTGTTGATGAATTAGTTGAATTTGATAAAAAATACTTTAATCCTTTTATGTTAAAATATCATAAAAAATTTGAGAATATCTGGAAACAAGAAATAGATAAAAATTAAATATTTTTCAATTAATAAGGTATCTTTTCACCTTCCCTAGAGCAATGCGTGCAATTGCCTTCAAGACCACATTCTCCTCCAGAAAGCCTTAATCCTTGTCCAGGAGCATTATAATTTCCTTGATAATATCTACATCTTGGTTCAATAAGAAATTCTTGCCATCCTCCTGAAGATCCAAGAGTGCTACGTCTAGATACTTTCATTCCCCCTCGAACTTCAACATCTTTTTCTTTAGAAGTGCAAGTGAATGGATGATCATACTTTTCTCTTAAATTTTCCATTACTTCTTTAAGAACTGAATTTGAATATTCATAACTCATTTTTAAATTATACATTTCCTCCATCTGTTTCACAGGCTCTGCAAACACTTTTTCCTGGTTTTCCACAAATTCCAGTGTCTCCTCCTGTATATCCTCCCCTATAATAACTACATTTTGGTTCAATAAAGAATTTTTGATATCCGCTATTACTAGGAGCTGATCCAGGATACCACCTAACAGTCATCCCTCTAACCCGCACCCCTATCTCCTGCGCTTTTTTACTCCCTCCCTTTGCAAGAATATTTAGATACCCACAAATAAACGGATGATCATATTTTTTTTCCAGATCCTTTTTTATTTCATTAACATCTGACATTAAAAAATAATGCTCTTAATATTTAAATAAATTATTGTACTGAAAAATACTCTTCCTCTAAAACAGTAAACTAAGTAAAACAGATAATACTTCTGTAAAAGACGAAAGATTTAAATAGTAATATCAATTGATATTATCATAAAAATAGGAGTTAAAATGCCATTATTACAAAAAAGAAATCCAAATGCAAGGTCACCAACATTACAAACAGTATTGATGGTTGAAAAATTCATTGAAGAAAATAGTGGAGAGTATAAAAAAACAGAATTGTTCAAAAAACTTCCTAGAAAAGTAATGTGGCAAACATTTCAAATAATAGTGCAATATCTTGAAGAAAATTATAAAATAATTATTGGAAAGGATGGAATAGTAACCTACATATGGAATCCAAATTTCTATGAAAAAATTAAAGATAGGCCAGAGATAAAAATATGAAATCAAAGGTTGTTTTTGTTGATAATAGCCTAGAAAAAGCGTTTAATTCTCTTGATGAATCAGACCCTATTAAAAAAGCATTAATTAGGGCAATAAAAAATATTCAACAAGATCCAAAAGCTGGAAGGAGTGTTATAAAAAGAATGATTCCAGAGAGACTAATTAAGAAATATGGGATAAATAACTTGATGATTTACAATTTGCCAAATGCATGGAGAATGTTATATTCAGTAACTACTTCTGGAGATATAGAATTGGTGGCTGTAATACTTGATTGGATGAATCACAAGGACTATGAGAGATTATTCAAGTTTTAATTATTCTTCATCTTCCTCAAGAACTAGTAAACTAAGTAAAACAATTAATACTCCTGCTATTATAGAAATTACCCAGCTTAGCCAACCTAACTCTAGAGTCTTAAACTTAATTATTAAAAAACCTGCAATACCAAGCAATCCTATGAATATATAATCTTTTCGTATTTTTTCTTTGATAATTGGGGCGTGTTCTGAAAATACATCAAGAATTCCAGTAACAATTACAACAACCAATAATATATTTAAGTTAAGATAAGTGCTAACAAGTCCTGCCCATATTTGTTCAATCAATAACAATATTAGATAAGTTACTAAGACTGTTTGAAAGATGTGATTTACTAGGGATGCGTTGTGTCTGTGGAAAAGGGAAAAGTTTATAGAATTTTAAATTATTATTAAAACATGGAAGAA
Source organism: Candidatus Woesearchaeota archaeon (assembly GCA_964447315.1). GTDB lineage: Archaea > Nanobdellota > Nanobdellia > Pacearchaeales > GW2011-AR1 > MWBV01. The sequence goes on from CAYURQ010000001.1 coordinate 59,297, forward strand.
AGAGATGTAATAATTAAGATTTATGATAAAAAAGAAGAAATTAATAAAATAATTAAAGAATTAAAAAAATATTCATTTGAAGATTACATTAAAACTGGCCATTATGAAATTTCTTTATTAACTAAAGGAACAGATGAAGATAAATTGAGAGAGATTTATCCTAAATTTGATATTATAGAATTAATAGCATTGAGGAGGCATAAAAATGGTTATGAGAATTATGATGTTTATTATGAACTTGAAAAAGGAAATTATGCTTTGTTTGCCATAAATCTAGAAGGTAAAAAACCTAAAATAGATAATGCATTTATAGCTAATAGAATATTCAAAAATTTCTTAAAATCTATGGTAAAAAGATATGGTAATAAAATGGTTTAATTAGTCATGCATTGCATAGGTATATTTGCTATAGGAATTTGTTTTATTCCTGCTTTTTCATCTTCTAATCCCACCCCAATAAATAATTGATCTCTGCTTGGTTTTACAATAAGATTTAATTTTTCAAAGTCTTTTATTTGTTGTATATTAAACCCTATTGCCTCAAGAAAATTAGAAAACTCTCTTACTTCTAAACTAACTACTTTTCCGTTTCCAGTAGTGCTAATAATAAAATCTCCAAAGCTAAAATTCTTCTTAACTTTCTCATTATCTTGAATAGAAGCCACAATTAAGCTGTCTGTATTCTCATCATATTTAGAGACTTTTATCATATTTTATAATAATATTTTGTTTATTTATACCTTTCTATTCATCTTCTAGAGGCAAGTAAAACATATAAATCTTAATAAATAATTAAAACTCCTTTTCTTAATGGGAATTGATTCATCTGAAGCAAATCAAATAATAAACGCTATTGATTTTGTAAATCATCATTATGGAGGTTCTGCAAAAGTTACTGGAGAATTCTTTTGTAAAGACTGTAATGAGAAATTTCCTTCTGGAGAATTTCGTTATGATAAAGGAGGGTATATTCCAGGGCCAGGTTTAATTAATTTGTCTTCTGAAAGGGCTGCATTTCCCCTTCATGAGTTTCATACTGTTCTTGCTTTAAAAGATTCTGATGAGATCTATGAAAAAAGAGTGATTTTAGACTTATTTAATAAATCAAGAAACTGGAATTTTTATGATGTTCCAGAAAGATGCTTTGAGGATTATATGAAAATAATGAAAACAAGCTCACTAATTTCTATTGCTAGTCTAGAAGCTAATCATTGGTGTTATTCACTTCATTCAACACCAGATTTTACAGAAGAAGAAATGCTGGAGGATCCTATTAAAAGGGATATTCTAGAAATGGATAGGAAGATTAATCTTAGGCCAAATAAATTAGAAAATGAGGTTAAACCAGAAATAAATCGGGTTTTCAAAGACATAATTGGTAATAGAGAAATTCCAATAATTTATATTATTCCAGAAGAATTTAGAGGAGATTTTGGAGAGGAATATTATAAAAGGGATTTTATTGAAGCAACATACAATACTTTTAAAGCAAAGAACATACTTTTTCCAGATGAAAAAAGAAATTCTGTTATTAAAATAATTGATTCTTACTTTAAAGAAGCAGAATTAAAGCATGAAAGACACCCTTCTCCTTTTTAGGATTCTTCATCCTCTTCTAAAACAAGTAAACTAAGTAAAACAATTAATACTCCTGCAACAAGAGATATTACCCATGACAACCATCCTAATTCTAGTGTTTTAAACTTGATTATCAGGAAACCTGCAATACCAAGCAATCCTATAAATATGTAATCTTTAGGTTTTATTTTTTCTTTAATAATTGGAGCGTGTTCTGAAAATACATCAAGAATTCCAGTAACAATTACAACAACTAATAAGATATTTAAGTTAAGATAAGTGCTAACAAGTCCTGCCCATATTTGCTCAATTAATAACAATATTAGATAAGTTACTAAGACTGTTTGAAAGGTGTGATTTACTAGGGATGTGTTGTGTCCACGGAATAGGAGGTGTTGGAGTGAGGGTTTGGGAATGTTGATAGGATTATTTTAATTTATATAGAAGAATTAATATCTCCATGCACTACTAATGATTGATAATTTTCAAATAAGAAAGGGGCATAAAATTGGGCTTCTGGAAAATCTTTAGTTGTACTTAGATACCAAATATTCTCTTCCATTTTATCTTTAGCTCTTTCAACTGACTTTTCTATAGTAGAACCTTCTATTAATGCTTTAACAAGGATATTTGAGGGTTCTAAAAATAATTTTGCTATTTTATCTCTTCTTGGAGATGCCTCCTGATTAGGATCTTTCCCAAGATTAAAATCTCTCTCATATCCAATAAAACAAATGGCTCCTTTAGTAACTATTATCTTCCCTAGTTTTTGTCCTGATGAACAAGTTAGGGAATAAACAACCATGCCTGAAAGAACTTTTGCATTTTCTTTAGAGATTATTATCTCATTTTTATGCCCAGCAATCAAATCAGGATTACCATGCCCATTAAACATAATAAAATCTGGTTTTTGCTTTTTTATAATTTTTAAGATTTCTTTTTTATTTGCTTTTTCTCTTTCCCTATTTATTGTTTTGTTTCCTCTTTCTTTCGAATATTTAACTAATTCTTTACTATAATAATATAAATAAGAGAGGGTCCCATCATGCTCGGGTCTGGAAAAAATAATATTACTCATAATTATTGTTTTACTAAAAAACCTCTTTTGAAAGCTTTAAGATAGTTTAATTGGATTTCAACTATTCTATTTCCAATATCTGTATTATCTTCTATGTTTTTTATCAACTCATCTCTTTTCATAAATTTTCCATCAGACATTCCAAATGAAACACTTACATTTGGGGAAGCCTGCCTAATTCTTTCTATGACTATTTCTTTCTTTAACTGATCTATATTCTCTTGTTTATTTTCTTTCATATTATTTCTAACTCTTTTAGTATTTTTAATATTTTCTCTCCATTTTCTGTCTTATTCTTTATTTCTTGGTAAGCAAGATTCCAACTTATTGGATTTTTATCTATAATTACTATTGTATTGTTTCTTTCTTTTATAGGCACTCCAGAATAAACTTTAAAGAAATCTTCTTCATTTACCATTATTAAATTAGTAAATTAATCTTTTTAATTTTTGTCATTTCTTTTTCCTCGGCTTATTCCAATAAGGACTTTGGGGTTTCATGAAACACTGAAGAGAAAAGGATATTTAAATGCTGTTTTTTGGAGTGTGGGTAAAACAATTCATCTTAATCTATATATTTTTTAATTAATGATTCTATAATTTTAATTATACACTTTATCTCTTTTATCAATTTTTACTATCAAAATTATTTTCTGAGCTTCTTTAATTTTATATAATGCTCTAAAGTACCCAATTCTATACCTAAAAACCATCTCATTATTATCTCTCCCAATAAACTTTGAATCACTTGGTACAGGAGTATTTTCAAGGTTTTTTAATCTCTTTTCAATCCTTTCTCTTTCTTTGGTATCTAATTTGTTTAAAAAATCCTGGGCTTTAACAGACAGCTCTACAGAATACATTTTACAGTCTCTTTGTTCTGCCTTCTTTTAAATCTTCTTCAGCTTGATTTAAAGAGTTTATGTCGTCTTGGGTTAGAGTTACATCTATTATGTGCTCCTTTAAAGAATCCATATCTTTTTTTAAATTGTCTAGTTTACTTATGATTAATTCTTCGTTTTCCATATCTTCCAATATAAAAATAACTATATAATCTTTTCGTATTTTTTATTTTTCATAAGGGGTGTTGGTTGGAGCATTTTAGGGAGTATTGTAAATTAAAAAAAAAGAAATAATTAGCAGAACAATCAAAAAAAATTAGAAAAGATATGGAAAGAATCTACAAAATTTCTTTTAAATAATTAGATAAATTTAAATCCCTAATTTCTTGTTTTCTTAACCATTTATAATCTTCATGTTCTTTACTTAACTTAACATTCTCTGGTTTTTCATGAGTTTTTAATATATATATTATTCTTAAAAGATGAACTTTTTTCCCTTGTTTCTCATATTCTTTACTTAATATTCTATAGATTGAAACTATTTCTGTATCGAGACTTGTTTCTTCCTTAACTTCTCTAAGTACAGCTTCAGAAGGATCTTCTCCAAATTCAACTCTTCCTCCAGGAATTTCCCATTCTCGAGAACCATCTACTTCTTTTGAATTTCTTTTAAGAAAAAGAAACTTATCTTGTATCTGAATCAATCCATTTGCTAAAATATTTGTTTTTTTCTTAATTTCTGACATGTTTTAATAAAAGAATACATTTTATTTAAGGTTTTCTAATCTTGTTGTTCACCTTCTTCTAAAACAAGCAAACTAAGTAAAACAATTAATACTCCTGCTATTATAGAAATTACCCAGCTTAGCCAACCTAACTCTAGAGTCTTAAACTTAATTATTAAAAAACCTGCAATACCAAGCAATCCTATGAATATATAATCTTTTCGTATTTTTTCTTTGATAATTGGGGCGTGTTCTGAAAATACATCAAGAATTCCAGTAACAATTACAACAACCAATAATATATTTAAGTTAAGATAAGTGCTAACAAGTCCTGCCCATATTTGTTCAATCAATAACAATATTAGATAAGTTACTAAGACTGTTTGAAAGATGTGATTTACTAGGGATGCGTTGTGTCTGTGGAAAAGGGAAAAGTTTATAGAATTTTAAATTATTATTAAAACATGGAAGAAAGAGATGTAATAATTAAGATTTATGATAAAAAAGAAGAAATTAATAAAATAATTAAAGAATTAAAAAAATATTCATTTGAAGATTACATTAAAACTGGCCATTATGAAATTTCTTTATTAACTAAAGGAACAGATGAAGATAAATTGAGAGAGATTTATCCTAAATTTGATATTATAGAATTAATAGCATTGAGGAGGCATAAAAATGGTTATGAGAATTATGATGTTTATTATGAACTTGAAAAAGGAAATTATGCTTTGTTTGCCATAAATCTAGAAGGTAAAAAACCTAAAATAGATAATGCATTTATAGCTAATAGAATATTCAAAAATTTCTTAAAATCTATGGTAAAAAGATATGGTAATAAAATGGTTTAATTAGTCATGCATTGCATAGGTATATTTGCTATAGGAATTTGTTTTATTCCTGCTTTTTCATCTTCTAATCCCACCCCAATAAATAATTGATCTCTGCTTGGTTTTACAATAAGATTTAATTTTTCAAAGTCTTTTATTTGTTGTATATTAAACCCTATTGCCTCAAGAAAATTAGAAAACTCTCTTACTTCTAAACTAACTACTTTTCCGTTTCCAGTAGTGCTAATAATAAAATCTCCAAAGCTAAAATTCTTCTTAACTTTCTCATTATCTTGAATAGAAGCCACAATTAAGCTGTCTGTATTCTCATCATATTTAGAGACTTTTATCATATTTTATAATAATATTTTGTTTATTTATACCTTTCTATTCATCTTCTAGAGGCAAGTAAAACATATAAATCTTAATAAATAATTAAAACTCCTTTTCTTAATGGGAATTGATTCATCTGAAGCAAATCAAATAATAAACGCTATTGATTTTGTAAATCATCATTATGGAGGTTCTGCAAAAGTTACTGGAGAATTCTTTTGTAAAGACTGTAATGAGAAATTTCCTTCTGGAGAATTTCGTTATGATAAAGGAGGGTATATTCCAGGGCCAGGTTTAATTAATTTGTCTTCTGAAAGGGCTGCATTTCCCCTTCATGAGTTTCATACTGTTCTTGCTTTAAAAGATTCTGATGAGATCTATGAAAAAAGAGTGATTTTAGACTTATTTAATAAATCAAGAAACTGGAATTTTTATGATGTTCCAGAAAGATGCTTTGAGGATTATATGAAAATAATGAAAACAAGCTCACTAATTTCTATTGCTAGTCTAGAAGCTAATCATTGGTGTTATTCACTTCATTCAACACCAGATTTTACAGAAGAAGAAATGCTGGAGGATCCTATTAAAAGGGATATTCTAGAAATGGATAGGAAGATTAATCTTAGGCCAAATAAATTAGAAAATGAGGTTAAACCAGAAATAAATCGGGTTTTCAAAGACATAATTGGTAATAGAGAAATTCCAATAATTTATATTATTCCAGAAGAATTTAGAGGAGATTTTGGAGAGGAATATTATAAAAGGGATTTTATTGAAGCAACATACAATACTTTTAAAGCAAAGAACATACTTTTTCCAGATGAAAAAAGAAATTCTGTTATTAAAATAATTGATTCTTACTTTAAAGAAGCAGAATTAAAGCATGAAAGACACCCTTCTCCTTTTTAGGATTCTTCATCCTCTTCTAAAACAAGTAAACTAAGTAAAACAATTAATACTCCTGCAACAAGAGATATTACCCATGACAACCATCCTAATTCTAGTGTTTTAAACTTGATTATCAGGAAACCTGCAATACCAAGCAATCCTATAAATATGTAATCTTTAGGTTTTATTTTTTCTTTAATAATTGGAGCGTGTTCTGAAAATACATCAAGAATTCCAGTAACAATTACAACAACTAATAAGATATTTAAGTTAAGATAAGTGCTAACAAGTCCTGCCCATATTTGCTCAATTAATAACAATATTAGATAAGTTACTAAGACTGTTTGAAAGGTGTGATTTACTAGGGATGTGTTGTGTCCACGGAATAGGAGGTGTTGGAGTGAGGGTTTGGGAATGTTGATAGGATTATTTTAATTTATATAGAAGAATTAATATCTCCATGCACTACTAATGATTGATAATTTTCAAATAAGAAAGGGGCATAAAATTGGGCTTCTGGAAAATCTTTAGTTGTACTTAGATACCAAATATTCTCTTCCATTTTATCTTTAGCTCTTTCAACTGACTTTTCTATAGTAGAACCTTCTATTAATGCTTTAACAAGGATATTTGAGGGTTCTAAAAATAATTTTGCTATTTTATCTCTTCTTGGAGATGCCTCCTGATTAGGATCTTTCCCAAGATTAAAATCTCTCTCATATCCAATAAAACAAATGGCTCCTTTAGTAACTATTATCTTCCCTAGTTTTTGTCCTGATGAACAAGTTAGGGAATAAACAACCATGCCTGAAAGAACTTTTGCATTTTCTTTAGAGATTATTATCTCATTTTTATGCCCAGCAATCAAATCAGGATTACCATGCCCATTAAACATAATAAAATCTGGTTTTTGCTTTTTTATAATTTTTAAGATTTCTTTTTTATTTGCTTTTTCTCTTTCCCTATTTATTGTTTTGTTTCCTCTTTCTTTCGAATATTTAACTAATTCTTTACTATAATAATATAAATAAGAGAGGGTCCCATCATGCTCGGGTCTGGAAAAAATAATATTACTCATAATTATTGTTTTACTAAAAAACCTCTTTTGAAAGCTTTAAGATAGTTTAATTGGATTTCAACTATTCTATTTCCAATATCTGTATTATCTTCTATGTTTTTTATCAACTCATCTCTTTTCATAAATTTTCCATCAGACATTCCAAATGAAACACTTACATTTGGGGAAGCCTGCCTAATTCTTTCTATGACTATTTCTTTCTTTAACTGATCTATATTCTCTTGTTTATTTTCTTTCATATTATTTCTAACTCTTTTAGTATTTTTAATATTTTCTCTCCATTTTCTGTCTTATTCTTTATTTCTTGGTAAGCAAGATTCCAACTTATTGGATTTTTATCTATAATTACTATTGTATTGTTTCTTTCTTTTATAGGCACTCCAGAATAAACTTTAAAGAAATCTTCTTCATTTACCATTATTAAATTAGTAAATTAATCTTTTTAATTTTTGTCATTTCTTTTTCCTCGGCTTATTCCAATAAGGACTTTGGGGTTTCATGAAACACTGAAGAGAAAAGGATATTTAAATGCTGTTTTTTGGAGTGTGGGTAAAACAATTCATCTTAATCTATATATTTTTTAATTAATGATTCTATAATTTTAATTATACACTTTATCTCTTTTATCAATTTTTACTATCAAAATTATTTTCTGAGCTTCTTTAATTTTATATAATGCTCTAAAGTACCCAATTCTATACCTAAAAACCATCTCATTATTATCTCTCCCAATAAACTTTGAATCACTTGGTACAGGAGTATTTTCAAGGTTTTTTAATCTCTTTTCAATCCTTTCTCTTTCTTTGGTATCTAATTTGTTTAAAAAATCCTGGGCTTTAACAGACAGCTCTACAGAATACATTTTACAGTCTCTTTGTTCTGCCTTCTTTTAAATCTTCTTCAGCTTGATTTAAAGAGTTTATGTCGTCTTGGGTTAGAGTTACATCTATTATGTGCTCCTTTAAAGAATCCATATCTTTTTTTAAATTGTCTAGTTTACTTATGATTAATTCTTCGTTTTCCATATCTTCCAATATAAAAATAACTATATAATCTTTTCGTATTTTTTATTTTTCATAAGGGGTGTTGGTTGGAGCATTTTAGGGAGTATTGGGGGAGGAAGGGAAAAGTAGATAAATATTCATTAAACAATAATATCACAATGAGAAAAAGTTTATATATCCCGCATTGTTTGATAAATTATGAGAGTAAAATGGGGGGTGAATGTATTTTCTGAAAGATAGTTTTATAAATATAATTAAATCTCTCTTTTATAAAGATTTTAAGTAAAAAAATGGAACAGCAATTTATGACAAATAATTCAGATAATTTGCAAGAACTCTTTGATTCTAAAAAAAATGAAGTTGTTTCTCTTTGTAAGGAAGTTGCTGAAAATGAATTTGACTTATTTGAATTTAATCTTTTCTTAGCTTCTATGGGGAAGAAAAAATTAGATGAATCTACTAAGAAAGTAAGAGAACTTAGAAAGAAAGTAGATAAAGGAAAGATTGATTTAACAAAAGACGAAGATATGTTGGATGATTATTAATGCCTTTTCTTTTTATTAGAATGTTTATTTTTTGAAAAATTTCTTAACATCTTATTTACCTCTTGTTCTGATCCAGGTTCTATAATTGTTGGTACATCCAAATCAATATTTAAATAATTACAAGGATCTTGAAAATCTCTTCTATTATTTGTTGAGATGCAATTTATTCCAGCAATACAATATACAGATATTATTCTTAAATCATTATCCCCTGCCTTCCAATTATTGTCTTTTCTTTCTGTTTTTAGTTTGTCAAAAAGTGCATTTACCTTGGCTTGATTTACATCTTTCTTTTTTATGGGTTTTATCCTATTTCTTCTTAAAAAATTAAAGATTTCTCTTTTATTTAATTCTTTATCTGGATTCTTTTTAGATAACAGATTTAATAATTCACTAAAAACAATATAATTTGTATGAAGAAAATTGCCTCTTTTTGCAATTCTAGGCCTATATCCCCAAGTTCCTTTTTCATTTTCCATCCAAGAAAAAGAGTTATCTGTATCTAAACCAATTTTTCTTAAAATTTTATTTCTTGCTACAACTCTTTCCATATGAATAACCTTCTTTTTCTTATTATCCATTATTTGTTTAATCAAACTAAATTTAAAAATATATAGCAAGATTAAAGAATTTTTTATTTTCCATAGGGGGTGTTGGTTGGAGCATTTGGGGGAGTGTTTGGAGGGAGAGAGGGAAAAGTAGATAAATGTTAAAACAATCTCTTTTTTTATGGAGATTGCATCAGTTATAGAAATAGGAAGCAAGTTTTTATCCTATGTTCTTGGGTTTTCAAGCATAGAATCAAATGAGATGGTGTTATACAGAATTCTTGCAGTATTTATTCTTGGTTGGTTGTGCTTATTTGGTTTTTTAATCATAAGAAAATCAAAATCCTTAAAACATTGGAGAATTCCCCATTTAGTTAGTATTAGTGCCATAATCTTAGTAAGTTCAGTTGGATTTTTTATTAGTTATATTCTCATATTAAATTTTAATATGTTAATTATTATAACAGAAAATATAAATGAACCAATAAACTTTCTAACAGTACTCTTTTTTATGATTTTTTACATTTCATTTGGTCTTGATTCAATAAATAAAAAATTAGGGAATGGGGAAAACTCTGAAGAATTAATTCCAAAAGAGGTGGGAATCTTTGTCTGGAGATCAATTATGCTTGGATTTGGATTGCTAGTTGTTGTATTGTCCCAATTATTTCTATTAAAATATCTAGGGAGACTTCCTTTTGACTTAAATGTTTCTCCATCTCCTCCTTGGTTTTATTTAGCTGCGTTTCTTTTCTTTTTTTTAGCTGGAATTCTCCTTTGTTATTTTTCACTTGCAAGAAAAAAATCTACTGAATTTTTTAATAAAATGGACAAATTTATGGAAAATAATCTTAGAGTGCCATTCATTTTTATGTTTGTTATTTTCATAATAATATTAATAGATAAAATAATAAGAAAAGATTCTGATAATTTAATACGTTCAGCTTTTATAAGCGCAGTTTTCTTAGTTATTTCTATTTTTATTAAAAAAATAAATAAGTGGGTAGTAGATTTTTTGAAAAATCTGGGTACTTTGGAAAAGAAAAAGTAATTAAACTTAAAAGCTTCTTTAAAAATATGAAAGATTATATTGAAAATGCCGAAGTTGTTATAGAAGATGAAATGACTGTCAAAGGTTCTGTAGAGATTGATGAAGATGGAACAGTCACAATAATCAGGGGTGATGGCAGATATAGAGGAAAAAGAGTTTTAACCCATATTTCTAAGTGCATTATAAAAGAATTATCTTGATTTAGTTTCTCCACAAATTACTAATCTCCCTGAATGAATTTATAAGAAAAGTGAATTATTTAAATCCTATTCTATATAAGGAAGTATGAAAAAACTCCACACAATTCTTCTAATAGGGTTTATCCTATTAGCTGTAATACTTAATTTTTTACCTAGGTTGGATTATAATTATCCAATACATGTAGATGAGTATGTTCATATTCAGTATGGGAATCACTTATCTGGTGGGGCTCCCCTTTATTTTGGAGGAGAGTATAATAGTCTGGAAGCAGGGTTTCATTATTTAATTGCTACTCTTAATTCTATTGGGGTTCCATATTTGACTATGTTTCAGTTTTTTGCTTCAATAATAACTATTCTTATTTGTTTAGGAGTATTTATTTTGGCTAGGAGATTATTTAATGAAAGAGCAGGAGTATATGCTGTTTTATTTATTGCTGTTTTAAAATCAACAACAATGATTTTAGGGCCTATGTTCTTTGTTCCAATGGCTATTGGAATGTTTTTTATTGCAATGATTTTGTTTTTAATTGAAATAGGTAGTAAAGCCTGGATACTTTTCCTTGCAGGAATTTTAATGATTCATCCTCCAACTGCAACTGCAATTTTATTGTTAATTAATATTAGGTTTATTTTCTTAAAGAAAAATTATATAAAGAACTTAGGTTATCAGGCAATTGCAGGATTAATTGCCCTGCCAATGTATATTCCTCACTTCATAAGCAAAGGAGTAGAAACAATTAATTCTCTATCTTTTACTCCAATAGTAAGTGCATTATTTATTCCGAGATTTTTAACTTATTTTGTAATATTAATAGTAATTGCAGGAATTTATTTTACAGCAGAGAAAAAGAAGTATTCAATAATAACTTATGCTATTTCATTGCTGATATTTATATTTATATTTTATAAATTTAGAATAGAAGTGTTTATTCCATATCCAAGAGCATTAATGTATCTTTTTGTTGTATTTGCTCTTTTGTTTGGATATGGGTCTTCAGAATTAATTAAACTTTCAAAGAATAAAAAAATACAAGCAGTAATTCTTATTTTAATAATAGCTTTGACATTAATATTTGCACTCCCTTCAAAAATAACTTCTACAAAAGAGCATTTTCAGATAATGGATGATAAAGATTATCAGGCATTTAATTATATTAAAGAAAACACTCTTGAAAATTCAATAATTCTTGCAGATCCCTGGAAAGCAAATGCAATAACTCCTTTTGCTGAAAGAGTAGTTTACACTAGGATAGTTCAGGGGCCTAATGAAGAAAGTGAAATAAAAAACCAAGAATCTTATGATTTTTTTAAAAACAATTGTGAGGATATTAATTTCCTTGTTAATAATCAGATAAATGTTGTGTATGGGGAGTGTGGGAATTCTTCTTTGGAGATGGTTTATGAGAATGTTTATTTTCTTAGATAAACAAATAAAGTATTAAGTAACCCTATAATTAAAGTAATCAAACCCTTATATTCTTTTTTTATAATGTTTATTTGACTAAGAATAATGAGATATCCTATTTCTATCTTCTATTGAATAATCCCTTTCTTCTTGAGGTGGTTCATAGTGAGATTCATTTTTATTTTCAGGCTCGTCTTTTTCAGTAAGAACCATCCAGCTTAATAAAATAATAATTAATCCTCCTAGTATTGCAATTGCATAACCAATCCAACCTAAATCTTTTAACTTAAGATAAATAATTCCTGCTCCTAATATTCCTAAAATAATTATGAAAACTTTGTCTTTCCATGTTATTGGCTTTTCTTTTTGTTTCTTTATTTTTGGAGGAAAAATAATGCTTATTGCTCCAACAATGATTACTGCAAACATGAACCAATTAATATTAATCAAGGAATCAATTGTTGTTTGATAAAATTCTCTTAATAACAAGGTAATTAAAAACAAGAACAACAATATTTGAAATGTTGTGTGAAATATGTGCTTCACATGTTCTATTATTATTTTTTGTTTTCTGTTCATTCTACCTTAACCTTCTTTAATTTATCTGCAAGAGCTTTTAATTCTTCATCTGAAGCTCTTGGACCTTCAATAGAAGTTATATATCCTGGATATTCTTTGAAAAAAACTTCTAAATCATCTAAATATTGTTTCCATTCCCCTTTTTTAAGATGTTCTGTTTTATGCATAGGAAAAAGCTTAGTATGGGTATGATCTATTCCCATTCCTTCTGCCATAAGTCCAACTCTTCCAACATCCTTGAAATGTTTTTTTAATATTTTAGATACTTTTTTTGATGCAATTATAAGTTCTTTTAAATTGTTATCTTGTAAATCAAGAACATCGCTTTTTAGATGTTTTTTAGTTATAACTACTGTTGAACCCTCTGTACTTGGAAAAGGAGATAAAAATGCCATGTGTTTTTTATCTTCCCAGAATAATCCATGAAGAGGAATGTTTCCTTTAACTATTTCACAGAAAATGCATTTTCCCTCTTTTGTTTTTGAATCATAGTTTGCCATTATCCAAACAACCCCTTAAAATTTACATAATCATTAATATTAAACTTTTCTGCATTACCACTATCTATTTCCCATACAACATGATAAATATAATCCATAATATATCCTTCATATTTCTTTGAATCAACATACCAATCTCCTTGCTGTGAATCATAACTTAATTCTGGTTGTTCTAAAACAATTACATACAATGGAGGATATTTCCCTTCCCCTAAATGTGGGACATAAATCCAATGAACATTCCAGTAAAATGAATTCTTGAAATACAATGTATTCGGAGCATAAAATATAATTCCTAGTTTTTTATCTTCATTATAAAATATTTCATATTTTGAATTGTTTATTTCGTGGGTAGAGCCTTGTCGGATTGTTACTAATTTATTTGTATCAACAATTTCTGAAACACTCTCACGAAGTTCTTGTGAAATATTTGTTGTTTGAGTTCCATTTTCCCTTAATATTATATCTATTGTTTGGTTTGTTTCTGTTAAGCTATAATCATTATTGTAAATCTCTAATTTATCTGTGTAAATATCATATCCAGAAAGAATTAATCCATATGCAAAGTTGCCAAGCTCTGAATTATCATTTGAAGAAGCTGAAAATTCTATCTTGAAATAAGGTTTTTGTTTGAATAAATAATAATCAAACCCTGAATTTAAGTTTTCAGAGTATAAATCAACTGAAACTTCTTTTATCCTTTTTTCATTAGTTTCTGAAACTGAAGTTTGGTTTGGATTTGTAAACCATCCTATTTTGGTTACTTGTTCGGGGTCTGTTGTCAAAGAATCAATAATAATTCCATTTGAAGTAGATAAGGTAGTATAATTTGTTCCATTATAAGTTATTATTTGTCTATAACTTTCTTTTCCAAATAATCTATCTTCATTATTATTTAGATTTAGTTTAGACTCCCATCCACTTAAAAGAAATGTGTTTGAATTTTTGTAATAATTGTAAGAAGTTATTCCAGTTGAATTTGAATTTCTTATACTCATTAAATCGGCATTTTTAGAGGGTTCTGCAAACATGAAGATTCCAACAAAAACTAAAATAATCAATAGGATTGCTCCAAATAAAACCCAATGGTGTTTTATCTCGTATTCTATTTCTTCAATTAAATTATGTTCGTGTTCAGGCATTTTATTTTTTCTTAGGCTTATTCCAATAAGGACTTTTACATTTAGGGCAAACCATAGGCAACTCATTAGAACGAGTTATCCAAGAATGATTACATCTCTCACATTTACATTCAAAAACCTTAATCTCTTTCTTAGACATAATTATCAAAACCATTCCAAGTTTAAATGTATTACTATGATAATATACTCACATAAATTTATAAACTATATATATCTATAATATATTACTATGAGTAACTACAAACCCAAAACAAGATATTGTTCTAAGTGCCTTCAGAGTATAGATGAAACCAAAGATGATTATGTTATGTTAATTAGTAAAACAGGGCAAAAAATTAAAGAATTTTTTATTTTCCATAGGGGGTGTTGGTTGGAGCATTTTAGGGAGTATTATCAATTAAACAAAAAGAAATAATTTAAATAGAATATTTAGTATCTCTTATTATGGCTAGCATGATTAAAAATAGTACAATTGTTGTTGCTGGAATAATAATCAGTAATTTATTGGCTTATGTATTTCACATTTATGTTGGTAGGAGTTTAGGTCCTGCTGAATATGGGGTTTTTGGTGTATTAATGGCATTGCTTACAATAATCTCCTTGCCTGCAGGAGCAATAAGCAGTTCTTCTACAAAATATATTGCTAAATATAATGTTCAAAAAAAACAAGGGCAAATTGGATTATTAAGAAGAAATTTAAGTATAAAGATAATAACTTATTCCCTAATAGTTTTTCTATTAATAATCCTATTAAGTAAACCAATTGCTAATTATCTTAATATAGAATCACAGATTTCAGTTGTTATTGTTGGATTAGCTTCTATTTTTGCATTAATGCTTCCTATTAATAGAGGAGTTTTACAAGGAATGAAGAAGTTTAAAGCTTATAGCATGAATACAATATTAGAATCAACAATAAGATTAGTTTTAGTGGTGTTATTTATTTACGCTGGATTAAAATCAGAAGGAGCAATATTAGCTTATGGATTAGCATACTTTTTTGCATTCTTGCTAATCTTTCCATTAACAAAAGAAGTAAATTCTCATGACAAAAATGAAAAACTTATTTCTCCTAATTTCTTGAAATTTGCAATCTTGGTTTTAATAGTGAATTTAATAATACAAGGAATAATTAATATCCCCACAATATTTATTAAACATTATTTAACAGCAGAGTTTACAGGATTATGGACAGCAGCATTAACTTTAGCTAGAATTAGCTTATTTGTGGTTGGAGGAATAATTTTAGTTATGTTTCCAGAAGTAGCTGAAAAATCAAACCATAAAGATAAAAGAGCTGTGTTAAAGAAGGCATTCATATTAACACTTATCTGCTCATTTGGCATTGCATTAATTTTCTGGATAATTCCTGAACCATTTATTAATATTTTATATGGCTCAGAATTCCTTGGAGCAGTTCCAATATTAAAATGGATGAGTATTGCAATGATTGGAATAGCCTCACTTCAGCTTAGTTTGAATTATTGGTTGGCGGGGAAGAAAGAATAAAAAACAAAAATTTTAAATAAACTTAATAATTCTAAAAAAAAATGGTTAAGAAGATATTAGATTTTGGATGTGGGAAAGGAATAATAAGCAATTACCTAACTAAAAAAAATAAAAATTCCTATATATATGGAATAGACATCTCTAAAGAAAACATTAAAGAATGTAAAAAAAATAAAATATCAGAAAACCAATATTTTAAAATTAACGTAGGCAATAAAACTCATTTCAAAGATGATTATTTTGATGAAGTACATTGTTATGAAGTTTTAGAACATGTAAAAAATGTAAAAAAAACTTTATCTGAAATAAAGAGAGTATTAAAAAATGGTGGGAGATTATATTTGTCGGTTCCTTTAGAAAAGAGTGAAAAGATACTCCAAAAGTATAATAAAAAATATATGAATCAAATAGGCCACAAGAGAACCTTCAGTAAAAATAAAATAATTCAAACACTAAACGAAAGAGATTTTGCGATAATCAATTACAAGCAAATTAACTCTATAAAACATTTATATTGGAGATTTCTTTTTAGGAATAAAATAGAAATATTGGACCAAAATGCAAAAATCAAATCAAAAAAATTAGCATTTTTTAAGTTAATCAATGTATTTCTTTCTAGAGGGTCCTATGCTCTTTATCTTGGAGAAAAATCTCAAAAAAGATTCATTTATTTAATTTGTATTCTTGGAACGCCTTTTGGAATTATTTTAGATTTATTTTTAATAAAAAAACAACAAAAAATAACATCCATAAATATAAAGTAGAGTTTAGACTAATTTAAATTTCAAAAGGAACTCCTGGTTCTGGATTTACTCCAAAGATATAAATTTCATTCTCAGAATCTTCATAAATTTTTTTAAAATATTCTTTGTCTTCAAATTTATCCATAACCCCCACGTATGATTTAATATCATACTTTGTTGTTATTATTATCTTTTTTGAATTTATTACTTTCTCCTCCATAGCATCACATCTTCCATCCCTATAAAGATACTGATGAGGATTTATTCCGCAAAAATAAAATGTGCAAGAACCAGATTCATTATTTGAAAGATTTTTAATTTTTTCATATGCTGTATATGAATCATTTAGTAAAAATATTTCTTTTATACAATCAGGGGTTTCAAATGGGTCCTCTGTAGAGTTTCTTGCAAAAACGTGGTAACTTCTACTTCTTTGGGCTATTCCTCTATAATCCCAATCTAAAGAAAGAGAAATAATTTGATTGTCAAATGTATCTTCTCTGTCCAAGCTATCAGAAGCTAGATTAAAATACTCCGGAGAGCAAGAAAAAATATTCCTTTCTTCATTTGAATTATTAAGTTGAATATACGAATTACTAAAGATTAAAAATGAAATTAAAACTATGAAAATTACTTTAATAAATATTCTTTTTCTGAAAAATAAATTGAGAACATTAAATAATCCAAAAGCAGAGATTATAGCTACTAAAGGATTTAAATAACCTATCAATCTGTTCATCATAGGAAATGGAAGGAATAATAAAAAAATTCCTATAAGAGTTATAAAAAATATTGATCCGTATTTTTGATTATTTTTATTTTTCATAAGTGAGAATAATCCTATAAAAAAGAATATAATAATAGAAAGATTATACATATTCATAAAGGAATTAATAATATTTATTAATCCATCAACTTTCAAATCCCAATTTTCGGACCAAAGAAATAATAATTTTGGATTCCAAAATAAAGAAATTAAAAACAAAAATAATGTAGAAATTGATAAAATAATTATGATTACCTTTTTTAGCTTCTCATTATTAGATATGAACCTTTCATAGATTAAATAAGAAAAAATAAAAATTGCGATTAAAGATCCCATCAGTGTGTGAACTAAAATACCAAGATAAATTATGGGTAGAGATAGAAACAAGTATCTTCTAATATTTTTCTTAAATAAAAATCGCATTAAAGGGAGGGAGATAATTAAAAATAAGGGCAAGATTATTCCTATGGAGTCTACAAAAGAAAATACCCTTTGAGAAGAATAAGTTAAATACAATAATAAAAAGAAAAATAGTGTAAAAGTAAATAACAAAATTAAAAATTTTGAAAAGTCAGATTTATTCAAATTCTTAAGATTTTCATTTTCACATACATTATAAAAATAGGAAAGAATTATAGGAAATAGTACCAATATGATTGTTCTTGGAGAAATTTCATATAGTGATATTGGAACAAAATTATATGTTAAAGTAAAAATTCCTATAAGTGAGGATATCAAAGAAATTCCTTTATTTTTAGTAAAAAGATATGAAAGATTGTATATTCCAAAAGAATATGTGGCGAATAAGAGAATTTCTAAACAAAAAAGCAAAATATTCTCATATCCTATTAAATTAGAAAAGAAAATTCCAAATGAAGTTAAAAGATGTATACTATTTAGATAGTCTCCATTGAAATAGAAAAAATTATCTAAAGTTATAAGATTAATTATGTGTCTATGAGTGTTACTATCACATCCAGATAGAATTCCCACCTTAGTAAATCCCAGGATTAATATAAATGCTACCAAACCTATAAAAACGGATAAGAAAATAGGAGAAATTTTTAATGAAATATTAAACTTTCTATTTAAAATATCTTCTTTAGATTTAATAATTGTTCCTAATATAGAGAATAATAATATTAAAATTGAATAAAAAGTAAGATTAAATATTTTAAAGTAATTCATTAAATATCCTAAAACTACTAAAAAAGTAAACCCAATGCTCCAGTATAAAATAAATTTATTAAAGAAGCTAATCTTTTCTAATTTCAAAGATAATAACCTTATTAATCCAAAAGTTATCGAACTACCCACTAAATAAGGAACTATTAGAAATACTGGCAAAACAAATATTGCTTTTAGGATATTATGTATCTGGATGGCATTCAATATAAAAAATGCCTACATCAAATATATTAAAAAAATTGTTTCTAAAGAAAATATTTTACTCTTAAATTTCATTTTAATAATCACACCATATTTATTACAGATTTAATTGTTTCCTTTATGCTTTTAAAAAACCCAAGAGATATTCCTTTTTTATAAATTTCTTTGTCAGAAAATATTCTTTTTGATTGTATTTTCTTTCTTTCTATCTTATTCTTCTTAAGATCTCTAAAAAAAGAAAAGTTTGCCTTACATATTGAAAAAGCATTAGAAAATTTTCCTTTAAAGCAAAATAAAACTATTGATCCAAAACTATATATTAGAGAATAGAAAAATATATTTGAGAACACAGAAATTTTTTTCTGAGGATATT
The DNA here is from genome assembly GCA_964447315.1 of Candidatus Woesearchaeota archaeon. GTDB lineage: Archaea > Nanobdellota > Nanobdellia > Pacearchaeales > GW2011-AR1 > MWBV01. Next base: position 78,405 of record CAYURQ010000001.1, read on the forward strand.
TAAAAAGATTAGACAATCTGTTTTTCCATAAGTTAAATAAATAAAAATCTGAACGTTCGCTTTTTTTTGAAGATCCCCTTACTTTATGCCAATAAATAGAAGATGGAATTGAAATTATATTATATCCTTTAGTCCAAGCATTCCATCCTAAAGACATATCTTCACCATACATAAAGTAATTCTCATCAAAACCTTTTAACTTTAGAAAGATAGTTTTTTTTATGAACATTCCTGCTCCTGAAGGGTGGAATGTAAATTTTATTTCTTTATCCATCTTATAAATTTTTTTTCCAGAATCTTCTGAAATAAAAGATCCAAATGAAGTTTTTTTTAGATTATTCACTAAAACTTTATCTTTATTATAATAATCTAACATCAAAGAGGATCCGATAAATAATTTTTTTTCTAGCAAAACATTTATTGCCCCAGAAACCCAATCTTTATCTACGGAAGTATCTGAATTAAGAAATGCTAAATATTCTCCTTTAGCAAATCTTGCTCCCTTATTATTTCCTCTTGCAAAACCATAATTTTTCTTAAGTTCCAATATTTTTATCCAAGGATATTTATTTTTTGTGTATTCAACAGAATTATCTTGAGAATTATTATCAACCATGATAACTTCATAATTGGATTTTGGATAATTTATTTTCTTTAGAGAATCAAAACATTCTTTGATATGTTGTTTTCCATTATAATTAAGAACAATTATGCTTACTTTAGGGTAATTTATTTTACTTTTTCTTTTCATATATCTCTTTCATTTTCTCATTTATTTTCTTTGCTATTTTCTCTCTATTAAAATTTTCCTCTGCAAATTTTCTTCCTTCTACTGACATTTCTTTGATTTGAATTTCTTTTAAATTATTAATTACATTTGCTAATTCTTTAGGGTTATTTTTGCAAAGGATTCCTGATTTTGATTCATTTATAACATTTTTTATTTCTCCTTTTCCTGTAGCTATAAATGGTAACCCACAAGACATATACTCATAAACTTTTGTTGGAACAGCATAAACTAAAGAAGGAAGATCTGCTAAAGGGGCAAATCCAATAAGAGATTTATTTAATATCTCTGGTATTTTTTCTCTTGGAATTGATTCTTTTATTTTTACTTTATTTTCTAATTTTAAATCTTTTATTAAATTCTTTAATTTTTCTTTTTCTTCTCCATCACCTACAATTAGCAATTTATAATCTTTAATTTCCTTCATAGCTAAAATTATGTTCTCTATTTTTTGGGCATAACCCAATCTACCTGTATAAATAATTATTTTTTCTTTATTAATTTTTAATTCTGGTTTAAATAAATCCATATCAGAACCATTATAAATTACTTCTATTTTCTTAGAATCCAAATAAGGATGGCTTTTTAACAATAAACTTTTTTGTTTTTTAGAAGTAACTCTTGTAAATTTAGACTTTGATATTAGAAATTTTTCAATCCATCTTGAAAATTTTTCATTAAAACTTCCTTTTTTTATAAAACCTAAATCTATTCCTGCATCAATCCACAAGTCTCCATAATCTAAAATTGTATCCGTTCCTTTTATTTTATTAATATATCCTACAAATCCTGTAAACAATGGAGGGGCTATAGCTATGCAAAAATTATATTTTTTTAAAAACAATAAAGAATAAAATGTTGTGTTAAAAGGGAAGATAAGGTAATAAAGTAATCTTGAGAAAAAAGAAGGTTCTTGTTTTTTTGGTTGCCACGTCCAAATACTAAAAACATTGAACCCATATTTTTCTTTCCTTTTATCTATAAAATTCCATTTCCTTTTATATTTCCCAAAAGGATAAGTTGGGTGAGGACAAAAAACATCTACATCATTTCCCAATTTTGATAAATATTTTGCTAAATCATAAGCTCTAGATGCTCCCCCTCCAAGTTCTGGAGAAAAATTTTGAGAAAGAATCATTATTCTCATTTTATCAAAACCTCCACAATCCTTTTAGAAGTATTTCCATCCCAAAATTCTGGAATTTTTCCTTTTTTGTTTTTTCCTTCTAGAATGTCATTCACAGAGGAAATTATCAATGATTTATCTAATCCCGTTAGAATATTCGTTCCTTCTTCTATTGTTATTGGTCTTTCGGTATTTTCTCTTAAGGTTATACAAGGAACACCAAGATAAGTTGTTTCTTCTTGTATACCTCCTGAATCTGTTAAAATAAGTTTTGAATTTACTACAAGATTCATAAAATTTAGATAATCTAAGGGTTCTGTTATAATTAAATTCTTCATCTCTTCTAATTCTTTATTCAAACTAAATTTTTCAATATTATTTTTTGTTCTTGGATGTATTGGAAATATTAATTTCTTGTTTTCCTGGACTTTTTTAATTATATTTAAAAGATTTGATAGGCTTTCCTTATTGTCTACATTACTCGGCCTATGAAGTGTTAATAGTATGTAGTCTTTTTCTTTTAATTTATATTTTTTGAAAGTATCTTTTTTATTTATCTTATCTAAAAGAAATTTTAAAGTATCAATCATCACATTACCAACAAAAAATATATTTTCTTCTGAAAAGCCTTCTTTTTTTAAATTTTCTATTCCTGATTTTTCTGTTATAAATAGGTAATTAGATATTCTATCTGTTAATATCCTATTTATTTCTTCCGGCATATTTTTATCAAAACTTCTCAATCCTGCTTCGACATGAGCAACTTTTATTCCTAATTTTACAGCTACTAAAGAACAAGCAATTGTTGAATTAACATCTCCAACAACTAAAACTAAATCTGGTTTTTCTTTGATACAAATCTTTTCAAACTCAATCATTATCTTAGCTGTTTGTTCTGTATGGCTTCCACTTCCAACACCTAAATTATAATCTGGTTTTGGAATTTCTAAATCTATAAAAAAACTCTCACTCATATTTTTATCATAGTGTTGTCCTGTATGAACCAAAATAGGTTTTATATTAGAATGATTCTTATATTCTCTCATTAATGGAGCAATCTTCATAAAATTTGGTCTAGCTCCAACGACATTAATAATTTTCATCCCTTAAATCCTCCGGGATTTCTTTTTTTCTTGCTTTTGTTCTTGCTTTTGCTCTTTTTTTTGTTTCTCTAACTCCAAAGGTTTCAATGCAACAATCCTGGTTAATTTTTCTAATCTGTCTTCTGTTTTTCTGTTTCGTATTGTTAAATAAAAAATAACTATGAACAAAAACATAAATGCTAAAATCATGTATAAATCCATTACACGAATTATGTTTAATGGGTCAAGTATTTTGTTAACTTGATTGTGGAGAACCACTAAGAGTATTCCTATAAACCAAATAATATTCCAAAACCATAATCCAACTTTTGTTAAACTTTTTCTTTGATATTGCAACATTGTAAAGTAAAACATTGCTAAGATGAATACAATCCCTATAACTTCAAATGCATATACCATTTTATTTTATTTATTATTTTATTTATTTGTTGAACTTTAAATTTAACATTTTATTTGCTATTTTAATACCATCTATGATGGTTGTTCCTTTTTGATTTTCAAAGTAAATTGTTCTTACTTCTTGAGGAACATATCTTATTTTATGTGTTTCAGCATTTATTAACATTTCTGAAGCAACTGCATAATCTCTTGATTTCCATCTTATTTTTCTATATGCATCTGCTGTAAATAATCTATATCCTGTTTGAGTATCTCTTACTTTAATTCCAAAAATATATTTTGAAAATACATTAAAGAATTTATTACCCATTTTCTTTACAAAAGGCATTGTTTTATTAAATGGCCTTTCTCCAAAAACAGCATCACATTTATTTTTTATTAGTGCATTAATTAACTTTGGTATTTCATGAGGGTCGTGCTGTCCATCTCCATCTAATGTTATTAATATGTCTGCTCCAAGAATTAAACCAGCATCACATCCTGTTTTAAGTGTTCCACCTAAACCTAAATTTATCTCATGTCGGAGAGCAATTGCTCCTGCTTTTCTTGCTAATTCTTGTGTATTGTCAGTGCTTGCATCATCCACAACAATTACTTTGTCAACATACTTTTTTGTGTCTTCAACAACTTTGCTAATATATTTAGATTCATTATGTGCAGGAATAACAGCAATTATTGTTTTCCCATTCATACCATTATATTGTTTTCTTATCATTTAAATTTATCCTTTGATTTAGTTTGTTTATTATTTATCCTTTGATTTAGTTTGTTTGGTTTGTTTAGTTTCTTTATCTTTTATCATGTTTTTGTTTGGGTTGTTTGGTTGTTTGGTTTGTTTAGTTTGTTTATCATTTATTCTATTGTTTCTGTTACATTCCAGGAATCATCCTGGAATTCGTATTTTTTAATTGAAGAATCTATAATTAAATCTTGAAGAGCATAAACATGTCTTTTCCTTTCTCTGAGTTTTGGGTTGTTTAAGTATGCAGATATTCCTTTAACGTGTGCTTGTCCAATAAAATAAGGTACTTTTCCCTGGAATTGCACTTTTTTAGTTAATTTGTCTATGTTTGCTGCACTGACCAAATTTCTATAATCATGGATTACTCCATATTTTAAAGCATCATCAATAATTATATGTTCATTTCTTTTTGGGCTTTCAAGAAATATTGATAAAGGAGATCCTAACATCAAATATAAACCAGCAAGTCCTTTTCCTGATTTTTTTAAAAAATCCCTTCTTGAGAAATCTTTTTTTGGCTTTCCAAAAGAATTTGCAAAAAGAGAAATTCCTATTGTCAATTGAACTGCGTCTGGAAGCAAATAAGAAGTTTTTGAAGTATCTGGAATATAAATGGGTTTTCCTGCTTCTTGTGCAAATTTTGCTATCTCTCCATAAAAACCATTTTCAATTGATCTGCCCCTTTCACCATCTTCAATAAATATTGCTGGTGCATTATCTGCATTTTCTTTAAGAAGATTTTTATTTTTATTGAAAAATTCTTTATTATGTATAACTCCAACTAAATCTATATCTATTCCATTAACTTTTTCTTGTAAAATTATTGGTAATTTTTGTTTTTTCATTTAAACTTTACTCCTTATTGCCTATTGGTCCTTTAAAAATATCTTTAATTTCTTGAATGGCGAATTGAAGTTTTCCTTGGTGGCTTGGATCTTTGCTATCTAGGTAGTAACTAAGCATTTGGTATCTGTGCTTTGCAGCATTAATTACATAATTAACTCCTGCACTTCCTCCATCTTTGAAGTATAAATCAAATATTTGTTCTTCAGGATTACTTGGGGTCGGGATATTGTATCTTTGGAAGAATAAAGGGTCTTTTTGCACTATTTCACTTGTTTCTTTTTTAATTATATAAGATAATGAAGGGGTTTTTTCATCAAATACTTGAAATCCTGCTTGTTTAAGTCTTTCATTAACTTGTTTCATAAATTCTTTTCTTTGTTCTGGGTTTGTCATGTAAATATATTCTTAATTTATGTATATAAATGTTATGTTTTGTTGTAATTTAGAAGTGGTGGTATTATGGTAAGGTTTAATCTTATTTAATAGGGGAATTAAAAACTTTCCTTCTGAAAAGGAAAGTTTTATATAAAGTTTCCTTCTTAAAAGGAAAGTTTTATATATATTAATTGTGTTAAAAAAAGCATGATAAGTCGAGAAATTTTGAAAGATATCTTACTTGAAAAACCAAGACACAAAAAGATAATTAAAAGAGACATAAACTTGGTAGATATTGATAAGATTTTTTCTATAATAGGTCCAAGAAGAGCAGGTAAAACTTATTTTCTATTTCAAATAATTGAAAATTTAATTGAAAAAGGTGTGGAAGAATCTCAAATTTTATACATTAATTTTGAAGATGATAGATTAAGTGATATTGAAAAGGAGGATTTGCAATTGATACTTGATACTTTTTATGAGCTTTTTCCAGAAAATAGAAATAAAAAAATTTATTTTATGTTTGATGAGGTACAAAATGTTCCCTCTTGGTCAAAATTTATCAGAAGATTGCAAGATAAAGAAAATTGCAAAATATATCTTACAGGAAGTTCAGCAAAATTACTTAGCAAAGAGATAGCAACAGAATTAAGAGGAAGAACTTGGTCGTATTACATTTACCCTTTCTCATTCAAAGAATATCTTTTGAAAAAAGAGATTAATTTAAATAAAAATACAATCTATACAAAAGATAAACATCTTATAATAAATTATTTTAATAAATATCTAGAACAAGGAGGTTTTCCAGAAACAATTGAGTTAGGAGAAAGAGAAAGAATTATTCTCCATCAAAATTATTATGATAGTGTTCTTTTTAGAGACATTATAGAAAGATATAATCCCTCTAATGTAGACATTATTAGAGAATTATTTAAAAGTTTAATAAACAATTTTGCTAGATCCTTTTCTGTTCATAAATTTTATAACAATCTAAAATCTCAAAACAGGGCAATTAGTAAAGATTATCTTTATCCATTAGTTAATTATCTAGAAGATACAATGTATTTCTTTTTTGTCCCAATATATTCGGAATCCCAAAATATTAGAACAACTAATCCCAAGAAAGTTTATCTCGTGGATAATGGATTAATAAAAAGCATAATTTCTAAACCAGAGGAAGAAGGATGGCTTTATGAAAACCTAGTGGCAATAGAATTATTAAGGCAGGGAAAAGAGATATCTTATTTTAAAGGTAAAGGAGAATGTGATTTTATCTCTATAGATAAAATTAAGAAAATATCTATGCCCATCCAAGTTACTTTAGAGCCTGATTCAGAAAGAGAAATCCAAGGTTTATTAGAAGCAATGAACAGAATTAATGTAAACCAAGGAACCATTATAACAAAAGCTGAAGATAAGACTATTGAAAAAGAAGGCAAAAAAATAATCATAATTCCTCTTTGGAAATGGTTATTAATTTAAGAATTTAATTCCATAAACAAAATTAGCTACACCAATATATACAGAAACTCTCTTTTTTATTTTAATAAAAAGAATCCGGCATTACATAGGTATTTTGTTACTTTTCCATAATCTGGGTAGTATAAATCAAATATTTTTTCTTCTGGGTTGTTTGGAATGCTTAAATTATGTCTTTGGAAGAATAAAGGGTCTTTTTGCACTATTTCACTTGTTTCTTTTTTAATTATATAAGATAATGAAGGGGTTTTTTCATCAAATACTTGAAATCCTGCTTGTTTAAGTCTTTCATTAACTTTTTTCATATATTTTTCTTTTTCTTGTTGTTTCATGTAAATATATGCTTGATTTATGTATTTAAATGTTATGTTTTTGTTGTAATTTAGTAGTGACAAGTTTATCTCCATGTGGTTGGAATATTTTAAGAGAATTAGAGGTTGTTGGAGTTAATTGTGGGTTGGAATATGTTGATAGGATGTTTTGGGATTGTTGGGGGTGTTTTATGTGGATTTATTTTACCCCTACAAAATAGGAAGATTTATAAATATGTGGGGGTAAATATATTTATGTATAAAAAAATTAAAAAAATAAATAATAAAGAGTATGAATACTTAGTGGAATCATTTAGGTTGCCTGATGGAAAACTGAAAAAAGCAGAAGTATTGGTTAAGAGTATGGGTAGAGAAAAAGATAAAAAAACTCTCTCTAGGAAAATTCTTGAAAAAAAGAAAAAGGAATTCCTTAAATATATGTTAAGCACTTATGAAACAGATGCCATCTTTAGTGAAGAGGAATTTGAAAAAATAGAAAATATTAGAGTTGAGTATATTAATTTATTAAAAAATGTTCCTAATCAAGCTAAAAAAGACTTATTTGACAGATTTACTGCTAATTTCACTTATGAAAGCAATTCTCTGGAAGGAAATTCCCTGACTTTAAAAGATGTTAATATAATTATGTTTGAAAACATTTCTATAAAAGGAAAAGATCTCAGGGAGATATATGAAACCAGAAACTCCAGAGAAGTAGTTGAAAAAATAATTAAGGGAAAATTTAAAGTTACTGAAAAAGACATAATAGAAATGCATAAAATCCTTTGCAGAGACTTAGATATTTCATTAGGATATAAAAAATTTCCAAATGTGTTAATTGGAAAAAAGATAGAATTAACCCCTCCTGAAAAGGTTGAAAGTGAAATGAGAAAATTAATTGCATGGTATAATGAAAACAAGTCAAAGATTCATCCACTAAAGTTAGCTTCTTTATTTCATGGGAAATTTCAGCAAATACATCCTTTTGAAGATGGAAATGGGAGAGTTGGAAGATTCATAATAAACGTTATTTTAACAGAAAATAAGTATCCTCCTTTAATCATAAGAAAATCTCAAAGAATATCTTATCTTACTGCTTTAGAAAAATTTGATAAAAAATATCCTACTTCTTTAGAAAGATTTATTCTGGAAAAATTCAAAGAAACATACAGGAATTTCTTTGAAATTTATGTTAGATATTTGTAGTTAATATTGATTTTTGTTATTATTTTATATTTACAAGATTATAGAGGATTAGGGTTGTTAGGGTTAATTTGGGGTTGGAATATGTTGAGAGGATGGTACATTTTGTAATACAAATATTTATAAACCTATCAATTGATATGTATATATGGAATTAAAATCAATTAATAGAAATAAGAAAGTTGCAAAAATATTTAGATCTCCTACTTTAGAAACTGTAAAAATGGTAGAGAGAACAATAAAAGAAAATAGTGGAGAATTTAAGAAAACCCAAATTTGGGAGAAATTACCAAAAAAAATAATGTGGCCGACTTATTTAACTATTTTAAATTATCTTCAAGAGATAAATAAAATAATAATGGAAGAAGACGGAGAGATTACTTATATTTGGAACCCAGAATTGTTAAAGAAAGTAATGAACCGAAAAAGATATTAACTATTCTCAAGTATTTCTTTTGTTTTGTTCACAAAAGAAATTGTTTTTGTTTGCAGTTCTTTTGCTTGTTCTTGATTATGCTTTTCTATTCCATATGAAGCTTGCTCTCTTCTGGCTTTTGCTTCTACAAAATAACTAATCTCCTGTTTTTCCATGGAACTCTTTATTATTAATTCAATGTCTTTTTTATTGAGTTTATTGGATTCTTTTTGTTCTCCTTCATATGAATAATACAAATAAATTAATGCGCAAAGTGTTGCTAAATGATTCTTTGAAGAGTATCCTTTAACAGATAATAATGATAATGAAGAATGATAAATAGCATAATAACACCCCACAATTGTCCAATCATAGAATCTCTTTTCTTTTAACAAATGATTAATGAAATCAATATTGTTATCTGCTTTATTAATATGGGATTTGCTCAAATAATATTTTTCTGATTCTTTTTTAATTGTGTTATTCTTTAAATACAACTTGAATGATTTTTTTGCTCTAGACTTATTTTGCATCCAAATTTCCCAAATTGTTTTTTTTATTCTTCCCATTTTATTTCACTAAGTTTTTTATAAAAATAAATACTTCCTGTTAGGGGGTATCCTGTAAGAAACATGTGGTTTATTGATTCATTCTTCTTACTTAATTGATTGAAATCTATTTCCATTATTGATGCTCTTATCCCGTATTTTTCTGAAATCTCTTCATATTCTATTTTAGGAAGTTTGTCATAAACAAAAAGAAGATCTATGTCGCTTTTGTTATTTGAGGTTTCTTTTGCTACTGATCCAAATAATACTGCCACTGTTGGTTTAAGAAACTCTATATATTCTTCAATTGCTTTTCTTCTTGCAAAAGGCATTTTTTGGAATTTTATTTTATTAATTAAGTCTAGTAAAGCAATGGAGATATTATTTTCATAATTGACTGAATAAAAAGTGTTGCTCTTATTCTTTTCTTTCTTTAATACATTTATCTCTACAAGATTATTTAAATTTTTTAACAAATTATTTTTACTTTTTATTTTTGTTCTTTCTTGTATTTGATTGAAGTAATATTTATTTTTGCCTAAAGTCTCAACTATTTTTAGAGCATTCTTATTTATTAATTCTTTATAGTCCATTTTTAATACTAATTAGTATTAATTTGATACTTTATATATTTTTTGGTTGTTAATCATATCTTAGGCATTCTTGGCCTAATAGAATGTTCCTTAGGAGGATAAACCAAAGGAGTTAAAACATCTTCTATGTTTGGAGTTAAAGTATATGTCCACTCTTCATTAAATTCCGCTTTAAGTTTAGTAGCTAATTTATTTGCTTTGTCAAGATATTTTTCATTTGAAACATCTACATGATTTAGGTATAAATTTATGGCTCCAAATTCTTGATAACCTGAAAAAAATCTATTTGTATGAACACTTAAAATATTATTTGGAAGATTTCCCTTATCTACTTCTGGTGAAAGAACCATAGTATCAATTAATCTTGTTAATTTTGATTTTCTTATTACTTTTTCTGTTATTTCTCTTACTTTTTCTTTTTTAAATTGAAGTTCTGTTGGAGTTTTTCCAACTTTTTTAGCCCAATAAAATTCACTCATGGTTTTTCAAGAAATAAATTGTATATAAGAATTATTGTGATAAAGTATCAGCAGGACCTAATAAATCCAAAACTTCTCCAAGAGTGTTTCTTCTGTTTACATATTTATTGAAAAACCAAGGGGATAAATCATTATGAAATCCCACAGCGTAAACAATTGGTTTACTATTTAACTTAAAAGGCATTATTGCGCTCCCAAATTCCATTGGCAATGTTGTTCCTTTATCTTTTTCTGTTAAGTAAATAAAAACATCTGAATTTGCAATTCCCTCCAACTCATTTTCAGAATACTCTTTTGCATAATCTTGATTTTCCACATAGGGTTTTATTGGTTTGTGTGTTGTCCAATCATAAGAAACCTCATGCCCCATTTATTTAAGTTTTTTGTATGCTTCAAGAACAAGTTCTTTTTTCTCAAACTTGGCAGCAATATATATTTTCATAAGATTTCAATTGAAAAATTGTATATAAGGATTATTGTGGTTTATTTCTTAATTCTTTTTTTATGGATTGCTAAATATCTTCTTAAAAAATAATCTAAAAATCCTTCTTGGTTTTTTGTAAATGCTTTGTAGTAAGAACTTCTTTTTTTGTATTCAATTATAATCATTGGATATCCTGCATGCCATAGTATAAAATTCATTAGTAATCTCCCAACCCTTCCATTTCCATCTCCAAAAGGGTGGATGCTCTCAAATATATAATGTGCTCTTCCTGCAAGTTCTACAGGATTCATCTCTTTGCTCTCTTTCTCTATAAAATCTATAAGCTTATTCATTAATGGCTTTACTTCTTGCCAATCTGGGGCCAAATAAGGTCCAACCCTTACAAGATAATCTCTAAATTTTCCTGCAATATCTGGTTTGGTTTCTTTGAAAGTTTCTTTATGCCAATTTAATAAAAGTTTATTAGTAACTTTTTCTTTTTTATTTAACATTTTAAGAAATACTCTATTATGTGCTTCTGTTTCTTTAACATCTCTTAAAGGTTTGTTAGGAGATATTTTATCATGAATAATTTCTCTTGCTTCTTCTAGAGTTATCGTAGATCCTTCAATGGCATTTGTATTGTATGTAAAAGCAATAGAAATCTCTTCTTTTTGTTTTTCTTTAGCAGATTTGGGAAGTCTCTTCCATTCTTCTTGAAAATCTTTTTTAATATTCTCTAATTTTTTATATAAATCTGATTTTAATTCCCTCATAAATTCACTTTTTATCTTATCTATATCTTTTGGAATTTCAGTTCCAAGATATTTTTCTTTTTTTATTATTTTATTTCCATTTCTAACACTATGCTCAAGATAAAAATATTTCTTAGTTCCTTTTATTCTTCTTCTAATTATCATTATAATAATGTACCCCTACAAGTTTATATACTTTTTGTTTTTATTATATAATGTAGGGGTATATAATATTTTCTATTGTAGGGTCTACATTTTCAATATTTTGTAGTCATCTAACTAAAATTATTGTGGTTTATTTTAATCCACTTGGTCCTAGATTATGTAATACGCTTCTTATTTCCTCTATTGTTTTTTGTTGGGATTTTTTATCTGACATTCTTACAAATCTTAATAATAAATCTGTTAAAGTTTTTTCATCGAATAATTTTAATTTATCTCCTTCAACAATAAAATAAAATCTAAATGATTTATATCTTATTTCCTTAATTAAAATTCCTGCAACAACCCCCAAAGTTTTTCCTTTTTTTGGATTTTCTTCTAAAGTTCTTAACAAAGAAATAATTTCATGTGTTTCCCCTTTGAATTTTTTCTTAATCTCTTTTGCCAGTGAATCGACTATTTCGACTTTGGCCATTCTTTTTCAACCTCTTTTTCAAATTCATCAAGAGAAATTGTATTTTTAGAGGACATTAGAAAATCTCTAAGTTGTTCTTTGACAGCAAAATCATAAATCCTATTAATAATTTTGTCGTAGCTTTCTCCTTTTGTTCCAAAAGTACTTATTTTTTCTTTTGTTTCTTTACTTAATTGAATTGTTGTTATTTCCATTTTAATCTATAACAACTATAGTGGCTATAGTTTATAAATGTTTTTATTCATCTAAATGTTTTCTTAATTCTTGAATTATTTCAGGAATTTCTTTTAATGCATTTTTTACTGTTGAAATATCTATGTCATCTCCATAGTAATTTATTCCATGTCTTAGCTTTCTGTATCTGTCAAATTTCATTGAGATTTTTTCTTGTTTAAGAACATCTTTTAGGAAATAAGTAATTACTTCATGTGAATTGAATTTATATCCTTTTGAGAAACCAATTGCCTCACAATATTGCCTAAGGCCCTCATATAATTCTCTAAATACAGATTTTATAGTTACTTCATTTAAAGGTATTAGTTTTGCTGTTTTTACTGCTTGTTCTGCTGATTTTGCAATACTCTTGGCTCTGATTGGATTTTTAATTCTTTTTTGAGCATATCCTTTTTTAATGCTATTTTCAAAGTTCATTATAAAACCTCTAAATTTCCATTTACTGTAATTCCATTAATTATGTTATTTAGCAATTCTTTATTTTTTTCTTTCATAATCTTAATTTTCTCTTTACTAAAGATATGGAGACTTATTTTTCTATTAAGAAATTTTTCATATTTTTCTGTTTTAAAATCCTTTTTAATATCAGTTATTATGCAAATATCTATATCACTATTTAATCCATCTGTTGCTTGAGCATAACTTCCAAAAAGGATTACTTCTGGAAAATCATAAAATTTATTTAAATCAGAAATTAAATTTGATTTCCTTAATTTTTCCAGATTATAGAATAGTTTTGCGTTTAGGTAGGCTCTTCCTAAAACAACATGGTATTTTGGATAAATATCCTCTTTTTCTTTTACTAATATGCTTTGTTTCACAAAATAATTTAAATATTCTCTAACAGAAGTGTGATTCACATTTGCTTTTCTTGAGATTTCTCTAATTAAATAACCTTTATCAGGATCTTCAAAGAATACACTTAGTATTTTATTGTAAATATTAACTTCCATCTGTAAATATATACTTACACCTGTTTATAAATATTTCTATTTCTTTTTTGCTTTTTTCTTCTTTTTTGGGCCTGTATTATGTCTTGAAAAAATTCCAACAAGCCTGTCATCAACATTAATTGGTTTTGTTGTTTTTCCTGTTTTTGTTCTTATTACACTTGTTCTAATAATGTCTTCAACTTGTTCTTTTAATGTAAAAATATTTTTCTTTGCTCTTTTTTCAAGAATCTTTACTTCTTCATCATCTAAATATATTGTTAGTTTTTTCATTTTACTATTTCTTGTTTTATTTTTTCAATTTGTTTTTTTAATTCAGGGATATCTTCTTGAATTGTTTTAAATAATAAATCCAGATTAACACCAAAATAATGATGAATTAATTTATCTCTTGTTCCAGCAATTTCTTTCCATGGAATTTTTTTATATTTTTCTTTTAAGTTATTAGATAAGTTTTTAGAAGCCTCTCCAATAATTTCTATTTCCCTGAAGATTGCATTTCTTTTCATTCTATTTGAAGAAAGTTCATCAAGGTTCATGTCTTTTGAGAATTCTTGTATTGCCTGAATACTCTCTAAAATATGCTCAATAAAAACCCCATCATCTTTTTCAGTCATATTATTCTAACCTCTTGTTTTAATATCCTTTCTTTAAGAAAAGGACTTAATCCATTATAAGTAACTAAATCAACCTTCTTATTTAAATTTTCTGATAAATCGATTTCTAATCCAGTAAATCCAAATAACCCTATTCCTTTTGGAGGCTCTATTAAAATATCTATATCACTATTTTTTCTTTGCTTGCCTTCTGCATAACTTCCAAAGATTCCTGCTTTTTTTACATTATTTTTCTTAAGAATTTCAATTATTTTAGGTTTTATTTTATTTAACTCGCTTAAATCCTTTTTATTTACTTTTAAATTTTTATCTGCTTGTTGTTCTTTAATTTCAAGTTCTTTTTTAGATAAATCCCTTCCAAGATATTCTCTTTTTTTTGAAATTTTTTTTCCAGTTCTAACTGACAAAACTCTGTAATAATACTTGTTGTTATTTCTTTCTTTAATTTCTGTATATACCATAGAAATATGTGTGTCTACATGTATATAAATATTTCTATGTAGACGTACAATTAATTAGGTTATTTTTATCCTAGGGATTCACAAACTTCTTTATCTCCATCATTGTCTAATTGGTGAATGTCTTTTCCTGTTTCAGTCATGCAAAAATCATATGCATTTTGTGCACCTTTTTGAGTTTGAAAATTATCACAATTATAAGAATCCTCTGAACAATCAAATCCGTTCTTAATTTCGTCTTTTGCTTTTTCTATTGCTTTATCAGAATTCATTATTAAATAATATGCTACAATTAACAATATAACTAAAATGACTATCACAATTAAAGATATTTTTAGACTCTTTCTCATTTTTTAAGCAAATCCTCCTGCACGAAAACTAAGATTACTAATAGCTAAATAAAGCAAAACAAAATATGAAATAATAGAAAAGGCACTTATTACAATTCCTGCTATTGCTAATTCTTTGCCTTTTAGATTATTCTTTTTAATTAAAATTAATCCAACAATTCCAAAAATTATAGACAAAAATCCAAGCCAGATATTCAAGAATAAGACAGGATAAAAAATAAGTCCTAATGAAAGAAAA
Source organism: Candidatus Woesearchaeota archaeon (assembly GCA_964447315.1). GTDB lineage: Archaea > Nanobdellota > Nanobdellia > Pacearchaeales > GW2011-AR1 > MWBV01. Next base: position 93,474 of record CAYURQ010000001.1, read on the forward strand.
CTAAGTACAAAACATGCAATTGTTAATATAGAATATTTATTTTTCATTTTCTAACATAGGTTTTTTCAACCTTGAAACTTTTATAAATTCCTTCTAAAATATCTGTTCCTGCATAACCTGCAAGAAGAGAGAGTCTTGGGTCAAAGTCAAATATAACACCAACAAAAACCCCAATAATTAGTGCTATTAATACTGTAATTATATAATAACCCCAAAGAATTCTTCTACGTAATGATAATGCTTTAAGTAATCCAACAACTCCTCTTGTTAAACCTCCAACACCACCTAAAATTCCTGCTAAAATTATTGCTTGCATTTAATCACCTCTTTCACCCCTTAATAAATTGATTAGGAAAATGCGTTATTTAAGGTTTTTGAATTTCTATATAATAAATTGTTATTTGTTGTAATTTAAGAGTGACATGGCTATAGTAAGGTTTAAATATGGGTTTTGAGTGGATTTTTTATGAGAAAAAGCATGGCAGATGCACTTGATTACAAAGCAGAAATAATAGAACTTCATAGAAAGACCTTTATAAAATTATCAGATGCTCAATTAGAAGAAAGACTGAAAAATGCTTATATTGAAAACAATAAAGAGGGTTTTTTAACAAGTGTTGAAGAAATTTTCAATGCAGAACCAAATCATCCTAGTTTTGTCAGAACAGCAGCATTTCAAGCATTAGTTAAAAGAAAAGGGTATAATTATGCTCTTAATTATTTGGAGGGTCTTAAAGAGTAAAATGAAAAACAAGGATTGGATTAAAAAACATGTATTGAAATATCATGGGCAGAAAATGGCTAACAGGATTTACAATGAGGCTACTTCTGAAGAATTTAAAGGAGAGCATTTAGGAAAAACAATGAAGGGAATTATAAAAGAAAATATTGATTATTTATACGCAATTTCAAGTAAAAAACAATTTAATTTAGTTGTTGATGGAATGTATGAGAAATTTGGTGAAATGGGAGAATTTTTACCTCAATTATATATTCTCAATATAACTAAACCAAGAGATATTAAAGAAAAGAAAAAAGATTTGTGGAAAACAATAATGGAGATTAAAGAGTAAAATGAAATTTGAAAAAAACAAAACATTAGCTGGAATAATTACTGGTTTAGTTATTGCTTTATTAATTATTGCTGGTCCTGTTCAAGGATTTAATTTAGGAATTACTTTAAGTGATAATCGTGTTGATAAAGGAGAAGATGTTGTGTTTAATGTTGAATTAATTATTGAAAGTGGAGAGGGTTTGCCTGTTGAGTATTTAATTTTAGAGTTAGATGGAAGTGAGTATATGGAATGTAAGTTTAGTGTTGATGGAGAAATTATTTCTGGATGTAAAGGAGTAAAAAGTATTGTTGATACAAAACAAGTAAGTTATGGATATGGTTATGGTTATGGAAAGTATAATAATTATGGATATTACTTTGGTTATGGATATGGATATGGTTATAATTACGGAATGCCTGGAAGTAATGGAAAGTTAAGTTATGAAATAACTATTGATACTTCTGATTATAAAACTGGATTTTATAATACAAAATTTATTGCTAAAATAGGAGATGAGTTATTTAGCGAAACTGGAGATGATTTAAAGATTAATTTTGTTTATTCTGGTAATAAAAAATCTGGAAACTCAGAAACTCCAGGATGCAGAACAGAATGGAGATGTACTGAATGGAGTGATTGCAGTATTAATGGTTATCAAAATAGATTATGTGAAAAAGTAAGAGTTGCTTGTTACGCTGGTGAAAGTCCTGAAATATTAAGAGCTTGTGAAGTTAATGAAATTGAGGATGAATCAGAATCTGGAAACAGAGTTATTGATGTTGGAAATCAAGAAGAAACTGGAAATAGTGGAATTACTGGAGCTGTAACAGGAGAAGGAGTTAATAAACCAAGTAAGTTATTAACTTGGATGGCTGTATTATTTGTATTAATTATTTTAGTATTATTAGGAGTATTATCTTCTAAGAGATTAAGAAAAAATAAGGGTTCTGGGTATTAGTTTTTAGTTAACAAATTCCTTAACTATAAATATTTAAAAAACCTTGATTTATTAATATAATATGGATACTGAAAATAAATTTCAATTAATTTCAAGAAATACAGAAGAAATACTTGGGGAAGAGGAATTAAAAGAAGCTTTGAAAAAAAATGAGAAATTAAAGCATTATATTGGTTTTGAAATTTCAGGCAAGATTCATTTAGGAACAGGATTAATGTGCATGTCTAAAATAAAGGATTTCATGGATGCTGGTGCTGATTGCAGTGTTTTTTTAGCTGATTATCATTCTTGGATTAATGATAAACTTGGGGGCAACTTAGACAAGATAAAACAAGTTGCTGTTGGATATTTCAAAGAAGGACTTAAAGCTAGTTTAAAATGTGTTAAAGGAAATCCAGAAAAATTAAAGTTTGTTTTAGGAAGTGATTTATACCACAATAATGATTTATACTGGTTGAATGTTATTGATATAAGTAAAAATACTTCACTTTCAAGAATGCAAAGAAGCATAACAATAATGGGAAGAAAAGAAGGAGGGAGTGTTGATTTTGCTAAACTTATTTATCCTAGTATGCAAGTTTCAGATATTTTCATACAAGGATTAAACATGCCTCACGCAGGAATTGACCAAAGAAAAGCCCAGGTAATTGCAAGAGATGTTGCAATGAAACTTTCTTTTAGTCCTTTGTTAAACAATAAAGGAGAAAAAATTAAACCAATGGCTGTTCATCATAGTTTAATATTAGGATTAGGAAAACCTTCTAAATGGCCAATTAAAGAAAATGAAATAAAAGACATGCTTTCTGAATTAAAAATGAGTAAATCAAAACCAGACACTTGTATATTTATTCATGATTCTGAAAATGAAATAAAAAGAAAAATCAATAAAGCATTTTGTATGGAAAAAGAAGTTGTTTATAATCCAATAATGGATTGGGCAAAAAGATTGATTTTTCCAATAAAAGGAAAACTAAAAATTTCTAGACCTGAAAAGTTCGGAGGAAATGTTGAATATAATGAATATAAAAATCTGGAAAAAGATTTTGCTCAAGGAAAAATTCATCCTCTTGATTTGAAAAGTTCTGTTGCAGATTCATTAATTGAAATATTAACTCCAGCAAGAAAACATTTTTCAAGTGGAAAGCCTAAGAAAATGCTTGAAGAACTGGAAAAAATGATTAGTAATAAATAAAATTTTTAGTTTAAAGAAACTTTTATTAAGGTATTTTTTTTATATTATATATGTGGGGAAGAGGTGTTGTAGTTCTGATTTTATTGGTTTGTTTGATTGGAATTATTTCCTCTTCTCCTTTTATTTCTTTTGTTAATCCAACTCCTGATGATGGAGAGCAAACAACAGGAACTTCTAGACTGAAATTCAAGGAAATATATGAGGAAATTGAAAGTGGTAAAGAAGATGCTGTAACTGAAGAAGTAGTTGAAGAAGCAGAAAATGAGCAAGACTTAATTAATAAAGAAGAGATAAATATAAATGATCAAAAATGGATATATTTTGTTGTGGGAGTTATTTTGGTTTTACTATTTGTTGGAATTCATTTTATTTTAAGAAGAAAAAATGCATAATTTTACTACTATTTATCAATGCTGTTTATTTATATAGTGTAATTACAATAAATTAATAAACCTAAAAATATTAATTATTTTACAAGATTCTAAAAAGGTTCTAAAAAGAGAAAATGCAAAGCAAAAGAGGACAAACAAAAACAAAAATCATTGCAGGAGCTGTTACACTAAGTATTTTAGCTTTATTGATTCTTGCAGGACCTGTTGGTGCTTTTTCATTGGATTTAGATTTAAGTGATGATTCTGTTCAAGTTGGTACAATGACTAGTTTTATTGCTAGTGCAAATATTGAACCAGGAGAAGAAATTACAGTTAGTTATTTTATTGTTGATTTAGATGGACCAGTTAGTATTTCGTGTGCTTTTATGCCTGATGGAACACCCATAACAAGTTGCAATGGTATGACAATAACTCAAATAGAAAATTTAGATTATGGCTATGGGTATGGAAACCCATATGGAAATATGACTTATGAAATAACTTTAGATACTTTAAATTATCCTTTAGGAATTTACACAACAAGATTAGTTGCATTAACTTCTGAGGGCCCAATTACTTTTCAAGGAGGAGATTTAACAATATTTAATGAAGATGTAAAACTAGAAAAATGCTCAGTTAGGGCAGATGATGGTGAATTTTATTTATTTGGAGATTTTTTTGGAATAAATAATGACTTTAGTTATTATCATCCTCAAAGTGGATTTGATAAAGGACAAGGTTCATTAACTTCTCAGTACAGAGGGGAAAGATTTAGTTATAGATTTGAAACAGAAGATATTATCTCAAAAACTCCTCAACAAGTTAAAATTCTAGTTAATGGAAAATACAAAGTGCAAAGAGGTTCTTGGGTAGAAGATGTTCAAGCAGTATTAACAATTGATAAATCTCAAAATATGGTTTTGTTGGAAAGCAATGAATTTGGACTTTATGAATCTACTATTACTTTTTTAAGGGGCTGTAATTAGGGTTTCTTTTTTAGAAAAAAAGAAACTACTATGGTAGAAAAAACTACTTTTACTTTCAGTATATAAAAGAAGGGTTTCTTTATTTATTTTAAAAATTAGTTTGTGCAAATGCACTTCCTGCCCAGTATCCTAAAAGAGTTGTTGTTCCTGTAAAAACAGTTCTATAAAATGTTTTTTGTAATTTATTTTCTTGTAATTGTTCTGAGGTTCTTTCTAATTTATGAACTGTTGTTGAAGCTTTAAATTGATCTTTTGGATTTGCTTGTGAATATTTTTTATCTGAAAATGTTAAAGTATCATCTTGAATGCCTTTCCTAGAAAGCTTAGATAATTTACTGAAAAGATTTGGTATTTCAGAGGACATTATTAATGTAAACATTGTTGGAGCATACTTTGTTAGAAATTCAACACTAGAACTTAAGTCAAATCCTGTTGTTTCTTTATATCCTGCGTAAAATCCTGCTGCAAAGATTAATGCTGGGGAATTTACATTGAGTGCTATTTTTTCTATTTTCATATAAATAAATCTTAGAAAGAGATTATAAATTTATCTAATAGGGTTAAATAGAATAAACATAAACTTTGTCATATGGAATAAACCATTTAACAACATTATCTTTTGAAGCTTTTTCCATGATTTTTCTGAAAAGTCTTATGGAATTTCCATGAGCTGATATCATTACATTCACTTTGTTTTTTCTCATATATTTTTTTAGATATTTTATGAACTTTTTAACACGTTTTTCAACGTCTGCAAAACATTCTCCATTTGGAGGTCTATCTTTTTTATCATATCCTCTATGCCATTTATCATATTGTTCTTGTCCATATTTATCTATAGCCCATTTATGAGTTTTTCCAGATAAATCTCCATAATCTCTTTCAATCATTCTATCATCTTGAATTTTTACAGTACATTCTGGATGATACTTAATAACATATTTTAGAGTGTCTTTGCTTCTAGAACGACTTGTGTAAAACGCAACTTGTATTTTTTTGTTTTTTAGTTTTTCACCAACTGTTTTTGCATTTTTAATTCCTGCAGGAGTTAATTTAGAATCCTTGAAACCAGTAAACATTTCTTTTTTATTGAAATCTGTTTGACCGTGTCTGAATAAATATATTTTGTAATTTTGTTTTTTCTTTTTTAATTTCATTTTCACCTCTGTTTTGTAAAGTTATTAAGAAAACCTTATTTAAAAAAACTACGCCCAGAGCAAGATTCGAACTTGCGCACCCCGAAGGGTCTAGATTAGCAATCTAGTGCGTTAACCACTCCGCCATCTGGGCATTAAAATATTAAAATTAAATTGCTTTTAAGGTTTATTGTTTTATATTCATTTAAACTCTTTTTTGTGCTTTTCTGTTTCTTTAATTATCTTTTTCATTGCTTTTACAGAAAGAACTGGGTTTTTTCCTATTGCAGTTTCTTCTGCTAACAAAAGTGCTTCACTTCCTTCAAGAACTGCATTTGCCACATCTGTTACTTCTGCTCTTGAAGGTCTTATATAATTAACCATAGAAGGCATCATTTCAGTTGCAGTTATTGACATTATTCCTTTTTTATTGCATTGTTTGGTGATTGTTTTTTGAATCATAGGTATTTTTTCAAATGAAATTGCTCTTCCCAAATCCCCTCTAGCAATCATTATCCCTTCACTTACTTTGATCAATCCTTGAATGTTGTCAACTCCTTTTTTTGTTTCAATTTTAGCGATTATTTTTATTTTTTTATTAAACATTTTTTTAATCTTAATAATTTCACTGGGATTTTCAGCAAAAGAAATAGCTAAATAATCAAATTCTTTATCTTTTAATTCATAAAGAATTTCCCTATCTTTAATATCAATAAGTATTTTTATTTTTCCTGCTTTATTTATTTTATTTTTTATTTTTTTATAATCTTTTATTGGAACATATTTTGTATTTATTCTTATAATTTCTGCTCCAGAGGAAATGATTTTTTTTAAAATCCCAAAACTTTCACAAGCAGGACCATATGTAAATATTATTTTTGCTTTCATTTTTTTATTCTAAACAATTATCCTAGTTTTCAGGATAAAATTCCCATCTACTTAGTAAAGAATCATATTGTAAAGTTCCTGTTAAATCATAAAATACCATTATTCCTGCTATAATTAATAACACCCCAAGAAATGCAAACATTATTATTTTTTTCTTTTTCATAAAATAATATAGAAAACAGTTTATTTAAAGATTTTTAAAGTAAAAAATACAATTACTTCAATGGGCATGCTCATAAGAAAACAAAGAGGTTATTTTAGGTTTACAAGAATTGGAAAGTTGTCGCTTGTAGGATTAATTATATCTTTTGCAGCAGCTTTCATAAGCACTATATGGGCTGTTTACATGGATAGTTTCATTAATGATATTGTGCTTGTTGGATTGTTTTCTTCTTTGCTTACTTTGATTTCGTTTTTTTCATATTTTTTTATAATTCCTTATATTGAAAAAGCAGATAAAGGAAAAATATTTTCCCTATCACTTATATTATTTATAATCTCTTACATACTTTTTGCTATAAATAATAATTTTTATTTGTTCTTAATACTAGCTGTTGCAATTACAATAATTCTTACATTAAGAATGACTAGTTTTGGGATACTTGTGAGAGATAATTCAAGAAATAGGGATGTTTCTGTTAATGAAGGAATTATTTATACTTTCATGAATATTGCTTATGTTCTTGGACCTCTTATTGCAGGATTTATTCTTTCAGGTCTTGGAATAAGTTGGGTTTTTATATTATCTGCGTTGTTTTTAATTTTTGGATTAATAATATTCCAGACATCTAAAATACAAGATACAGAAGGTAAAAAAAAGATTGATAAAAAAATAGCAAAAAATTTTATTGATTTTTTTAAAAGTAAAGAAAGAACAATTGCTTACTTAATTGGAGCAGGAGTAAATGTTTGGTGGACATTGACTTATTTATTTATTCCCTTGATGATTGTTAGATCTAATCTAGGAGAAATATGGATAGGATACTTTTTGTTTGCAACTGCAATTCCTTTGATGCTTTTTGAATATGTTTTTTCAAAGTGGGCTTCTAAAAATGGTTTTAAAAAAATGTTTAAAACAGGATATTTAATTGTGGCTGTTTTGTCTTTTGCATGTTTCTTTTTTTCTAATATTTATGTAATTTTAGGTTTACTTGTTTTAGCGAGTATTGGAATAGCAATGATTGAACCTACAAGTGAAGCTTACTTTTTTGATATATTAAAAGGAAAAGAAAAATACAGATTTTATGCTCCATACAATACTTCTGCTAATAATGGGGGATTAGTTGGAAGAATACTTGGTTCAATTTTACTGATATTTTTGCCATTCAAATTTATATTCTTGTTATTTGCAATATTAATGTTTGTACTGTTTTTAATTTCCAGAAAAACAAAAGCAGTAAATGAATCAAAAAGAAAGTAATTTTTTTAATCAGAAAGCTTTAAAAAATGATCCGAGTTAGGTTTATTAGATATAGCGAGGTGGAGCAGTCTGGAGTGCTCGTCGGGCCCATAACCCGGAGGTCGTGTGGTTCAAATCCCACCCTCGCTACTTTTTTCTAACCTAAAGATTTAAAATATTCTAAATATTAATTTTTGTATTAAGAGGTGATAAAGAGGTGTTAAAATGAAAATTGCTTTTTTTGAAATAAAAGAGTGGGAAAAGAAATATCTTGAAAAACAATTAAAAGGACATACATTGAAATTTTTTGAAGATGAATTAACCTTAGAAAATGCTTCTGAAGTTAAAAATTTTCAAGCTATTTCTGTTTTTATTTATTCAGAAGTTGATAAAAAAATACTAAGTAAATTACCTAAATTAAAAATGATTGCTACTCGTTCTACTGGATATGACCATATTGATATGAAAGCTTGCAAAAATAAAAATATTAAAGTTTTTAATGTTCCTTATTATAGTGAAAATACTGTTGCAGAGCATACTTTTGCATTAATACTTTCTTTGTCTCGTAATATTCATAAATCATATGTTAGAACAATGCAGGGAAATTTTTCAATTGAAGGGCTTGCTGGTTTTGATTTAAAAGATAAGACAATTGGAATAGTTGGAGGAGGAAGAATTGGAATGCATGTTGCTAGAATTGCGAGAAGTTTAGGAATGCATGTAAGAGTTTATGATATTAAAACAGACAATTTTTTATCAGAGGTTATTAATTTTAAGTATCTTGAACTAGATGAACTATTGAAAGTTTCTGACATTATTACATTGCATGTTCCTGAAAATAAGCATACTCACCATATCATAAACAAAAAAACTCTTTCAAAGATGAAAAAAGATGCTATTTTAATAAATACTGCTCGTGGGGGATTAATTGATAGTAATGCTCTTCTTGAAGCTCTTGAAAAAAAGAGAATTTTGGGTGCTGGTTTAGATGTTATTGAAGGAGAAGAAATAATTAAAGAAGAAAAAGCATTGCTTCATTGCGGAGATGATTGTGCTGATGTTTTTAAGACAATGGTTCGTGATAGAAAAATATTTGAAAAAGAAAATGTAGTTTTTACACCACACAACGCTTTTAATAGTAAAGAGTCATTAATTAGATTACTGGATGCGACTATTGAAAATTTAATTGTTAATAAATTTCCTGTAAACTAATCTCTTGGATTAGGCATAAAAATATTAAATTTATTGCAAGTTTCTTGACATGCACTTTCCAATCCTTTATAATTTTTGTCAAAAAATTTGATATAGTTTTTTAAATCACCCTCTTTATTTAATCCCTGCCTGATCATGGCTAATATTTTATTACAATCTAAAACAGATTGCAATGGAAAAAAATAATTAAAAATATTTGTAAAAATCCTTGTATTTAATGGATTTTTCATTTCCAACAATAAATATGATTCAATTAAATCTTTATTATATGGATTTCTTCTTTGTAATGTAAAATACTTCCTATTTTTTTCATCAATTGGATTTTTTTCATTAATTGAATTTTTTAAATACTCAGCAGCAGAAAAAATTTTCAGATATTCTTTATCTTCTGGGCTTAATTCCATTGTTAAATCAGGTATTTTATATATTAAAAGATTTGTATTTCAAAACATTTATATGGTTATTTTCCATATAAAATATAAATAATAGGGGTGAAAAATGAAAGTTATAAGAGCAAAAAACTACAAAGACCTTTCCAAAAAATCTTTTGAAATTGTGGTTAAAGAGATTTCAAAAAAACCAAATTTAAGTATTGCATTTGCAACAGGTAAAACTCCTATTGGCCTTTACAAAAACCTTGTTGAAGCATTTGAAAAAGGAAAAGTTAATTTTTCAAAGGTCAAGGCTTATAATCTTGATGAATATTATCCCATTAAAAAAAACAATAAAGAAAGTTATAATTATTATTTGCATAAAAAATTATTTGATAAAATTAATATACCTAAGAAAAACTTAAATCTTCTTAATGGAGAAGCAAAGAATTGGAAAAGAGAATGCAGTAATTATGAGAGAAAGATTAGAAAGAGCAAAGTTGATTTAATGATATTAGGGGTTGGTGAAAACGGGCACGTTGCATATAATGAACCTGGCTCTGAGATTGATTCAAAAACAAGGCTAGTTGAATTAAAACATAAAGCTCTTAGAAAAAAAGCACTTACGATAGGAATTTCTACAATTCTTTCTGCAAAAAAAATTATTTTACTTTCATCTGGAAATAAAAAGGAAAAGGCTATTAATTGCCTTTTAAAATCAAAACAAAATAAAAATTGCCCTGTTAGTTTTTTAAAAAATCACAGGAATTTAACTGTTATAATTGCATAAATTTAAAATATATAAAATTCTTATTTTAAAATAAGAGAAAAAGGAAGTGAAAATGATAAGTGAAAAAGTAAAAGAGTGTTATGAAAAAGCAAAAGATATCATTGACCAATGCTCTACAAAAAATGGTTTGTATGCTAGTGCTGGAAAAAATGGATACAACGCTGTTTGGTCTCGTGATTCAATGATTTCAATGATTGGGGCAAGTTTGGTTCAGGATAAAAAATATGAAAAGAAGTTTAAAGATGTTTTTAAGAATAGCATAAGAGTTCTTGCTGAAAATCAAAGCAAAGTTGGACAAATTCCAAATGCAGTTGACAAGTGGGAAGATAGAAAACCCCATGTTGATTTTAAAACAATTGATTCTACACTTTGGTTT
>CAYURQ010000002.1:0-53186 GCA_964447315.1 Candidatus Woesearchaeota archaeon
ATTTACCATCTACTTGTCCTTGATTGCTCCAAGCACCATTAGAACATGTATAATAAGTTGTTCCTTCACACTTAGTTTGACTGCTTGAACATTGAGGAGAAGTATATCCACATTTTCCATTTACATTTCCTTGTTCACTCCAACTTCCACTTGAGCAAGTATAATAAATTTGACCAACACATTTTGTTTGAGTTCCAGAACATTCAGAATATCCACATTCTCCAACAACTTTTGGTTGATTAACCCATCCAGAACTAGTACATTCCATAGGAACATGAGAATCCTCATCATTACAAATTCTATCACCTATATCTCCATTTGGACCTGTACAATCATAATCAGGAGCACTTGCACAATTTCTTGCATCAGAAGCACAACCATTAGGACAAGAAACATCTTTTCTCTTTGCTATATTTCCATCACAATACCAATCACTTTTTGTTGAACCAGCACAGACATCCTTTCTTGCAACACCATTATCTAAAACCCCTGTAGAAGTTTCAGTGCAAGTATCCTCTTTCTCAACGCACCCAGTAAAATCTACTTGACAATTATTAGTACAAGAAATTTTTCCTCCAGTATATTTGGAAGAGTCAATTGCAGTACAGGGTTGATTTCTAGAAAAAACACCAAAGTCATCTCCATCACAATTTTCACTTCCGTGATTAACTATTCCATCTCCGCAATATGGATTAGGAGGCGTTGGTGTAACACACTGAGCCGACCCAGCAAGAACCTTACATTCTTGGTTTTTCCCAATGCAATTATCTTGCACTCTATCAGGGTCAGTTTGAGACCTACACTTTCCACTAAGACATTTAGCAACTTTATAATCTTGAACAACTTTTCCACCACTACATTCAGAATCCTCGCTTGAGTCCCATCCAGTAAAAACTTGGTTCTCACAATCCTTATCACTTGAACATTCTGCAATAGGAACACACTGAGCCTTCCCATCAAGAACCTTACATTCTTGGTTTTTCCCAATGCAATTATCTTTCACTCTATCAGGGTCAGTTTGAGACCTACACTTTCCACTAAGACATTTAGCAACTTTATAATCTTGAACAACTTTTCCACCATCACATTCAGAATCCTCGCTTGAGTCCCATCCAGTAGTGACGTTGTATTCACAATCCTCATCACTTGAACATTCTGGAGCTGAACCTCCACCAACAGGACAATTTCCAGAATAATCAATAAGATTTTTATAAGAACAATCATTAGACCCTGCAGAATATTTACTAAAGTCACCACAATATCCAGAACCCTCATTACACCAATAATATTTTCCCTTTCCTGCATCTATGCATGCTTCACAACTTGTAGGAAGTGTTGAATTGCTTGGAGTTGGAGTTGAATCTCCACAACTAGTTACGAACTGACGTTTATCACTAGGTTCACAAGTTGAAGTTTTTGAAGCACAGATTCCATCATTAGTATTGCCTATATGAGCACACCATTTAAATCCATTCCTTAAACATTCTGAACAAGTATCATAATCCTCTGGCTGGGGAGCAGTCTTTATACATACACTCTTAGTTGTTCCAGAACAAGTATATCCAGATTCACGAGTACAAGAAGAAGAACAACCATCATCATTATCCTTATTTCCATCATCACATTGTTCACCAGTTTCAATTTTTCCGTTTCCACAAACAACATCTGCACAAGCCCTAAAATTATATTCTCTCCAAGGACTTTCATGAGGATATCCATTTGTATTTCCTAAAGGGTTAAAGTTAAACATAACCTTTATTTTGCATACATCTGCAGAATGTATTGTGCCAGTAGGAAAAGAGGCAGACTTTTTTCCAGTAGTTGTAGTTTCTTTATTAGGGGTAGAAACTTTATTTTGCTTTTTGATTACCGGGCTTTTTCCAAGGCTTTCTACATAATAAATTTTATAATTCATACTCAAAGGAAAGCCCCAAAAAGAATGCTCCCAAACACAATTATCATCAAGATCATAAAAATCTACTTTATAATCTAACTTAACATTTCCTGAAACAAATCTTACATTACTGATTTCTCCATTAAAAACCCTACAAGTAGATCTTGAGGTTGAAGTTGAGGTTAAGGTTGAGGTTGTGCTAGGGTAAGTAGTAGAATTTCCTCCAGAACTTTCATCAACATCACTTCCTAAATAACCAGAACCTGCTCCTGAATCAGGGGCCATATATTTCCCCGTCACCCCCGCTTGATTTTTAAAAGGCCTATAATCAAATAATCCTGCATTAACAAAACTTAATCCTAAGATAATTACCAATAAAACTAAAACTAAAAACTTTTCTCCCCCTCTTTTCATAATCTATATAGATAATTTGTATTTAAAAACATTTTCATAAATTAAAGATTATTTCAAGAAAATAATTTCACTAATTTTTTAATATTATATTAATATACTGTTCTTTCAGTAAATCTAAAAAAATTATCTCAACAAAAATAAATTTCAAATAAAAATTTTATTATTTACTATTCAATATAGAAGAAACTACTTTGGAATCAAAGAATAAAAACTATAATTTCCTTGTTTAACTTCTGAAGCCATTTTCTTTACATCTTCAAGTTTAACTTTTTTTATGTTTTTTTCAAAATCATAAAACTCTTCAACAACTCCTGCAATTTCATTAGCCAATAAATTTACCATTTGGCTTTGAGAATCTTCCATTGAAAGTTGATGATGCCCAATTAATTGCTCTTTAACTTGATTTAATTCTTTTTCATCAAGTTCTTTGGAAACTTTTTCAAATTCTTTTAAAATTAACTCTTTAACTTTTTCAACATTTTCTTTTGTTGTTCCAATATAAATTAAATTATATGAAAAATTTCCATTAACATTGCTATCTCCTTTAACACTATAAGCAAGATTTCTCTTTTCTCTTATTTCAGAAAATAACCTTGAAGACATTCCCTCTGCTAAAACAGCACTTAAAACTTCTGCAACCCGATATTGAGGGTCTTTTGCAAGAGGAACATGATATGCAAAAATCAAATTTGCTTGATCTATTCCTTCACGCTCTTCTTGCTTAACCTCATTTTTTAAACCAAACTCTTTAATATTAATTTCAGTATCTTCATCATCAAGATTAGAAAAGTTATTTTCTGCAAATTCAACAACCTCATTAAAATCAGCCTGTCCCACAACAGTTAAAATCATATTCTTAGGTTTGTATATCTCCTTGAATTTTTCAAACAATTCTTTTCTCTTCAAGGAATTCATTGTGTCATAAGTTCCGATTAAAGAAATTCCTAAAGTTCCATTATATAAGGTTTTTTGTATTTCATCAAAAACATGCATTCTTGGATTATCATGATACATTTTTATTTCTTCAAAAATAACATTTCTTTCTTTTTCAACTTCTTTTTCATCAAATAAAGGATTTAAAACCAAATCACTTAAAACATCTATTCCAATTTTCCAATTCTTAGAAGGCATTTTACACCAATAAGAAGTAATCTCTTCTGAAGTAAATCCATTTAGCTCTCCACCATTTCTCTCAATATCTTCGGCAATTTGTTTAACACTCCTATTTTTTGTTCCTTTGTAAAGCATATGTTCAATAAAATGAGAAATACCTTTTTCACTTTCAAATTCATGAATTCCTCCATGCCTTACAGAAAATGAAATACTAACTACCGGAACATCCCTTTTTTCAAATAAAATTGTAAAACCATTTTTCAAAACTTTTTTCTTGAAATTTTCTTTCATGATTTTTCTCAAAATTCTTTACTATATAAATATAATGCACAATTTTAAGGTGATAATATCCTTATTTATTCTTGAATTATCTATCTTGAAAAATTATATATCTTTCATTCCCTATTTCAAAATCATCCAATACTTTAAAATTATCCTCAATAAATTTTAAAATCCATCCACGATTAACTTTAAACTTGGTTTTTTTAACTAAACTTTGTGTTGCAAAACTAACAACAATTAAATCACAATATTTTTTTATTTCCCAAAGAAGTTTTTTACTATAATCTCTTTCAATCATTTCTAAACTATCTAAAACCTTAAACAAAAAAACAATTTTATAATTTTTATCATCTTTTAATTTATTTTTAATTTTTTCTAATTCAAAAAGACTTTCATGAATTCCTTTTCCAGAAATTTTTTCTTTTTTAAAATAATAATTCATTAAATCCACTAATTGTTTCATTGCCTCAATTCCAAAATAACTAACTTTTTTTGAAAAGTAAGAATAACTAAATCCATTAATTCCTGCACCTAAATCCCAAATACTAATTCTTTCTTCTGAATCAGGGAAATTTTCAAAAATTTTCTCATAAACCTCTTTATAATAAGGAAGTCTTTCTTTTGTAGACAAATGCTTTCTTAAAATCCATTCAGGATCTTTATCTTTTAACTTTAAAAGCTTCTGACTTGCAAAAACACTATAAACTTTTCTTAATAAATCCCTAGTTAATTTTACTTTTTCTTCATCAAGATAATTAGGCTTATCAAATTTACTAAAAGCCATTTCAACATCTTTTTCAGGTAATTCAGAAAATTCTTTCTTTTCAGTTATTTTTGAGATTAATTGAGTGGTTTGGCTTTCAGACAAATCATTGAAAATATTTGATTTTCGTTCTTTCTTCATAAAACTTTTAAGCAATACATGCTTAAAAACATTACAATGCCAATTAACGCACATCCAGATTATATTGCAGCAGAAGGAGAATATCTAAAAGCAGAAACATTAGAAGAGAAAATTGATAAACTAAAAAAAATGATATCCTTAGCTCCTAGTCACAAAGGAGCGGAAAATCTTCGTGCTCAATTAACTACTAGATTAAAAAAATTCCAAGAACAACAAGAAAAACAAAAACGTTCAGGACGTTCAACAAAAATAGGAATAAAAAAAGAAGAAATGCAGGCAGTGATAGTAGGAAAAAGCAATTCAGGAAAATCTTCTTTACTAAATATTCTTACAAACGCCTCTCCAAAAATATCCCTGCATAAATTCACCACAAACCAACCAGTTATAGGAATGATGAATCATGATTCAGTGCAAATACAATTAATTGAAATTCCAGCAACAGATTCAGAAGTTTATGACAAAGGAATTGTTTATACAGCAGACACAGTTTTAATTATAGCTGAAAATCTCAAAGAAATAAATCAATTAATTAATTTTATAAGAACTCAAGGAAAAATAATTCTTATTATCAATAAATCAGACTTATTAAATGAAAATGAAAAAAGAAAATTAAATGCAACCTTAAAATCAAAATACAAAAAATATGAATTCATAATTATTTCAACAAAAACAAAAGAAAACATTCAAGAACTTAAAAGCAAATTATTTCAAAGCTTTGGAAAATTAAGAATTTATACAAAAGAACCAGGAAAAAATCCAGACAAAAACCGGCCAATGATTATGAATCCAGGTTCAGAAGTTCGAGATTGTGCTGAAAAAATCCTCAAAGGATTTTCAAAAAAAATAAAACAAACAAAAATTTGGGGACCTAGCTCAAAATTTCCAGGACAAATAGTTGGAATGAAACATAAAGTAAAAGATTTAGATATTGTAGAATTCAAAACAAAGTAAAAACCCAAATTATTTTAATCATTAAATCTTTGAATATTAAATAAAGTGTTAATTCAAATAATTCTTGCAATAACAGTGGGAATCTTTTTAGGAACCCTCACCGGCTTAATTCCAGGAATCCATATAAATTTAATTGGAGGATTTTTAATTGCTTTTTCTGGAGTATTATTTTATTCAATAAATCCCATTTACTTGGTAATTTTTATTGTAAGTATGGCAATAACCCACACTTTTCTTGATTTTATTCCGAGTATTTTATTAGGATGTCCAGATACAGATACTGAACTTTCAACACTCCCAGGGCATGAATTATTAAAACAAGGAGAGGGATATCAAGCAATAATATTAACTCTTTATGGTAGTTTAGCAGCAATTATTTTACTAGCAATTATTGCCTATCCCTTTGGATTTTTAATTCAAAAATTATACAATCCAGTTCGTTTAATCCTTCCTTATTTACTGATTTTTGTTTCGATTATGTTGATTGCTTTAGAAAAATCAAAATGGAAAAAAGCTTTAATTGCGTTTTTAATTTCTGGATTACTAGGTTTATGTATTTTTAATCTAGAATCATTAAAAGAGCCTCTTCTTCCAATGTTAACCGGACTTTTTGGGTCTTCAATGCTAATATTAAGTATAAAAAATAAAACAAAAATCCCCCTTCAAAAAATATCTAACCCCCGTGCCAATTTACTTAAACCAATCTTGGGAAGTGTTATTGCAGCCCCATTATGCAGTTTTCTTCCAGGATTAGGTTCAGGACAAGCAGCAATAATTGGAAATACTCTTACAAATAAATCTTCTGATAGAAAATCTTTTTTAATTTTATTAGGAGCAACAAACACCCTTGTAATGGGATTTTCATTCATAACCCTTTATTTATTTTCAAAAACAAGAACTGGTGCTGCAGCAGCAATAAACCAATTAATTAATTTTAATTCAATAAATTTACTAATTTTAGTTTTAATTGTAGTTTTAATTTCAGGAATAATTGCTTTTTTCCTAGCAAAATTTATTTCAAAAATAGCAATAAAAAATCTTGAAAAATTTAATTACACTAAAATTTCAATAATTGTTTTGATTTTTTTAAGCATTATAGTTTTAATTGTTTCAAAATTTTTAGGGTTTCTTGTTTTCATTATTTCAACAATGGTTGGATTATACTGTATTTCATTGAAAGTTCGTAGAACAAATATGATGGGATGTTTACTTTTACCAGTAATTATCTTTTACTTGTTTCTTTGATAACCCTCTCATAAATACTCTGAGAGGCCTGTTTGTTTCTCTAATTCTTTTCCAAAAATACTATCAATATATCCTTTAACTAAATTTAAGTTTTGTTGAAGATAAGGATTTAAATTATATTTTTTTGCAAGTTCAAGAGCAGGCTCTAAATATTTTTTAATACCCCCTTCATGAATTGTAAAAATTATTTTCCCCTTACAAACAGGACAAATACCATTCAAAGGAGGTCTCCTCATAATATAATTGCATTTAACACATCTAAAATCTTGCTGTGAAAATCTTCTTAAGTTACCTCTCATATCCCTCATAAAATGCCTTTCAATAATAAGACGCGCAGTATCAGAAGTATCAACTGCACGAATTTTTTCAACTAATTCCATTTGATGTTTAACCTTATCTTGCATTGTTTCCAATAATTTGTAAGAAGAGCACAAAACACCATCATTAATATCAGAAGTATTATGAGTAAATCCAATTCCTTTAAAAGGATCTTTTCCTTTTTTTAAAATATCCTTCACAAGAGGAATTTCTTTAACTTCAGAAGAATGTTTTCTTTTTTCTGCAAACTCATAAAGCTGCAAAGGATATTCACAACACATCTCTAAATCTAAAATCTGGTCATCAACTTCTCCTGCATCAATTTTTGCATTTAAAACAAGAGGAGCATCTTGAGTTCCTCCCCTATGGCTAGGTAAAAATTCTTTAGAAAAATTAAGAAGTACATCACCAAGCAACATTATTGCAGCCTCATCTCCATCACAATCTCTCCTAATAGAAGCATGCATATAAGGACTAGCTAATAATCCTTGGGTTTTGGAAAATCCAATAAATCTACAAGCAACACCTGCACAATTATGAGGAGCCATACAAACACCTAATTTTCCAATTAAATCTTCCTTTTTTTTAACATTATAAAATTTCTTTAAACAATAAAATCTTTCCAACTCTTCATCTACAAAATTACAAATTTTCATAAAAACATCATCTGCCTTTTCATCAGTTGAATCAGGACAACTAGGAAGTAAAATATCATGAGGCATTAATTCAAGCAATTGATTTTCGTTGTTAAGAGGTTTTCCAAATATATCTTTATCATATCCCAATTCCAAAAGTTTTTCAACACTTGCCTCAATTTCCCTGGGCTTAAAAACAACTAAAGGCAATTCAGTTGCATCAAATCTTATTGTGCCATCTTTATTAACTTGCAAACCATATTTTGCCCTTAAAATACCTTTAGATAAATGTTCCATAATCCTATTTCCAGAAGTTGTTCCTCTAACTCCTTTAATTAATTCAGGTATTTTATTATTCTCTAATTCAAGCATTTCAACTGCTTTCTTATAGTAATGCACAATATCCAAATTAATAGTTTGAAAAGGAGTTCCTTTTTTTTCTAAATGTTTTTCTTCTTGTTTAAATGATTTCTCTTTTGTTTCATAAAAATAATACATTTGGGTTGCTTTTTCATGGCATACTTCACACTTAGGATAAATGGTTTCTTTATGGCATTTCTTACAATATCTCAAAGGAAAAGTACTTCTAATTTTTCCAGCTTCACAAGCAGCTTGCACACTTCTTAATCTTCCCCCTTCATTTCCAACTGGAAAAAGAACATTAGGACTACCAGTTAATTTACGCAACTTTCCTTTTTCAGGCCTACCCATTCTTGTTCCAATAAAATCTCCTGCTTTATCTTTTATATTAAATTTACAAACAGAATTAATCATATCTAAAACATCCTCATTATCACTAAAACCCAAACAATCAATAAAATCTTTAAGCATTATCTCTTCATCTTCTTGCTTTTCAACTAATTTATAATCTAAACCAAGATTCAATAAAAGAGCCTTACTATCTTTCTTATTTAAAACAACATTTTCAAGAGTAACTTCATGTTCAATACCCAATAATTCAAGTGCTCTTTTTCCTTTTTCAAATTTTTCTTGATGAGACTTTCCATAAGGAAAAATTATTTTCTTATTAATCCATGAACTTCTCAGCCAATCCAAAAATTCTTGAAATTGTTTTTTATTTATTTGATTCCAATAAAAAATATAATCTGGATGTAAGGGAATTTTATATTTGTCAGATAATTCGTATGCTTTTTCAAAATCAACATCAAAGGGATTTGTAATTTCTTTTCCTTTACTCTTTTTTCTTAAATCAAGTTTCCACCATTCTTCAACATAACCTGGTTTTGATAATTCAGCATTTCTATTTAAAAAATCACTAAAAGGAAATAAAATATCTCCAAAATAAATTATTTCATCAATATCTTTGTAAAGTTTTTTACCTTGCTCTCTTGTTTCAACTTTTATCACACTCTTATTTTTTAATTTAACAATTGGTCCATCAATACCCTCACAAGAAGTTATTGCACATCCTTTAGTGGGTTTTTCAATTTTAAGTTGAGTTCCAATTGCAATAAAACCATCACTAACAGCCATAGTAGCAGGATGCAAAGAAGATGCACTAAAACCAGAACTTCTTCCCCTGCCATACCTAACTCTAAAACCTCCGCTAGAAGAAGGATGCCCAAAAACAGGCCTTCCAGCAACCAAATCTTTAATATAAACCGGGACACTATCTTTTTTTGATTTGCTCTTTCCAGAAGTTAATTTTTCATGCAATTCAACATATTCTCCTAACCAGTTAAAACCATTTGCATTAATACCATTTTTTTTAGCGTTATTTAAAAGCCTAAAACCTTTTGCTGCTTTTTGAGCAAGCCCCTCTCCTAAAATCAAACAAACCCCACTCCTTAAATAATCTGTATCAACTCTTTCAAGATTTTTATAATTTGGAACCTCAATTTTTTCAGAAGCATCGCCTGCAATTTGTATGGGCAAATTACCTGCTAAAAAAAGTGCTTCTTCTTCTAAAGGCATATATTGCAAATTTGTTACTCTATCATTAAAATGTTCTAATTCAGCATAAACTCTTTTAATTTCATCTTCTGTTGGATCATACTTTGCATAACCAAATAATTCCCTTAAATAATCAATTAACATCAAAACAACACAACTAGCAGTTGTGCCTGCACTCCTAATAGGTCCTGAAAAACTAGCTTCAAGATATTCTTTACCCTCTTTTGTTTTACGTACTCTAATTCCTGTATATCCCTCAATAGGACTAGATACAACACCTAAAGTTTGGTAAGCAAATCCAATCCTAATACCTGCATCAATAGCTTGCAAAGCATTTTCAAATTTACAAAATTTTTGGTGAGATACTTCATCTGCAATTTTAAAAACAATTGTTGAATCAAGCTTTCCAAATTCTTCTTCTAATTCTAAAATTCTTTTTGCAATACCTGTTCCTTGCATCTGAGGATAAATTGTGCTTATAAGCCCAACTACTTTTTCAGCCATACTCATTGCAAGAGGGATTTCAACCTCATCAACAGGATCTAAGCCCAAACTTCTAGCTTCATTAGCCATTTTATAATTTAAATCAACTTGTTTCTTCAAATCTTTAAAATATTCTTGCGTTTTCATTTTCATAAATCTCTTTGTCAAGAAGAGGTATTAATTCTTCCCAATTTTTTACTTTAATTAAATTTTCATGCTTTTCATAATTTTTATTCCAAGGCTTATCCAATAAAAAAACTTTAATTCCTTTTTTAGCACAATCCAAAGCATAATCTTTATTATCTTCTATCATAACCTTAATTCCTAAATCAAGGCAAATTTCTCCTTTTGATTTACTTTTTTTATTTCCCCAATTTTCACCTGAAAAATAAATTACAAAATTATTTTTAGGAAAATTTTTTTCAAAAAAATCAACTGTATTGTGCTTTGTACCTGGATGCCTTGAAGTTATAAAAAATATTTTATTATTATCTTCTAAATAAGCTATGCTTTCTTTTGCACCAGAAACAAAATCTAAATTAGAAAATTTTTCTGCATCATTAAAACCCAAAACCAACCTTCTTATTTCTTCTTTAGGCAAATTACTAAAATCTTCAAACCTATAACTAAATATTTCATCATATTTATAATTAGTTCCTTTTTCTTTATTGTGATATTCTAAATAACCTTTCATAAATTCAACAACAACTTCATCAATATCAATTCCAATTTTCATTTTTATTACACTAATTTAAATCCTCAATTACTTCTAAACCAGGACTCTCAACTTCAAGTTCTTCTTTAATTTCAAAATCAAGAATTTTTGTTTCCCTTGTTTTTAAATCAATTAAAGGAACTTTACAATGATCAGGCTCATTACCAAATTTTTCTTGATAAGGAGTCATTGCCTCCCAACAAGAAGTAGAAATAATTAAAACATTTTTATAATAACTAGTAGCACATTTATGAGTGTGTGAAGAAACAAAAATATCAGGAACTTTTTCAATAATCAAAGGATCCTTTTCTAAAGGAAAATATTGATTAGACCCATGAGTGGGAGCTAAATGTCTATTTTTAAGTAAATATTTCATAATATCATCAGGAGAATTAACAGAATTTTTTAAAATAAGATGAGGAATATTACCTGCATAATAAAAATAAGAAAATCCATGATAAGTTAAAATATCAAAACCATTAAAACCTTCATAACTTCCAATATTCACTTTCCCAGGATTTTCAGTCATAACAACATTATTTAAATCATATAAAGGCCAAGCATATTTTTCATCAAGAAGAGGCTGAGGCTCCATTAATCTAACACAATCATGATTTCCTGGAGAAATAATTAATTTAATATGATTTGGAATTTGCTTAAGTAAATTTGATAAACCCAAAAACTGTTCTTCTAAATCAGAAATTGCCAAATCTAATTCTTGATTTGGATAATTACCAATTCCAGTTACAATGTCACCTGTTAAAAAAATATATTTAATTTTTGAAACTTCTTCTTCTGTGCCTGGAATTTTACCATTCAAGTAATCAATAAATTTTTGAAAACTTTTTCTTAAAAATCTTTTACTTCCATAATGTAAATCACCAATAAAAAGAACATATTCTTGAAAACTTGATTTTTTCTTTTCAGGAAGCATTGCTTCTGGAAAAATAAGTTCATTGACAAAAAATATTTCTTTATTTCCAGAACCCTTAAATCCAATAACACTATCTAAAGTTATTTCTTCTGCTTGCTTATATAGTTCTGGCTTATTTTGATTAATTAAAACACGTATGTTTCCTGTTAAATCTTCTATTTCAAAAATTAAATTTTTATTTTTAGTCACAGATTTGCTCCGAATCATTCCAATTAAAGAAATTCCTTGTGCACCTTCAGAGATTTTATTTATTGAAACTAAATTCGTAAGTTCAGAATGTTCTTGTAAAATATTTCTCATAGATATAAATCTATTTTTAAAATGAGTTACAAAATTTTTTACTTCAAGTTTATCATATTTTTCATTTGCCCTTTCAAAAACTTTAACAACTCCTTCTTGAATACTATTCTGCACATCATTTTTTATTTTTTCACCCTTTAAATTATTTCTTAAACTTATTTCCTTAGATATCTCAATACTTAATCCTAATTTAATTTTAAAATTTTCTAAATTTTTCTGGTTTTCCTTAGGCAAATCCAAAAAAACCTTATTAACTTTTTCTTTATTCTCATTAAGAGTTGTTTTAGTTATAACATTTTGATTAGTGGTATTTTTTATTTTTTCAATGATAATTTTAACACTCTCAAAATCATTAACATCCCTAAACAAATCTAAAACCTCTTTATCCACTAATAAACCTTTCTCAAAAAAGAATTTTATTAACTCTTGATTCATTTTTTTTATCCATAGTTCAAAGAGTGTTCGATTATTTCTTTAGCTTTTTTGACAATATCTTTGCCTATCGCTAACTTAATCTCTCTCATCCTACCTCCTCTTCCTTTTGATATAACTCTTACATTAATTATCCCTAACATATCAAATTCTTGAATAATATCTGAAACCCTACGCTGAGTTAATATTTCTGATTTATTTCTTTCACAAAGCCCCTGATAATAATTATAAACATCTCCTGTAAAAAGACTCTCTCCTTTTTTTAAATTTTCATATAATTCAATTATTGATTTTAAAACTAATTGAAACTGTTTAGGTTCTGAAGTAATAACATCTAAAATTTTATCTCTTTCAATTTTATTATTTGCCTCATCAATGTATTTTAAATGTATTTTATCAGAACCTTCTCTTTCAGCTAACTCTCCTGCGATTCTTAATAAATCCAATGCTCTACGCGCATCTCCATGTTCTCTAGCTGCAAATGCTGCACACTTTGCAATAACTCCTTCTTGAACAACATTTTCTTTAAAAGCATCATTAGATCTTGTTTTAAGAATTTCTTGCAATTGTAAAGCATTATATGGAGGAAAAACAATTTCTTCTTCACTTAATGAGCTTCTTACTCTTGGGTCTAATTCATCTAAAAAAGTTAAATTATTGCTAATTCCTACAACACATAATTGAGTTTTGCTAAGTTCAGAGTTCAGCCGAGTAAGATTATATAAGAAATCATTTGAAATTTTTTTAACAGTTTGGTCTATCTCATCTAAAATTAAAACAATTAATTGTTTATCATCATCAATTGTTTCAATAAACTTGCTATAAACTGCTTGAGTAGGCAAACCAGTAGAAGGAACTTCACCACCTAATTTTTTAATTAACTCAGAAAGAATCCTATATTCTGTATCAGCAACTTTTTTTAATTTACAATTTAAATATTCCACTCTTAATCTGAAATCAGTGTCCTTTTTCATACGTTTCATTAACTCATCATGAACATAATTTATTGAAAGAGTCTTTCCAGTACCTGTTTTTCCATATAAAAACAAATTGCTTGTTTTTTCTCCTCGAAGAACAGGGGCTAAGATAGATGCTATTTGTTTTATTTGGTCTCCTCTATGCAAGATTTCACTAGGTTTATGGTTTGCTTGCAAAATATTCTTATCTTTAAATATTTGGTTTTTATCAAAACCATCAAAAATTTCATCAATTTCCAATTCCATCTTTTTCTTTAGTAGCTAAAAATCAGCAAATTTTTCCTCCTTTTTCATTTTTTTAAAACCCAAATTAAATTAATTTAAATTTAATATCTTTGATAATCAAACAAAGGTATTTAAGTATTTATCTTATTTAAAATGCCTTTAATGCCCCACAGGTTGATTTCCAGTGGAGATTCAAATCAAAAGACAAGTTTATGTTAGAAAAACTTAAATTAT
Organism: Candidatus Woesearchaeota archaeon; assembly: GCA_964447315.1. Taxonomy (GTDB): domain Archaea; phylum Nanobdellota; class Nanobdellia; order Pacearchaeales; family GW2011-AR1; genus MWBV01. The sequence goes on from CAYURQ010000002.1 coordinate 13,971, forward strand.
TATATAAAGGATTATAACCACTAAAAAAGAGAAACACCCCTATTTCTCATGGAAAAAAATAAGAAAGAAAAAAAGATGAATCTAAAAGAAACATATTTTTTTAAAAATAAGGTAATTAATGGAAAAATATTGAAAAATAAGTAAGCTTATCTAAAAATAAGATAATTAATGGAAAAATAAGTAAGTTTATCTAAAAATAAGATAATTAATGGAAAAATAATATCCAGATATAAAAAATATTGAAAAAATTAAATTAATTGTACGAATAATTATCCCTATTATATTATATATATTATATTATATATATTATATTATATATATTATATTATATATATTTTTATAATAAAAATAATAAAATAAAAAACAAAAAATTCTTTTATAAATATTTCCAATAGAAACCAAAGGGTGGGAGAGTAAAATAATAAAATAATAAAAAAATTAAAGATAATACTTTTATTTTATATATTATTAAATTATCCTTATTGCATTTACCCTATCTTACTTCATTTATCTTAATTTAAATTATCCTTATTGCATTTACCCTATCTTACTTCATTTATTCTAATTTAAATTATTTTTATTACATTTATTTAGATTCCTATCTTTTCTAACCTCTATATAGCTTTACAGAAAAGTTTATAAATTATTTACAGCTGTCTCTAATATGCATAATGAAAAGAGTCCATTTAGTGATCTTATCGGAAAGATGATTGTTACTAAAGAAGGTAAAAGATTAGGTTTTGTTAAAGACATAACCTTTGAAACACAATCAGGAGAACTAATAAATATTATTGTTAAAGATTCAACACCCTACACAAAAAACTTGAATTTAGAAAGATCAACCTCTAATGATATGTTAATTCCTTATAGTTCTATAATTGCTATTGGAGATTTTGTAATTATTTCTGAAGAAGATTTAATTTAAATTAAAGTTATTAAACTAAATTTGGAAAAATAATTTTAATTTATAAATAAGAAATTATATGTCTGAAAATTCTCAGAGAATTTAATATATTCTCAAGAAAAAACAGGATATTCTTGTTTTAGAAGATATCCCGTCTAAAAACAAATTTATTTTTCTTGTTTTTTTCTAAATTTCTTTTGAATATACAAATCTTTAAAAACAAAAAGATAATTAATTATAACATGCGATTAATAGGTTTTAATTTTATGAAAATAAATGCTGAAAAGTTCACAGACAATCCTACAAATATAAAAATAAATACTGGAATTGATATTTCAGACATCAAAGAAGTAAAATCAACATTTTTTAAAACAAAAGAAGAATTAGTTGCAGTTAAATTTCAATATACTATTTCTTATGAGCCTGAATTTGCTGAATTAGAATTTAAAGGTAATGTTTTGCTAGGTATTGATTCAAAAAAAGCAAAAGAGATATTTAAATTATGGAAAGAGGAAAAAATTCCTGAAGATTTTAGAATAGCTGTTTTCAATATTATTTTAAAAAAATCCAGCCTACGTGCGCTTCAATTAGGAGAAGAGATGAATCTTCCTCCACATTTCCCTTTGCCTTCTATAAAACTTAAAAAACAAGAAGATGAAACTAATTCTTCTGAAGAAAACCTTTCTGATCAAGAAAATAAAAATAAAGAATAAACTTAAAAAAATCTATTTCCTTTATTATCAATGAAAATATCTGATAAAAAAAAAGAAAAGATTTCAGAACAAATATTAGCTTATTTATTTTCCATTAATCCAAAACCAGAATTTACAAATAAGATAGCTCAAGAAATAATTCGTGATGAAGAGTTCACTAAAAAACTTTTAATTCAATTAAAAAACAAGGATTTGCTTGTTGAAATAAAGAAAAATCCTCAAGGAATTCCTTATTTAAAGCGTAGTAGATGGAAATTAAGCCCTAAAGTATATAAAATATATTCTCAAAATCAAAATAAAGTTTAATCTTATTTTTTAGTATATATTAAACTATCTTAAAGTTTTTATATTCTTTAATTTTATATTTTCTATGGACCAAGTTAAAGAAGCTTTTTCAAAAGTTAAACAAGATATGCATTTAATTCATTCTGAGATAGATTCCCTTAAAGAAAACATTTCTGAATTAAGAAAAAGCATGATCGATTTAGTTGAAATAATTAAAAGCTTGAAAAATGAAAAAAAAAATCAAATGATTCAACAACCAAATATTTCTCATCTTCCTCAACAAATTCAAAGTAATGCTCCCTCTCAAATAAAAAAAATCCATCAAAATAAATTAAATAAACCTAAATATTTCTCAACACTTCAACAGACAGACAGACAGATAAATCCAACACCCCCAACACATACTTCGACAGATAATTACCAATATAAGCCCTTAAAATACCCAAATTTAGGTATTTCCATAAGAAATAGAGGGGTTCCAACAGACAGACAGACAGACAGACAGACACACCAACAGACAGATAAAAGTTCGTACAACCAAGAAAATTCTAGTATTGATAATGCAGTACAAATCTTGGAATCTTTAGATAATATCAAGAAGGAAATTAGGCTTAAATTTAAACGTTTAACAGATCAAGAAATGCTTGTTTTTTCAACACTTTACCAATTAGAAGAAGAAAATGGGCATGCAGATTATAAAACTATTTCAGAGAAAATAAATCTCTCAGAAAGCTCAATAAGAGATTATATTGGAAGATTAATAAAAAAAGGAGTACCTGTCGACAAAACAAAGATAAATAATAAAACAATTCAATTAAGTATTTCAAAAAACCTTAAAAAAATAGCTTCTTTAAACACAATTTTAGAGCTTAGAGAGCTTTAAGTATCTGATTATTGGTTTTTATTTGAAATTTCATTTAAATTATTAATTATTCTGTTTAACGATTAACTCCCAACTCTTTTTTCCAAAAATTCATACACACAAATATACAGCAAAAAAAAAGAGGCATTTACATAGGTTTTTTAGGCCTTTTTTCTCATGATCTTCTTTATTTCCTTGTTTTTTTTATTTTTCCTTTAAATTAACTCTGTTTTTCCAAAAATTTACCTCCTTGTAAACTCTCTTTTTCTAAAATTCCTTTGTTTTTTTCTAAATTAACTCTCATTTTCCAGATTCCAGGCTCTTTTTTCTTGATCTTAACTCTCATTTTTAGCTTTTTGCACCCATTTTTTTAGTTTTTTCTTGTTTTTACCCTTATTTTAACTCTCACTTTTTGATTTTTCACACCTAAAATACCTTAATATTCACTGATTTTTTGCTTTTTTTTAGGTTTTTTCTTATCTATGACTCTCACTTTTGACTTTTTTAACATATTTTCTTTTATATTCTCTGGAATACTCACTCTTTTTTTACCATTTTTTTCAATTGTTTCTTCTATCATATACTCACTTTTTTGTTTTATTGAATTAATTTGACCCCTTATTGTTGATCTTTCTTTTCCCAACATTGCTGCTAAATCATCATAACTAAGTTTCATATCACTATTTAATAAGACCCATAATATTGCTCTTTCAGTTATTGAAAATTGTTCTAAATTTGGTGTTTGAACAGCTGTTTGGACAGGTGTTTGAACACCTTGGACAGCTGTTTGTTTATTAAACACCCTAGAGGGTGTTTTAAACACCTGTTTAGGTTTAAGATCATTCATCACAGAAACAACATTTTTTATCCCTTCTATTTCATCATATATCGTCGATAAAAAATTTTTTATTTCTTCAATATCTTTTTTTTGATTTTCACGTTCTGAATCAAGGTGTTTAATCCAGCCACTAACAGAGGTTATGTCTTTTTTAACACTTTCAAATCCTCTTTTTGTATCTTCTTTTATTCTTTCAATATCTTTTCTTTTTCTAGAATTCCAAAACATAGTATAATTTAGAATTTGTTATTTAAAAACTTTTCCTTTTATCCTCGGTATTATATGTAAAAAAGATATACAAAAATAACCTAAAAATTAAGAAAAAAATGTGTCTAAGACACTCCAACAAACAGCTGTTTGTGAAAAAAAATACTTAAAAACAGCCTGTTTAAACACCCTTAAACACCCTTAAACACCTTTAAACACCCAAAAATAACCCCTTTATTTCCTTTGGACAGCTTTAAAAAAATATTTAATTTATCGTCTATAAAACAAAAAAACACCCTGTTTAAACAGCTTAAACACCTGTTTAAAATAATGCTTTTTGGATGTGTCTAAGCCACTTCGACACATTTTCCATCCGTGAAATTTATCTTAAATAACTTACCTAACCTAAGTGCATAAATCTGGCAAACAACTTAATTAGTGCAAAAAATTTGTCGCAAAAAAAAAGAAAAAACTAAAAGATTTTATCTGCAAAAATATAAAAACATGTAACAACTTTTCTTGAAATGAGTCATCTAAAAAACAAAAGCGTGAAAAAATTTCGTAATTATTTTTATCTTGGAAATCAGTACAGACAGGAATTTCAAAAGCAAATGAGGATGTTTATCATATTTACTTTAGGATTTACAATAGCCTTTACTTGGCGTGAAACAATTTTTGATCTTTCAAAATCTTTTGTAAATTGGATATCCCATAACACTTCAAATCCAAGTGCAACAAGTCTTTGGGCATCAGTATTTATAACCTTAATTTGCATTTTTTTAATTTTTTTAACAACAAGGTGGTTAAGAGATAAAAGATAATCCCTTTAACCACTTAAAAAATTACTAAAAAATAACAAACCTAACCTAAGTGAACAAATAATTCCTAATACATTATATTTCCTGTTTTTAGGCCCTAAAAAGCCAAAAATATTAAAATAACTTTTTCAAGATATAAATGCTTAAATATAATCAGAAATTCTTTTTTTTATGGCAAAAGATAAAAATCCTATAATGGTTCCAGAACTAGGAGTAAAGTTCAGTAATTTTACTCCAGGGTTTTATAGCCATCTTGGAGATTTTCTTTACCTCGTTAAACATGAAGATAGGATTGTTGCCCATTCTCCAGTGAAATGGGGAAATCTTGGAAGAACAATATACTCCCATGAAAATGGATTCAGAGAAGATTTTGATGTTGCTTACCTAGAACCAGAAAATCCAGATCAATTTTTACAAAAAAGAATGAACACTTTGATGGATTTTATTAATACCTATAAAAAACTTGGCGAAAAATAACAAACCTAACCTAAGTGAACAAAAAATTATTAATATCTAAAATAACTCATTTTTAAGGCCTAAAAATCCCAAATTTACAACTTACATCTTTGTGAATATAAATGCTTAAATATGTGCAACTGTTTTTAAAAAAACAAGAAAATGAACGCATTACATTGTCCTTTTGATAAAGCAGAATTACAAGAAAGATCTGAATATCATAATGAACGTTGGTATCAATGCTCAAAATGTGGATTAAACTACACTCTTACAAATTCTCAAGAAGCAATTGATTGGGAAGCAAAAAAATATGTTGAAAATTGGTCAAAGAAATTAAGATCATTAGAGCAAGAAAAATCAGATATTTTAGGAGAATTAAAAATCGCTAAAGATGCTGGGTTATTAGATGATTTTTCTGCATTAATTGAGTAAAAAATAACAAACCTAACCTAAGTGAACAAAATATCCCTTATTTCTGTATTTCCTCTATAAAAGTACGTACAATCTATATTATATGAACCCCTTATCTTGGCTAAAAACATCATATGTCCAAGATTCATAATCATCTTTTTCAAAGTGAGAATCTCTATAAAGGAATTCAACACTTTCTCCAGGATTAACATATTTTACTCTTTTTTCAGAATATTCATTTCCATCATTATTTTCAAAATAATAAATCACTTGAAAATATTTTCCAACATTATCATGATTTTTAACAACAACTAAATATTCATCAAGGTAATTAATCCTTTGTTTTATTTTTCTATGTTTTCCATAACTCGAATAAGAATCCCTATGTACTTTATAATGCTCTTTTTTATCCAAGTATTTTTCCCATTCACAACAACAAGAATCACATTTTTTATAAACTACATATTCTTTATTATCATATTTATAAACTACATTTCCAGTAGGACTTGTTTTAGGGTAATCTTTATTTTCGTAACTGTAGTAATTATTTATTGTAATTGGCTGATTTGAATTTAAAGAACTTTTTTTTGAATAACTACTATTAGAAATATTTAGTGTTAAAACAACAATCAATATCAACCCAATAAGAAAAACAATTCCAATTAAAAATTCAATTACTCTTTGATTGGCCATTATTTTTTTAGTTTTTTTAGTTTTTTAAGAATTATTATACTGTAATTTTTTATTTATTAAGCCTTTCAAATATCTTTTGTCTATCTTTTATAGGAAGTCTTTCATAAACTTTCTTAATATCTTTATAAATCCTCACACAATCTTCTTTATTGAAACTCTTTTTTGCTTGTTCATATTCTTTAACTAAATTAAAAATATCTCTTCTATCAATTCTTATTGAAAGTTCTTTTATTTCATTATAAAAGTATTCTTTTGGTTTTAAGGGTAAAACAGGATACACTTTCTTTAACTCTCTATAATTCTCTCGAGCTCTCTCAACATCTTTCTCTTTCAAATAAACTTTTGATTGCCTTAGTAATTCAAAACACTTAACCACATTTGGTTCTTTTTTCCATTTTTGCTTCCTATATCTCCCAAAAACAAATAAGAATAATATTATCAATACAATAACTAAAAGAAGTATTAATGCAAAATAAATTGGGTTTGTGTTTGTTATAAATCCTCCTCCAAAAAATCCAGTGACACCTATTTTAACTTCATTAAATGATTCTTCAAATAAAATTGTTTGTGTTTTAGTTAATTCTTTTAAGTCAATATTTTTTTCAATATAATAAATTATTTCTTTATTGTCTGTTAAATCTTCATAAAGAATCTCAAAAATAGGATCTTGTTTAATAACTTGGTAATCAATTAAAAATTTCACATCTTCAGCACGTTCTACAATTTCTTTTGGGATTATTTCTAAAATTTGATCATAATTTTGATTATTTAAGTCAATTTTCTTTTTAACAATAGTAAATTCTTCTGTACGATTTTCATATTCTATACTTACTCTTTTAATATTTGCTTCAACTGAAATTTCTTGTTGTAGTTTTAAATTCATATTAGCTAATTTTTTAGCAAAATTACTACTTATTTTTGTATTTGTTGAATTCATATAATCTTCAACAACTTTTTTCATATCAACTTCCACACTATTTTTCACATATTCATATGTATCAATAATTATTATTTCACTAGGAATATTATTTTTTATATTTTCAAATTCTTCTGTGTATTCTTGGTCTTTTTGTTTCCTTAAGGCCTCTGTATCTACATATTTATAATTTTCTTTGAAATATTGATCTATTTGAAGTAATCTTTTCTTATAAAAATCAATGTTATCTGAGATTCCCAAATCTTCATATATTTCTTTTTTATCTGAATTAAATTGATTTTCATTTTCCAAATAATCATTAACAATGCCAAGAACTCTCTCAACTTCAGGCATTATTTGATATTCTGTAAATTGTTTGTTTGAATTTAAATTATTTGAAGATTCATAATCTCCAAAATTTATTTGAAAAGAATTAAAATCATAATTTTTATTTGAAGAATTATCATAACATTCAACTTCTGCCCAGTAATCTCCTTTTTCAAAAAAGATAACTTTATATTCTTGAGCATGGTTTTTTCCAAGATTATCCCATTCTCTTTTAACATCAGTAAATTCTTCATTGTTTGTATTATTATAAAGTCTAAAAGTGCAGTTTTCAATATGAACTTCATCTGAAACTTTAAACTCAAAAGTTATATTTTCACTTTCCAAGATATCATTATTATTTGGATAAATCAAAGTTACTTCTGGATTATTATTGTCATATGTGCTTTCAATTACTATGCCTGTTTTATCAATTGTAAAAAACCCAGTATCTCCGTTTATTTTTATTTCAAGAGAAACATCATAATCTCCATGAGAGTTATAGGAATGCAAGTAGTTTCTATTTATTTTGTCTTCATTAACATTAATTAATTCATCTTCACCATCCCCAAATCTAAAAATAACATAATTAATTAATTCATTAAAAGAATCAACTTTAAATGAAATTGGTATATTTTCTCCAATTTCATAAACTCCTGGTTGAAAAGTTATGTTTGCACCAACCACTGAAAAATTTTCATTTAAAGTTGAATTAGCTAAATTATTTCCTTTAAAGTCAACAATTAGTTGGTAATCACCAGAATAATTTAAGATTTCTTCATTTAATGAAATACTTTCCCCTGTTCCAGTATAATGTACTTTTCCTTCTCTTTTTATTGTAAAATTTTTGTTTGCAGAGTTAATTGAATAAAATTCTAAATTGCTCCCAGGATTTTTTATTTTATTATCAATTAAATTCAAGAAATAAAATTTATTTAAATTTCTTATCTCAAATCCTTCATTTATCTTGAAATTTCCAGAAGCATGAGGATTACTAGTTATATTATTGTTATAAATATCAAGGCATTTAATCTGCCAAGAATAATCTCCATCATTTAAATTAAATATTACTTGACCAAGGCTAGTTCCATTATTTGAATAATTAAACTCTCTTTTTTCAACAATACTATTTTGAGAATTTTTTATTTCAAGTTCACAAGAAACATTACTTGCATTTATATACATAATATCAAAACCAAATTTTATTGGATTTGAAATAGTGTTTGAAGGATACTCCTTGGTAATAATCTGGATGTTTTCTTTTTTATTTTTATCTGAAATAAATTCTGGCTCAATAACTATTTCAAAATATTGATCAGATAAATGAGGAACCATCCAAGTTACTTTATCAACTAGTCCATTATTATTTTCATCGTAATACTTGACTTTATATTCCTTTAAATTTGTTATTTCTAAATCTCCATTATTTCTCCAATATATTTTTATTTTATCTTTAACAACTTCTTTAGATAATTCACTTTCAGCAAGAACTTCTGTTTTAATATGTTTTTCACTGTAAACTTTTATTTTTTTGGTGAATTCAGTTTCTTCTATAACTTCTTGATGATAATTTATTTCTCCAATTTCTCTTTTTTCAACAATTTTTGTATTATCTTCAGAATGCAATAAAGTAATAATTATATTTGATTGATTTTTTTTATCTATTGTTTCATTAAAACTTTTATTTATTTTATCAATATCAACTAAATATTTCTTTTCTTTTTCAATAACTTCCCCTTTTTTCATAGAAGAAATTATTGAAGAGGGAGAGGGCACAGAAGAACTAGTTATAGGATTAGTTTCTCCTGTGCCTGATTGAGCATTTCCTCTCACATCAGATTGATTTTCTTTGAAATCAATATGAAGAGTTGAATTTTCTTTATTTGAATTATTCAACTCCTTATTTGTATCACTTTCTATTTGCCCAAAAGATTCTTGTACCTCTTGTTTTTGCCCAGAACCATCTTTTATATGGTTTTGGCTTTCATTAGATAAAGTATTAATTTCTTTTTTAATCTCAAATTTTGTTTGATTTTTTTGTTTATTTTTTTTATTAGGAGAGGGAGAAGTTTCATCTAAACTTTTATTTAAAACTTCTCCAAAAGGAATATCTTGTATTTTTTCAGATTCTTTGCTTTTATTGCTGTTATTTTGGGAGGAGAGGGAGGCTTCCTCATTTTCAGATTTAGCCTCCTTTTTTTCTGAAGTTACCTCTTCAGGAGGATAGGACTCGACTCTTTCTTCCATTATTTTGTTGTCTTCAGAAATATCTTGTAAATAATTAATTGCTGTTTCACTTTCTTGGGTTTCTATTTCTTCGATAATTATATCTTTTCCTTGGTTATTTTCTTCTTGATTATTTGATAAATTTCCTTCTGCTCCAACACCTACAATTAAAATAATTATCATGAAAATTGTAATTATAATATTAAATATTTTAGAATTCATTTTATTTTTTAATCCTCCCTTGGTTTAAATACCCCTCATTATAAAGCCAGAGAGTTATTATTTTACCGATGACATCTTGCTCATTATTACCTACAATTCCCACTAGTTTTTTTATTATTTCTTTTTGATTTTCAGGAATGGTTCCTTTAACAACAGCGCTTTTTGTCTTAGTACTATTTAAGTCTTTTTTAGGCATTATTTAATTACTCAAAAATACTTTATAAAGTTTTCTAATTTTTTACGCCTTCGTTAAGAATTTTCCTGAAAAGGTTTAAATAAATGATTTTACACTTAAATTTGTGAAAAGAGTGATTTTTTTTATTGAAAAAGGGTATTTTTTTATAATTATATTTGTAATTTTATTTATTTTTTTCCAAAATTCATTTGTTTTAGGTGATTCTCAAACAAATTTAACAGTTACAAACACCCCCCCTATATTACAAGAAAATATTCCTGACCAATCTTGGCCAAAGGGTTTCAATAATACAAACGCTTTTGATCTTGATGATTATTTTATTGATCCTAATGGAGATACAATAAATTATAATTATTCTTCAGTAGAAGATATTAATGTTTTTATTGATTCTGTTACAAATATTGTTTCTTTTTATAATGAAATTGATTTTATGGGAATTAGGTATATTACTTTTTATGCACAAGACAATCAAGGAAATTCTTCTAGTAACCCAATTAAACTTTCAGTTGGAGTAGATAATTCTTCTCCAAATTGGTCTTCCCCTGCTAAGAGTAAAGGAGATATTTATCAAAATGATTTTATTAATTTTACAACTTCCTGGGTTGATGATGTCCAATTATTGTCTTATGTTTTTTCAATAAATCAGGGAGCAACGGGATGGATAAATTATTCCTCTATTAATTTTTCAGGAACTTCTAATCTTTCTATATTTGAAGTTCAAATAAGTGCCTCACAAGGAAAACTTGTTGAATGGATGTTTTATGCTTGGGATACTTCTGGAAATATTAATTCAACAGCGAATCAATCTTTTATAGTTGAAGAAGCCATAGGAGAATCAGCACCTCCTCCTGATGAAGAAGTTCCTCCTACTGGAGGGGCATCTTCAATAAGAGAAGCTATAGAAAGTTTAGATTTGACTCCTACAAGAAAATTAAAAGATTTTAAATTAAATGTTTTTGATTTTAAATTATCTTTGAAACAAGGAACTTCAAAAACAGTTGTTTTGAAAATATCAAATATTGGTACAGAAGATTTATCTTTATCTCTTGAAGATACAGGTCTTTTGAATTTTGTTTTATTTAGTGAAAAAGATTTTGAACTTCTTCCAGGAAATTCAAAAGAAGTAACTATTGATTTTAGAGTGCCTCGTTCTGCCTTTCCAGGGCAGTATTATGGTTTTATTAAAGTAAATGGTATAGATGTCAACAAAACAATTCCAGTTGTTCTTGATGTACAACAGATTGAATTAGATTATGATGTTATATTAAATATCTCAGAAGAATATAAGACAGTTCTTCCTGGAGAAGATGTTTTAGGTAATTTTTATATTTATAATATAAAAGATTTATTTCAAACAAACGTTACATTATACTATGCAATAAAAGATTATAATGGAACAATTTACAATTTCAATGAAGAAAAAATTAATTTTTCAACATCCTTTTTAACAAATCGCTCTTTGCAAGTGCCTCAGGAAACTTCAAAAGGAAAATATATTTTTTATGTAAGAGTTTCAGATGATAAAAATATTGCAATTGATTCTGATTTCTTTTTTGTTGGAGAAAGGTTTTCTTTTTCTGCATTTTTTAAGTCAAAATTGTTATTTTTACTCATAATCTTTCTTTCTTTATTTTTAGCAATATTTATGGTTAAATATCAAAAAGATAGAAGAAAACAAAGAATTTTGCATCTTTATATGATGTTAACAAAGTTAAAGAATTTAATAAAGCAATCAAAAACAAAACAGGCAATGGATTTATTTTTGAAAATACGTTCTCAGTATAAAGAACCTCTATCTCAAGAAGTTTTGCAAGATAAAGAAAAGTTAAAAAAAGAAATGCTTAAACTTTATGAAGTAATTAATCCAGAAGCTTTAAAAAAATTACAAGAACAAGAAAAACAGAATAAAGAAAATACAAAAGAAGATTCTCCTGAAAAAAAACAAAACATTCAAGATAAAGAAAACTCATTTAAAAGTAAAAAAGCTCAAATTTCAAATTTTAAACCTATTGAAAAAACCACAGAAATTCAAAAGAATCCAGAAATTCAAAAAAGTAAAATTCCAGTTATAAAAAAACAAATAATTTCAAATATTCAACCACAAAAAATATTAAAAAAAACACCCTCTAATATAGAGAACAATAGAAATCCTGTAAAAAAGGTAATTATAAAAAAAATAGTAAAAAAACCTGCTCAAAAACATATTAAAGAAAATATAGAAAATCAACAGAAAATAAAAAAACAAGAGGTAAATAATGAAAAAAAATAGAATACTTTTGTTTGCATTAGTTATTTTAATTTCAATTCCATTTATTTTGCCAGCTGCTCAAACAAGTTCTTATGGAGAAGTAATTGAAAGAGAAGGATATTCAGTTTCAAGAGATAAAATAGAAAGGATTATTGCCGAAGGTGAAATTTTTCAAGATATTATTATTATTGAAAATAAGAGAGCAGTTCCTTTATCTGCATCTTTTTCTGTTTCAGGAACAGCTGTTGATGCAGTTGAATTTGATTCAAGTGTGATTGAAATTTCTCCAGAGAATACCACTTATGCAACTTTTTTAATAAAAGGAACTAATCTTGGAAATTATTCTGGAGAAATTTCTATAACTGGAGATGTTATTGAAAATCTTCCTGTAAATATAATTGTTGTTGAATCTCCTTTAGAAACTTCTTTTTTAGTTGAATTAAATCCTTTAAGAAAATCTTTTAATTTAGGAAGAGATATTGAATTTAAATTAAATTTAAATAAATTAAAAATCGGACATCTAGATAATTTAAATGTGAGTTATTATTTAAATAATTCTCAAGGAAGAGTTTTTTTATTAGGATTTGAATCATTTAATTTAACTAATTCATTTCATTTAATTAAAAAATTTCCAGTTCCTTCAGAAGCTGAAAAAGGAAGTTATGTACTTTTTGTAAAAGCTGTTTCTCAAGATTTTGAAATAGAAAATTCTTCTTTAATTGTCCTTAAAAAACCATTTTTTCAAAGGATTATTTTTGGATTTTTACCTATGTGGCTTTTATTCACAATAATTGGAACTTTCTCCTTTGGGGGTATTTTGTTTTATTTAATTAAAAGAAAAATAAAACGTTCTAAAAAATATAAAATGGAACTTGATTTTAAAAAAATTCCAAAAGCAGATAAAAAATTTTTGAATTTAGGAAAAATTGCAGAAACAAAAGTTGGAGCTTATTTAGACCCTGAAAAATTAAAAACTCATTGTATTGTTGCAGGGGCAACTGGAGGGGGGAAAAGTATTTCAGCACAAGTCATAATTGAAGAAGCCTTGCTTCAAAATATAGCAGTTATTGTTTTTGACCCAACAGCTCAGTGGTCAGGAATGTTAAGAAAATGCACTGATAAAAAAATGATATCTTATTACCCTAAATTTGGTCTTAAAGCAGCAGATGCAAAAGCCTTTCCAGGAAATATCAGACAAGTAACAGATGCTCGTGAAATCATTGATATTGAAAAATATATGAATCCAGGACAAATACAAATATTTACAATGAATAAATTAGAACCAAAAGATATTGATATTTTTGTAGCAAATGTTATCCGTGAAATTTTTAAATCAGACCCAAAAGAAAATCCTGAAATAAAATTAATTATTGTTTTTGATGAAGTCCATCGTTTACTTTCAAAGTTTGGAGGCAGTGGAGAGGGATTTTTGCAAATTGAAAGGGCATGCCGTGAATTTCGTAAATGGGGTTTAGGAGTTATGCTTGTTTCTCAAGTTTTGAATGATTTTGTTGGTGAAATTAAAGCAAATATTAGTACAGAAGTTCAAATGAGAACAAGAGATGAAGGAGATTTAGGAAGAATTAAAACAAAATATGGTGAAACATTTTTACAATCTTTAGTTAAAGCTTCAGTGGGTGTTGGAATGTTTGTTAATCCTGCTTATAATAGGGCAAAACCTTATTTCATAAATTTTAGACCAATTTTACACAACACTAGAAGACTTTCAGATGAGGAACTTGAAAAGTATAATAACTATAATGAAAATGTAGATGATATGGAATTTCAAATTCAACAGCTAGAAGAATTAAAAGTAGATGTTTTTGATATGAAAATGGAACTTAAATTAATAAAAGATAAAATAATGACTGGTAATTTCTCTGTTGTTGATATTTATATTGAAGGGTTAAAACCCAGAGTAGATAAACAGTGGGAAAAACTAGGAAAGAAACCAAAAAAGAGAGTAAAGAAACTTGCAGATATGGAAGAAATTAAAAAATCAATTGAAGAAGCAAAAGCAGCCCGTAAAAAATTTGAAGAAACAGTACACCATAAAAAAGCAGCTGAGGAAAAAGAAGAAGAGAAAGAAGAAAGTATAGAAGATAAAATGTTAAAAGCATTAACTTTTGATAATGGAATAATGGTTTCTAGTCTTAAGGAACTAAAAGATGTTCTTCCTAATTTAGATAATGAAATATTTAAAATACATGTTAGTGATCAAAAAAATGATATTGCAGAATGGCTTAAACAATTATCTCCAGATTTATCTTCTAAAGCAAAAACAAAAAAAACAAAACAAGAATTAATAGAATTTCTTAAAACAACAGATAAAAAACCAGAAAAACCCATTGAAAAGAAAGAATCTGAAGAAGAGGAAGAAGAAGAGGATTCTGAAGAAAAACAAGAATAAATTTTTAATTTAAATCATAGTAAAGATATATTTGACTGGAATCATTTGTTTTATATTCTCTTAATTTAACTGGAAAAGTTATTTCATAATCATATTTTCCATAAAATCCTTGTGATTGTTGATTTATTTTAGAAACAAAAATAATATCTTCTTTATCAATAGAATCATATTCATTATTAGAACTAACATCATCAGAATAATCCCAAAGAATTCCTGTTACAAAATTAGAGTTGTTTGTTGAATTTATTACTGGAACATTATTTATTGTATTATCTTGAATATCAAAAGAAAGAGTGTTTTTGGGAATTTGAGAAATAGTATATTTATTAGATATAGAATCTTGATAGTTTTGCATGTTTAATATTGAATCTATTTCAAAAAAATCATTTGAACTATTCGTCCCAGAAATATTTATTCCTATTGCTTGTAAAGATGCCCAATTAATATTAGCTTCTGAATCAGTTATAAATATATTCCCATTAAATAAAGAAATATTTTTCCATCTTTCTAAAGTTCCTTTACTTGTTCCAATGATCCTTTCAATACTAACATTTCCATAAATATCTTGCCAGGCACTTATTGAAAAACTTTTATTTGCTTTATTATTTGATTGATTATATTCAGTTATTTGATTCCAAAAGTTAGGATAAACAAAAATGTTATTTTTTCCTATTTGAGCCCTCCAGGAAATACTTGTTTTATTTTTTGATAATCCTAAAACATTTATTGTGTCATTATCTAAATTTTCTCCTGAATTTTCTGGGTCTCCTTGAAAAAATCCAATGTTTAAGTTTAAAGCATCTCCACAACCTAAATTTTCAACACTGGCATTAATTATTATTGTTTGGTTTTCAATTGGATTTTCCTCATTTAAAAAAATACTAGTGTAATTTACAAACAAATCAGGTAAATCTGAATAACTTTCTGTGCTTGAGAAAGTTAAATTATCTATGTTTCCAGAACTATCATTCATAATACAATTGAAAGACCAAGATGTTGTTTGATTTAAAAAAATATCTGCATAATAAATATTTTTAGTTAAGGAAACTCCAGAATAATTTATCGTTAAATTATTTGTTATTGCCTGTATTATTGCTCCATTAATTCCTGTAAAATCATCTGTACCACTACAATTAACTCTAACATATTCATATCCACAAACAAAACTTTGATTAACAAAAACTGAATTAACATTAGGATTTATTAAATCAACATTAAAAGTATTATTTGAATTAGAAAAATTTGAAATAGATAAATTATCATAAACTTCACAAGAGTAGAAATAAGTTCCTTGAGAAAGATTTTTTGAGAAAGTAGCATATCTTTGGTTTGAATTTACTTGTATTGTTTCATTTAAATGCCATCCTCCACTCCAATTACCCCATAAACTAACATTTGCTAAATTTGAGTCAGGATCTGTTAAAGAACAGTTAAATAAAATATCTCTTGAAACATTTCCATAATTTTCTGGATAAATTAAACCTGTTTCAGGAGGAGTATTTAATGTTAAATTACTAGCTACATCATAGCCAACTCCAGTAACAGTGACATTTCTTTCTTCAGCAAGATAATCACTTCCATCATTGAAAATCTTAACTGTTAAAATATCCCCTAGACTACAACCATTATTTAATAATTCACAATCAATTAAATAAAGATTATTAGTTCCAGAGTTTCCAATTGGTCCTATTATGTCTGTTAAATTATCATTTTTTCCATTTAAATAATTCCATAAAGTAACTATTCTTCCATTAGCCCCTGTACCATCTAAAGCATCTTCTGTAACCCCTGTTATATAATGAGAAGCATAGCTAAAAGGAACAAGGAGAGTTATTACAAAAATTAAAAACAACCATTTTCTTAATTCCATTTTAATCTATTATCATTAATTTCCTTAAGTTCATTAATAACAAGTTTTTTTTCATTTTTAGAAAGGCCATTATATTCTTTTTTAATTTTTTCATAAATTTCTTTTGCTTGTTTTTCTTTATTTTGATTTAATAATTTTTTCATTTCACTGATATCTTCTAATGTATTTAATGTAGGTTTAACCTCTTCTTTTTTCTTTATTTTAAATAAATAAATCAACAATCCCAAACAAAATAATACTAAAATAATAATTCCTAAAGAACCTCTTGAACCAAATTCTGAAATTAAATTTCCAGTTATTTTTGTTGTTTTTTCATCTTCTTGAATTATTTTTACAGGACTTAATAGAATATTTTTCAAAGAACCTGAAGGAACTTCTTTTTGAATGTAATAAGTTATTTTTTTTGTATCTGAGTAAAATAGTAAAACAGGATCTTCTTTAACAACCTCATAATTTATATTTATTATTTCTAATTCAGATGCTCCCTCAACAATATCTTTTGGAATAACCACAATATAATAAAATCCTTCTATTTGATCAATTTGAGATTCCAGTAAATCTTCTATAACTGTTAAATCTTTTCTAGAACCATCCATATAAACAATTTCTACATTATAAAAATTGCTTTTTATAATTAAATTTCTTTCTTTTATTATTTCAAAAACAGAATTAACTTCTTTTTTTAAATTATTCCCCAATTCTCCTAAATATTCCAATCTAGCTATTTGAATATCTTCTTCATTTACTTCTCTAACAATGCTGTCTTCTTGAACAAGGATTAAATCTTCAGGAGTTTTTTTCTTAATTATGCTTATCCTTAAATTAGCAGAACTTAATTTATTCTCAAGTTCTGTTTCACTTAAGTCTTGATTTTTATATTTTTCTACATCTCTTTTCAATGAATTAAGTTCAGAAATTACTCCATTAATTTCATTTTCTATTTTTAAACTTTCAAATAATTCTTTTTCTTTTCCTTGTTTTTCATTTATAGTTCCCTTAATGCCATTAATATCATTAATTGTAGAATCAATTTCAGATAAAACATTATCTACTCTTCCAAGTAATTTTATATCTAATCCTGTTTTAGAAACAGAATCATTTGTTAAAAGAGAAGTAGCATAAACTTCTTTTGATAACCCAGCAATATTTCCAGCTTCATCAACTCCTGCAACCCGATAATAATAAGTTTTTCCTTTTTCAACATCGTTGTCAGTATAATAATTATTATTTGTAGTTTTAAAGTAATCAGTATAATCTATTTGAGGATTTTCTGATTTGTATATATTAAATTCCTTAATTTCTTGATCATAAAACCATTCTAATTTAATTTGTCCTTGATATCCAATTGCATTTATTATTGAGATAGCCTCTGGTTTTACTGTATCTACAATAAATAAGTTATCTCCCAGTAATTTTTTACTGCTTGTTCCATAAACATCATTTGCTTGAAATTCAAAATATCCAACTGTTTCACCAACATTCCCTGGAACAATTAAATATCCTTTCCAAGAAGTTCCAGAACCAGTTAATGAAATTTCTTTTTTAGTTATTCCATCAAGGGTATATTCAAGAGTAGGAGTTTCAGAACATTCTTTAGATGTTGTTAAAGTTATTTCATATTGTCCTTCTTTTAATGGTGTTTCTTCTGATAACTTTAATGTTCCATAAACAGGAGTTTTTGTTTTAAAAACAACTTTCATAGGTTCTTGATTTAAATCACTTCCACATCTAATATAATAATCATGAACTCCTTCGTTTAAATTATCTATATATTGTTCATGTTTTGTTCCATATTTTCCTGAAAATTCTTTTGTTGGAACAATACCTGAAGATTCTGAATAATAACATTGAGTTTCTACTGAGGTAATGATTTTCAATAAAACAGATTCTGATAAAAATGGTTCATTAAAAATATATGTATAATTTGAAAAATTATATGTTGGAGGTTGAACAATAGGAGTTGTTTCTCCTAAAACAAAAGCCATGCTAATAATTATTAAAAATAATATGAAAATTAAATAACTTTTTTTTATCATTTTTTCTTTTTTCCTCCAATTAATTTTTTCTCTTGATTTATTTCATATAATAAATAAGCAATCCCTAAAATTAAAACAAGATAAATAATTGGTTTAATTATTCTTGATAATGAAAATTCACTATCTTTTACATTTATTATTGCGCTCTTTTCAAAGGTTCTTTTTCCATCATAAAAGACTCTTCCTGTAACAATATATTTTCCTACTTTTTGGGGTGTAAAATAAAAATCAAATTTTTTTGTTTCATCAATACTTACCAGTGAATTTTGGCTTTCCAATAATTGTATTGTTTTTCCATTTTCAGTTATTTCTCCTTTGAATTGTGCACGAACTGATTTTTCACCATTATTTTCAAAATAAACTTCTATTTTTGTGGTATCTTCTTTTTCAACCCAAGGAGGAGTGATTATTTGAGTTAATATTCCACTGGCCTTTAATGCTCCAATCTCAAGAACATCAAAAGTTAATGTTTCTTGATTGTAACAATCAATTGCATAAAAATCAACCCAATATTGTCCTATTTTTAAATCACTTGAATCTACCTCAAAGATAATTTCTTGAGAAGTAGTAGGAATTATTTCTTTACCAATAAAATTTTCTTGTTTAACAATTTCTAATTGATTTTCATCCCATATTTCAACTCTAAAATTTGGTTTCAATCTTATATTTCCTTGATTGAAGATATCTGCTCTAAAAATTATTGGATCTCCTTTTTCAACACTTTCTACTTTAAATCTTCTTGCTGTACAACTCATTGATTCAACGTCAGTCACTTCTACTTGAACATTTAAATCAAGAGCTGCATTAACAATTCCAGTTGCCTGTCCTTGAATTATTTTTCCTTTTCCTGAGATTTTAGCTCTGACAAAACCTTGATAAATTCCGTTTGGTATATCTTCTGGGGGATTAACCATTATTTTCATATAATAAGGATTTTCTTTTGAAACTTCAAATTCTGTTTCTTGAAAACTAAGCCATTCTTCTATTTCCCCTCTTTTTTGTATTTCAACGTAAACAGGTTCATCTGAATCAACAGTTATAACAACATTTTTTTCAGAATATCCTCCTCTAAGAACATCCTCATAAATTACTTTTGCAGGGCTAATTCCAATATTTGCTCCTAAAACAAAATTACTAAATATTATTATGCTAATAATTCCAATAATTCCAATGGTTGTTTTTTTATTATTTATTTTATTCATTTTAAACCTCATTTGCCTGAACTGCCCCAAAGATTATATTTCCTTGACAAGTTCCTGAAACTCCTGTTGGAAGATATATCCTCCAATAAGTTGAATTAATTGCCTTTGTTTCAGTATCATTTCTTCTATATTCTAAATTAAATTTTTTAATAACAGGACTAGAAGTTAAATTAGTATAATTTCCAACAAACTGTCCTATATTTAAATTACCTGGAGTTGATTTTGTTAAATTGAATTTTTCATTTTCAATAGAGATATTTTTTACTGGACCTAAACTACAGTTCATGGCATTTCCATCTCCTTCTTGAAACCCATAACCACTTAAAGACAAATTTATTTTTACATTGCCATAATTAGTTACATTTAATTCTAATTCCTCTGATACTTCCAAAGCATTAATTTCACCAAAACTTACAGGCGAATTTAGTCCTAAACCAAGTAAAGGGTTAATAAAGGTTAAATCACTTCCTAAAGAAGTTGAACTTAAATTATCACTTGCATTTAAAGTACAATTCCAATCCCAAGAGTTTGCATAATACCAAATATTAAAACTACAATTAGCATAAACTTCATTTGAATTTCCATAACTATAATTTAAATCACAACTATTATTAGTATAATGAAGATTGTTATCATTAAAATCAAATAAACTAGAGTTTGAATTATCAAAAAATATCGCATTTACATTTGTTAAAGTATTTTCTCCATCATATTCTGTTATTATTCCTTCACAAGTTATTTTTTTTGTTGTTGCAGGCAATAAATCAATTTCATTTGGAGGACTTAAAGTAAAATCATCAACAGTTATTGTTCCGATTTTTGGAGGGCTATTTATTGTTATATTATCTACTTCAGTAAAGCCAAATTGTCCTACTGTTACATTTTTTTCTCCTGAAAGATATCCATTTCCATTGTTAAAAATTCTTAATGTTAAAACATCATTTCTTTGACAAGGTGTTTCTAATAGCTCACAATTAATCATATAAATTTCACTTACCCCGGAATTTCCATTAACTCCCACAATATCTGTTAAATTATCATTTATTCCATTATTTGGATTCCATAAAGTTATTGTTAAATCATCTGCACTCGCCCCATCTGCCCCATCATTAACAATTCCAATTATAAAGTGAGCAGCAGAGCTAAAAGGAATTATTGTTATTATTATAGCAAAATTAATTAAAAATGTTTTCCAATTCATTTTTTATCTTAGGATAACCTCCATTTTTTTGCTACAAGTAAAATTATATTCTTTTCCAGGATAAATTATGAAATTTTCACCAACTCCTCCAAATATATTTGCATATCCTTTTTCTTGTTTATATTCAAAGTAAGTTATTGTTAGCAAATCTGGATAAGATTTAACTAAATCTTTAACATAAAAAGGAGAAACTTCTTCTGGAATTAAAACCAGATTTTCTCCTTCTGAAAGTTGAATTTCTGAAACATTCTCTTCTGGAATAAATTCAGCTATGGCTATTGCAGTGGTAAATAAAAATGCTAAAATTACAATTAGTATTAAAAGATTGTTTTTCATTGTTTGTCCTCCTCAATTATTATTTTCTTTTTAATTGGATCGAATTTAAGAACTATTTTTTGTCCTTCTTTTAAATCCAAAGTATCAACTATTGCTTTTGGGATTTTTATTCTGTGTCCTTTTTGGATTTTGTTGTCTTTGAAGGTTATTTCAACCATAAGTACTTTTTAAAGTATCTAGAAAGTATCTAGATAACCTCTTTTTATACTAAACATATACTTTATAAAGTATTTAAACTTTATGTTTTCAAGAGAAATAAACTAAATTTAAAATCAAATCACAACAATTTATAAAAACCAAATTAAATACAAAGTTTAAATGAGAAAAAGAGTGGTAAAGAAGAGGCCATCAGCAGTAATTATTATAATATTCTTAATTTTAATTTTATTTTCAATTTTTCTTTTAATTGTTCTTCCAAAACCAGCAATTACAACAAAAGCAGTTAGTTCAGTTGAAAAACAAAGCAAAGTAATTCCTTCTCATTCTTCATTTAAATTAAAAAATTTAATTTTTCCAACTTCTGCATATGAGTTAAATTCAGAAAAAGTTTTTATTGAAGATGTTTATGAATATATTCGTTATAAAGATAACTTTTGGAAAGCTATTTCACAAGACAATTATATTCGAGTTACTTTTGAAAAAAACCTTACAAATAAAAATGATATAAGAATTTATGCAAAATCAAACCAATCAAATAAAAATGCAAGTGTTGAGATTTATGAAAAAAATTCAAACTTTAAACTTGCTGATTTTGGAATAATTTCAAATGAAAAAGAGTATAAAGCTTTGTTGAATAATCTTATTGGAATTCAAGATACTTTTGATTTAAAAGTTATTGGAGGAAACATCTGGTTTGATTATATTATTGACCCTGTTGATTATATTTGTATTGATTGTGGTTTTTTTACAGGAACAGAAGATACTGTGGGAACTGATTTTAATGCTGATAGTACTTATTCTGCATTAGAGTGGTCTAATCAAAATTATGATTCTGGTGCTTTTTCTTACAGTGCTTTAAATCCAACTAGAATTCAAGTTCAAAAATCAGGAAATTATTTTTTAGCTCTTTCTCTTCCAATTGAAGATGCTTCTGGAACAGGTTCAAATAATAATAGATTAGCAATTGAAGCAGCAATTTATGTTGATGGAGTAAGAAAACAAATAGGAACAAGTAGAAATTCTTATATGAGAGGAACAGATAATACTTATGATCATTTTCAAACAGGAGATAGTTTTGTTGTTTTAGTTCCAGATGTTAGTGCAGGAAGTTATATTGAAATTTATGTTAGAGGAATTGCAGACACTAGTGAAGCTGTAAAAGCTAATGATGCTTTTGCGCTTTTTCTTAATTACATTGAAGATTCTGAAGAAATATTTTTTGCAACAGGAACAACAATCAATGCTCCTTCTTTAAAAACAAATTTAAATCAAGGAAACCAGGCAGCTTGGAATTATGATATGGAGTGGAAAGAGGCAATAGAAGACAATCCTTTCACTCATGATGATTCCTTGGAATCAAACAAAATAACTCTTTCTGATATAGGATATTATTATGTTACTGTAAATATCCCTCAGGGAAGTTCTACAGCAAGGACAAATGTTGGAGGAAGAATTGAATTAGATGGAGCAGTAATAAATGGAGGAACATTTATGCAAGGGTATATTCGTAATGCTGAGGGTCATTCAGATAGTAGTATTCACTGGGCAGGACTTGTTGAAACAACAAGTAACAATCAAAATCTTACAGTAGGAATTTCAAGAATGGCACAATCTGGAACTGTTACTACAGATAATTTAAACGCTACAATTTATGTTAGAAAAATCGCAAATGGTAATTCAGGATTGTATCATTCAACTGCAACACAAGTAACAGGAACAAATCCAGGAGATTGGAATCCAGATAATACAAGATATGCAATTTGGGAAAGTGACAATGAAAAAGATACTAGTTATTATTCCCATGTAAATGGAGATTCAAATATTACAATAAACAGAGAGGGATATTATTTATTGAGTTTTAACAGCCCTCAATTAAATTCTTCTACTCTTAGAAATCATCCTCAATTTGATATTTATGTAAATGGGGAAACAATTCCTGGAGGAAGAACAGGTTCAACATATATAAGAAATGGAAATGGGCACGATGAGTCAACAACAATGATAACATATCTTCTTAATTTATCAGAACAAGATAATGTTTCTGTAGGTGTTGTTAGGGGGGATGCAACTCTTGATGGCACAGTAAATATTCTTGATGAAGCAGTTATTCTTTTAGAATACAAACAATCTGCTAATCTTGTTTGGAACACTAGCTGGGTGAATTTTGGAGCACTAGTTCAATCAAATGGAAATAAAACCCAAGTAGCAAGCATTTCCTCAATATCATATAATAAAGAAGTTAATTTAACTTGTACTGGAAATTGCAGCCAAATATCAACAAATTGGACAAACGGGACAGATTTAAATGATGGTGAAGTTGCAATTGTGGAATTCACTTGTTTAAATAATAGTTTAGGAGATTTTTCAGCTTCATATAATGTTTCTTCTTTAAATGATACTTCTCCAGACACAATTGTTGTTGATTGCACTATGTTATCTTCTTCTAGTGTTTTGTGGAACCAATCTTTTCTTGATTTAGGAAGTGTTTATGATGCAATGCAAACTAATTTAAATGCAAGTGTGAATTCTGCAGGTTCTAATGATGAAATAAATATAACAGAGATAGGAGGAACAGGAACTTCTTTTATTTCTGCAACTCCTTTAGATATTGGTTCTATGGTTGGAGGAGAAATTCAAGATGTATTGTTTAATTGTTCTCCTCCTTATGGGCAAACTCCAGGAGATTATTATGCTTTATACAATGTTAATTCTTCTGCAGACCCTATTGGAGATAATATAACTATTAATTGCAGTGTTGTTTCTTCTTTTGTTGAATTCAATCAAAGTTTTTTATCTGTTTCTCCTTCTTATTCAGGAACGAGTAAAAATTCAGTGATTCAAATTATTTCAACAGGATATAATGAAGAAATAACTCTTAAAGAATTTTCTGGAAATGGAAGCTCTTTTACTTCTTCTAATTCTACAAATTTTGGAATTCTTCAAAACCAAGAAACACAGGAAATTTTATTTACATGTTCTCCTCTTGAAAACCAAAACTCTGGAAGTTACTCAACAATTTATAATATAAATTCAACTTATAATATAGGAAACAATGTTACTGTTAATTGCGATGTATTAAATCCTTTAATTTACATTAATCAATCAGATATTAATATTTCTGGAAGATTGAACTTAAATGAAAATTCAACTCAAGTTATATTGGTTTCTATGGGAGTAAATAATAATACTTTTGTAAATTGTGTTTCAGGAGATTGTTCTAAAATTTCAAATAATTGGACAGAATCAACAAATTTAGGACATACTCAAAATTCTACTTTGAATTTTACTTGTGATGATTCTTCAGTAGGAGAATTTTCCGCAATATTCAATGTAAATTCAACTCAAAATTCCACTGGTTCAAATATTTCAGTTGATTGTGAGATATTACAGACCCATGGAAACATGACAATTAATTTAATTTATCCTTTTCTTTCTCAGGAAAATTATTTTGATTCTTATAGTACTTTTTTTGTTAATGCAACCATTGAATGTAATGGAACTCAAGGAGCATCTTGTGGAGAAGTTTTTGGTTTTCCAAGATATAATTCTACAGAGATTTATGGGCAAGGCTCTTTAGGAGAAGAAACAATAAGTAATCCAGATACAATAATAAATAATTATACTTTTATTAATATAAGTTCAAAACCCGGAGTAAATTCAATTAGTGTTAATGATTCTTCAGAATTTACTGTAGGAGAGGAGGTTTTAATAATTCAAACTCAGAGCGGAGGAACAACTTGTGTTGCAGGAGTTTTTGAATTTAAGAATATATCTTCAATAAATGGAAATAATATTACTTTTGATTCTCCTTTAGAAAATGCCTATTGTTATAATAGCCCTAACACTGTTTCAATTACTTGTTCAGATACTTCAGGGTTTGAGTCTTCTATTGCTCAAGTAGTTAAAGTTCCTCATTATACTAATTTGACTATTAATTCTGGAGCTTCTATAACTGCTCCTTCCTGGAATGGTTATTATGGGGGAATAGTTGCTTTTAGAGCTTCAGAAAATGTTGTAGTAAATGGTGTTATAAATGTTACAGGAAAAGGATATCGTGGAGGAGATGATGGTTATGCAGATGATGCAGAAGGAGGACAAGGAGAAGGTATTTATGGTAGAGGATATAATCCTCCTTTTACAGGTTCTGGAAATTGGAGCATTCATGATGGTTATTGTGTTCAAGAGCCAAACAATGCAGGAGGAGCAGGTTCTTGGTGTAGAGATGATAATGGGGGAGACCCAGGTGCAGGAGGAGGACATGGGACAGTAGGAGAAAGTGTATCTCAGCAACAAGGAGACCCAGATGGAACTTCAGAAGGAGGGGAAGTTATTGGTTCTCCTAATTTAAGTAAGATGTTTTTTGGAGGAGGAGGAGGAGCAGGAAGTGATAATGATAATTTTGAACCAGAAGGAGATGGAGGTGCAGGAGGAGGAATTGTTTATGTTGTTTCAAGGAATTTTCAAGGCAATATTGTTTCAAATGGACAAGCAGGTTTCACAAGTACAGCATCAGGATATTCAGCAATAGGAGGAGGGGGAGCAGGAGGAACAATATGGATTCGTGCAGAAAATATGACTCTTGATTTAATAAATGCTTCAGGAGGAAGAGGGGCAGAAGATGCAGATGAACCTGGGGGAATTGGAGGGCAAGGAAGAGTTAGACTTGATTTTTTAAATTCAACAGGAACTTCAACACCAGAACCAGGGTATAATGGCTCTTTATTTGATATGTTAGTTATAAAACCTACTTTGGGAACTTATCCTTTTTTTGCAGAATCTTCTCCAGGTTCTTGTGGAATTTTATATAATGGAGATTCATGTAATTTAGGGGTTTTAGTTAATTCAACAGAAGAAATTGATTCTTTTTGGAAAATAGATATGTTGGTAACTTCTAGTGGATTAGTCGAGCCTCAATTTACTTCTTCTTCAAATATCACTATAAATGATTTACCTCCAAACGCATTTCTAGTTAAACCCTTAAATGATACCTCTTCTTCAAATATAACTCAAAATATGACTGTTAATGCATCAGATGCAGTGGGTTTAGAAAATTTAACTTTTTTTATTTTCAATGAATCTGGTTCAGAGATTAATAAAACAACTTGGGATATTTCAGGAAAGAGTATTTTAACAGGGATTTTATACACTTTTTCTTATGATGGAATTTTTAATTGGTTTTATAGAGTTTTTGATATTGTAGGAAATTTTTATCAAACACAGAATAACACATTTATCTTAGACACTCCCTCTCCGAATATAACTTTCACCTCCCTAACAAAACCAAATAACACTTTTATTTCAGAAGATTCAATAACATTAGGAGTTTCAGTTAATCAAACTTTTCAAACAAATATCACGTTTTATCTTTATAATTCAACAAATCTTGTAAAAGAAAATACTTTTGATGATGGAACAAGATCTCTTTCTTGGACTCTTTTACCCGACGAAATTTATTATTATAATGCAACTGTTTTTGATTCTTTTGGAAATATAAATTCAACTAATACAAGACGGATAACCCTTGATAATCTTCAACCCATTATTGATTATGAACCTGAAACTATTCCAGATTATTCAAACAAGTCTCAAAATTTCATTTATGTTAATGTAAGTGTAACAGAATTAAATCAAGCAAACATCACTTATGAACTTTTTAATGAAACTCATTTGATAAATTCAACAATTTATGATTATCCTCAAAGTCAAGTAAATTTTACAGATCTTTCTGATGGAAAATATTATTTTAATGTAACAGTTTTTGATAAATCTTACCAATATTCTTCTACTGATACAAGAGAAATTCTTTTAGATAATGAATTTCCTTTAATTGATTTTATTAGCCCTACTCTTGAAAATACAACAAAAGTTTCAAGAAATTACCTTTTCATTAATATTTCTGTTATTGAGGATAATGAAAGAAACATCACCTTTGAGTTATATAATGGTTCAGGACTTTGGAACAGAACAGAAACAAATGATAATCAGCGTGAAATAAACTTTACAAATTTAGCAGATGGATGGTATGAGTTTAATGTAAGTATTTGCGATTTGGCTTGTAATTACAATGTAACTGAAACAAGAAGAATTTATTTAGATACAATAAATCCAAATGCAACTTTAATCTCTCCAATAAATAATACTTATTCAAATGAAACTCAGCAAAACCTAACTGTTTTAGCAAATGATACAAATGAACTTTCAAACATTACCCTTTTTGTATTCAATGAATCAAATGATTTAATAAATCAAACAACATGGGATGTTTCAGGAAAATCAATTCTTACTGGAATAATTTATACTTTTGCATACGAAGGATTTTTTAATTGGTTTTATAGAATTTTTGATGTAACTTATAATAGTTATGAAACAGAAAATAATACAATAGTAATTGATACAACAATTCCTTTAATTGATTTTATTAGCCCTACTCTTGAAAATACAACAAAAGTTTCAAGAAATTACCTTTTCATTAATATTTCTGTTATTGAGGATAATGAAAGAAACATCACCTTTGAGTTATATAATGGTTCAGGACTTTGGAACAGAACAGAAACAAATGATAATCAGCGTGAAATAAACTTTACAAATTTAGCAGATGGATGGTATGAGTTTAATGTAAGTATTTGCGATTTGGCTTGTAATTACAATGTAACTGAAACAAGAAGAATTTATTTAGATACAATAAATCCAAATGCAACTTTAATCTCTCCAATAAATAATACTTATTCAAATGAAACTCAGCAAAACCTAACTGTTTTAGCAAATGATACAAATGAACTTTCAAACATTACCCTTTTTGTATTCAATGAATCAAATGATTTAATAAATCAAACAACATGGGATGTTTCAGGAAAATCAATTCTTACTGGAATAATTTATACTTTTGCATACGAAGGATTTTTTAATTGGTTTTATAGAATTTTTGATGTAACTTATAATAGTTATGAAACAGAAAATAATACAATAGTAATTGATACAACAATTCCTTTAATTGATTTTTCATCAGGGGTAGAAGATAATTATGGAAATTTTTCAAGAGATTGGATTTATGTAAATGTTTCAGCAACAGAAAATAATTTTGCAAATATAACTTTTGAATTACATTTTTCAGGAGGATTAATTAATAAAACAATCTTTACAGATAATAGAAGGGAAATAAATTTTACTGGATTGCCTGATAGAAAATATTTTTATAATGTAACTATAATTGATTTAGCTTATAATTTAAACTATACAGAAACAAGAGAAATACAAATCGACGATACCCCTCCGATAGTGAATATTGTGGAACCCCAACCAAAAGCCTATGCATATAATGAGAGCATTCCTTTAAAACACACAATTGTAGATAATTTAATTGGTTATGATATGTGTTGGTGGAATCTTGATAACACTGGTAATGAAACAATAAATTGTGGAACAAATACAACATTTGATACAAGTGATGGGCAGCACAATATTTACTTTTTTGCAAATGATACTTTAGGAAATTTAAGAGCAGAAAAAGTATCGTTTGGAGTTTCAACTCAGGGACCTGCAATGGTTTTAGTTTCTCCTTTAAATAACACTTTTTTTAATACTCCAGGAAATTTTCAATTAAATTATACTGCAGAAGGTCCAGAAGGTATGACTAATTGTACTCTTTATGGGGATTGGGGAGTTAGTGGATGGCATTTAAATGAAACAACAAAAGGAAGTGATTGGTGGAATGAAACTTTCCTTTACAGAAAAAAACTTAACGTAACTGCAGTTAGCTCAGTAACAACAAATTATACAGTAGGTGTTGTTGTTGATACTGTTGGACCAGAATTTCAAGACGATGGAGATGATATAAGAGTTACTTATTGGAACGGAACAGAAAATCTTGAAATAGATAGGCTTTTATTAAGGGTTAATAATACAGAAACAATTGTTCAGTTTAGATTACAAAGTAATTTACCTTCAAATTCTTCTGATGAAAATTATTCTATTTATTATGGTAATCCAACAGCTTCAAATCCTCCTGATAATGGTTCTGTTGTTTGGTATTTTTACGAAGATTTTTCTCAAGGCAATTTAAATCGTTGGGGGTATAGTTCAGGTTTAAATGTTATTAATACTAGTTTTGAAAATCCTTGGACAGGATTAAATTATACTTTAGAAATGGGAAGATGCGGTAATTCTTTTATTAAAGTTCTTCCTGCTTATTTTCCTGCTCAGAGAGATTTGCAGATTAGGGCATTGTGGATAGATAATCCTTATTTGGCTTGTGGTTCAAATCCAGAATCAGGAAGTCCAGATGCAGATGGTATTTTAGGTTTAAGAGGTAGTGCTTCTGGAACATATGATGGTATTTTGGTTGAGAGAGATACAGATGGGCCAGAAGGTTTCCAGTATGATCAAGGAGCTAGTGGATCAGCAGATACAGGAATATATACTGATCAAGATTCTCCATTTGAAGTTTGGCAGTGGACTGAAAGTAAAGCATATGGAACTTCCTATACTGGACATAAAGCAAAATATTGGAATTATACTCAAGTAGAACCAGATTATTATCAACTACAAGCAACAGCAGTTTCTGCAACATCTCCAGGATTGCCTTATCTCCGTGTAGCTTCTGGAACTGCAATTGTTGCAGCTGTTTTTGCATCAGTTCTTGTAGAAGTAGAACCAAATGTTACAATTCAAACAGAATATTGGGAAGGTTCATTTGATGTTTCAATAGAAGATGATGGTATTTATAATTGGAATGTTGAGTGTTTTGATAACAATCATGTTGGTTCATTTGCTATTTTTAATAATACTTTTTCTATTGATACTCAAAATCCAAATATTTCTTATACTCAAAATACTCTTCTAAATAATACTAATTTTTCAAGAAATTATATTTTTGTAGAAGTTTCAGCTAATGAAACAAACGAACAAAATATAACTTTTGCATTATATAACCAAACAGGGCCTGTAAATATTTCAACATATACTGATTTTAGAAGAACAATTAATTGGTCTAGTTTACCACAAGGAAATTATAGATTTAATGTAACTATTTTTGATAAAGCAAATAATTCAAATTTCACTGAAACAAGAAGAATAACAATAGATACAACTCTTCCAAGCGGAACTTTATTTTCTCCAGAAGATGGAGCAGCATTAGGCAATACAACCCAAAATTTCACTATAATTGCAAATGATACAAATTCTCTTTCAAATATAACATTATTTATTTATAATGAAGTAGGAAATTTAATAAATCAAACAACAAGAGTTGTTGCTGGAACAGGAGCAATAATAGGAGTTACATATACTTTCTTAACAGACGGTGTTTTCAATTGGTTTGCAAGAATATTTGATGTTGCTTCAAATGAATATGAAACTTCAAATAACACTTTAACTATTGATACTCAAAACCCATATATTTCTTATCAACCAGAAACATTAGTAAATAACTCAAATGCTTCTCAAAATTTTATTTACATTAATGTAAGTGTGATAGAACAAAATGAAGCAAATATAACTTTTAGATTGTATAATTCAACTGGACTATATTATTCAAATTTTTATACAAATCCTCAAAGAATAATTAATTACACTAATTTGAAAAATGGAATTTATTATTATAATGTAACTGTTTTTGATGATTCAGGAAGATTTAATTCAACACCAACAAGAAAATTAACTTTAGATACAGTTAAACCAAATTTAACTTTAATTTCTCCAGATAATGATACTTATACAAATCAGGCCTTACAAAATCTAAGTTTAAATATTACTGATGAAAATACTTTATCAGATTTAACATTGTATATATTTAATGAAACTCATTCAGAAATAAACCAAACAACTTGGCCTGTTTTAGGAGGAAATTCAATCTTAACTGGAATTAATTTTACTTTTCCCTATCAAGGAATATTTTATTGGGGATATTCTTCAAGTGATGTTTCTGGAAATACAAATTTTTCAAGAAACAATACCTTTATTTTAGATCAAACAAATCCTTTAATTGAATACAGTCAAAACACTTTTCCTGATTATGCAAATAGATCTGATAAATGGATTTTTATTAACGTAACTGTAATAGAAACAAACGAACAAAATATTACTTTTTATTTATATAAACAAGGAATTTTGTTGATAAATAGTACTTACACAAATAAACAAAGAGCAAGAAACTTTACTGGTTTAAGTGATGGAAATTATTCTTATAATGTAACTGTTTTTGATAAATCTTTTCAATACAATTCAACTACAACTAGAAATATTGTCTTAGACACCCAATTTCCAAATGTAACTCAATTAAATCCAGAGCAGGATTATTTTACAAATCAATTTCAACAAAACTTTACTTATAATTCCAGTGATAAACAAGGATTAAATACCTCTACTTTATTTATTTTCAATGAATCAGGTTCTTTGGTTTATAATATAACTCAAAATTTATTTGCAACAAAATCAATTATTTCTGGAAATATTTATAATTTTGTAACAGATGGTATTTTTAACTGGTTTTATAGAATATTTGATATTTCTGGAAATAAAGCAGATACAAACAATAGAACAATAACTTTAGATTTATCTTTACCTCAAATAACTTTTGTTCCTTTAACAAAAGAAAATGATTCTTCATTTGTTGAAAATTTTATTTATATTAATGTTACAGTGGAAGAAGAAAATGAAGAAAATATTACTTTTTATCTTTATAATTCAACTCATCCTGTTTATGAAAACTTTTTTATCAATCAAAGAAGAAATTTAAATTGGACTCTTTTACCAGACGATATTTATTATTATAATGTTAGTGCCTATGATTCAGCAGGAAATTTAAATACTTCTGAAACAAGGTGGATAATTTTAGATAATCTTCCTCCCCAAGTAGATTATACTCAATTAACTTTTCCAAATCATATAAATGTTTCTAGAGATTTTATTTTTGTTAATGTTTCTGTTAATGAAACAAACGAACAAAATATAACTTATCGTTTACATGATTTTGTTTTTGAATTAAATGTTTCAACATATACAAATAAAATAAGAGAAATAAATTGGACGGATTTAGATGATAAATCTTATTATTATAATGTAACTGTTTTTGATAGAGCAGGACAGAAAACAGTTACTGAAACAAGAGAATTAACAATAGACACAATTTATCCTTTAATTGAATTTGGTCTTTCAACCCCTCAAAATTATAAAAATATTTCTCAAAGTTATCTTTATTTTGATGTAATTGCTTCAGATGATAATGAAGCAAATATCACATTTAAATTATATAATGAAGATGGTCCTGTAAATGTTTCAACATATGAATACTCAAAGAGAACTATTAATTATACTGGAATTCCTTACGGAAATGTAACTTATTATTATAATGTTACAATAAATGATTTTGCAAGCAACGAAAATTATACTCAAACAAGAGAAATTTTCTTATTTGATAGTATTAAACCTTATGTTGAAATAATAAATCCAGAAGAAAGAAATTATACTAGTAATGAATCTTTGCCTTTGGATTTTATTGCAAGTGACCCTAACTTAGATTCTTGTAGGTATAGTATTGATGGAGCAGCAAATATAACAATAAATAATTGTCAAAACACTTCTTTTAGTGTTTCAGATGAATCTTGGCACACTATTTATTTATTTGTAAATGATACCTCTGGAAATAAAAATAACACTAAAGTAACTTTTTATGTTAATTCAACTGACATCCAAACTCCAGATTATAAAGTCCAGAGAGATTCAACATTTGTAGAGGGTTCTGAAACAGTTTTTATTGAAGAGTCAGATCCAAAAAAATCATTCTTTTTATTAAATTCAAGAACAACATCTAGTGCTCCAAGTGCAATACAAGTAATACCAAGTTTTGTAGATTCAGAAGAAATACGTTTTGAAAATTACGGAGGCTCAACAACAGTGGATTGGGAATTAATTTCAGGACCAGACATTTATGTTCAAAGAGGAGAATATTCTTATTCAGATACAGAAGTTAATGTCAATATTTCAATTTCTGAAATTAATTTAAGTAGTAGTTTTATATTAATTTATAATAGATTAAATGATGGAACTCCTGCTAATAATTCAAGGGGTAAGTGGACTGGAAAATTTATTAATTCAACATTCATACAATTAGACAGAGGAGAAAGTTTAGGAACCCAGGGTGAATTATCTTGGCAAGTTGTTGATTGGGATAGTGTGACTGTTAAAAGAGGTTTATTTGTTACATCAGGAAGTTCTGGTTTTACAGGAATTGGAGCAACAATAAAGTTCAATGAAACATTTTTGATTTTTTCAGAAAGATTTATAGGCTCAAATACTTTGGAATCTACAAACTTAAAAGGAAATTTTGATGGAAATCAATTTTTGGAATTTCAGAGAGTAAATTCAGGAGGAACAGCATATGCAGAATGGTTTGTTGTTTCTTCTCCTGTTTTTGAAGTTCAAAATGGAAGTTTTACAATAAGCAATACAAATGACCCTGTTATAACTGAATTACAAGAACTATTTAATTATTCAAGAGCATTCAACAGACATTCAAAAATGAGCACAGGTTCTGGTACTACTTATGCAAATTCAATTGTAGCAACAAAAATACCTAACGCAACTCATTTAGAAACAAATATAGGTTCAAGTGCTTCAAACACAAGGACAGTTAATTGGCAAGTTATTGAATTAATTGAAAAAAATGCTCCAACAGTTAATTTATTTACTCTAAACCTTACAAATTTTTCAAGCAATATTGTAATTTTAAATTATACTGTTGAGGACCAAAATTCAATTACCAATTGTACTTTATATGGTAATTGGACAGATGGTTGGAAAATAAAATCGTTTAACGATTCTCAAGAAAGGAATATTTTATCTTATTTCAAAGAAATTAATGTAGTAAATGATGGAGATTATAAATGGAATGTTCGTTGTACTGATTTATATGGAAATGTGGGAGAAAATTCAACAAATTTTACTTTTTCAGCTTATCTTTCTCCTGAAGCATTCAATGAAAATTTATTTAACATAACTGAAACAAGAAATGATGGTAATGGGGAAGTAAATTTATCTTGGAATGCTTCAAATCATTCAATAATTTATTATATTCATTATACAGATAATTTATCTGTAGGATTTTCATTATTAGGAGAAACTTCTGATAATTATTTTACAGATAATAGTTCAAATCAAACAAGAAGAAGATTTTATAGGGTTTCAGGATGGAATCCTAGTGGTGAAAATTTCTCAAGTATTTATGGAAAAACAATTTATTATATTAAAAGAAAACCAAATGTAAATACAAGAAATTGGATTGGTTTTTATCTAGAGAATAATTTAACAAATGCAAATGAATCTTTAAACACAATAAATAATATTTCATCTTTTACAACTTTTAATTCAACAACTCAAACAAGAGTGACATGTAATTTATTTTCTTGTCCTGATTTTCCAGCTTGTACAAGTACTAATTGTAATTTTGATTTAAAGAATGCAACTGGATATGAAATAAATGCTAATTCAAGCTTTTCAATTTTTTCCAATTGGAGTACAGTAGGAAAAGTTAAACAACCAGTTTCAAGAAATCTTGTAAGAAATAGTTCTTCATTCGGTAAAAATTGGGTATCAATGCAATATAACACTACAATGACTAAAGCTTATGATTTATTGAATTCAATAAATTGGGCAGATGTTGTAACTCATTGGGATACTTTAGAGCAAACCTCTAGAGGTTATTTAGATTCTCCTTTTCCTTGGGTGCCCTATATAGGAACAAACTTTGATATTCAACCAGAAATTGCATATGAAGTATCTATACAAGCTCCAACAACATATACTCAAACCTAGATAAATTTAAATAATGCTTTAAAAATATTAATTAATATGAAAAAGAGACTGATAATATCAATAGTATTTTTACTAGTCTTTACACCAACAATCTTTGCAGTTGAAAATTTCAATCATGTGATAGCAAATTCTGAAGATTGGAGAGATGTTTATTCTATAATGCTTTTTTCAACTTTAGAAAATGCAGGAGCAGATTTTTTAGTTAGTACAGGTCACGGACAAATTTTATTAAATGGAATTGGAAGAGAAAAAGATATTTTAGTTATAAGTTCTGAAGATAGTCCTTATGTTTTTAATTATCCTTCTCTGATTCAAGCAGAGAATTTTGCTTCTGTTCAAGAAATAGAAATTGATTCTGGAAATTTAGACTTAATTGATGAGTTGCCAGAGATAAAAAATTTTGTTGTTGTTGGAGATAGTTTTGGATATAACGCTGTATCTGCAGTACCCTATGCATCTTTAACTGATTCTTGGGTTTTTTTAGCTAGCAGAGTTAATATTGGTGAAATAGAAACAATTCTTAATAGAAGAGAAGTTGATAATATTTTAATTTATGGATATGTTGATACAGAAGTTACCCAAGCTTTAGAAAATTTTAATCCAACAATAATTAATACAGGAGATAGGTTTGAGGATAATATTAAATTAGTAGAGATGTACGATAAAATTAAAGATGTTAGACAAGTTATTCTTACTAATGGTGAATTTATTGAGAAAGAAATAATGCAAGGAATGAATCCAATTTTATTTACAGGAAGAGATAATGTTCCTGAAAAAATAGCGGATTATATAAAATCTTCTGATATAAATGTGGGAGTTTTAATTGGAAATGATTTAATTGGTGCTGCAACTAATATTAGAAGATCTACAGGAATAAGTGTAATGGTTAAGTTTGCAAGAGGTGCAAGACAAAGAACTTCTTCAATTTCTGCTGTTGAAGGCCTGGATTTATTTTACTTGCCTGTTCCAACCTTGGACCTTGAGATATATTCTATAAAATATAATAGAGCAAATTCCCAGTTAGAAGTAACATATAAGAGTAATTCAAATATGCCTGCTTATCTTAAAGGAACAATAAATTTAGTTTCTGATTCAGGAACATTAAGATTAGGTGATTTAGATTCTGTTTTTATTTCTCCAGGAGATTTAAAAACAATTGTTTATGATGGTGTAGAAATTGCAGGAGAAGAATTGCAAGGGGAATATTATACAATTTATGGAGAATCTTCCTCTTCAATGGATAGAATTTTAGAAGGAATAATTGAAGTAGGAATTGTTAGTGTTTTGGATTCATGCCAAATGGAGATAAAATATGTTAAATACAATAAACAAGAAAAAGCATTTGTAATAAAAGTAGAGAATACAGCAGAAGTAGAATGTTGGGTAGATATTGAATTAAAAGATATTTCAATAAATAATATTAAACAAACAATTGGAACAAAAGGTTCTGAAAATATCCTTCCAGGAAAGTCAAAAAAAATACTTATTTCTCAGATAATGGTTGATTATGATTTAAAGGAAAATTCATTTGTTAATTTAGTTTCTTATTATGGTGAAAGAAGAGATTCTTTAGTTAATTTATATAAAGGAAGATTTGAATTAGGTTCTCAAAGATTCACAATATTAACTTATATAATAATCTTTTTAATTATAATAATAATTTTGTTATTATTGTTCTTTTTAATACTTAGAAGAAGAGAAGATGATGATGAATACTATTAATTGATTTAATTATTTTTTAATATTATTAGAATCTTCTTTATCTTTTTTTTGTTTTTCCCTTTGTTCTTTTATTTTTTCAATTTGCTCTTTTTGCAACTCTGTTTCTTGTTTTTTCTTCTCAAATTCAATAATTTCTTTTAATATTTCATTTAATCTTTTAGTAACATTATTAAAATCTTTTTTATCTCCAGTTGACAAAAATATTTTTATTTTCAAAGGAATTATCATTAATTTAAATACCCAAACATTTCCATCGTATCCAAATTTTATTAATTCAGAAACTCTTTCCTTAATATCATTATATTTTTCATTTAAATAATTCCCTATTTCTTCAAGAAAATATTCTTCGATTTCTCTAGGATTATTTATCTTTGGATTGTAATTTATTTTAATTCCTATTTGTTTAACCAATCTTGCTGTTTCTTTTATTTTTGAATCTTGCATTCTTTCTATAGACGAAATATTTGCAGGAACTTTGTTTTTTGAAGAATTTAAAGTCTTTTGAATTGGTTTTTTAACAATCTTCTTAATTATTTTCTTTTTTATTGCTGGCATTTGATATTTTATTTTCAATTTCCTTTATTTTTTGTTCTCTTTTTTCTTTATCTGTTAAGGGTTTTTTATTTTTTTCATTTTCTTTATTTTTTGATTTTTTTCTTTTGAATATTTTTTTGATTATCTTTTTGTTCTGTTTTTTCACTAATTTTCTTGTTTTCTTTAAATAATTGTCTATGAATTTAAAAAATTTCTTTATCTCTTCTGAGATATTCTTATAATTTCTCTTAATATAATCCATAAATTCTTGATAATCTATTCTTAAATTTTTATTTATTTTGTATTTATAATAAATAATTCTCTTTGGGTAATTCTCTTCATAAAAATCAATAACTTTTCTTTTTATTTTATATCCTTTTTTATTTCCCTGAATAAATTTTTTGTTTTTCCAACCAAGTTCTAAATTAAGAGGTTCAACTTCATAAGAATCTGTTTTTTTCTTTTTCCTTTTCTTTGATTTTTCTTTAATTTTTTGTATTTCTTTTTTATGTTCTTCATTTATTTTATTTTTATAATCTTTTTCATATTTTTTTCTAATTTCTTTTGAATTTCTTTTGAATTTCTTTTCAGCTTCTGATAATTTTTTATTGTTTTTTAATGATTCTAAGAATTCTTCGTTGCTTTTTTCACTTTCATTTTCATAAAATTCTTCTACATCAACCATTTTTCTTCTTTATTTTTATTTACAATAACATTCGCAAGCATGGCATCCTTGATTATTATATGTAAAATTTGATTCATAAAAATCTTTATTTAAAATATAACATTCAGATACACAAGCATTTGCACAATCTAATTCATCTCTTATTTGATGAACTAAATTTTCTAAGATAATTGAACATCCATCTTCAATATTAATATGAACAACTTCTTTTTCTTTTAATTTCTCCTGAATATCAAGTTCTAAAAAAATTAAAACAATAACTACAATTATCCCCAATAAAATTAATGTAAAAATTAATTTTGAGAATTTTTTCTTTTGTTTTTTTCTTCTCTTTTTTTTCATTAATTAAGAAATCTTTTTATGTTTTTTAATGTTTGCTTGAAGATTTTTTCTTTGTCTTTTTTCCTTTATTTTCTTGTTTATCATCCTTTCTTTCACTTTTCCTTCTTTTTACTATTTCAGTAAATTCCTTTATTATTGTTCTTAATTTTTTTTCTTGATTTTTCATTTCTTCTTCTTTTGTTATTAATCTAAAGTATATTTTTTGCCATTCTCCCTCTAATTTTTGAAGGTTAGACATATTTTCTTTTATTTTTTCTTTGTAATCTTTACCAATGCTTTCAAGTATTAATTCATCTTTTTTATCTTCCCAATATTCTTTCATATCATCTAGGGCATCTCCTTTTGGAAATTTTTCTTTATACCAATCATTAAGTTTTTCTAAATCAACATCTTCTGGGTCTAATTCTTTCAATAAATTATTAAAATAGCTTTTTTCTGGATCTAATCCAGGAACATTTTCATTTGAATTTTCTTCTTCCACCACTTCTTCAACAACTTCTTCTGTTTGTTGTTCTTGTTCAGATGCTTGATTAGCAGGAACTTCTTCAACAACTTCTTCTGTTTGTTGTTCTTGTTCAGATGCTTGATTAGCAG
>CAYURQ010000002.1:53286-90586 GCA_964447315.1 Candidatus Woesearchaeota archaeon
GGGCAACTTCAGGAGTAGGGGCTTCTTGTCCTGGATTTTCAACAGCACCATTTAAATCTTTTTTAAGTTCATCAATAGCTAAATCAGGCAATTCAGCAGGAGCATCTTGTTTCTTTTTTTTAAATAGTTTAGACTTAGGCATTTTTTACCCCTTCTTTTTAATGAAAGTTGAAAATTGTTTAAATACTTTTTGGTGAGATTTTTAAACAGTTTATTTTGTAATAGGGAAACTTTATTAAATTTATTTAACAAGCTTATTTAATGAGAAAAAGAGGAAAAGATTTCTCTAGCAAGGCAATTCATTTAGCTCATAGAGAATTAAAAAAAGAAAAGAAAGAAAAACTAATTGAATTTATTTTATTGGTTATTGCTCTTATCTCCACTTCAACAATTTTTATTATGTTGTCTATTAATTTAATAATAACTGGTTATGCTACTCATGCTCCTGCAGAAGCAGGATATATCTCTAAATTAGATGTTCATGTAATTTATCAAACTTATTATTGGGCTGGTTTATATGGTATTGCTTGGAGAATTCCTGGATTTACTGAACAACCAGATGAATTGATTTTTGCAGGGCAAATAAGTGATACAGGTTTATTTTTTGATTGCATTCAAACAGATGCTGTTGGAGGAAGAGAGATTTATGCTTCAACTTCTCAAACCGTTGATTTTGATTCTTTAGTGCCCGCAAACAATTCTCAAATAGATTCTTATATGGGGTGTTCTGGGGCAGAAGATTGTGCTTCTAACACTTTTTTAAATACAACTTGGGTAATGGTTGGTTCAACAAATATAACAGATGTTCCCTCAACATACTCTTACCAGTTTCAAGGAGGACAAAATGTGTTTGATATTGGGGCATTATATGATGGAAGTAATCTTGTTTATTTCACCCACATAACAGAAACAATAGAAACAGGATATAGCCCAAATGCAACTGTTAATTTTCAGTTTTTATTGCCTGTTATACAAAATTCTTCTGATACTTATTATTTTTTTACAGATCCTTATGATGTTTGTCCAGAAGGCGGAGGTATCGGAGAAGTTTTAGAAGGAAGGATTTCAGGATACATTACAGATGGTTTATCTCCATTGGAAAATGTTACTGTTTCAATTGCAGGAAATACTTCAATAACTGATTCAAATGGGTTTTATAATATTTCAGTAAATGTTGTTTCAGGAACTTATAATCTTTTAGGTATTAAAACAAGTTATTTGACTTATACTTCAAATGTTTCTTTTAATTTTACTAATGCAACTCTTGTGAAAAATTTTACAATGTCAGAGTATATCCCAGGAGGAAATGTAACTATAAAGCCAAATGTTTCTGGCTATGTTAAAGATTCTGCAAATCTTTT
The DNA here is from genome assembly GCA_964447315.1 of Candidatus Woesearchaeota archaeon. Classification (GTDB taxonomy): domain Archaea; phylum Nanobdellota; class Nanobdellia; order Pacearchaeales; family GW2011-AR1; genus MWBV01. Next base: position 54,648 of record CAYURQ010000002.1, read on the forward strand.
TTTATCAGATGTTAATGTTACTTTAGGAGGGGAAACTTATGTAACAGGAGATAATGGATATTATACTTTAAGACCTTCAATATATCCAGAATCTCAACCAATTGTTGCATTGAAATCAGGATACAATAATTATTATTTTATTTTACCTTTTAATGATTCTTCAACTACCTTAGAACATAATATTACTATGTCTTCTGTTTATTCAGGAACTACTAATAATTTGTATCAATCTGGTCCTTATACATCTCCTCCAGGACAAAGAGTACAACAAATTCAAATTGAAGTTGAAAAACAAGGAGAAGATTTTTGGATAAGTACAAAAGAAATAAATAAAGAAATACGTCAAAATACTTTTGTTGAAGAAACAGTTGGAATTTATAATTTTCAAAGTTCTGCAATGAATTTAGTTTTTAGTTTATCCTCTGAATTAAATGATTTTATTAAGTTAAATAGAGACGCTGCATTAATTTCTCCGAATACAGGAGAAGATTTAGTTTTAACTTTTTATGGTACAAAACCTCTGGGAACTTATCAAGGAAAACTTGAAATAACAGGAACAATAAATAAAGAAATTCCAATTACTGTTAAGATTGTTGAAAGAAAACTTCCTATTGAAACTCTTTTAATGGAATTAGATTTATTTGATGATAATGTTCAACCTGGAGATAATTTACAGTATAAATTGCTTTTACAAAATTTACTTAGAGATCAAAATTATAAAATAGAATTAGAGAAAAAAATTAAATCACAAAATGATTCTTTTGTTTATTTTTCAGAAACTCAAGAAGTTGAAATAGAAAAATCACTTTCTTTATTAGATTTCATTGAAATTCCTAAAGATTTTCAAGAAGGAGAATACTTTTTAGAAATTAATGCAAAACATTTGAACTTATTATCCAGCATTACATCTCCTTTTTATGTTCGTAGACCAATTTATCTTTATTCATTTCTAGGAATTCCTTTGTGGATATTTTTTGCTATTATTTCTTTTGCAAGTTTTGTTGCTCTTAGTTTATTTGTTTATAAAAGATACAAAGCAAAACGTAAACGTTATAGCATAACTTTGGATTATTCTACGCTTCCTAAAGAATCAAAAGGATTTCTAAAATTAGGTTTAATTGCAGAAACTAAAAATGTTGCTTATTTAGAACCAGAAAAACTAAAAACTCATTGTATTGTAGCAGGAGCTACTGGAATGGGAAAAAGTATTTCAGCTCAAGTAATAATTGAAGAAGCTTTAATGCAAAATGTTGCTGTTATTGCATTTGACCCAACAGCACAGTGGTCAGGAATGTTAAGAAAATGTACTGATAAAAAAATGATGTCTTATTATCCTAAATTTGGACTTAAACCAACAGATGCCCGAGGATTTCCAGGAAATATCAGGCAAGTTACAGATGCTCGTGAAATAATTGAAATTGAAAAATATATGAATCCAGGACAAATACAAATATTTACTTTAAATAAATTAGACCCAAAAGATATTGATTTATTTATTGCAAATGTTATTCGTGGAATTTTTAAATCAGACCCAAAAGAAGCTCAGGAATTAAAAGTTCTTTTTATATTTGACGAGGTTCATAGATTACTTTCAAGATTCGGGGGTAGTGGTGAAGGTTTCTTACAAATTGAAAGAGCATGTCGTGAATTCCGTAAATGGGGCATGGGTGTTTTATTAATCTCTCAGGTTTTAAGTGATTTTGTTGGTGAAGTAAAAGCAAACATTAACACCGAAGTTCAAACAAGAACAATTGAAGAATCAGATTTAGAAAGAATTAAAACAAAATATGGAGATGAATTTTTGAAATCTTTAGTTCGTGCAGAAGTTGGAGTTGCAATGTTCCAGAATGCAGAATATAATAAAGGTAAACCATATTTCTTGAATTTCAGGCCAATTTTACATAATACAAGAAGACTTCCAGACGAAGAACTTGAAAAATATAATAAATATAATGAAATGATTGATGATATAGAATATCAAATTCAACAACTTGAAGAATTAAAAATAGATGTTTTTGATATGAAAATGGAACTTAAATTAATAAAAGATAAGATAATGACAGGTAATTTCTCTGTTGTTGATATTTATATTGAAGGATTAAAACCAAGATTAAACAAACAATGGGAAAAACTAGGAAAAACACCTAAAAAGAAGCAAAAGAAACTTGCTAGTGTTGATGAAATTAAAGCAGCAGTTAAAGAAGCAGCTGCAGAACGTGAAAAAGCAGAAAAACAAGAAAAAGAGGATTCAAAGAAAAAAGTTGTGAAAAAAACAGTTCCAACCTTAAATAAATCCCCCTCTGCAACACAAAGTAAAACTACTTCTGACCAAATCTCTTCTGCTCAACCTGTTCAAAAAAAAGTCGTAAAGAAAAAAATTATTAAAAGAATTGTAAAAAATCCAAATCAAGAAATTAATAAATAAAAAACCATAAAAACTACCTTTTTTTAATTATATTATGGAAGAATTTAAAATTTTAAAAAGATTTTCAAAAGATATTTTAAAAAAAGAGCACCATAAAAAAATAAATTCTTTGTGTTGTTTAGATGATAAAAAAGATGCTTTCAAGTTTTTATTAATTTCAGAAATAAAAATGAAATATTTAAATTTAAATGATTTAATTGAAAAATATAAAAATCATGAAGATTATGAATTATTGATGTTGAAATCAAATTTAATTCCTCATAAAATAATTTTTTTGCAAGAAAATTTCCAAGAGAAAGATTTTAAAAAAATATTAGCTTTGTTAGATGAGTTAGAATTGAGGTTATTAGATAATGGGATTATTTAAGAAAAAAAAGAATGTAGAATTAGGAGCAGATGATCCTGTTCCAGAAGAACCAAAAAAACAAGAAAGCTCTTCATCAGGCGAAGGAGGTTCTGCAGGAGATAGCGCAAGTGTTGTAAAATTATCAACTGAAATTGATAAAATCAAAGCGAGTGTAGAAGCATTTGCAGAAGTACGTAAGTCTTTTACAGAGAGGTTCACAAGAACAAGTGAGCAAATAGGGGAATTGCGTTCAATGATTTTAGAGAGAGACAGAACAATTCAGGCACTTGAATTAAAGGCAGTTAAAGCAGCTGATTTAGTTGAATCAATAAAACCAGATAAATTTATGGTAGAAATACAAAGACAAAATGTAAAAATAGAAGCATTAAAAGCAAATTTAGAAGGTAATGAAGCAATTGTTGATAGAGTTATGGAAGAATTAAAAGAAATGAGAAGAAAAATACAATTCTTTAGGGGAGTAGAAGAAATAATAAAATTAAGTGAAGAAGTAAAGAAAGAGTTAATCGGTGTAAAGAAAATCGAAGGAACAATTAATATTCAGACAGATAAAGTACAAACAATTTACTCTGAAATGCGTAAAAAACTTCAAGATTTAGATAATTTCAATTCAACACTTCAAGAAACAAGAGTAAATATTGAACAAAATACAAAAGACGTTGAGTATTTGAAAACAAAAATAAGAGGATTTGCAGAAAAAGCAGAACTTGATAAAATAATTGAAAGAATTAAAGAGTATTCTAGTTCTTTGAAAGAATTACAAAAGAAAACTCCTTTAACAAGAGATATTGAAAGACTTAAAGTTCTTCTTGAACAAATGAAATAATTTAATTAATGTACTTTATCCTCGACAATTATTATTTATAGAAATATTTATAAAGAAATCCTTCTTGAAATTATTGTGAGAGGATGATGAAAAAGATATTCTTAATAGTATTAACAGTAGGACTTTTCTTAGCGTTAGTTCTTCATATTTCCTTGGTTATTGCAGTGGAGCCCTTTGGTGCAACGGTCAATCCTCTCACATCAGAACGTGCGCCCGAGGACTCCGCCCAAGGAGTTGATGCAATAGCTGGAAATGTAACAGAATTAAACATTTTTGGTTATACAATAACTCAATCTTGGCAAGGTTATTTTGGAAACGTAACAGGAGTGATAATGTTAGCAGATAATTCCGACAATGTTTTGTATAATTGGAGTGTTGCTTCTCCAGAAGGAGAGATTTATGCTTCAACAAATAATTCAATTATCTGGAATTATGTTCAATGTTTTAATTTTACTTCAGATGGAACTTACACAGACGATACTTCTAATGCAGGTGGAACAAGTCAATTTGGAACCAACTTAACTATTATTGAAAATATGTATAATATTGATTCAGATGATGTTGATGGTGTTAATGAAACTTTTAATTTATATGGAACAGGACATAGGACTTTTTACACAAATAATCTTGAATTTTCACTTGGAGAATGTAGAAATACTCGTATATTTGGAGCAGGAGGAAGTCAAAATGATGGAGAATTTGAAGAAGTTTTACTTTATGAACCTTATTCTCAAAGTGTTATATTTGCTAGTTTATTAAATGAAAATGTTCAAGGATTTGATGATAATCTACATGATTTTGAAATGCTTGTTCTTGAAGATGGACATCAGGCAGATACTAGCACTTCAACTTACTATTTTTATGTAGAATTAGAATAATCCTCTCACATCTTTGTTCTAATTCTACTTTTTTATTTAATTTTTTAATATTTTTATAAATCTATTTTAGTATTTAGTTAAATAAGATAATAAATAAATTATTATATAAAACTAAATACAGTATTAAACCTATTAAACCAAACATTTAAATAGGTATTTGAGTAAAATATTTCATGGAACTCGATTCTTTCCTGGCATCTCCGAGATGGGAAATCCTAAGCCTCATTTCGGAGAGGCCTTCCTCCCCAATTGAGCTAGCTGAAAAAACAAAAACAACTGTGTCATTTGTAAGCCAACAGTTAAAGTTACTAGAAGCAGCTCAAATAGTCAAAAAAACAAAAACAGGTGCTTTTGAAAAAGGAAAACCAAGAAATCTTTTTTCAATATCTAAAGATTTTCTTTATTTGACTATCTTAACTAATGGTTTTTCAGTTAAGAAGAAGATTTCTATTGATGTTTATAAAAAGGCATTACTTCAATCTTGGCTTGTTGAAAATATTCAAATACAAGATTTTCTTGGAGAATTGCTTTTTAAATTAAATAAAGATTTATCAGAAATTCAGGCAATAATTCTTGATACATCTAAAATTTCACCTGAATTATTATTTTTTGTTGACAATAAAAAATCAAAGCAAGTAATTGAAAATTTCTTTAAAAAATCAAATGAAAAAATTTCATACAAATTTTATTCTTTATCTGAAATTCAAAAATTACCTCTTGAAGGAATTTTTTTCATTCATCAACTTGATGTTTTTTTAAAAAAGAAAATAGAGCTGAAAGGAGGTAAAGAAAATAATGAATAAAATAAAAACAATTAGTTTTGTATTAATTGTTGCTGTATTATTAATTGCTTTGTCTGTATTTGCACTAGCAGTTCCAGAAGGAGCAACTGTTACTCCAGGAGCAGAATCAAGATATGAATCCTCTGGTTCTCCAGGACAAGATACAGGAGCTTATGCAGGTAATATAACTGAATTAACAGTAAATTCTGTAGGTGTTACACCTTCATGGCAAGGTTATTATGGTGATGTTACTGGTGTTTTCACTTTAGGTGATGCGTCTGATAATATAATGTATAATTGGACTACAAGCACTCCCTCAGGTGAAATTTTTGCTTCATCAAATAATTCTGTTACATGGGCAAATATACAATGTTTGAATTTAACAGCTAATGGAACTTACATTAATGAGGATGGAAACCCTGGAACTATAAATCAAGCAGGTGTTAATTATACAATTCTTGAAAATGAATTCAACATTAACAAAACAGCAGGCGATGGGGTTAATGAAACATTTGGAAATGGTTCTCAACCACAAGGTGAAGGGCTTACCCACGATGCTTTTATTGTAGGTTCTACTTCTTTTGGAGCAGGCACATGTTATTCAACACATTTGTTTGCTGACAGTCAAAGTCCAGAAGATGGAGCTTTCCAGCAAATCTTGCTATATGAACCCTCTACCCAAAGTGTTGTGTTTACAACGATAATTAATCAAGATGAACTAGGTTTTGATGGTTCAAACCATGATTTCCAGATGATAGTTCTTGAGGATGGACACGAAGGGGACACTTCAACTGACACTTATTACTTTTGGGCAGAACTAGAATAGGACGATTTTTTATTATTTTTACAGTCCTTTCTATTTTTTTTCAGAAAATGAAGAAACAAAACTAAACAAAAAATGAAAAAAACAAGAGAGAAAGGCAACTTGAAATTTATTTTTTTAATTTCCTTAGAAGTATCTTTGATATTAATCTTTCTCTCTCTATTTCTTTTTCCAAATTATGTTTTAGCAGGTTTTGGTGAAAATAATGTTACAGTGAAAACAAACTTAAGTGTTGCAAATTCAGCTCCAGTAATAGGACAAATAGATATAGAGCAAGGCTCAATAAATTTAAACCCAAATACTACAAAAACAGTAAATTGTTCTGTAAATATCTCAGATTATGATGGAGCTCTTGACATAGATTCTGTTAGTGCTGTTTTATTCAGCTCTTCTTCAACAAATTATGCCTCACTAGATGATAATAATACTCATTATACAAATTCTAGTTGTGATATAGACACTTCTGTTGGAGATGCTTTTCAAGCAATATCTAATTGTTTATTTGAGGTATGGTATAACGCAGAGGCAGAAACTTGGAATTGTACTGTTGTTGTTAATGATTCTTCTTCTTATCAAGTAAATGATTCAAATACTACTGTCGTACAACCACTTTTAGCTCTTGGATTGCCTGACATTATTCAATATGGAGAGATAAATGCAACTTATGTTTCTCTTGAAAATGTTACTAATGTTTCTAATTTAGGTAATGTTGAACTTAATTTGTCTTTAAGTGGATATGGATTTTTGGAAAATGATGGAAATGCAATGAATTGTACTTTAGGGCCAATTAGAAATATTTCCATTGAATATGAAAAATATAATTTAACAAGTTCAACCACTGGTGATTTAAGTCACTCTGAATTAATTGGAAATTATACTAATTTAACTTCTTTTCCTATCACAAAAAGATTTGACTTGGACTATAGAAAACAAGAGGATTACCACGAAGCTTGGAATTATACTTATTGGAGAGTTTACGTTCCTATTGGTGTTGCAGGAACTTGTCAAGGAAATATAATATTTGGAGCAGTTCAAGCAGATGGAACATAATTTTATGGAGGAATACAATAAATGATTTTAATTTTTTTTATAAGTTCTTTAATCGCCTTAATAATATCTGGATATTTGATATTTGATTTTTTTAAAAAACTAAAAAATGATTCTTATAAGAAATCATCTAATTTATTTTTTATATTATCTTTGAGTTATTTAATTTTTGCAATATTTTTATTTTTATGGAGTTTTAATATTTTTATTTTTCAATTAAATGATTTTTACTCTTTGTATTCATTAATGATTTTATTTCAAACATTTCTTTTATTTTATTTAATTTATGTTTTTAGAGATAAAAAAAGAATTTTTTATTTCTTTTTTTGTTATTTAACTATATTCTCATATGGATTAATAGGAGTTTCAATACCCCATCTTTTATTGATTTCAAGTTTTTTAATAATTTTATTGCTATTTATCCTAATGATTTATGTACCTCATTTTGAAAAAATATCTTTTTTAGCAATACTTTATGCATCTGTTTCATTGATAATTCAAATATTTACTATTTTTTATGAAAAATTTTTAATTTTTGGAAGTTTAATTTCAAATATATTCTTTATGTTTTTTATATTTTATTTTTTAAAAAGAATAGAAAGATTTCCAATAGAATTTTTCAATAAAAAAAGAAAAATAAAAAAAAGAAATCCTTTAGTTGATTTTTTAAGATATTTTGTTTTTATAATAATACTTACAAATTTTATTTTTATTGGAACAATCACTGTTCATGAAGCAGGACATTTGCTTTCTTCTAGGGCTTATGATTGTGGATTTGATAGGATAATCTATGAAAGTGGATTGCCTCATACTGAAATTTTATGTGGAGATGATTTTGCTTCATTAGAAAATGTTATTTTAGGAGGTATGTTGCTTCCTTTATTAATAGCTATTTTACTGTTTTTTGCAGGAGGAACTTTCATAAAAGAAGTTTCTCTACTGATAGCAGGATTTAATTTTATGATTTCTTATAAAGATATAATTGATTTAGGATTTACTAGAAATATATCTTTATTTTTTTCTTTAATTGGAGGTATTTTGATTTTAGTTGCAATAATTCTTTTAGCTAAATCTAGAACAATGGAAGATGAATTTATTTATTTTGCATAATTAATTTAACCATACTTTTTCAGTCTAGAAAATCTTTTATACACTATTTTATTAGCTTTCTTATGAAAAGAGTTTTATTTATTGTATTTATATTGTTTTTAACAATAGTTTTAACTTCAAATATAAGTGCAAATTTTGTTTGTGGACATTTAAATGATTCAAGTGAATTATCCGGTTCTTGGATAAATGTTTTAGTTTATTATGATGAAAAAACTTCAGACATAACTTCCTGTAAAACAAGTCCTGAGAATAAATTTTGTTGTGATTTGCAAGATATAGAAAATGTTAATTGGCAAGTAAATAAAATTGTTCATGGAGAAGTTTATTTACCTGATTTAGGTTATATTGCAGGACCTGTATCTTTATCAACAACTGAAAATGGATATGATTTATTTCCAGAAATGCAATTAAAAAAAGTATTTAATTTCAACCAAGAATTTAAAAAAATATTAGTAAATGAATCAAGTGTTTTATTTAATTTAAATATTCATGAAAATTACAATAATTTGAAATATATAGTAAATGAAAATCCTCTTTCAGAAGTTGTTGTTTGTGAAAGTTGTTCTAATGCAATTTTTGAGGTTATTCTTGAAAAAGGAAAAAATAAAATAACATTAACAGCATATAATTTAGATAATGGAAGAGAAATTTCAGAAGATTTTTATATTTATTCTTTAGATTACTTGGAATTAATTGATGATTTTCAGTGTAAAAAATGTAAAAATCTTAATAATAATATTTATGTTCCTTCTCATGAAAAAGTTAATTTAAGTTTCAAAGTAAATTCTTCACACCCAATTTCTGGAAAAATTAAAATTTATCATCCTATTGATTGGAGTATCTCAGAGGAATTTTTATCAAAAGATTATAGTTTAACTCATAATTTAATTGAATGGGAAATGAAAAATGATTCAAATCTTCATGAAAAAATTTATCCTTTTGTTAGTTCAGGGACTTGGTTTAAGAGAAGAGATAATTTCAAGTATGAAATACAAGAGTCTGAAATATCAAAAATAAGAAAAGTTTTAGTTCATACTTTAACTAGGTTTTTTCCAATAAGAGTTGAAAAAAGATTTTCAGATGATATTTATTTTGAAGATTCTTTAAATGAGATAGTCTCTAATTTAGAACCTTTAATTCTAGAATTAGACCAAGAATTGTTTGAAGTAATTGCTATTTATCCTAATACTGAACTTTATGATGCTCATGCCCATATAATTTATAAGGAAAGAAGATTTTTCAATAGAAGATATATTACTTTTAATTTATTGTCAACAATTCCAAATTACCAAATAAAAAATATTTTAATTAGATTTAAAGTTCCTAAAGAAGATTCTTTTAGGTTTTATTATAATAAAGGGGATAATTCTTATTCTCTTTATAAAGAGGATTTAAAATACAATTATTATCAAGGGGAATTTTCTAAAAAAGGATCATTTAATCTTAAGATTATTGACCGTTAATCTTTTTTAATTTATTTATTTTTCAAAAGGTATTTAAATGAATTTTACTTGCGATTGATAGTATGAATAAAAGTAAGAATGAACGTACGTTCAATCGCAAAAAAGAGGCAAAAAAACAAGATCGAGTTCAAATTGATATCTTGGATACACTTTCTAAAAATTTAAATCCTATTTCAACTCAAGAAATAGCTGATGCTATAATCAAACCTTGGCATTCAGTTCAAACTCGTTGTTTAAAATTACAACTTCAAGGTAAAATAAATGGTTTCAGAGTAGGACGTATGAATCTCTGGCAAATAATAAAAGAGTAAAATGAGAATAAATAAAAAAGGGATGATAAAAGCAGGTTCTATTTTTTTGATAATAATTACTTTATTTTTTGTTGTATTGTTATCTTTTTCAACAGCTTCTCAAAAAGAGGTATATAAACAAGGAGAATTATTTAAATTAAATTTAAAGGAATTTAAAGAACCAACAATAAGAATCCAAACCCCTTTAGAAATTTATTTGGAAAAACCTGATGATAATTTTTTTATATTGGAATTAAAAGAGATTGGAAATTATTACTTGGATATTAAAGGAATAAATAAATCACAAAGAATTGAATTTAATGTTTTGGAAAATTCAGAATTTGAATATAATTTACAAGAAGAAAAATCTTCTAAAGAAGTTTCTCAAGAGAATTATTATAATGATTCTGAATATTCCAATGAAATTCAAGAAAAAATTATTATAGATTCAGAGTATTCTGACCTTGAAATTAATGAGCTCCAAGACTTAGAAGGAAAAACCTATAATTTAGGAGAGAGAATAAGAATTGATATGTCTAAACTAGGTAATTATGAATTAAAAGTAATATCTGAATCAGGAGAGATTTCAAGAGTGGCATCCAATGATTTTTTTACTTTAGAAATAAAAGATATTGGAGATTATTTAATTGAAATGTGGAGAGGAGGAGCAAAAACCGAGCACAAGTTTAAATCAGTATCATTTAATGAAATACAAGAGCCAAAAAAGATTAATCCTGTTAAATTAGAAGCAGGAAAACCAGTTAAATGGAAAGCAATCTTAAAACAAGAAATAATAGAATTGCCTCATTCTCAAAAGGATATACAAAATATTAATATAAAAGATTCTAAAACAAATCAAGAATTAGATTATGAATTCTTCAGGAAAAATGGAAAACATTATCTTAAAATAAATCAATCAAATAATAATTTTGAGCAAGAGTTGGAACTTGAATATTATACTCAAGCTCCTGAAAAAAAAGAAGTTGTTATTTCAGATAAGAAAAAGCAAGTTAAGGTTTCTGCTCCTGATAATTTAAATTATGAAAATGTTTTTGCTTTTACAGATATTTCAGAATTTACTTCAAACCCAGATTTAATAAAAGTTTATTGGATCGAGCAAAACAAGTATCTTGATTTTAAAACATATGATTTAAATGAAAATGGTTTGATTGATAGGATAGAATGGATTGTTCCACATCTTTCAGAACAAAATTTTGAGATTTCAATAACTTTGATTAATGCTAAATCTTATCCAACTGTTGGGGGAAGGTGGAATGTTGAATTTCAAACTATTGGAAAAAATAATTTAACAATACGTCCAATAAATGGTACAACCTGGTCTTTAAATAATAATTCAGAAGATTTAAAATTTTTGAGTTTAAGTTGTGGAGAAAATAATGTTGATTATCAATGGATAAATAATGAAATTTTTGTTGGGGATTATGAATGTTTGGAAACAGGAATTGAATCCAGTAGAGTATTTACAACAGGAGAACATGATTTAGAGTTTTGTTTTGGAGATGAATGTGTTTATGCAGAAAATTTTGCATCTAATTGGTATAATTCATCTTGGGATTATAGGAAACAATTATCAATAGGTTCTTCAATTGTTGGCTCTGATTTAACAAATTTTCCTTTGAAAGTAGAATTATATGATTCTGATTTATTTGATTCAGCTCAGAGTGATGGAGATGACATTTTCTTCACTGATGTTAATGGTATTAAGTTAAATCATGAGTTAGAAATTTATAACAGCTCTTATAATTCAACACATTCTCATTTGATTGCATGGGTTGCAGTTAATCTTTCTTCAACTTCTGATAATTATTTTTATATTTATTATAATAATTCAAATGCAGAAAATCAAGAAAACTTTGCAGAAGTTTGGGATAGTAATTATGTTAATGTTCAGCACTTGCAAGAAATCAGTGGAACTCACATTGATTCTTCAAATAATAAAAATGCAACAAATCAAGGTTCAGCCCAAGATTCACAAGGATGGATTGATGGTGCAAATGATTTTCAAGACACACAGTATGTTGAAATACCAAGTTTTTCAGGATTAGGAGGTGAAAGTGCTGCAACAGTTTCTTATTGGGCAAAGCAAGATGTTATTGGAACAAGTGATTATTCTTTATGGGCAGATAGCATTGTTTTAATTGAGCATGGTGCTTCTTATGGAACCCCTCAAGGACCAGGAAATTTAAGAGTTAGATGGAATTTAGGAGGAGATTGGAGAACAGCCCACATTCAACCAGGTGCTTTAAACGCGAGTTGGTGGAATTTATGGACATTTACTTTTGATAGTGGAACAACAACAATTTATAGAAATGGCACTCAAATTTATCAAAGCAGTGATTCTCAAAGTACAATAAGTTCTAATTCTCCTAGCTACAACATTGGTTGGAGAAGTGGAAGTGATGGTTTTGATGGTATTTTAGATGAGTTTAGAATTTCAGATACTTCAAGAAGTTCTGATTGGGTTAATGCTTCTTATCAAAATCAAAAAAAGGACTCTAGTTTTTTTACCTTAGGAGAAGAACAAATTAGACTTGAAATAACAATAAATTCTCCTTTAGATAATTCTGTAGAAGAGGATATAACTCCTTTGTTGAATGTGACAATTCAAGGTGCAGTAAATGCAGATATGCTTTGGTATACTCTTGATGATGGAACAACAAATTCAACTTTGTGTACTGATTGCCTTGGGGATTATTCTGAATTTTTATATTTAGAAGAAAACAATTACACTTTGAAGGTTTATGCAAATAATTCAGATGGAACTCTTTTTCTTGAAGAACATGATTTTGAAATTTTCTTAAATAAGAGCTTTTATGATGATTATAATGATAATTCTTCAATAGAAGAATTAAATGGGGTTTCTTGGAATCTCGGAAATATAACTTATAATGGAGCAAATCCTGGATCAAATATAAAGTATGTTTATTCTGGTTCTACTTCTCTTTCAGGAGCTTCTATAGATGTTACACTTCCAGGAGGAGCAACTGTTAATACAAGTGCAGCATTTGTTGTTTTCTCAACAACACTAGGAAATACTGCTCCAGATAATAATCTTGTAAGAGGGCATTTGTCAGATAGTTCAACAATTCATTTTGAAAGAGGAGATACAGGAGGAACTGTTTCAATTAAATGGTATGTTGCTGAGTTTGATTCAGGAGTAAATGTTGAATCAGGAACAGTAAGTCATGATTCTGTTACAGTTACTGAAGATTTGACAAGAATTTTTGATTTAAATAAAACAATGTTTTTTGGAAGTTTTGAAAATGATGGAAGTAGTGCATGGGGAACAGATGATGAAATGAGAATAAGAATGCTTGATTCAGATACTGTTGAAGGTGTAACAGGAGGAGACCCAACAAGTCAACCATTTGTTTATCAAGCAATAGAATATTTAGGAGCTAATGTTCAATATGGAACTTTTACTTTAAGTGGTACAGTGGCAGAACAAGATTTAGCTAGAACTGTTGATTTAAATAAGTCTTTTGTTTATGCAACTTGGTATACTAGTGGAGGAGTAAATGCAGATGATTTTTCAGTTTTAGTTAATTTCACTGATTCAGATACAGTACATTTTCAGAGAAGTGGTTCAGCATCAACACTTTCAGGAGCATATTATGCAGTGGAATTTACAGGTGATGAAAATGTTTCTACTGGAACAATGGATTTTGGAAGTTCAGACAGTTCTTTATCCGCTGAATTACCTTTTTCTGTAAATATTTCAAGAGCAATTGCATTTACAGGGGGGCATATGAGAGAAGGTTTAACCTCTCAGACAGATCAAAATGCAGGTGCTGGTTGGTTTACTGTTAATTTAACTAACTCCACTCATGTTGTTTTAACAAGGGCAACAACAGGTTCAACAGCAAGAGCCCAATGGTTTGTTGTTGAGTTTGCAGAAGCTTCAGAAAATCCAAGAACTCAGGGAAATTTCACTTCAAAATCAATAAATATTTCACGTGAAATCACAGAAATAACAAATATAACTTGGACAGAATCAGGAACAAGTGCAGGAAATAATATTTCTGCTGAAGTAAGTGTTGATGGAGGAATAAATTGGCATTCTATAATCAAAAATCAAGGGCTATCTAGTTTTTTCCCAAACAATAATCTTGTTTATAGACTTTTATTTAGTTCAAACTCTACTGTTGAACTTTCTGTATCAGATATAAATATAACTTGGGCACATAGTGAGCCGCCTCCACCAGGAATAACAATTTATAACCCTAGGCAAGGATCATTTATTGCAGACCATACTCCTTTGTTAAATGTATCCGTGAATAAATCAGTTAGTACTCTGTGGTATTCAACAGACGGAGGGCAAACAAATACAACAATATGCAATTCTTGTTCTGGAATGCAATCAAGTTTCATTGTTTTAGAAGAAGGAGCAAATACGGTTTTTGTTTATGCAAGTGACTCTGCAAATAGAAAAGGAATTAATCTAACAACTTTTACACTTGAGTTTAACAATACTCATTATGATAATTATACAGATAATTTTTCTTTAATGAATTCCAATGATATTGAATGGACAAATGGTTCTATAAATTTTACAGGTGTAACTCCAAAATCTAGTTTGAATCTTGCTTTAGTTTGTGGAACCTCTGCTTGTTCAGATGCAAATATAGATATCCCTGTTTATGCCTTTTTAACTTCTAATCTTGGATATACTGTAACAAATCATAGTGCAACTTCTTTTAATACAACTCCTTATGATGTAGTAATTATAACAGAAACAGTTAATTCAGGAGATACTGCTTGGTTGAAATCAGAAGATGTGGGAGTTCTTACTTTAGAAGGAGCAAATAATGACGAGTTTGATTTAGGTGCAGGAGGTTCTAGTAGTGCAGGAGGAGATGATGAAATAAGAATTACAAATAATTCTCATTATATCACTGAAGAATTTGAATTAGGAAATTTATTGGTTTCAACTTCTACTTCAAATGCAGGTTATATGTCTGGACAAAGCAATGATGTTTATGGTTTAGGAGATTATGTTGCAAATCCAGGACAGCATAAAATGGTTATTGTAGAAAAAGGAGGAACTTTAACTGATTCAACAATTGCTGCAAATAGAAGAGCTTTCTTTGGAGCACAATATTTTAATTATCTTAACTCAAATGGTACTGCTCTTTTTCAAAGAATGGTTGATTGGGTGGGATATAATACTCAACAAGGTTATTTTTCTGGAAATTTCACTTCTTATGCATTAAATACCACAGAAGTAATAACAGGAATAGAAAATGTTACTTGGAATGAAAATGGAACAGATGATTCAAATAATATTACTGTTGAAATAAGTGTTGACAATGGAAATAATTGGTATCAAGCAACTAAGAATATGGGTATTCAAGGAATTACTGGTTCTAGTTTGATGTATAGAGTTTTATTTGATGTTATACAAGAAATAACACTTTCAATATTTGATATAAATATAACTTGGTCTAATGAAATTTCTCCTCCACCTAGCATAATCATAAACTCACCAATAAACAGTTCAACAATTTCAGATATAACTCCTTTATTGAACGTTACTTTGAATAGTACAGCAAACACTCTTTGGTATAAGATTGATTCAGGAAATCCAAAAATAATTTGTAGAACTTGCTCAGGAACCCAAACAACCTTTATTTATTTAGATGAAGGAGAACATACAATAGATGTTTACAGCAATAATTCTTTTGGAGATTCAATTTCCAACTCAACTTCGGTTACTTTAGATTTAAACAGAAATTTTTATGATGATTATCAAGATAATTCTTCTATTTTAGAATTAAACAGCGTTAATTATTCTCAAGGAAATGTTAGTTTTACTGGAAGCGGTTCAAGCTCCTTAAATATTGCTTTAGTTTGTGGAACCTCTGCTTGTTCAAATGCAAATACTGATGTCCCTCTTTATGTTCATTTAACATCTGTTTTAGGACACACAGTTACAAACCAAAGCGCATCTGTTTTTGGCACTTCATCATATGATGTTATTGTTATTTCTGAATCTGTTTCTTCTAGTTCTACTGCATGGCTGAAATCAGAAGACGTAGGAATTTTTACATTAGAAGGAGCAAACAATGATGAGTTTGATTTAGGTACAGGAGGTTCCAGTGATGGAGGGGGAGATGATGAAATTAATATAACTAACAATACTCATTATATAACTGAAGTTTTTTCAATAGGGACTTTACAAGTTTCAACTTCTACTTCAAATGCAGGTTATATGTCTGGGCAAAGCAATGATGTTTATGGTTTAGGAGATTATATTGCAAATTCCGGACAGCATAAAATTGTAGTTGTTGAAGATGGAGGAACTTTAACTGATTCAACAACTGCAGCAAATAGAAGAGTTTTCTTTGGAGCACAATATTTTAATAACTTAAATTCAAATGGATTGACAATTTTTCAAAGAGCACTTGATTGGGCAGCATATAATACTGATTCAGCAGGTTCAACAGGTAATTTTAGTTCTTATTATATTAATACAACTCAAAACGTAAAGAGATTAACAAATATAACTTGGGAAGAATCAGGAACAAGTTTAGGAAATAATATTTCTGTTCAAGTTAGCGCTGATGCAGGTTCTAACTGGCATGATGCAACAAAAAATCAAAACTTGGATTTAACAGAAGGAAATAATTTAATTTATAGGGTTTTATTTAATTCAAACACTACTTCAACAATTTCTATTTTAAATATGAACATTACTTGGGCAGAACCTCCTTATCCAACAATTTATTATCCTCTTGCAATAGTATATAATTCAAATATAACCTCAATTAATTATACATTATCTGTTCCTCCTGGTTCTGTTTTAGATGATTGTTGGTATTCTTTAGATGGAGGGCTTACAAATACAACAATAACTTGCTATGATAATATTTCTGGAATAACATCTCAAGAAGGGGAAAATATTTGGATAGTTTATTCAAACGATACAGAGGGTGCTGTTGGAAAAGATTCAGTGAATTTCATAGTAGATACTTCTGCACCAGAAATAACATTCATAAATCAAACAAATGAAGATGATGATTTAGTGAATGATACAAACCCCTTAATCCAAGGAGAAAATTTAACTCTTTCAGTGAATGTCTCAGATAGCAACATAGACAAGGTATTTGTTACTGTTTGGAATTCAGTAAAAAATGGGGCTGAAAAAGTAAAAGTTTTTTTTACTTATGTTGCAGGATTGCTTTGGGTTGCAACAGTTCAAACAGATTCAACATGGGGAGAATTAAATTACAATTACACTATTTACGCAAACGACACTGCTGGATTTCAAAGTGAATATGATGGAAACTTTAGTGTTCTTGGTTTAGATTCATCACTTTACTTACAGCCAAACCCTTCCCCTGGAACAGGAGAAGTAAATGCTTTTGGCCATATTAATTTCACTAATTCAACATATCTTGTAAATCAATCTGTTAATCTTTGGCTAGATGGAAATTTACTTTTATCAGATAATCTAACAAATGGAAATTCTTCTTGGTGGGATGTTTCTTGGGGAAAAAGAAAAGGAATTTTAATTAATGGTTCAACTTCAGGAGCACAGACAGATTATGTAATGCATTTTATTGTAAATTATGGAAGTGGAACAGATTCAGGAAAAAATGTTTATTGTGATTCAAATTGTAAAACAAATTTTGGAGATATAAGATTTGTAAATTCAAATGGAGATTCTTTAGATTATTTTTTAGAAGAAAAAATAGATTCAGATAAAGCTTCATTTTGGGTAGAAGTTGATTCAATACCTTCATATCCTGGAAATACAACAATTTACATGTATTATGATAATTCAATTCAAGAAACAACTTCAAATCCAGAAAATACATTCCTTTTATTCGAGGGTTTTGAAGGAACTCACGAATTTACTTCAGATAGTGGAACAACAATAACTCAAGAAGCAGGAGGAATTTCTGGAAGTTATCAAGCAGATGTTGATGGAGATAGTAATTATGCAGTTGCTTATAATGCTAGTTCTAATTTCACTAGAGAAGATTATTTCTTTGAGGGTTATTTTAAGTATCTTACTTCAACAACAATTCCAGTTGGTTTGCATTTTATGGGGCAAAATTCAGGAGACAATGGTTATCAAATGATTATTGATGATAGAAATAGTGGAGATACACCTAGTCTGAGAATTAATACAGGAACTTCAGGTGCACAAACAGGTTCTTATTTTGTAGGCTCTGATAATTGGGTTTTTTTTAGGGCTTATGCAGATTCAACTGCCTTTTATGGTGATGTTTATGAAAGTGCATTTGATTCCAGCACTGTACAAAGCAGTTCAAATAGCAATACTGCTTATTCCTTTGGAAGTGTTGGTGTTTTTGCATATCAAAATGGAGGAGGTAAAGCAGATAATATAAGGGTAAGAAAAAGAGCAAGTCCTCAACCAAATTTGTTAACTTGGACAAATCAAGAAACTCCTGGAGATTTAAGTGATTCTACTGCAATGGAAAAAGTAAATTCAACAGACACCACAGATAATGATTTCAGAAAGGGAACTCATGTTCAAACAACTTATTCAGGAGGAAATTTAACCCTTTATGGAACAAATTCAAGTGGTAATTTCACAAAAATAATTGATGCAGGAGCAAGAGTTGAGTGGGAGAGAGCTTATTGGATTGAATATTCTGATTCATGCTCAGGAACAATAACTTATCAGCAAGGAGATGTAAATTCTTTTTCTGGAACTTATGATACTTATTTAGATGGGGGAAATCAAAATACCAATTATGGTTCAGAAGAAGAATTAATGATTGATTCAGATCCTCTTAGAACTTTAATTAAATTTAATTCAATAGGTTATGGAAAAAATAAAATTCCATTTAATTCAACAATCCTTGATGCGAATATAACTGTTTCTGTTTTTGATGCAGGAGATCCAGTAACAGTGTATGAGGTTTTAGAAAATTGGGATGAAGATTTTGCAACAGATAATAACAGGCTTTTCAGTACTCTTTGGAGTTCAGATGGATGTGGAAATTATCCTTCTAGGTCTTTAGCGTCAGAAACAACCTTCAACCCTAGTTCAGTTTCAAATTACACATTTAATATTTCAAATGCTTTCAAGAGTTGGACAAGTCAATCAACAAATAACTATGGTGTTGTTTTAGATTATGGGGGAAGCGGAGGAGTAGGAATAAGAAGTAGCGAATATACTATTCAAAGTCATAGACCTAAATTACAAGCTAGTTTTACTTCTCAAGATTGTTCTCCTTCAAGAGTTTTTGTTAGAACCTCTAATGATAAATCTTCTTGGACTGGTTGGCAAGAAGTTACTAATGGAGGAGTAATAAATAATCCAAATATTGCTAGTAGATATTTAGAATATCGTGTAGAATTATATTCTTTTAATGAAACTTATAAGCCTTATTTAGATGAAATAGATGTAAGTTATAAAACATTAAGAACAAATTCAAGTGGAATGTTTAGTGCTTTTTTTGCAAGCCCAATAACATTTGGGAATTATATTGTTTGTGTCAATTCAAGTTATAAAACAGCAGACACTGGAACTTGTTCTATTTTAGAAGTTTTCTCTTCTGTTGCTCCAAATGTATTTTTGATAGACACAGAAGAAGATGAATGGTTTAGTTATGGAAATCTCACTTTTGTTTATAACTTAACAGATAATAATGATGATGTAGTAAATGCTTCATTATATATTAATTCACTTTACAACCAATCAAATTCAACAAATATTGAAAATAATAAATATAATAATTTTACTTATATAAATTTCACACAAGGACAATATAATTGGACAGTTAATGTAACAGATAGTTCTGGTAATTCAAATATAGGAAATACTAGAATTTTTTATGTTGATTTAGAAAATCCTTCTTTAGAGCTTATTTGGCCTTATAATGAATCTCAGCATACAACAAATGTTTTAAATTTAAGTTTTAATGCTTCAGATTCTTTGGATACTACTTTATCTTGTGACGTTGTTTTAGATGGTTCAACAATCTACTCTGGATTAAATGTAAATAGTCATGAAATAACAAATGTTTCTTCTGGAACTGTTTCAGGAGGAATTCATTATTGGAATGTTACTTGTTCAGATAGTTCTGGAAGGCAAAATGTAAGCCAAACTTTTAATTTTAATATTTCAGATAGTCCCCCAGAAGTTACTTTGTATTCCCCTGAAAACAATTATCTTAATGGGGATGGAGAGATTTCATTTGTTTTTACTCCTGAAGATGATGCTGGTTTTTTAAATTGTAGTTTAATATTAAATGAATCTTATAGAGTAGCAAATCAAACACAAGTTGTAAAAGATGTTAACAACACAATTAACGTAACTGGATTAGGAGAGGGAGATTATAATTGGACAGTTGAATGTTTTGATTTTAGTTTAAGTTATGATAAACCTTCCACAAGAGATTTTAAAGTAGATTTATATTATCCCCAAGTTGTTTTAAATTTACCTGATGAAAGTTCAACAATTCCTCAGAGTATTGTAAGTTTTAATTTTACTGCAACAGATAGTGTAGATGATATAATGATTTGTAATTTATCTATAAACGGGCAAGTAGAAAATGAAAATTTCAATGCAAATAATGCATCATTAACAAATACTATTGCAAACGAATTAACAGATGGAAATAAAAATTGGAATATTGCTTGTGCAGATGATTTAGGGAGAATAAATACATCTTCATCAAGGACATTCACAGTTGCAGAGCCTCCAATAGTTTATCTTAACACCTCAAATGAGACAGCAGAAACAGAAAATTCAATAACTCTTTATTACACAGGATTTGATAACACTAATTTTAGTTCTTGTAGTTTGTATTTAAACGATGAGTTAAATAAATCAAATTCAACAAATGTAGATAATGGGCAGCAGGAAAGTTTTGTTGCAGACAATCTTGCAGATGGAACTTACTGGTGGTATGTTAATTGTACAGATACTTTTGGTTTATCAAGTTCTTCTGTAAAAAATATATTTTATATTGATGCAAATCCCCCTTCAATAGAATTGTATGAACCAAATGGAAAGGACATATATAGCTCAAACATTTCCTTTAATTTCAGTGTAACGGATTTAGTTGATTCTAATTTAATATGTAATTTAAGTGTTGATTCAACAGTTGAAGGATTAAATTTAAATGTTGAGAATAATACTGTTTATAATTATACTGCTTCTGGAATAACAGATGGTTTTCATACGTGGTATGTTAATTGCACAGATGATGCTGGAAATACAGGAAATAGTTTGATTTATAATTTTACAAGATATACTACACCAGGAATAAGTTTAATTTATCCAGATGATGGGTATTGGTTTAATTCAAGTTCATTTAATTTAACATATTTTCCAGAAGATGATGAGGGATTTTCATTAGCAGAGTTAATAATTAATGGACAAGTAAATAGATCAAATACAACAAATATAAATAATGGAAATAATAATGATTTTTCAATTACTGGATTTTATGATGGTTTTTATAATTGGAGTATTAATGTTACAGATTTAGGAGGATTAGTTGGAGTAAGTGAAACGAGGACTTTTTATGTAGATACAAAAATCCCAGAATTAACTTTGTTTTATCCTAATGAATCAGAATTATTTGAAACAAATAATGTAACCTTTAATTTCAGTGTTTTAGATAACTTAGATAATAATATGAATTGTGATATTTTTATTGATGATGAGAAAGAGTTTTCAAAATCTGCCCAAAACAATACCTTTCAGATAGAGTACAAACCTCTTGTTGATGGAAATCATTCTTGGTATGCTATTTGTAATGATTCTGCTGGAAATTCAAACCAAAGCACAACAATTAATTTTCAAGTAATTGCTCCTCCTATTGTTACTCTTCAAAGTCCTGCAGATGGAAACCTAACTAAAGACTCAGCAATTACTTTCTTTTATCTTCCAGAAGATGCAATTGGAATAAATGAATGTAGTATTTATTTGAATGGAGTGATAAATGATACTGAAAATAATCCCCTTGTAAATCAACAAAATAACTTTACTATTCAAGGAATTATAGAAGGAAATTATAATTGGACTGTAAATTGTACTGACCCAGATACAAATTATCATATGCCAAATAACTGGAGTTTTTCACGAGATTTAACAGGTCCAAATGTTGATTTATCGAGTCCTGAAAATGATTCTGGTATTGATAGAAATCAAGCATCTATAAATTTCTTTTGGACTCCCACAGATGAATTAGATAATATTTTACAATGTGACGTAACAATTGATGGAGTTGTTAGAATAAATGATAAATATACTTCTTCAGGTGCATTAACTTCTGATAGTGTTTCAACAGCAATAATAGGACAAGGAGATCATTCTTGGAATGTAACTTGTTGGGACCAGTTAGGAAATTCAAATACTAGTGCAACTTGGTACTTTAATTTAACTTATCCAGATTTCTCAATAAACACTTCTGAGATTTATTTCAATAATACATCTCCTAAAGAAAATGACTCTGTTTTAATAACAGCAACAATAAGAAATATTGCAGATGCAAATACTACAAATGTTTTAGTTAGATTTTATGATGGGAATCCTTCTGACTCTGGAATACAAATAGGAACAGATACTTATTTAAATTTACAAGAGTTTGAAATTGAAAATACTTCTATTGTTTGGACAGCTGATATGGGAGCTTCTGAAATATTTGTGATTATTGATGAAATAAATTCATTTAATGAATTAAATGAATCAAATAATAATGCTTCTAGAAATATTTCAGTTGGGGGATGGCATTATGTTTATGGAAATATGACAAGTTCAAGTAGATTAGAATTAGCAGATGAAGCTTCACAAAAAGTTCTTACTTGGAGTGCAGAAGATTTTCAAAGCGGAAATATTTATGCTGTTGATTATGGATCAACAATCTCCTGGAGTAGTTTACAGGCACTAGGTAGAACCATTTCTGGAGGAGCCAGCTCTTCTGATTTCACTGAAATTGATAGTGTTTTAGAAATGACAACTTTTTCTGATTCAGTTTATAATACCTTTACTAACTCAGGAACACCAAAAGAAACAGATACTTTTACATGTTTTAAACAATCAATAACAGAAGTTCCTGTTGCAAATTCAACAAACAATACAAATTTTAAAACAGGAATATTATGGGATACTTCAGATGATGGGGGTTCTAATAATGAATATGATTCAACAGATAAAGAAGATATTATTTTTGTTTCAAAATTAAATCAAGATACATTAGGAACTTTTGGAACTTATGATTATGAAATGAGGATTCCTGCAAGATTAAGATATTATGATTTAACTGATTCAAAAACAGCTGCATTATATGTTGAAATTTTGTAAGAATGAACTTATTTTTGTTATTTAAAAATAGTTGTATTTTTTTATTTATAGTTGTTGTCTTCTATAAAAATAATTTATTTTAAAATTTTGGTTTTTAAAGAATTGCGAAAGGTTTATAAATAATTTTCAATATATCATATTATTAACTATAAAGTGATTTATGGTTTTTGAAAGGAGGAGAGAGAAAAGAGGATGAATCGAGTTAATAGGATATTAATAATATCAGTTTTACTCGCGGTATTGTTGTCTGTTTCTGTTGTTGCTGTTGAGCCTTTTGGTGCAACTGTTACTCCAGTTACGCCTTCAGAAAGGGCAGAAGCTGATGCTGCTGGAAATGACCCGAATGCAATAGCAGGTAATATTACCCAATTAACTGTGTCTGCTTTTACAATTACACAGTCTTGGCAAGGTTATTATGGTAATGTTACAGGTGTAATCATGTTAGCAGATGGTGATGATAATGTGTTATATAATTGGTCTGTTAGTTCCCCTTCAGGTGAAATCTATGCATCTACAAATAATACTGTTTATTGGAATAATATACAGTGTTTTAATTTAACAGCAGATGGAACTTATGGAAATGACTTACCAAATGCAGGTTCAACAAGCCAATTTGGAACTAATGTGACAATTCTAGAAACAGAATTTGGACTTAATTCAACAGACTGGGATGGAGTTAATGAGACCTTCAATGTGAATGGGACTCAAGAGCAAGGTGAAACTTTAATACATGACCTTTTTTATACAAACAATTTATTGTTTAATGAAGGAGAATGTGGAGCAGCAGCTCACTTATTTACTGAATCTGACAGTCCAGAAGACAATGAATTCCAAGAAGTATTATTATATGAACCTGTTTCATATAGTGTTGTTTTCATGTCTATTTTAGAAGAAGATGATACAATGGGTTTCAACAATATGTATAATGACTTCCAAATGTTGGTTTTAGAAGATGGCCACAAAACTGATACAAGTACAGACACCTATTACTTCTGGGTTGAACTAGAATAAATTTATATTTTTTATTTTTTTAATATATCTAGGTTCTAAAAGAAGTAGCATAATCAAACATAAAAAGGGTAAAATCCTTGTATGGATTAAGAAATAAATATGAAAAAACAGAGAAAAAGAGTGAAAGAAAAAAGCAAGGCAAGAAATTTCTTAGCTTTTGTTTTGATTTTAGGTATTTTGTTTTCTTTAAATCTTATTTTTGCAGCCACTCCAGATAACCCAATAATTACTTCAGTTAATAATTCAACAAAAGATAATACTGAATCAGGTTTTTTTAATATTTCAGGTGGATATATTTCAACAATTAATCTTGATGCTACTTTCCAGAATGCACGTTGGAAAGCCTTTGTGGGTAATGTTTCAGGTAAATATACCTTAGATGATTCATCTGGAGCAACTATTTTTGATTGGACTTTTGCAACAATTACAGGGAAAGTTTATGCTACTCGTGATTCAGGAACTCTTGAATGGGGTTTAATTGATTGTGCTGATGATACTGAAATGGAAAATGAAAATACAGAAATGGTACATTCTGCATCAGCTACAGATAATTTAACAAAAACCTTTAATAGGACAAGTCATAGTGCCTTTTGGTCTGCAGGAAGTTTTTTCTCAGCAAACCAATGTGATTATGGATTAACTACTTTTAAAAATGATGCTCCTCAAACAACGGATTTTGAAGAAATTGTTTTACACGACGGAACTAGTATTGTATATGCAACTATTCTAGAAGATAATGTTCAAGGTTATGACGGAGATAAGACCTTTGATTTTCAGATGATTGTTCCAGAAAATGGAACAACTGACTATACTGGAGCCACTCCATATTATATATACGTTGAGCTTGATTAAAATGAAAAAATGGAAAAAAAAATATCAAATATTTACACTGATTTTTTTAGAGGCAGCTCTATTCCTTTTATTTTTTTCATTTTTAACTAATAATGTTTTTGCAGGTTTTGGTGAAAATAATGTTACTGTTAAAACAAATTTAACTATAGGAAATGTTTTTCCAGAAGTTTTGAATGTTTCTATTCAAGATGATGC
This sequence comes from Candidatus Woesearchaeota archaeon, assembly GCA_964447315.1. Classification (GTDB taxonomy): domain Archaea; phylum Nanobdellota; class Nanobdellia; order Pacearchaeales; family GW2011-AR1; genus MWBV01. The sequence continues at coordinate 80,026 of CAYURQ010000002.1, forward strand.
AGCTAGTTTTTCATTAACTCCAAATGATACAACTACTTTGAATTGTGTAGCTGTTGTAAGAGATTATAATGGTGAAGCAGATATTAATGCAGCATGGTCAAGATTTTTTGATAATTTTTCCTCTAATTATGCTGATTCAGATGATAATAATACTCATTATACAAATGACACTTGTGTGATAACAAATAATTTTGGAAATTATAACGGATATACAGATGATGCATATACTTCTTTAGTTAATTGTACTTATTCAGTATGGTATTATGCTAATGCAACGGAATGGAATTGCACTATTAGAATTAATGATAGTTATGGATGGAATGCTCAAGGATCTGATTTAATTACAATTTCTCCTTTGCTTGCTTTAGGACTTCCTGATATTATTCAATACGGAGAAGTAAATGCAACCTATGTTTCAGACGAGAATGTTACAAATGTGACAAATTTAGGCAATGTTGAAATTAATTTGTCTTTAAGTGGATATGGATTTTGGGAAAATGATGGAAATGCAATGAATTGCACTTTAGGTTCTATTCAAAATATCTCTATTGAATATGAAAAATTTAACTTAACAGATACTACTTCTGGAGATATTTCTCATGGAGAATTTATTGGAAATTATACTAATTTAACTTCTTCTCCTGTCACAAAAAGATTTGATTTAGATTTCAGAAAACAAGAAAGTTATAATGAAGCTTGGAATTATTCTTATTGGAGAGTTTATGTTCCCTTAGGAGTTGCAGGAACTTGTCAAGGAAATATCATCTTTGGAGCAGTTCAAGCAAATGAGGTTTAAAATAAATAAAATTTAAAATATGAGATAATCAGGGGAAAAAATAAATGAAAAATAAAAAAGTTTTTTACAGTTCACTTTTAGCTTTAGCCTTTATATTTGCAGCTTTCTTTTTTCACATGTGGTACTTGCTTCTTATTTCAGTTGCTTTAGTTATTTATAACCAAAGAGAATTAATGAAGCAAAAAACAAAAAATTAAATTTTTAAACTAATTTTAACTTTTCTTATAATGAAATCAAAAAAGAGTGTGAAATCAAATTCAAAAATTAAAACAATTTTATTTGATGTAGGCGGAGTTTTAGTTATTGGTAAGAATTCATCTTGGATAAATGGAAAATTAATTCCCTCTGGAGTTCATTTAGATATCGCAGAGAAGTTAAAAATTCCATTAGACCAATATTTAGAAGTTATTGAAACTCTTTTTGCAGAATCAATTGAAGGTGAAATTTCAGAAAAAGAAACAGTTCATACAATTTCAAAAAAACTTAAAATAACAGAATCTAAATTAAGAAAAATTTATTTTTGGGCATATAAAAGACACTTAAAACAAAATAAACAACTTCATAAAAAAGCAATTGAATTAAAAAAATTAGGATATAATGTTGGAATTTTATCAGACCAATGGTATCTTTCAGAAAAAGCACTTATGCCAAAAAAACTTTATAATAAATTTAATCCAATAATTGTTTCTTGTCATTCAGGTGTCAGAAAACCCTCTCCAAAAATATATAAAATTGCAATAAAAATTTCTAAGTGCAAACCTCAAGAAATTCTTTTTATTGATAATCAAGAATGGAATATTCCTCCTGCTAAGAAACTTGGAATGAAAACAATTCAATTTCATAACAATGAGCAATTGTTTAAAGAAAAACTTTGGAAACAACTTTTTTAAACTAAGTTCGCATAATCTATTAATGAATAAAGAGGATTTTTTAAAAAAAATTGAGATTGAATTAAAAATTTCTAAAAACTCAGAACATACAATTAAGAATTATCTTAAGGCAAATGAAAAACTTTTAAATTATGTAAATAAAAATCCAAATCAAATAAAAGAAGATGATGTTAAAATTTTTCTTTCTGAAAAAATGCAAGATTATTCTTCTAGTTCTGTAATAATGTTTTTAGCTGCAATAAAATTTGCATATACAAATATATTAAAAAAAGATCCAACAAAAAATATAAAAAGACCCAAACGTGAAAAAAAAATCCCAACTGTTCTTACAAAAGATGAAATAAAAAAACTTCTTGGAACTTTTGATACTAAAAAATCAATATTAATGACAAGCATGCTTTATGCTTGCGGATTTAGAGTTTCTGAACTTATTAATTTAAAAGTAAATGATTTGAACTTTCAGGAAAAAATTGGACATGTTAGAAAGGGAAAAGGAAAAAAAGACCGTATCTTTAATATTCCAGAATTTTTAGGAAAAGATTTACAAAATCAAGCAGAAAAACAAAAACTTTCAGAGAAGATTTATTTGTTTACAGGTCCAAAAGGACAGTTAACCTCTAGAAATATTCAAAAAATAATTCAAAAAGCAGCAAAACGTGCAGGAATCAATAAAGATGTTTCTCCTCATACTCTTAGGCATAGTTTTGCAACACACTTGCTAGAAAATGGAACAGATATTCGTAAGATACAAGAACTTCTTGGACATTCTTCACTTTCAACAACAGAACTATATACTCATATCTCAACACAAGAATTAAAAAAAATAAAATCTCCTATAGATAATCTTTAAAATTATAAATAAAGCTTAAACAATAAATCAAAGATAAAAAATGAAATGTGCAAAATGTGGTCATGAATCAGAAGAAAACAAGCAAAAATTTAGCTTGTATTTTTGTAGTGTTTGTTATACTTTTGCACCAAATACCCCAGAAGAATTAGATGAATATATTCAAATTCCAATAAAAAAACAAGAAATAGAACCTTATAGAAAATATGCACTTTTCAGAGGAGATGTTCAAAAAAAAGGAATGATTGAAAAATCACAAAAAGGAAAACATATGTCAAGAGTTCCTTTTGGTTATAAAAGAAATTCAAAAGGAGAATTAGTTTTAGCTGAAAATAACCATGAGATTATTGAGATATTTGAAGAATTTCTTGAAGAAGACATGAATTTAAGAAAACTTGCAGCAAAACACAATCTTTCAGTGAATGGGCTTAAAAAAATTCTAAGAAATTTCGCTTATATAGGAAAAGTAAAATTTGATAAAGAAATACATTCTGCAAGTCATCCTCAAATAATTCAAGCAACACTATTTAATCATGTTCAAGATAAATTAGATAAAATAGAAAAAAATAGAAAAAAATAGCAAAAATAAAATCAGAAAAGATAATTATTATTTTTCATCAAATTTCTTAAATTCTCCAAATGGAAAAGGTCTTTCATTTGAAACAAAAGTGATGTATTTTACAAAAACATAAATTTGAGCAATGTATCTTTTTGACATATCAATTAATTCTTTATTTTTTTCACTTTCTAAAATAATAAGAATTAGTTGTACAAGTGCAAAGATTAAAATAAAAAATCCCCAAATTTCAAGAATAATTCCAGAAACAATTGCTATTGGAATCCTCATCCATGCTTCTCTTCTTTCATTTTCTTGTTTTTTTGTAAGTTTTTTTTCTTTACCCATATTATCTAATTTCATTTAGATTTTATAAAGCCTTTGTAAAAGTTATCAATGATAAATAAAATAAGAATCAATAAAACAATTATTTATAATGAATTGTATCTTAAACCTAAATTTTAAGTTTCATTTTAAAATACTAAAAACGCATTTATATTTTTGCGTTATTGCAATAAGAATAATATCCATAAGCAATCACACCCCACAATGTCAAAAAAAATTATCTCTTAGAACTTTGACGTTTAGATCTAGCTTTACTATCTCCAGGTTTGTAAGCTTCCTTTCTTCTAACATCTGCCACAAGCAAATTTCTATCATATTCTAAATAATATTTCTCTAATTCTTTAGCTTCTGAATTTTCAGAAGATTTTGTTTTAGCTTTTGATTTAGTGAAACTAATAATTGCCCTAGCAAGTGCAAGTCTTGAAGCATCAATTTGAGATTTTTCTCCTCCTCCACGAACAATAATACAAACATCAAAATTTACTTTACCAAGGACTTTTTCTGCAATAGCTATTGGCTCTCTAATTTTTAATTTATCAAATTCTTGGAAATTTTCATAATTTTTTTTATTTATTGTAACTTTTCCAGAACCTTCAGTAATTGTTGCACGTGCAATACTTGTTTTTCTTTTTCCTGATTCAATTATTTTCATTTTTTATCTTTTAAATTTTTTATTTTACTAACATTTTCTATTCTGATAAATTTACTTTTCTTTTGAAATTTCAGCTTTTCCAGGGTTTTTCCTTGTAATTCTTTAGGTATTCCAGTATAACACTTTATTCTTTTCCAAGCTTCTCTGCCTCTTCCAGACCTATAATTAGGAAGCATGCCTCTGATTGTTCTTTTAACCATTCTTTCTCCTAATTTTGAAGGATTTGGTCCTTTTTGACTTTGTCCATGCCTAGATCTTTTTTCATGTAATTCTTTTTCAATATTTTTTCTTGAACCAGTAATTATTACTTTTTCACAATTTACAACAATAATCTCTTCTTGGGTTTGTAAAGCGTTTTTTGCAACATAGCTAGCTAATCTTCCCAAGATTGTTTCTTGTGCATCAATTATTTTCATTTTTTACTCCTTAAAACAACAATATCTTTTCCTGTTGGGTTTGATTTAATTTCATCTAATATACTAGATACTTTGCATCCTGACTTTAACAACTTTTCTTTAGCTCTTTCAGAGAAATCTAAGGCAACAACTTTAATCTTTTTTTGAATTTGTCCTTCAGAAAGAACTTTACCAGGAACAACTAAAATATCTTTTTCACTTGATTCCAAGCTATTTAAATCACTTAAATTCAAGTTAATCCTTTTTCTTCTACTTCCAGATAGTAATTCAGCAACTTCATTCCATGCATCTTTCTTTTTAGCTTGAATAATAGTTTCAACTAAAGTTGAATTAGTTTTTTTTTGAATTTGTTTTTCTATTAATGTTTTAGATTTTACCATTGTATTAAATTACGAGAAAAAGCATATTTATCTGCTAACGCTCTTAACTCGCAGTTAGAATTCTTAGCTTATATCTATTTATAAAGGTTTGGTTTATTTAAAATCCAGGTTTTTTCTTCTTTAAATAATATTCTTTTTTTTCTGAATATTCAATTGTTTTTTTGTATCCTAGATTTTTCATTATATTTTCAACAAAGAATTTATCATTGAAGAAAATTTTATAATTGTTATCAATCCACTGATCTCCATACTTTGTTTTTAGAAATTTCACATAAAAAGATTCTATTTCTTTTCCTTGTATTTCTTGTTTTTCAATTAATTTTAAATTGCTTTGAATTTCTTTAGAAAATTCTTCTCTTAATTTAGGAAGCATTTCTTGAATACTCATAAAAAATAAATATTTAAGTTATTTATATTATTTATTATACTCAAAAAATAATTATGCAGGGTAAAGGATTCTAAATGAAAACCACTTGTGGGTTTTCTATCCTGCAACCATTGAATCCAATATGCAGGGTACAGGATTCGAACCTGTGTAAGCACTAAGCTAACGCCTCTTGAGGGCGTCCCGTTTGACCACTCCGGCAACCCTGCTTTAAGGTATCTTATATATGAAATATCTGAAATAACCAAAAAATCCTGTTATTTAAGCTTTCTGTCATGAATAAATCTCTTTTTGTAACTACTTATAAGAGATAATAAAACCAAAAGGTTTATAAATAATGTAACCACTATAAAATTATGAAAAATAGTGATATTTCAATAGATGAAAGACCTGTTATAAGGGTAGAAACACCGGAAATAACTAGCTCTGGCTCTGATTTAACAAATATTGGTTTAGCTAAAATTAATGCACTTAAAGAATCAATTGAAGATTTAAATGAGATGATTAATGAAAGAGAAGGGCTTAGTGAAAATTTTATTGAAGAAGGAGAATCAGTAAAAACAGAAATTAACAACTTTTTGCTAGAAAATGAAAATACAACAGAGTTTGAAAAAGCAGATTTAATGAAAGAAAAGAATCAATTACGTGCAAAAAAGATTGAAATATCTGAAATTCAAATGAAAGAAAAAGTAGATGCTTGGAAAGATATTGCCTTACTTAAAAAAGAATTAAGACAACAAGAACAAGAACTTTCTGAAAAACAAGAACGTGTTAATTCAATAACTAAATTACTGGATGATGCTGAATAAAATGAACTTAAATAGATTAACAGTTGAAGATATGTGTAGAAAATTAAAACCTTTTTATGGTGAAAAAATAGATAAAATTTATGCTCAGTACACCTTAGCAAATTCTTTAGATGAAAAAAATGAAATTTTACAAGCTTTAACATTGCTTTATCAAAAAAATTTAAATAAGCTTTTAGATAAATCTTTATTGTTAGAACCACCAAAACAATCTGAAATAACTGGGGAATACCCTCTTGGTAATGTTGTTTATGCTGGAAAAGAATTATATACTTTTGGATTAAATGAAAAAGATTGGCCAAGACATGTTTGCGTTACAGGTATGAGTGGTTCAGGTAAAACAAATTTTGCATTTAACATTCTTCAAAATTTTATCGCAAAAAATAAACCCTTTCTAGTTTTTGACTGGAAAAGAAGTTTCCGTCCTCTTGTGAATGTAGACCCAAGTTTAATTGTTTTTACAGTTGGAAATGATTCAGTTTCAAATTTATTTAAAACAAACATCAATGTACCTCCAAAAGGAGTTTCACCAAAAGAATGGATTAATGTTCTTGCAGATTTATTAACAGAAAGTTTTCATGCTTCATTTGGAGTTCATAAAGTTATCTTAGAAACTTTAGATGAAATTTTCACAGGATGGGATATTTACAGTTTACCTGAAAATAAAAGGCATTATCCTAATTGGATGCACGTTAAAAAAATGCTTGAACAAAAAGCAAGAGACAGCAGAAGAAGAGAGTCAGAATGGTATGAAAGTGCTTTAAGAATTGCTTCAATTTTAACATTTGGAGATTTTGGTAAAGTAATTAATTATGAAGGTAAAAAAAGTTTATCAGTGGAAGATTTATTCAATAAAAGAGCTGTCTTTGAATTAAGTTCTCTTGGAAATATTGAAAAAAAATTCTTTTCAGAATTTATTTTAACGTATATTTACAAGTACAAAAAAGCTTCTCAAAATAAAGTCAATGAAAAATTTAATTATGCTATTTTAGTTGATGAAGCTCATAATGTTTTCTTAAAAGATAAAACAAACTTTGTGGCAGAATCAGTTACTGATATGGTTTACCGTGAGATGCGTGAATATGGAACAAGTTTAATTTGCTTGGATCAACACATTTCAAAATTATCAGATACAGTAAAAGGAAACAGTGCTTGTCATGTTGCATTTCAACAACAATTGCCCCAAGATATTTATGATATTAGTTCAATAATGCAATTACATGATAAGAGAGATTCTTTTTCTGGATTAAAAGTTGGTTCAGGAATTGTTAAGCTTTCAGAAAGATACACACAACCTTTTTTACTTAATACTCCTTTAGTTGAATTAAGGGAACAAGATGTTTCAGATGAGAAAATAATTTCAAGAGCAAATGCAATAATGCAAGGTATTGAAGCTCAAAGAGATCATGAGTTTATGGAAACTTTAGAAATTCAACAAGAAGTGCCAAGTGGAAAATGGGGTATTTCAAAACTAGAAGAACACCAGAGAAACCTGGAATATCCACACAGTGAAATACCTAAAAAAACATCTTTAAATGATGTTCAAAATGAAATACCAGAACAAGAAATGAAATACCAAGATTATGATTCTGAATATGCACAAGGAATTCTTTATAGTTTTGTAAAAGAAGAACTTACTAAAGGACATGATTTAAAGAATATTGAAAAAGTACTTGAAAAAGGAGCAGAAGTTAATGGATATACTTCTGAAGATGTTTTAATTGTAATAAATAAGATAATGAGCGAAAGATTCTCTGATAGAATTGATTCTTCAAATGTTGCAGTTTATGAAATTCAAGAAAATCAAGAAAAATTAGATAAAGCTTTTTTAGATAATTTTTCAGATGAACAACAAATATTTTTAAGCTTTTTAATGGAATTTCCAAATCATAGTTATAGTACTGTTGAACTTTATAAAAACATGGGATTCTCAGCTAGAAAGGGAAATTCAATCAAAGTAAAACTTCAGGAAAAAAACATTATTAAAGTAGAAGAAGAAAAAAGTAAAGCAGGTTGGAAGAAATTTATTAGACTTAATAATTCATACTCAAATTTAATAACAAATAAATCACAAATACAAAACTCAGAGAATTTCAATTAATTGCACCTGTCGCAATTTATCTAACTTCCATTACATGGAAAAAAAAGATAATAAAAGACAAAAGCAAAAAATAAATTGAATCTCTAGTCTTGAAGTTGGTTTACAACATCAAGATAAAAGAAGCAACTCGCATTAGAGAGCTTGAGAAGAAACAAGAACAATTGTTCTATAAATAAACTTAAATATAAATACACTTATTTCACACAAGAAATACCTTGAAATAACCTCGGAATACATAGAAATTACATCCCTAAAAACCAAATATATTAATTAATAATCAAGTAAATAAAATAAATATAAAATAATTAACAAAAATATTAACTTAAACTTAAATTTAAAAATCATGAAAAATTTAATCCTTGCAATAATTGCAATTTTTGCACTCACTTTTAATGTGAATGCGCAGGTATCTATGACTTCTGAATATATTTTTGAAGAAGAAGTTTTAACTTTAGAAAGTATAAAACCTTATTATGGCAGGAAAGTATTTCGCAAAGTAAAAATTACAGTCAAACTTTTAAGAAACGCCTCTATTAATGAAAGATATGAAAAGAATACTGTGAAGGTTTCCGTAAATGGTGAAAATCATAAAGAAGAAGTAGAATATACTTTCAAAGAAACCCAATCTTTTTCCTGGCATAGAGCTAAATTATATAGTGGAATTATCACAAAAAATATTGGCTATCCAGATGAAGGGTGGGAAAATCTTGTTTTTGAATGTAGTGTATTCCAAGCATATAGGACTTTTGACCAAGATCCAAAATCTCCAAATAAAGTAGATGTTTTAGGAAAATTTCAAATAATTTTTCATAAACCCAATTTGCTTTATATTTCGGAGCATAATCGCAATGAATATCGTCTTTCAGAAGTTTCTTCTAAAGATTATATAGTTAGAAGATCCAAATAAAATAATTTAAATTTTAAAGTCATGAAAAAGTTTGATTTAAACGAAATTGGAGTACATTTAATTCTCATAATTTGTTCTTTCATATTTATAAGATATATGATAAATACAGCAAATGATTATCCTAAAGGGAGCCCTGAAAACCTTTTTGGAATCATTCTCGGATTAACTCTTGCCTTTGCAGTACTTGTTTATATATTTGCTATATTTTATTTCAAAAAAGAATAATCAACAAAAATATCAACAAAATAAATTTTAATTATCATGAGAAATCTCATTATTTTTATCGAAATTATTGCATTATCTATGAATTTTTCAGAGATGAATGCGCAGAATCATGAAAACCAAAATCAAAGAATTGGTTTTGCTGGAGCTATTTTTACTTCAACACCTTCAAAAGAATATGGTGTAGGAATTGAAGTTGCAACAGTAAAAAACAATGTAGGTTTTGGTGTTCAGGTTGAATATATTCCTGAAACAAACCCAAATTTTGAATCTTCTACTTTTATAAGAGGATTTTTACTATTCAAAATAACAAATAATTTCTTCATTAAAACAGCTGCAGGAATTAAATCTCAGGGCACAAAAATGACTGGTTTTCATCAGGATAATTACTTAGATGCTGGAATTGGACCTATTTTTTTAGTGAAGAAAGTTTATTTTGGAATTCAACCAAATATAAGCTTCTCAAGTAATGAAAGCCTTGAACTTTCAACAATTTCAGGAGTATTTGGATTAAAATTTCAATAAATTAAATGATATGAACCCTTTATTCATTAGGCTTTTAGCCATAGGATTATTAGGAGTAATTCTTTACTTGTTTTGGCAAGGAATGACTTATTTGCCTATTTTTCAAGCAGCAATTATAGCTTTGGTTGTTTTAGCTATTTTTGCAAAATCTCTTATGAGAATGAAGATTCCAAAAATTAAGATTAGTCCTCAAAGAAGAAAATCTTTTGGAATATTTTCATTGGTTATCATAGGTATTTTTGTTCTTAATTATTTTGGATATATAGCGTATTGCACAAGAAAATCTTTGATAATAATTTCTGTATTAATCCTTTTAGTTTATTTAGCTTTTTTTGAGCCAAGGCCCCAAAAAGCATGATTTTATAGAACCTCTTTGAACTTCACATTTGAAGAGGTTCTTTTTACTTTTATTTTATATTTAGAAAAAATATTCTGTATAAAACAGAATCAAGATATAAAACAAAAATATTAACCTTTTAAATTTAGAAATCATGGAAACAAAATTGGCATTAAGACTTTTAGAAGTAGTAAAATCAGAATCTGAAATTCTCTCTATAATGGAGAAAACAGGTTATGATTCAGATGTTTGCCAAGCTGGAATCCCTCTTTTAAAACTAAATGAAAAATCAGAATCTGAAATCCTCTCTATAATTGAAAAAACAGATTATGATTCAGATGTTTGCCAAGCTGGAATTCCTCTTTTGAAATCAGAATCTGAAATCCTCTCTATAAT
>CAYURQ010000003.1:0-8835 GCA_964447315.1 Candidatus Woesearchaeota archaeon
TTCTAATGGTGCTTGGAGCAATCAAGGACAAGTAGATGGTAAATGTGGATATACTACTCCTTCTCAAGGAGATTGTTCTGGAACTCAAACAAAATGTGAAGGAACAAAATATTATACTTGTTCAAATAATTATTGGTCTTCTCAAGGACAAGTAGATGGTAAATGTGGATATACTGCTCCTGAATGTTCTGGAACTCAAACAAAATGTGAAGGAACAACATATTATACTTGTTCTAATGGAGCTTGGAGTGAACAAGGAAATGTAAATGGAAAGTGTGGTTATGTAACTCCGGATTGTACTTCTTCTCAAACAAAATGTGAAGGAACAACATATTATACATGTTCTAATGGTGCTTGGAGCAATCAAGGACAAGTAGATGGTAAATGTGGATATACAAATAATACTTGCACAGCAACATTTACAGGATATAAATATGAAAATAATCAGTGTGTTCAAGGAACTGTAAATAATGCTTGTAGTGATCCTTTTGAATATAATAGTTTAAGTTCTTGTATTGCAGCTCATCCAACAACATCTCAAGAATGTTTTTTACTTGAAGATAATTATTGTTTGCAAACACAAGTAGCTAGTTTATGTAGTGGAGATAATGCTTATGATACTGCTGCTGAGTGTGAGTTAGCAATAACTCCAACAAATAGTGAATGTTATGTTTTTGAAAATAATGAATGTATTCCTGAAATGTCTGAAAGTTTATGTTCTCAAACTAATGCTTATCTTAGTTTAGCAGCATGTCAGGCTGCACATCCTCTGGAACTTTGTGGAAATGGTGTTTTAGATGCAGGAGAAGCATGTGATGGAACTTTGTTTAATGATAGTACTATGAATTGTGAATACTTTGGATTTGGTCCTGGAAATGTAACATGTAGTGAACAATGTACTCTAGATAAGTCTGATTGCAGTTTAGAGTGTTATGATACTGATGAAGGAATTGATGTAAAAGAAGCAGGAAAGGTTGTTTTTAATGGAAATGTATATTATGATTCATGTAGTGAAGAAGGATTTGTTATAGAAAATTTTTGTATAAAGGTTAAGGGATTTACTGAAGATAAGGAATTAGTAACTGTGTTTGGTAAAGCTGAAAAACCTTTCTTTTGTCCTAAGGGAACAGAATGTATGAATGGAGAATGCGTAGATAAGAGTGAAACACCTTGGTTATTCAAACAATGTATTAATAGCTCTGATTGTTCTGATGCAGATGAAACTTGTATTAATGGAAGATGTGAAAAAGTAAAAGAAATTACTAATAAAAATTACTGTAAAGAAGATGTTTGTTTCTTTGATGTTTCTTTTGGAAATGGAGTTGAATATGGGTATGGTAAAGCTAAATATTTCATTAGTTATTTAAATTCTTCAAATGGCAAAGTATTATTAAAAGTTGCTGAAATACAAGACCGTCAAGGAAATAATGGTTCTGCTAAATTAGAAACAAAGGAACTTCTTAAATCCAATAAAGTTAATCATATAATGGGATTAGGAGTTCAAGTTTTAGATGCAGATGCTGGTGCAGCAAAAATTAAGATTTTACAATTTTCTTGTAAAAATGAAGAGCAATGTTTAGGAAATTTTGAATGTAATACTTTTGGGGTTTGTGGAATTCCTGGAGGATTATGTATCATAGATGATGATTGTAATTTTGGTGAAGAATGTAATGGAGGTCTTTGTATTAAAGAAAAAGAAGTTTTAATTAAAGGAAATAATCAAAATATTCCTTTGTCTGGAAGTACAACTCAATTAACTGTTCAAGATGTTGATGGCTTTTGTAAATTAGGAATTGGTGAAAAATCTTATTGTAGTTTTCAAGGTAAGAATTATCTTGTTGAAAGGCCAATTGGATGTAAGTTTTTAATTTCATCAAGTGAATTAAATGAAGATTTAGAAATTACTTTAGGAGCTCTTGAAAAAAGAGAATTAGGAAATGGTATAAGTGTAAAGAGAGATTATAATGTTTGTAGTTCTCAATATATTGCTTTGAAATTTAGTGGGGAAAGTAGTGGAAGTGAATTTGTTTGTGTAGATGATAGTGATTGCAGTGTTTCTGAGCAAATTTGCGTTGATGGGAATTGTATTAATTCAAACGAAGCTCAAGCATTAGATGGATACTTTTGTACTTTTGGTTGTTTTGAAGATAATAAGTGTTATCCAATAGGGTATAGAAAATCTGGAAAATATTGCACTGATAATAATAAATTTGTTGACCAAAAAAATGCAGATGAAATTCCTGCTCCTTTTTGTGATAATAATTTTGAATGTTCAAGTAATGTATGTATTGATGGAGAATGTGTTTCTGGTGGATTCTTAAGAAGTATAGGTGAATTTTTCCAAAGTTTATTTGGAAATTCAAAAAATAATTAATTTTAATTAATACTTAATATTTTTAAACCATAATAATTCTTTAAAATAATGGAAAAACAAAATAAAACTTTTATTGTAAAGGTTCCTGGAATTAATGGATTAAGCAAAACAAAAGGTTGTGAAGGTAGTGGAAATGCTGTTCTTGAGGTTTTGAAAGAAGAGATATACTCTTCAGAGCTTGGCAAAAGTATTAATTTCAATAAAATAGATTTAGAGGAAATTCATTTAGATAATCAGGATATTGTTAAATCTGGTAAATTAATTTATAAAAATGCTTTTGAAACATTTCAAACAAAACCTAAAACAGTTTTTTTAGGAGGAGACCATTCTATTTCTTATAATTTAGTTAGAGGGTTTTTTGATTATTGTCAAAATTCAAATCCTGTTAAAGAACCTTGTTTAATTGTTTTTGATGCACATCCTGATTTAATGAAACCAATGAAAGAACCAACGCATGAAGAATGGCTTAGAAAGCTTATTGAAGATGGTTTTCCTATAGAAAATATTCTTCTTGTTGGAATTAGAAATAGTTATTCTGATGAATTAAAGTTTATAAAAGACAAGGGTATTCGTGTAGTAAATATCAATAAAATTATGTTGGATATAGAAGATGCTTGTGATGTTATTATGGAGTTTTCTTCTGGAAAAGAACTTTATGTTTCATTGGACATAGATGTGGTAGATCCTGCATTTGCACCTGCAACAGGGTATATGAATGAATCAGGAGGTTTAACCTCAAGACAGATTATTTATTTAATGCAGCGCATAAATAAAATAAAAAATTTACGTGCTGTAGATATTGTTGAAATTAATGAAAAAATTGATAAAGAAGAATTTCATGGTAAAACCATCAAACTTGGGGCTAAGATTTTAGGTGAATTAGTTTAAAAGATATTTAATAAAAAATGGAATATTGCGAGAAAAAAAGATGTTTTATTGCTTTATCTATGCCTAATGAAATTAAATTAAAGATTAAAAATATTCAAGAAAAACTTCCTGATTTTTATGGAAAGAAAACTGAAATTAAGAATCTTCATTTAACACTTAAATTTTTAGGAGAAATTGATTCTTGCAAAATTGGAAAAGTTCGTGAAAAACTTCGGGAAATTAAATTAAGCAAATTTGATGTTAAAATATTTGAAATAGGGGTTTTTTCAGAAAAGTTTGTTAGGATAATCTGGCTTGGAATTAAAGGAGGAGAATTTTTGCAAAAAAATATAGACGATAAAATAAAAGAAATTGGTTTTCCTTTGGAAAATCGTTTTATGAGTCATTTAACTATTGGAAGAGTTAAAAGTGTAAAGAATAAAAAAGAATTTCTTGATGAGCTTTATGGATTAAAAATTCCAGAAGACTTTAAATTTAAGGTTAATGAATTTTGTTTAATTAAATCTGTTTTAAAAAAAACAGGTCCTGAATATAGTGTTATTGAAAAATTTGAATTAATTTAATTTAATATAAGATTATTTTTTGTTGTAACTTCTTCCAATTATTTCAAGAAAATTTTCTGATTTTTTTCCTAGGATTTGTTTTAGGTTTTCTTTTGGAGCATTAATTATATTTTGAACTGTTCCAAATTCTTGAAGAAGTTTTTTAGAAGTTTTGGGTCCTATTCCAGGAAAAACTTGTATTATGTATTCTAATTGTTCTTTTTTTCCTAGGTTTGAACGTGTGGGATTTAATGATAATTCTTTTTCTTTTTTATTTGCTATTAATTGAATAATTTTTGCTGTTTCTTTTTGATTTTTTGTAAAAAGTATCGGTATTTTATTTTTAAGAGTTATAGAGAGCATAAATCCTTGAATAGCATTAGGATTTATTCCATCACTTAAATTCAAGAGGTCTTCATTCCCTTCGATAAGTAAAAGTTTTTTTTGTAATTTCTCTAGGTCTTTAATTTGTCTTAAAAGCCTTTTATTTATCATTGAGCTTAAAAAATCTTGTTGAGTTTTTCTTTCAATGATTGTATTTCGGACTTGATAGTCTCCTACTTTTAGTTCTTTGAATTCTACTTGAAAATCTAGTTTTTTTAATTCGTCTGGAACGCTTGATTTATTTTCTCTGTGGTCTACAATTATTTTTGTTTTTGGAATATCTTTTATTTTAGAATTATTTTTAGAAAATATTTCTAGTATTGGTTTTGAATATATTGTTTTCATCTTAATTTAGTAGAGGGTTTTTTGTTTTTCTTTATAATCCAAAATTCCAGAATCTATATCTTTTTTTATTTTTTCAATGGTGGTTTTCATTTTTTTCTCACGGGCTCTTGATACGTAAAAGAAACTTTCATCTCTAGTTCCTTTTGTTATCATTATTATTAATTTTCCTTTACTCAGCCTTGCTGTTCTTCCTGCTCTTTGTATTGAACGAATTGCAGAAGGTACTGGTTCATAAAATATAACTGAATTTACTTCTGGAATATCTAATCCTTCTTCTCCAATACTTGTTGCACAAAGCACATTTATTTTGTTTTCTCGAAAATCTTCAATAATACTTTTTTGTTGTTTTTGAGAGAGTCCTTTTGCAGAACCTTTTGATGCTTGTCCAACAAAAACTTTTGATTTAACATTTGGTATGGAATTTATTTTTTTTGAAATTGCTTGGGCTGTTTCTCTAAATTGGCTGAAGACTATAATTTTTGCTTTTGCATTTTCTTTTTTTTCTTGAGAAATTAAGTAAATTAATTTTTCCATTTTTGGGTGCTCTTTTTCTTTTGCTAAAAGCTCATTTGATTGCATGAAAATATAATTAAATTCCTGTTTTGAAACTAATTTTACCACTCCTTTGCTTTGTTTTTTAGAAGCTTGATTAAATAATTCTTTTAAATATTTATTGAAACTTTGAAGAGTTTGTGTTTCAAGTAATTCAAGAGCATGTTGGATTTTTATTGCTTGCGCACATGCACTTGCTGCTTGGAAATAATTATAATTGTTGCTCATATTTGCTTTTTGAGATAGTGTTCTTGATATTTTTTTTTGAAGTTCTATTAATCCTATTTTTGTGGATGGTCCAAATAAAACTTTTCTTATTTTTAGTTCTTCAATATATTGGTTTAATAATTTTAGCATAACTTGTTTCATCTCTTGAAATTCTGGAGGGAAATCAATCATTACTTTTTGAAATTCTAATTCTTGAAGATATTTTGCAACATCTGGACTATCTCTTGTTCTTAATTCTACATTTGTTATTGAAAGATTTCTGCATATTTCTTTTATTTTTGCTGCTTCACTTCCAGGGGATGCTGTTAAACCAATTATTCTTTGGTTTTGAGATTGTTTTTTATACATTTGAGCAACATAATTGTAATCATAATTTTTAATGCAACGGTGAGCTTCATCTTCAATTAATAAAGAAACTTCTGAAAGATCATATAATTTATTTTTTATGTCATTAGCAACGCATTGGGGGGTTGAAAAAATTATGTCAGAAGTTTTCCATATTTTTTTTCTTTGTTCTGCTTTTACTGCTCCTGTAAATAATTGAATATCTGCAAATAGTTCAGGAAGGTGCTTTTTAAAAAATTCTAGGTGTTGTTCTGCTAATGGTTTTGTTGGGGCTAAGAAAACTATTTTTTCACTTGGAAACTCTTTTAATCTTTTAATAACAATCATTAAAGCTATTAATGTTTTTCCTAAACCTGTTGGAAGAACAACCAGGCAATTGCCTTTAAGGCAGGTTTGAAATATTTTTTCTTGGTATTCTCTTGGTTGAATATTTTTTAAAAATTCCATTTTTAATTTTACTTTTTACTTAATGTTGTTTAATTTGTTTTAAAAATTTATAGTATTTAAACTAGCAAGAAGCCATATCCTAATGCAATCAATGAGATTATTGCTAAGACTGTCCATAATATGTAGTTTCCAAAGAAGATTTTGTTTCCATCTAAACTAGATATTGGAATCATATTAAAAAATGCAAACCAGATATTTATTTTTGCAATATAGGGAGCTCCAATCATGTAAAATATTATGGCAAAGAATAAGTTAGCGATTATTCCTGCTGCTGCAATTCCTCCAATATGGTTTTCTGTTGCTTCTGAATATGAATAATATCCATGTCTTTTTGCTGTTTTGTATTTTTTAGCTTTTACATCAAATACCATTGAACCTAGCCAAGTAAATCCATTTAAAGGAGCTAAAAGAATTGCAAAAATTAAAGGTAAAAAAATTCCTGCTGGAAAATCTCTTTTGAATTTATTATTTAACCTATATCCCCATCTTTTAAATTCCCATATTTTTATTTCAATTTCAGTATCAAGATAAAATGCAGTTACTTTTTTGAAAATAATATTTATTATCAATGCCAAGAAAATTCCTAAAAAGGCAGGAAGCAAAAAATTTAATCCTGATTCTGCACCTATCTTGTATAAGCTTATTGAAAAACCCAATATTAGTGTTAAAATGAATATTACTCCTAATTCTTTTTTATTTATCATAGATATTTCAGTTAATTATTTCTTATAAATATTGTTATGTTTAATTTTTTGGTTTACTTGATGATTTCATTATATTCATTTGTTTGACGAAATATTTATAAAGAAATTTATTGTATCATTAATATGAGAGTTAAAAAAGTAACAGAGGTAATTGGCTCAAAAGTTTATACTGATGCTGGTGACTTTTTTGGTGAAATTGAAGAAGCAAATCTTTCAGAGAATAAAATAGATGGTTGGAGAATAAGAGTTGGTGGAAGTGTTCTTAGTTTAATTGGCGGTGCTCGAGGAGTAATTATTCCGCATCAGTTTGTTAAAGCAATAAGTGATATTTTTATAATAAATAAATCAGCTTTACCAAGCCAAGATTCTGAAATTGAAGAATTTTCAGATGATTTAGTTTAATTATAAAAAGATAGGTTTAAAAAAAGGGGAGATTAAAGATATATATGGCTGAAACATTACTACAGCATCCAATATTGACTGAATTTGTATATCCATTTTTATTGATGTTTTTTATAGTTTTTGCTATACTTGAAAAAACAAAAGTTTTAGGAGATAAAAAACAGATTAATGCATTAGTTGCCTTTGTTATTGGTTTGATTTTTGTTAGTGCACTTTATCCTAAGATGGTTGTTGAGAATATGATACTTTTTTTAACAATTGGTTTGATAATTGTTTTTGTGGTATTGATGTTATGGGGATTTATTGCTGGTGAAGATGGATTGAAATTTGATAAAATTCCTGATCCTTTGAAATGGGTTCTTTTAGGAATAGTTATTGTTGCAGTTGTTTTAGGTGCTTTATGGGCTAGTGGAGTTGGATTTGGAATATTTGATAATATTTTTGGACCTAATACTTCAAATTTTTGGACAAATGTATTATTCATAGTTATTATTGCAGTTGCTTTAGCAGTTGTAATAAAATCAACTGGTGAAAGCAAATAATCTTTTATCAGAAACATATATAAATAAAATTTCATACATATAAACAACAAAAATAAGGTGTAAAAAAGAAAAATGATATTTTTAGCTTCATATGGTAGTTTTGGAGGAGGAAGTATAGGAAATATGCTTGCTCAATGGGAAGCTGCAGGTGTTTTTACATATGTGTTGCCTTTTTTACTTATTTTTGCAATTGTATTTTCAATATTAAGTTTTATTAATGTTTTCAAAGATAATAAAGCTGTTAATGCTGTTATTGCATTAGCTGTTTCTTTATTAGCTTTACAATTTCAGATTGTTCCAATTTTCTTTGCTGAAATCTTTCCAAGACTAGGAATAGGATTATCTATTTTATTGGTTGTAGTTATTTTAGGAGGAATGTTTATTGATCCTTCAAATCAAGAGAATGGATGGATTAAATGGGTTTTAATTGCGATTACAGTTGCAATAATAATTGTGGTTGTTGGGGGTTCATTAGGTGGAATTGGATTTGGAGGAGGATTTGGAGGATTAAATTTCCTTTATGGGCTTCCTTGGGGAATGATAATTATTGGTTTAATTGTTATTGCCGCTTTTATATGGATAATTAAGAGTACAAACACAGACCCAAAAAAGAGAGTGTGATTATTTTTTAAAATAAATTTATTTTTTAGAAGAAGATTTTTTATGCGTTGTTTTTGAATGCGAATGACTTGCTTTCTTTTTTAATTCAGGAACTACTTTTGTGAATGATTCTTCAATCATTTCCATTTCTTTTTTAATTCCTTGAATATCTTTTCCATAATTTCCTATTTTATCTAATATTGAGATTTGTAATTTATCAATTATTGATTCCATTCTTTTTATTCTTTCATTGTTATTTGATATTTTTGTTTCAGCTAAATTTGCAAATTCTGCAAATTGTTCAACTTGTTTTTCAATTTTTTTAATTTTTTCAGAAAATACTTGTTCTGAGATTTCAATTATTGTATCTGTTGAACTTGATTGTCCAGGATAGGGTTGTTGAGCATACTGTTCTTGTCCATACTGTTCTTGAGGATAATATTCTTGTCCATACTGTTCTTGAGGATAGGGTTGTTGAGCAT
>CAYURQ010000003.1:8935-80182 GCA_964447315.1 Candidatus Woesearchaeota archaeon
ACTGTTCTTGTCCATACTGTTCTTGAGGATAGGGTTGTTGAGCATACTGTTCTTGTCCATACTGTTCTTGAGGATAGGGTTGTTGAGCATACTGTTCTTGAGGATATTCTTCTTGAACTTGTTGGTTTTGTATATTTTGAGAGGGGTCTTGATAAGAAGCAGGATCTCCTGGTAATCCAGGAACTTGTCCTTGATTATAATTTTGCTCTTGCAGGGGTTGTTCTTGAGTCATTGGTTTATAGAAATTATTTTGTTGTTGCTGTTGAGGCATTTGATTTTCAAAATCTTCTGCTGAAACAGCACTTCTTATTTTTTCTTGATTAAATGCATTATTTATTTCTTTTGGATTAAAACCCTGTTCTTGAAGTTTCATACTCATTTCTGGTTCACTTAACCCTTGATTTCTCATTTCTTTTATTTGGTCTAACATTCCCATTTTATATAAGAGTTTTTTTATGTTTTTTAATTTTTCTAATTTTTATTTAATTTTCCTCATCTTTTTTAAAAAGAGGTTGGAACATTTTTGCTTGTTTTTGAAGTATTTCTAAATCATCTTTTTTAGCAAATTTAGAAAATTCTTCTGATGCTGTTTCTAAAAAAGATTTTAATCTTTCTAATTGTTGTTTTAGAATTTCTAAATCTTTTTTTATTTCAAGAGTATCTTCTTTAAATTCTTCTTTAAATTCAATTAAATTCTCTCCTATCAGCATTGTACGATCTTTTAGAATTCTTTGTTTTTCTTCTAAATCACGAATTTTTGTATTTAATTCTGTAAAATAAGGGTCTTCCTGGTATGTCTCTTCTGCCATATTTAAACTATGTTTGAATGGTTTAAATTTGTTTGTATATTAATTATATAAAAATTCTTAAACTAAGTTTTCTTTATTTTTTTATGCAATTTACAGAAACTGATAAATTATACTCTTATGAAGTTAAAAAAGAGTCTGGAGAAGATGTTCTTTATATTAATTATTTTGGAGCTCCATTTGTTCCTAGTATTTCTGAATATTCTGAGGTAATGGAAAAAACAATTGATAGTTTAATTGAAAATCCTCATGTTTCTAGATTTGTTTTTGTTCAGCAAAAAAATTATAATTATGATTTCAAGGAAACCTCTTATTTATTGGAGGTTGCTCAACTTTATATTTATTTGATTAAACAAGAAAATGCTCTTTCTCATGATAAACTTGTTGGTGGTCATGAGGAGTTTTTTTCTAAAAGGTATAATGAGATTTTTTCTTTTTTGTTTTTATTGAAAAAAGATCCTTTATCAGCACATGAAGAATTAAAAAAAATTATTATTGAAAATAAAATATTTTTAGAGAAATTAAGTTCAGATAAACAGGGAGACCAGAAAAATTATTTGAATTTCTTAGGAAAAATACTTAGTTTATTTGAAAAAACAAAAATTTATCGTGATTCTAGAAGATTTATTCAAGGATATCAAAAAGGAAACAGGGATATTTATCATAATTTATTTCAACCAGATGTAATTCCTAATTTTACTTTTACTAGATTAGTTTCTGATTTACCAAGGGATGCAGAGATTGTTGATCAATATGAGATAAATAATGGAGATTATGATGTTTCTCAAGTTACAATTCTTAAAACAGAAAATGATTCTAAATTATTATATCATTTAATTGCTCCTGAGAATTCTTTAAAAGAAGACCATAGTATTTTAATTAATCTTGCAAGGACAGTTTTAATTGATCACCAGCCAAAAGCAGAAGAATTTACTGATACTGAAAGAATAAGACAGGTTTTTTTTAATATTTCAAGAGATTTATTAAGAGACTTAAGTGAAACAAAAGGGATTAAATTAAATTATAATGATTTAAATAAACTTGCTACTATTCTTGTTAGACATACTATTGGATTTGGATTAATAGAAGTTTTATTGCAAGATAAAAATTTACAAGATATTTCTTTGAATGCCCCTATACCTATGACTCCTGTTTTTGTTAGACATCAAAAACATGATGAGTGCACTTCTAATATTTTGCCAAGTCAAGAAGATGCTGATTCATGGGCTGCTAAATTTAGAATGCTTTCTGGAAGGCCTTTAGATGAAGCAAATCCTATTTTAGACACTCAATTAGAGATTGGTAATTTACGTTCAAGAATTGCGATTATTCAAGAACCTTTAAGCCCAGATGGTTTAGCTTATTCTATTAGAAGACATAGAGAAAGTCCTTGGACTTTGCCTTTATTTATTCAAAATAAAATGATTAATCCTTTTGCAGCTGGACTTTTAAGTTTTTTAATTGATGGTTCTAGAACAATGCTTGTTGCTGGAACAAGAAGTTCAGGTAAGACCTCTCTTTTAGGAAGTTTAATGCTTGAAATTATTCCTAAGTTTAGAATAATTGTTATTGAGGATTCTTTGGAATTGCCAGTGGAATCAATACGTAAATTAAAATATAATATTTTGAGGATGAAAGTTAGAAGTTCTTTACTTAAAACCTCAACAGAGGTTTCTGCTGATGATGGTATTAGAGCTAGTTTAAGATTGGGTGATAGTTGTTTAATCCTTGGAGAAGTAAGAAGTGTTGAGGCAAAAGCTCTTTATGAGGCAATGAGGGTTGGGGCTTTGGCAAATGTAGTAGCAGGTACAATTCATGGTGCTAGCCCTTATGGGATTTTTGATAGGGTTGTTAATGATTTAGGTGTTCCAGCAACTTCTTTTAAAGCAACTGATATTATTTCTGTTGCAAATCCAATTAAATCTCCTGATGGATTGCATTCTTGGAGAAGATTGGTTCAAATATCTGAAGTAAGAAAACATTGGAAAGAAGATCCTTTACTTGAAAAAGGATTTGTTGATTTAATGAAATATAATGTTGAAAAAGATGAACTTGAAGTAAGTGATGATTTAATGAATGGAGACTCAGAAATATTAAAAGGTATTGCTTCTAATGTAAAAGGATGGGCTGGAAATTGGGACGCTATTTATGATAATATTTTGCTTAGGGCTAAGATAAAAAAAGAACTTTTAGATACTGCTATTAAAACAAAGGATATGGATTTAATTGAAGCTGAATTTAATACTTTATCTAATCATGCTTTTCATGAAATTTCAGATGAAGTAATTGAAGAAGTTGGGCTTCCTTTATCTAAGAGGGTTTTTCCTGAATGGCAGAAATGGTTGAACAAAGAAATAAAGAAAAGGAATATTTAAGTATTGATTTTTCTTTATTTTTTAATGTATCTTGGAATTGACTTTGAAGTATTTTTAGTTTCATATGCTAGTTTTGGTGGAAGTGGTGTTGGAAATATTCTTGCAAAAATGGAGCAAGCAGGAGTTTTTCAATACTTGTTACCTGGATTGATTATCTTTGCATTGGTTTATACTGTTTTGAGTTTTATTAAAGTATTTAGAAATAGGGCAATAATTTCTGTTATTGCTTTAACAACAAGTCTTTTAGCTTTGCAATTTGATCTTGTTGGATTGTGTTTTGCAGAAATATTTCCTAGACTTGGAATTGCTCTTTCAATTTTATTGATAATTATTATTTTAGGAGGAGTTTTCTTTGAACCTAAAGATGGAGAAAGCAAATGGATTAAAGTTGTTTTAACAATAATTACTATTGGAGCTATCATTTTTGTTTTGATTGGTTCTTTGGAGTGTATGGGATTTAGAGGAATAGGTTTTTTAGGAGGAGGATTTACTGTTTTTTATAATTTGAATTGGGCAAGAATTATAGGAATACTTTTAGTTGTAGGGGTATTTTTCTGGATAATAAAAACTACAAATTCCAGAGAAGGTGGTTCTGGAAGAAGTGGAGGGTGGCATAGACCTTCAAGAGCAGTTAGCCATTAATTTATTTTAATAATTTATTATAAGAATTAATTTGATTTTCAATCATCTTTTCAAAAGAGTAATTATTTTTCACATATTCTTTTCCTTTTTTAACAATTTCATCATATTTTTCTGTATTGTCATGCTTTAGGATTTCATTCATTGTTTCTGCAATCCCTTTTCCATATCTTTTTTTAGGGTCAATTCCTAAACCAATTCCTTTTTCTATATATAAATCTTTTAATGCAGGTGTTGCAGTCATTACTGGAATTCTTCCATAATCTAATGCTTCACTTGCTGTTAATGAGAAACTTTCAGCATAGCTTGGAATTAAAACATAATCTGCCCATTTGTAATGTTTTTCTAATTCTTTTTTATCAGAAATCCATCCTGTAAAAATAACTTTTGAAAGCATTTTTTCTAAATCACTTGGAGGCTTATCTTTTAAATGATTTTTTAGTGTTTTTTTTAATTTTCTTTTATATTGTTCGACAATTTTTCCTTGTTTATCTCCTCCAACTAATTTTATTTCTGCATCTGGATTTTCCTGTAAAATATAAGGTATTGAATCAATTAGCTCATCAATTCCTTTTTCTTTTGAAAATCTTCCTACAAAGAGCATTCTTTTTTTCTTTGGTCTTGGAGAGTATTTTTCTTCTGATATTTTTATTCCGTTTGGAATTACTTTGTGCTTATGTTTATTTTCTTGAGCTTTGTATTCTTTTATAAGATTGTTCATGTAACTTTCATTCATGTGTTGAATTGAATCTCCTAAAGTCATTATTTTTTCTTGCCTATGTATTGCAGAACCCCAGAAATTTTCTCCAAATTTGGTGGGATTATTTAATATATTATTTTTTAATAAATAATTAAGTGCATTAAATTCATCTTTATTTTCTTCTGATTTTGCATTTTCATATTGTGATAAAAATTCTTGTTTAACGCTTGAATGAGCAGTATTTACTATTTTAGGTTTTTTTTGTTTTGATTTTATTTTTTCTAAGTTTTCAATAATTCCATAGTGAGGAATTCCATGAACATGTATTATGTCATATTCTTTCAGTCTTTCTTCTAAATTTTCGTGACTTATTTCCTGAGTTTTTTTTACTTTTCCTTTTTTATCATGCATATTTAGTCTTGAATCTAGTGGCTTAGAGATATATTTTTTGTTTCCTTTTTCATCTTCTCCAACTTTTTTTATTAAATATTCTGTTAATAAAGTATCTGAAGAAAATTCAGGATGCTTATTTATTCCTTCTGTTAAATAATTTATAACTGTTCCTACTCCTCCACCAAGGGCATTTTCATTAACAATATTTAAAACCTTTTTTTCACCTTGTTCAACCATTATTTTATTAACTTTTTTTATTATAAAAATTTATCTGGTATTGAATATTCTTTTTGTTGTTTTTTCTAAAGGTTTATTAATTAATTTTTATTGTTTATTTTAGGTAAAAATATAAGAAAGAGGTGTTTTATGTCTGATAATAGAAAACCTACTGTAAATGAAATTTTAAGAAAATATGGAGGAAAGCTTGAAAGTCAGATTAGAAGTTCTGATTTGCAAGTAAGTAAAAGACGCAATAGTGATAGTAGAGATTACATTAGATTTAAACAGGAAAAAAGTCCGGAATTAAACAGATATGAAAGGCTTTGTAAGAGTGCTGGAAGTTTTGTTAAATTAAAAGTTTCTGAAAAAGATGCTAAAAAAGCTAAGAAATTTTTAGATATTGCTCATTTAGATATTGAACCTTGGCAGGCTGTTTCTTTTGGTGTTATGAGTTTTTTAGGAATTTTTTTAATTGGTTTGATGATTTCTTTAAGTATTGCTTTATTAAACCCAAATGGTTTTGAGGCATTTCCAACTTTTTTATTTATTTTAATTACTCTTTTAGGAGTTTTTTTATTTTATTTTATTAATGGATATCCCGAGAGAATTGCAAATAAATGGAGATTAAAAGCTTCAAGTCAAATGGTTCCTGCAATACTTTATATTGTTGTTTATATGAGGCATACTTCTAATTTAGAAAAAGCAGTTGAGTTTGCATCAGAACATTTAGATTATCCTTTGGCATTGGATTTTAAAAAAGTTTTTTATGATGTAGCTCTTGGAAAATTTCCAACAATAAAAGAAAGTTTAGATAATTATTTAGAAAGGTGGAGAGATTATTCCACTGAGTTTATTGAAGCATTTCATTTAATTGAAAGTAGTTTATTTGAACCAGATAATGCTAGAAGAATTTCTACTTTAGAAAAATCATTGCAAGTTGTTTTGGATGGAGTTTATGATAAAATGCTTAAATTTAGTCATGGTGTTAAAGCCCCTTTAACAAATGTTTATATGTTGGCTATTATGCTTCCTATTTTAGGAATCGCCCTTATTCCTTTAGCTTCTGCAATGGTTGGAGGAGGATTAAGAGCCTCGCATATTTTTATTTTGTATAATTTGATAATTCCATTTATTTCTTTTTTTATGATGGATAAAATTATGTTTTTAAGGCCTGGTGGATACGGTGAAACAAATCTTCTTGAAAGAAATCCTCTTTATGGACAATTTAAGAATAAATCTGCTTTTATTGCAGCTGCATTTATTGCAATTCCTCTTATTTTGATTGGATTAATGCCTTTTATTTTTCAATTCACTGGACTTCCAGAAATTTTGGATTTACAACAAGATTATACTTTTGCAGAAATGGGTTTTAGCTTATTTGGAGATGCTAAGTTTTTTGATTTTAAATTAGATGGGGATAAAATAAAAGGTCCTTTTGGAGCAGGAGCTTTATTTTTAGGCTTGCTAATTCCTTTAGGTGTTTCTTTGTTTTTTTCAATTGCATATCGCGATAAAACAGTTAATTTAATTAAAGAAAGGAAAAAAACAAAACAGCTTGAAAAAGAATTTAATAATTCTTTATTTCAATTAGGAAATAGATTAGGGAATGGGGTTCCTCCTGAACTTGTTTTTGGAAAAGTTGCTGAATCTTCAAAAGGATTAGTTACTGGAGAATTTTTTAGAAAAGTTAATTATAATGTTGCTAATTTGGGAATGAGTGTTGAAAAAGCAATTTTTGATCCTAAACGTGGGGCACTTATTTATTATCCTAGTAATTTAATTTCAACAAGTATGAGGATTTTAGTTGAGGCTTCTAAAAAAGGTCTTAAAATAGCGGCTATTAGTTTAATGAGTATCTCAGAATATGTCAAGAATTTACAAAAAATTACTGCTCGTTTGAAAGATTTGTTGGCTGAGATATCTGCTGAAATGAAAAGCAATATGACTTTTTTAGCGCCATTGCTTTCTGGAATTGTTGTGGGTTTGGCTTTAATGATTACAAGTATTTTAAACAAATTAGATTTGGCTAATCTTGCAGGAGAGAGCTCTGAATTTTTGGGGGGAAATATGGATACATTAACTGAATTATTTAGAGTAAAAGATATGATTCCTCCTTATTATTTGCAAATTGCTATTGGAATTTATTTAATTCAAATGATATTTATTTTAACTAGAACTTTGGTAACTGTTGATTCAGGCCAAGACAAACTTTCAACATTCCATTCAATTGCATTGAACTTAAAAAAAGGAATGACTTTTTATTTTATAACTGCATTATTTGCAACAGTTGCAATGTTTGTATTATCTAACTTTGTTCTTAGGGATTTAGGAGGTTAGGTAATTTTATAAATTTATAAAATTTGGTATATTTAATATGAAAATGAAAAAGAGTGTGAAAAGTAAAAAAGCAATTGCCACAGAGTATTTACCTTGGATAATAATTGCTATTTTAGTTTTAGTTATAGTTTTTTTTGCAATTAATAAATACTCTCAAGAAGGAAGTGGTTTTATTGATACAATTAAAAATTTATTTAGGAGGAGTTAAATGGAATTAAGCATAGGAACTGTGATTAAGATTATCTTGGGCCTTCTTGTTGTTGCTGCTGTTGCATATGGACTTTATCATTTTTTTAGTAACAATATCTCGGGATCTTTTAGTAATTTGGGATTGAATGACACTATTAAGATTTTCTTTCCTTTACTGTAAAATAAAAATTAAAATGAGAACAATAAAGAATAAAAAAGGTTTTTTGTTAGCAACAGAGACTTTGAAAATTATAATTTCTGTAATATGTATTGGATTTTTAATTTATTTTTTAAGTATGATTTATTTTTCTAAATCTGGAATTCAGAAAAAAATTGATGCAGAAGGAAATTTAGAAAGAATTCAAGAAATAATTGATGCATTAAAAGTAGGAGAATCAGAAAAACAAGGTATTGGAAATCCTAGTGGATGGCATATTTTTAGTTTTGTTTCTGGAACAAAACCAAATTCTTGTGCTGGACAAAGTTGTTTATGTATATGTCCAAATGCCATTGATATTAATGGAAAATTTGATAGGCAAGTTAAAAAATGCGATAGTAAAGGAGTATGTAATGGGATAAGGGGATTAAAAACTAATGGAGATTTAGATATAACAATAATGGGGGGTAATTCCTTGGTTTTTCTTGAAATAAGTAAAACTCCTAATGGAATTTATATTATTCAGAGAATATGAACTTAGATGAATTTATAAAATATTTATTATGGATTATTTTGTTTGGTTTAATTTTATTTGGATTGTATAGTTTATTGAAAAAGTTAGGAATAATGTAAAATGAAAAATATTGTAAAAATAAAAAAAGCAGAGTTAAGTACACAACAAATAGTTTTATTGATTATTTTGATTGCTAGTTTTTTGATTATTTTATTTTTTTTGATTAAATTAAATTTAGATAATGAAACAGATATTCAAGCTTGCCATCAATCAGTTGTTTTGAGAGGAAACAAGGCAATTCCTGCTAATGGGATTCCTTTGAATTGTCAAACAAAATATCTTTGTATAACTGAAGATGGTACTTGTGAAGGCGTTACTAAACCTGTTCTTAATAAAGTTAAAACAAAAGAAGAAATTTTTGATATTTTAGCTAGAGAAATGGCTGATTGTTGGTGGATGTTTGGAGAGGGACAAGTAAATTATGTTGGAAAAGATATGAAAGAAAAATTATATTGCAGTATTTGCACTCAATTTGTTCTTGATGATAGTATTGCTAGTATTCAGGGAGTTAATAATGGGAAAATAAATGAAAAAGATTTTTACGAGTATCTTGAAAATACAAAAAGACCTCAATCAGAAGAAACTTATTTGCAATATCTTACGGGTGCTAAAAATATTAATAATTTACAGGCATCTATTAATCAAGCAGGAGGCTCTTTCAAAGAATACACTGTTACTGTTCCTTATTATATTATGATGGGGATTTATAGTAAAGTTGGTGCTGCAGGATGGATTGCCACTGGAGTTGGTGTTGCTGGAGCAATAGTTGCAATGCCTTTTGTTCCTGTTGCAAGTGTTTCAATTGCCTCTGCACTTATTTTGGGGTTTGGTGGAACAGGAGGATATTTTATTGGAACAACTGTTGCTGGTGAATCTGGCATGGATTATTTAACACCAGTGATAATTCCTGCTAATTCAAGAGAATTTGATATTTTTAATTGTAAAGATGTTATGACTGTTTCATAAAATGAAAGAAAATAATTTAAAAAATAAAAAAGCAGAAATTTTGGTTGGAAATATTGTTTTTATTTTACTTAATTTAATTTTTATTTTTATTTTAATTCTTTTTTTATTGAAACAAGGAAATGGTGCTGTTGTTTTAGAACAATCTTATGCAAAAAAAATATCTCTTTTAACAAATGCTGGTCAACCAGGAATGCAAATGCTTATTGATATGGAAAAAGGAATGAAAATTGCAGAAGAGAATGGTCTTGATTTTAAAGATGTTGTTAGCATAAATGGAAATATTGTTAATGTAAAATTAGATAGTAATTCTGGGTATACTTATTCTTTTTTCAATGATGTTTCACTTTATGCTTATCCAGATAAATTAAATGGAAAATATACTGGGATGTATGTTTTAAATATAGCTAATAAGTAAAATGTTTTCATTAAATAAAAAAAGTAAAAAAGCATCTGAAAAATTCCTTTCTTTATATTGGTTTGCAATTATTTTGCTTGTTGCTGTTGGTATTTTTTCAATGGTTTATATTTTTTATTCAGCTCCTTATGAAGTTAGAGATATTGAATCTGAGATCCTTGCATATAAGGTAGGTGATTGCGTATCTAGTCAAGGAATAATTCATCCAGGGCTTATGCCAGGAGGTAAATTCAATGAAAATTTTAATATTTTAAGAGAGTGTGGTTTTAATTTTCAGACAGAAGATGAATATGATTGGAGACAAGAAGAACAGTATTTTGCTGAAATAAGTGTTTATAATGTTAGAGGTTTAGATAATTATTTAGGAAGGGTTCAAGAGGGTAATTTAAATTGGAAAGGAAATTGTTTTATTAAAGATAAGAGAAAAAAAGATTATGAAAGATTTGTTAAATGTAGTGAAAAAAGAATTTATGTCTTGGGGCCTAATTCAGAGCAATATTTAATTAATATTTTAGTTGGAGTTGGTAAAATTGAGAAAAACGCTCATAAATAAAAATAAAAAAGCACAAGTTGGTGAAACAATGACTTGGATAGTTGCAACTTTAGTTATAATTGGGACTTTACTTGTTTTTATTTATGGTTCAATATTTTTAGCAAATTCAAAATCTTTAGGCTCTGATGGAATAAATAATAAAATAAAGCAACAGATTGTTGGGACAGATGTTGATTGGATTGATTATAAAAATAAAATGGCTTTTGAAATAAGAGATGATAATAGAATTAAAATTGAGAATTGGTTAAATGAAACTAGACAAAATCCATAAAAAAAGAAGTAATAGAGGAGATGTTCCTGTAACTGTCCTTGTTTTGGGAGTTTTTGTAGTATGTACTTTAGCAATGATTAGTTTTATTAATTCAGATAGAAATGTTGAAAAATCTTTTAATGGTGTTGAGCTTGTTGAAGAAGCTAATATTAAGATTGAGAGGGATAAACTAAATCATTATTATAAAGAAGAAATTAAAACAAAAATAGTTCCTAAATTGGGTGGGAGATGGGTTCAAGAAAAAGTTGTTTTTTCAGTTGAGTTTAATCCTAGTTTTTCTTCAAGACCCTAATAAAGAAAGGTTTTTAAATAAAAAACTATTATAATAATTATGAGAAATAAAAGAGGTTCAAGTATGGCTACATCAACAATTGTTTTATTGGTTATTGCTGTATTGATTCTTGTAGTATTGGTATTGGGTTTTACTAAAGGATGGAGTACTTTTGCTCCTTGGTTAGCATCGGATAATATTGATAATATTGAAAAATCTTGTAGTGTTGCTTGTTCAACAAATAGTGAATTTGGATATTGTTCTAAAAAATTAACTGTTAAAGATGGGGAAAATGATCCTTTTGAGGCAACTTGTGAAGAATTATCGAATAATCCAAGGTATTCAAATTATGGAATAGACCCTTGCCCTGATTTATGTTAGATATTTTATTTTTAGTTAAATTTTTAAATTCAATTTAATTATTTTTTGTAAGTTAAAATGACATCTAATTCTGAAAGACGTAATAAGAAGAAAGATAAGCAAAAAGAGAAAAAAAAGAATCCTTATAAGAGAGGTGGAAGAAATAGAGTCAATAAAAAAGTAAAAAATTAAATTCAAACAAGTTTATAAATTATAATTTCTAATTTTTATTATGAAAGAGGTTTTTTTAATTATTCTTGGAATTGCATGGATTGGATTTGCAATGCTTCAGGATTTAAAAAAAAGAGAGATTGCAAATTGGTTGAATATTTCTTTGGTTGTTTTTGCATTATTTTTTAGATTTTTTTATAGTTTGTTTTTTGGAATTGATAATGGAGAGGGATTTAGTTTTTTAATTCAAGGATTAATTGGTTTTGGGGTATTCTTTTTAATTGGAAATTTGTTTTACTATTCAAGGCTTTTTGCAGGAGGAGACGCAAACTTAATGGTTGCTTTGGGAGCTGTTTTACCATTTTCAATGAATTTAACTGAAAATATTAATTTAGGGGTTTTATTTTTGCTTTTATTCTTGCTTTGGGGTGCTATTTATGGAATCTCTTGGAGTATTTATTTAGGATTTAAAAATAAAAAGAATTTCAAGAAAGAATTTCAAGAAAGATTTAATGAAAATAAAAAAGTTGTTTATTTATCTTTAGTATTAGGAATAATCTTCTTATTTTTTGGAATATTTGAAATTTCTTTTATTGCTCTTGGGATATTTATTTTTATTTTACCTTATTTTTGGTTTTTAGCTAAATCAATTGATGAGGCTTCAATGGTTAAACTTGTAAATCCAATTAAGTTAACTGTTGGTGATTGGCTTTACAAAGATGTTGTTGTTAAAGGAAAAACAATAAAAGCTACTTGGGATGGATTAAATGAAAAAGATATTTCTTTATTGAAAAAGAATAAGAAAAAAGTTAAAGTAAGATATGGCATTCCTTATGCACCTGTATTTTTCTTGAGTTTTTTAACTTTAGTTGTTTTATGGTTGATGGGGTTTAAAGTATTTTTTATTTTTTAAAATAATTAAGTTTATTAATGATTATTTGTATATTAAATTAATAATTTAAAGGAGGTTGAAATAATGGATAAAAAAATTGTGGGATTTCTTGCATTGTTAGGAGGAGTGGCAACATTGTTAGGAAATTTTATTCCATCAATAAGCAAATATCCTCTTGTATTAATTGGAGGTATTGTTGCAACAGTTGCTGGTATTCTTGCTTTAGCTTCTAAATATTAATTTTATTTTATAATTTTTAGGGGATTCTTTTTGGAATAATTATTTTTTTACTTTCTTTTGAGTCTACATATATTTTTTCTTTTTTTACTTCTGGTTTTTTTTCTGGTTTTTTTTCTGTTTTATTTAATACCTCTAATAAAGCTTGTAATTCTTCTGGTTTTCCTTGAGATCTTTGAGATTCTAATGTTTCTCCTTGATACTGTGGAAGAACATTAATTATTATTTCTCCTAATATACTAGAAGGTTTTACCATTACTTCTTTTGGATTTAATTTTTTTGCTAGAATTATTGAAATTTTTTCAGCTAATTCTAAAACTTGTTTTGGTATATTAGAAGGTTCATAAACAGGCTTTTTAGGAATTATTATTGTATGCCCCATTGATATTGGATTTATTTCTAAAACAGCTATTGACTCTGAATTTTCATTTATTTTATAACTTGGTAAATTGCCACTAACTATTTGTCTAAACGGGGTTTCTTGTTCAATTTCTGAATTATTAGAATTGTTTAATTGTTCTGGCTCTGCAACTTGAACTATATTATTTATTTTTGCAAATTCAATAAATTCTGAATTACTCATTGAATTTATTTTTTCAATTAAAGGTTGTTTTTTATCTTCTGGAAAATTAGAATTAATTTGATTTAGTAATTGTTGCTTTAATTCATTTATTTTTTCTTCTTGAATTTCCATAAAATTATTTAGAGAAATTAGTTTATAATGATTTTGATTTAAGCAACTTTTCTCATATCAATTAGTTGAGCTGATTGAACCTTTGGAATTTTAGAAAATTCTTCTTCTAAATGCTCTGTTTCTTTGTCATCTGGGTAGAAAAAGAATACAATTAGCGCTTTTAATCCAAAAGCAACTGGCTCAATAGCGTATTCCTTATTTTTTCCTCCAAAATCTTCAACTATTTTTCTTGCAGATTCTTCAATTTCTTTTAAATCTACTTCTGGGGATTCAGGCATTAATTTATATTTTGCTCCATTTATTCCTGTCATGTAATGAAAGTACTTTAGTTGATTTATAAATTTTTGTATTATTAGTGTATCATAATTCTTATAAACTTGTTTTATTTTTTGTTTTTTATGGTTAATGAAAATTATGAAAAGATTGTTGAAAAAATTGCTCAAACAGCAGGAGTTGAAAAAGAAGAGGTTTTAAGAAAAATAGAAGCTAAAAGAGCTAAGTTATCTGGATTGATAAGTTATGAGGGTGCTGCACAAGTTGTTGCAGCTGAATTAGGGGTTAATTTTGATAATGAAAAACTTAAGATTGATGAATTGCTTCCTGGAATGAAAAAAGTAAATACATCTGGACAAATAATTAATTTAGGTCCTGTTAGAACATTTAAAACTCAAAAAGGAGATGAAGGGAAGGTTTGTAATTTTTTTGTTGCTGATGATACTTCTAATATTAAAATAGTTTTATGGGATACAAATCATATTTCTTTAATTGAAAAAGGAAATTTAAAGGAAGGAAGTGTTATTGAAATTTTTAATGCTTCTATGAGAGATAATGAATTGCATTTAGGTAGTTTTTCTGAATTAAAACCTAGTTCAGAAAGTTTTCCAAATTTGGTAACTGAAAAAGTTGTTAAAGAAAAATCAATTTCTGATTTCAAGATTGGGGATAGTGCTAGTGTTAGGGCTTTTGTTGTTCAGGGGTTTGAACCTAGATTTTTTGAAGTGAATAAAGAAACAGGAAGAAAACCTACTGAGGATGAAAGAGCAAAAGGAGTTCCTCTTGAAAAACGGGCTTTAATAAATATTGTATTGGATGATGGAACAGAAACAATGAGAGCTGTTCTTTTTCATGAATCTTTGAAGGATATTGGATTAACTGCTTTAGATAATATTGAGCAATTAATTGTTCAAAGAGAAGAACTTTTAGGAAAGGAATTTGTTTTTTCTGGAAATGTGCGTAGAAATAATTTTTTTAATAATGAAGAATTTATAATTGAAAGTGCAAAACCAGTGGATTTGGATAGTTTAATTGCTAAGTTTGAAAAATAATAATTCCAATATATATTTTTTAATGATTAGTTTTATATATGATGTTTTATTATATGTTTTGTTATGCGTAAAGAGAGGTTGATACTAGCTAGTCTAGTGATTGTATTAATTGTATTTGTAGGTTTAGCTTTTGCTTTACCTAACTTGCAGTTTTTATTTCCAAGTGTTCCAGATAATGGATATTCTTTAAAAGATTCTGTTACAATAAATGTAAGTATTAATAATACTGTTCCTAATTCTGTCTGGCTTGATTGGAACAATAGTTTAATGGTTTATTTGCCATTTGATTATTATAATGATACTGGTGTTTTTGATAATTCGAGTTATGGAATGTTTGGAGAGTTTAAAGGGAATTTAAGTATTAACAATATAAGTTCTGGTATAAGAGGAAATAGTTTGGATTTTGATGGGGAGAGTGATTATTTTTTAATTAAGAATTCAGAATTGGTTAATACTGAAAACTATACTTTTAGTTTTTGGATTAAAACAGAGTCTTCTTCATTAGGAGATCAAGTAATTATTACTAATGGAAATGATAATGGGGAAGGAGTTATAGATAGTGTAGGTATAAGGCAAGGAAAAATAGGGTGGAATTATGTTAATGCAGGATCTTATAAAGAGGGAGCTACATCTACAGTAAATGATGGAGCTTGGCACCATGTTGTTATATCTGTAAATTCTACTAGAAATTCTTCTTTGTTTATTGATGGAGTTCAAGACATAATAACTACTACTTCTTTTTATAGGTCAGATTCTACAGGGAATTCTTATATTGGATGTAGGATTGCTTCAGAGTATTTTTTTAATGGTTCAATTGATGAAGTTATGGTTTTTAATAGAAGTTTGAGTACAGAAGAAATTAGGGATTTATATAATCATACAGCTTCTTACTATAATAATACTCAATCAAATCTTCAAGAAACTTTTTACAATTACAGTGTTTATGCAATGAGTTTAAATGGAGAATTAGAAAAAACTTCAAGGAGTTTTTGGGTTGACTTAACTGGTGTTGGAACTGATTTTGTTTGGCCAACTCCTGTGGATTTAGGAAATCATCCTAATCGAGCAGCTTCAATAAATGTTAGTATTGGAAGTTTTAATCAAAATCATTCTGTTTTTGTTGATTTAAATAATGATTTACTTGGGTATTGGAGTTTTGATTATTACAACGAAACAGGGGTTTTTGATAATTCAAGTTATGATAATTTTGGAGAATTTAATGAAAATTTAAGTTTGGATAATTTAACAGCAGGAGCTAGAGGAAGAGGTTTGGATTTTGATGCTTCTTTTGGTTATGTTGGTTTAAATGAAGAAGTAGTTATTACTGGAAATTCAACAATTTCTTTTTGGGCTAAAAAATCTGACTGGAGTGATAATAGAGTTGTTCTTGGAAATTCAGGAACTTCTATGTATAGTTTTGTTTACTTTAATTCAGTTAATAGACTGTATATTGAATCAGATTCAAGTGGAGATAACGCGTACGCAGTTTTAGATAATGTAGATAATGATATGCACCATTATATTATTGTTCTTGATAATTATAATGTTCAAATTTATCAAGATGGAGTTGCTTTATCTATGGGGGATGGAGATATTTCAGATGATGTTACTTTAAATAGAATTGGTGCTGCATCAGGCTCTTATAATTTCAATGGAACAATTGATGAAGTAATGATATTTAATAGAACTTTAAATAATGATGAAATTCTTTATTTATATAATTCAACTGATAATTATTTTCAAGAAGCATATTCTGAATTAGAAGAAGGAAATAATTCTTTGAATGTTTATGCAATTGATATTGCAGGAAACTTAGAAAAAATTTCAAGGAGTTTTGTTTTTGATTCAGTTGTTCCAGGAATTCAATTTCTTTACCCTACTCCAGGAAATCAACTACAAACTTCTGAATTAAACCATACAATAAATGTTACTTTAACAAATTCAACTAATTCTAGTCTTTGGATTGATTGGGAAAATGATTTGGTTGGATATTGGAGTTTTGATTATGCTAATGAAAATGGTATTTATGATAACTCTAGTAATAGTAATTTTGCTACTTTTAATGGAAATTTAGGAATAGATAATTTAAGTGTGGGTGTTAGAGGAAATGCTTTGGATTTTTATGGAGATGCCCCTTCTTATCTTTGGACTAGTAGAGTAAATTTTCACACTTATCCAGAAGGATGGAGTACTTTTGCATGGGTGAAATATTATGATAATGGTGGTCTTTTAGCTAGTATATTTGGAGGAAATATGCTTTCTGTTAGAACTTCTGATGGTGCTTTAAGAATTTATGATGGAATGGGTTATAAATATTCATCAGGAACTTTGTCAGAAGGAACTTGGATTCATGTTGGGGCAACTTGTGATAATGAAACTAATATTTTAAATTATTATATTAATGGAGTTAATGATTCAGAACATCATAACTTTGATTGTGATTATTCATTATCAATTCGTTTTTATTCTATTGGAAATTATTATGTTTCTTCTTCTCCTTGGAATGGTTCAATTGATGAAGCAATTATTTTTAATAGGAGTTTAACTTTAGAAGATGTCCAAGCTCTTTATAATGGAACTGAAAGTTATCTTTCTTTTTCAAAAAATGATTTAATTGAAGGAACTTATAATTATGATATTTATGCAACTGATTTAGGAGGTAATATGGAAATTCTTTCTAGAAATTTAACAATTAATTCAACAACTTCTGAGATTGGTTTTGAAAAACCAACCCCTATTGATAATGTTTATTTTAATAATGAAAGTGCTTTAATTAATGTGAGCATTACAAACCCTACAAATACTTCTGTTTTCATTGATTGGAATAAAAGTTTGATTGGATATTATAGTTTTGATTATTATAATTCAACAGGAGTTTTTGATAATTCAAGTTATGATAATTTTGCTGGTTTTGGAGGTAATTTGGGTTTAGATAATTTAACAGGAGGAAGAAGTGGAAGTGCATTTGAATTTGATGGTGTTGGAGATTATATTCAAACTCCAATTATTCCGGGAAATATGACTCAAGGAACAATTTCTATGTGGGTTTATCAAGAGAATCTTGGAGATTTAAATACTTTAATGGGTTCTAGACTTGGTGGTTCTACTCAAATAAAAATGGGTATTACAAGTAATAATTTTTATTTTTGGGTGGGTTCTAGTTCTGAAAATGTTGCTAGTATTTTAACTGAGGATTCTTGGCATCATGTTGTTTTAACTTGGAATGAAACCAATACTTTAGGTTATGTTAATTTAATCAATAGTGCTCAAGGAGATTCAAATGTTTCTAATCTTCCTGAAATTTCTAGTTTAGCTATGTCTATTGGTGCATTTAAAAGAACGAGTTCTTATGAAACATATTCAAAAGGAAAAATAGATGAGGTTTTAATCTTCAATAGAAGTTTAAGTTATGATGAAATTGCTTATTTGTATAATAATTCAAATCCCTACTTTAATTATCAAACACCTACTTTGAGCGAGGGAAATAATTATAGTTTTTCTATTTTTTCTATTGATGTAAGAGGAAATTTAAAAAAATTAGCAAGAAGCTTTTTACTTGATTTAGTTTCTCCAGGATTATCTTGGGTTTGGCCAACTCCTGATGATGATTTATATTCTAGAGATTCAACCCCTGTAATAAATGCAAGTTTAGCTAATAATACTGATACAAGTGTTTGGTTTGATTGGAATAATACTTTAGTTGGTTATTGGAGTATGGATTATTATAATTCAACAGGAGTTTTTGATAATTCAAGTTATGGAAGGTTTGCTACTTTTGCAGGGAACTTAACAAAGGACAATATTACTGGGGGAATTAGGGGGGGTGCCCTTAAATTTGATGGAAAGGATAGTTATCTTAGATTTTCTAGAATTAATATTTCTACTTTTGCAGAGGGTTGGTCTGCCTTTGCTTGGGTAAAACATTATGGGGTTTCAGGCCAGAATGAAGCTATTTTTGGAGGATATTTTTTGCAGATTAATAGTGGGGATTATCGAGTACAATCTTATGATGGTAGCGGATATAAATATTCAAATGTAAATATTTCAAAAGATATCTGGGCCCATGTTTGAGCTGTCTGTGATAATTCAACAAATATTTTAACTTATTATATTAATGGGGTAAATGATAGTTCTCAAAGTTATAATTGTGATTATTATAATGGAAATAGAATTATTTATATTGGATCTTATAATTCTATTAGTTATTTTTTCAATGGAAGTATAGATGAAGTTATGATTTTTAATAGAAGTTTAACTAATGAAGAAGTTAATAATTTATATAATGCAACAGATATTTATTTTGAACAGCAAAAATCAAATCTTGAAGAAGGAACTTACAATTATTCAGTATATGCAAATGATAGAGGAGGAAATATGGAAATTCTTTCGAGAAATTTGACTGTTGATAGAACTAATCCTGTTTTAATTTTTGTTGAACCAACTCCTGAAGAAGGAGGGGGAACAGATGGAAATTTACAATTTAATGTGAGTATTTTAGATGAACAAGGATTTTCAATATGGTTTGAAGATAATAATTCTTTGCTTGGTTATTGGAGTTTTGATTATTATAATGAAACAGGAATTTTTGATAATTCAAGTTCTGAATTATTTGGAATGGCAGAATTTCAAAATGGAGTTGGATTGAATAATCTAACTAAAGGTAAAAGAGGATATGGTTTAGAGTTTGATGGAGATGATGACTATCTTAATATTAGTGAGATAAGTGACTTTGATTTAGGAAATGAAACTAGCTTTACTGTTACTGCTTGGGCTTGGGATAAAGATCCTGGTGGAGGAAATACTTGGATGAATATTGTTGAAAAGGGAAATTCTAGGGCAATTTATGGTTCAAGTGATTATGGAGCTGGTTTTGGATTTGGAAGATATAGTTCTACTGCAAATAGGTTTGCTTTTGGAATAAGTGATGGAAATAATGGTGGTTATTTTTCTTCTAATACTCTTTCATCTGGATATCATTTTTTAACAATGGTGGTTGATAGAAATTCTGATTTAATGTATGGTTATGTTGATGGGGTTTTAGCAGATAGTTTAGATATTTCTTCTTATGGAGAAATTTCAAGTCCTGGAGAGCCTTTGAGAATTGGTTATGGTAATTTTAATTGGAATGGTTCAGTAGATGAAGTTATGATTTTTAACAGAAGTTTAACATTACAAGAAATCCAGGATTTATACAATGCAACAAGCTCTCAGTTTTTTGAAAGAACATATTCTAATGTGGATGCGGGTTATCATAATTATTCTGTAGGAGTTGTTGATAGAGCAGGAAACTTTGTAAGGTATTATAGGGGATTTGATGTTGATGATACTTTGCCTGAATATGAAATTGTTGACCCTAGTCCAGGAAATGCAACTTATACTGGAGATTTTGTCATAAATGTAAGTGTTAGTGAAGAACATTTAAACAATGTTACTTTTGATTGGAATGGAACAAATTATAGTTTGAATATAACAGATGATTATGCAAGAAATACCATCCAATACACAAACATTTCAATTAATGCTACTAGAGTTGATAATTCAACAAATCTTTGGGAGGTCTTATTTGAAAATATTTATCTTGGAATAGGCCAAAGTTATTGGTATAGAATGTTCTTTAAAGACAAGGGGGGTAATCAAAACTCAACCTCTCTTAGAGTTATTTATGGTAATAACCCCCCTGTTTTTAAGTTTGTAAATCAATTTCCTAATTTAAGTATAGAAGTTGATCCAAATATTACAATTAATATTACAACTAATGTTACTGATTCTGATTCTGATATTAGTATTGTTATTCTTCAATGGAAAAAATGGGGAGAGAGTTATTCAAATATTACTATGGTAAATTATTCTGGAACAGAAAAATCTCAGCTTTTATGGATGAACTTTACTCCAACTCAAGAAGGAATTTATAATTATAGAATATTTGCAAATGATTCATATGGGGTTGAAAATTATTCTTCAGAATATAATGTTTCTGTTTATTGGGATTGTTCTTGGACTGTTAATTCCAGTTTTGATGCT
This sequence comes from Candidatus Woesearchaeota archaeon, assembly GCA_964447315.1. Taxonomy (GTDB): domain Archaea; phylum Nanobdellota; class Nanobdellia; order Pacearchaeales; family GW2011-AR1; genus MWBV01. Next base: position 29,501 of record CAYURQ010000003.1, read on the forward strand.
TTAGCAGGTTATAATGAAAATAAAAAAGTTGGAGTTTTAATTATTAATAATACTGGAGATAGTGAATATGCAACAAGTAGTTGTAGTTTAAACTTTAGGACTACATATAATTTAGTTGAAGGAAAAGTTTATTTTAATAATTATTACTTTAAAGATCAAACTTTTTTAGGAGTTGGAGCAGGGCAAACAGAAAGTATTTTAGTTAATTTTAGTTATGGTTCTGAAATAGCTCAAGATAATTTAATTATAACAACAACAGAGATAGGAGGAATATCAAACAATAATACAATTAATACTACCTCTACATTAATAACTCTTAGGGATGGTCCTTATTTATATAATGAAATTACAACCTATCCTAGTAGTGTTTATTTAATATCTGACACTTTTATTTTAGATGGATATTTAAGAAATTTGATGGGTAGTGTAATTCCAAATGCAACAAATACTGCATATAATGTAAGTTCTTATTGGAGTTTGCCTAGTGGTTTTTCAGGAAATGCTTCTACTTTGGAATATGAAAATATAAGTGATAATGTTGTTAGAAATAATATTAATGTAATTTCTTTTAGTGATTTAGCGAGCATGACTCCTGGTTCTAAAACATTTACATTGTATTCTACTGGAGTTAATAATACTTCAGGAACAATAAAAGATGCTTCTGGAAACAGTGTTATTAGTGATAGTGTAAGTATTAATTTTTTATGTTACTCAGTAAGTGATGGTTTTTGTGTTGAAGAATGTGGGAATTCTCAGGATCCTGATTGTCCTATTGAAACAAGTGAGGTTGTTGTTGAAGTAAGTGGAGGAGGTGGTGGCGGAAGTTCTGGAGTAGGAAATACTGGTATTAGAGAAATTTCAGAAGAGAGATTTGAACTTGTTATTGGAGAAAAACAAGAATTTCCTTTAATTATTGAAAATAAATTTACTGTTCCTAAAGAAGATATAATTATTGAAGCAAGCAATATTGATAGAACAGAAATTAAAATAAATCCTTCAAAAATATCAAGGATTGATCCTAAATCTGAAAGAGAAATAAAAGTTATTTTATCAAGTAAAAAATATTTAACTCAAGGAACTTATGATATTATTTTTACTATAAGCGGAGTTGTTAATGATAATGGAAAAAAGAGGAGCTTTACTGAAAAGAAAACAATGCAATTATATTTAATTGAAATTCCAAGAGGGGAAGCAGAGTCTTTGATTAATGAAAGTATTAAAATAATTGAAAAAATGAAACAAAGTAATTTTTCAACTAAAGATGTGCAGGAATATCTCAATGAAATGAATTCCAGTTTAAATATTTTGGATTTTGGAGGCGTTGAAGAAAATTATCAGCAATTAAATGAATTATATGAAGTTGCTGAAAATTCAAATAAATTAATTGAAGAACTTGGATTAAGCATTTCTAATTCAGAATATAAAGGTATTGAAGTTATTGAAGCAAAGAAAACTTTTTTAGTTGCTAAGAAGGCATTTCAAAGAGGAGATTATCATATGGCTTATCAAAAAGTAAAAGAAGCTCAATTAACATATGCATTAGAAACCAAAGGAAAGTTTAATATTTTAAGATATGTTAAAAATCATCCATTTAATTCATTGATGTTTGTTTGGATATTTTTTACAATTTTCTTGGCTATTTTTATTTCTTCTAAATATGTTATTTATAAAAATAAAATTAGAAATTTAAATTCAGAAGAAATATTGCTTTTAGATTTAATGAAAGTTGTTCAAAAACAATGTTTTGAGGAAAATAAACTTTCAATGGGACAATACGGAGAAGCAGTAGCACAATATGAAAATAAGTTAAGCAAGGCTGTTCAGAGAAGAGTTAATTATGAATCTAGGCTTGCAAATTTATTTAATATTAGAGGAACAAAAAAAGCATTGAATTTAGAAAGAAAGAGACTTATTGAGTTAATTAAAGATATTCAAGAGGATTATATGCTTAAGGGGAAACTTGAGACTAGAATTTATGAAGGTATGTTAAAAAGCTACTCTACTAGATTAACTGAAGTTGAAGAGGGCCTTGTATTTTTTGAGGCTCGTAAAGCACTTAGAGGAAAAGGATTTTTTAGTGCTTTATTTATTCAAGGAAATAAACAAGATAAAATAAATAAAGAAAAAATAAAAAGCGAAAAAGATATTATAACACAAAAAGAAAATAAACCTAAAAATTCTTTTAATAAAAAGAAAAAACTAGAAAAAAGAGATATAAGAAAATTAAAAAAAAAAGCAAAACAAGAATATAAAAAAAGACTAAAACAAAAAAAAAAACAAATTAAATAATTTAAAAAAGAAATGCAAAAAAAAGAGGTTAAAAATGATAAAAAATAAATTTAATTTTTTTACTTTTGTATATTTAATATTATTGTTTGGGGTATTCTCTTCTGCTGCTAATGTTAATTGGACTGAGCAAATAATGGCTAACGAATGTTTAAATGAGTCTCAAAAAATTATTTATGAAATGAACAATTCTGAAATACCAACTTTAAGGGTTATTGATTTGTATGAAACAATTAGAGATTCATATGATTCTCAAATGGTTCTTATTAATAGAGATACTGGTGCGAATTTTGATTTTATTATTAGAAATTGTGAGAATTTAAAGGAAATTGAAAGACTTGCTTTTTTAAGTAAGGATTTAATTGGAGGTTTAGAGGATTTTTATTCTGAATTTTATGATGATATTTCTGATAGAACTGAAATTGGATTAAAATTTGATGAAATTTATCAAGAGTTTAATAATGAAAGATATGAGGAAATAGAGGATTTAGTTGATGAAGCATATGATTTAATTATTGAAGCTAAAACAAGTGAAACTGCTGTAAAGGTTTTTTATCAATCAACTACAAGAGGAATTAAAAATTTTATCTTTAATAATTATAAAATAATAATTTTTGTTGTGCTTATTTTATTTATTTTATTTTTAATATTTAGAAAATTATTAATTAAAATTTCTTTAAATGTTAAAAGTAAAAGACTTAAATTAAGAAAAGAAGTTTTAATGAATTTAATCAAAGAAGCTCAAAATAAATATTTTGAAAAAGGAGATATTTCAAAGGAGATTTATGAAATTAGAGTTAGTAAATTTTCTGATTTAATAAGAGATATTGAAAGTGAAGAATTAAATATTAGAGAAGCTATTCTTAGAAATAAAAGAAAAAATAAGAATTATAGTGATGAGTTGCTAATTAAAAATAAAAAATACCATAAAAAATTAAATAGAAAAAGAAAAAGGGCAGAGAGAAGAAAATTTAGAAAAAAAATAAAAGAAAAGAGAAAAAAACTTATATTAGAAAAAAAGAGAAAAAATAGCAAGAGAAAATTAATTAATAGAAAACAAAAAAATAAATCTAAAATAAAAAAAAGAGCTAAAACAAAAAAGAAAAAACATAAAAACTAATGTTACTATTTAAGTTAATAAAAAACTGGTGAAAAATAAACCTTTTGAAAAGGTTTTCAAAAAAATGAAAAATAAATCAAAGAAAAAGTCTTTAATTAAAAAAAAGAAAATTTCTGTTAAACAAGGAAGCACATCTCATAAAGATAATTCCAAGAAATTTGAAAAAGAAATAGAATATATTAAGTTGAACGTCCCTGGTTTTGATAAATTATGCCCCCAAGGAGTTCCAGCTGGTAATTCAATATTAGTAGAAGGAAGTCCTGGAAGTGGCAAAACTATTTTTTGCTTAAATGTTTTGAAACAAATGTGTGAAAAAGGAAAAAAGGTTTTGTTTATGAGTTTTGAAGAACCAGAACATAGATTAAGGGCTCACTTAAAGACTTTTGGAATTGACTCTGAGAAATATGAAAAAAAAGGAATTTTACATATTAAACGATTTAATGCTTTGGATATTTCAAGAAGTGTTGAGGCTTTGCTTTCTGAAGCTAAAAAAGAATTACTTATTGATGTTCAACCTGTACTTATTCCTCCTGGGTTTAGTCCAGATATTGTTTTAATTGATTCATTGACAAGTATTGGCTCTGCTTTTTCTGGAGAGGAAAATAGATTTAGAATTTATATGGAACAATTGTTTAGGTATTTAGAAGGGCATAATATAACTAGTTTTTTAATTAGAGAAACTGTTACTCCTGGACATACTGGAACTGCTGCTGCAAGCCAGGGAGATGCTGTTAGTTTTTTATCAGATGGAATTATTGTTATTTATAATTTATTTTATAGAAATGGTCCTAGGAAGAGAGCATTTGAAATTCTTAAGATGAGGGGTTCTAATATTCAAAGAAGAATTGTTGAATGTGATATTAAAGATAAAAAAGGTATTGTTATTTCTAATAAAATGATTTCTGGTAATTATACACTTGCATAAAAAATTTAATTATTATTTTAAAATTCATAAATGCTTATAAATAGGGTTGGTTTTGGTTTTTAATGGTTGAGGATAAAGAAGAAAAGAAATCAAGTAAAAAAGAGGCAAAAGAAGAAAAAGAACCAGAATTAATGGATTTGCCAGGAATAGGTCCTGCTGTTGCTACTAAATTAGAAAATGCAGGAATTTTAGATTTGATGTCCTTGGCTGTTTCAAGTCCTGCAATTATTTCAGATGCTGCGGGAGTTAGTGCTGCTGTTGCACGTAAGGCAATTCAAGCAGCTCGTGAAATGCTTGATTTGGGATTTCAAGATGGGACTGAATTTGCTAAAAAAAGAGAAAATGTTTTTTATATAACTTCTGGAAGTCAAAATTTAAATGACCTTCTGGGTGGAAGAGGAATAGAATCCAGAGCTATTACTGAGGCCTTTGGGGCCTATGGTTCTGGTAAAACTCAGGTTGGCTCTACACTTGCTGTTAATGTTCAATTGCCTTTGGAAAAAGGAGGAGCAAATGGAAAATGTGTTTTTATTGATACAGAAGGAACATTTAGGCCTGCAAGAATAAGACAAATTGCAGAAGCAAAAGGAGCAAATTCTGAAAAAGTTCTTAAGAATATTTTTGTTGCTAGAGCTTTTAATTCTGACCATCAAATGTTACTTTTAGAAAAAGTACAGGAAATGATAAAAAATGGTGAACCAATTAAATTAGTTATTATTGATTCATTAACAGCACACTTTAGAGCAGAATTTTCTGGTAGAGGGCAACTTGCAGACCGTCAACAAAAACTTAATAGGTATATGCATGATTTAATGAAATTAGCAGAAACTTACAACCTTGCAGTTTATGTAACAAACCAAGTTATGGCTAATCCAGCACAATTGTTTGGAGATCCTACAACTGCTATTGGAGGAAATATCGTTGGACATGCTAGCACTTATAGAATGTATTTGAGACGTGGAAAGCAGGGAAGTAGAGTTGCAAAATTAATTGATAGTCCTAACTTGCCTGATAATGAAGCTGTTTATTTTGTAACAGATTTTGGCATTGTTGATAAAGCTTAAAATGGAAAAATCAAAAGAAGTATATTTTTATTATACTCCAAAAAATCCTAGTAAAAGAATGAGGATTGAGTTTGGTTTTGAACACTTTAATAATTATACTTTCAGAGAAGAATATTTTTTAAAAGGAATTTTTTTACCAGAAAAAATATTTGAAATTCCAGAAAAAGGATATTATAAATTCAATAAATCAGATATTAAAAATATTAAAGGAGAATTTTTTGAGTTTCCTTCTGAAGATAAAATAAATCTTGAATGGTTTATTGATTTAGGAGATGTTCCAGCAGAAGAAAATGTTCAATATTCTTAATTAAAATTATAGTAAAAAATCTTGGACTGTTTTGTAATTATGCATTTCTTTTTTAGAGAACCATAGTTTCACTTCATTTTCTGAATCTTCTTTATTTCCAGAAGCATGAATCAAATTTTTTACTGGAAGGTTATTTTTATCTGCATGCGCAAAACTTACATGGGCAAAATCTCCCCGAATTGTTCCTGGGGGTGAAGATTTTGGTTCTGTTCCTCCAACAATTTTTCTTGTATTTTCAATTGCATTAATTCCTTGAAGAACCATTGCAATTACTGGTCCTTCTGTTATATAATTTAAAAGCATTTCTCTTACTTTTTCACCTCTACGTTCTGCAATATCTTGTGTATAATGTTTTTTTGCAAATTCTTTGTCTACCCAAACTTGTTTCATTGCAATTATTTTTAATCCAGCATCTTCAAATCTTGTAATTATTTTTCCAACTAAATGTCTTTGAACTCCCTCTGGTTTTATTAAAACTAATGTTTTTTCCATTTCCATGTTTTTTATTTTACAATAGACTTTAAAAAGTTTTGTTTATTGTTTTTTATATAAAATGAAAAAAAAGAAGGAGATTATTTTTGTATTTTTATTTTTAATATTGTTAAATAGTTTTTTTATTTTTGCAGCACCGAGTGCTCCAATAAATTTGGTTTTAGAAGGAATTTCAAGTGCAGATTATGATGAAGGTTACTTTAGTGTTAATTGGAGTTCTGGTGATGGAGATAGTGAAACAGAGTATAGGATTTATATTTTTCAAGATGAATCTTTTTTAATGGTTGCTCCTAATACCAGTGAAACAGGATATCAAGTTAATGGTCCTTCTGATGCAAAATATACTTTTATTGTTGAAGCATTGAATGGAACTTCTGGAAGTGAAAGTAGGGCAAATTCTTCTGGAAATGTTTCAATAAATATTGATTCTATTATTCCTTCTTTATTGATTGTTAATTCTTCTCATAATATTTATGTTTTAAATTCAAATACTCTTTCTTTAAGTTTATATATTTCAGATGAAAATTCTGGAATTTCAAATAGTTTATGTTTAGTTAGTGTTGGGGGTTCTGAAACTATAATAGTTCCTTCTTTTGGATGGTGTAATTCTAGTAGCATTTCTTTATCTGAATCTAGTGAAGGAAACCAAAGTGTAATTATCTCAGTAAATGATAGTGCTGGAAATATAGTTTCAGATGAGAGTAATTTTGTTTATATTGATTCAACTGGCCCTTCAATTACTTTTACATGTAGTCCTTCTAGTGTTTATTTAAATGAAAATGTTGTATGTAATTGTAGTGCTGTTGATGTTGGAGTTGGAGTTAATGAATCTAGTTTTGAGTTTTCTTTAAATCCAGATACTTCTGAACTTGGGACTTTTACAAGAACTTGCACTGTTAGTGATTTGCTGGGAAATCAAAATAATAAAAATTTTGATTATACTGTTGCAGCTGTTGGAGCTCCATTAGATATTATTCTTCCTGATACAGATACAGATAGCAATGTTTCTTGGATTTATACTTATGAAATAAATCAAACAGAATTTTTAGATGGATATACTCAAAATCTTGCTGCTAAAAGAAGAATAAAAGCACCTATTGGTTCTGAAGAACATTCTATTGGAGTTTTAGAATTAAATGAAACCCATGCAAAAATAGAAATTGCAAGCACTCCTATTGAAAAATTATTAGGTATTGGAGATTCAATTAAAATAGATATCTTGGATGATGGTTTTTATGATATTTATGTTATTTTAAATTCAATTATAAATAATAATACTGCTAATTTAACTGTTAAAAATATTAGAGAAGAGATATCTCCTACTTTTATTCAGAATTTAGATTCTGAAAATGAAAGTATTGATTCTTCTGAAAATCAAACAGGATTAAATAATACTAATTCAGATGATAAATTAGGACTTTTTTCAAAAATAAATAAAACTAGGTTTTTTATTTTTTTAGGAGCTGGTTTACTTGCTATTTTTTTATTTGTATTTATTTATTATATTTTTAAAAATAAAAATAAGATTAAAATAAAACCTATTAAGCAAAAAAATTCAGAGGTTGAATCTTCTTCTCAAGAGTATGATACTTCTCAAGATTTAGAGGATATTCAAGAAAATAGCAATAAATCAGAGGAAATAAATGATTTAAAAAAATCTGATTCTGTTGATAATGAAAAAATAAAAGACTCTACTGATTCTTTTTCAGAAAATAATAATATTGACAATAAAATTGATGATTCTGCAAGTTCTGAAGATTTAAAAGAAGAATCAGGAAGTATTGCATCTATTATTAAATCTCATCCAGATACTAAATCTAAGCCAAAATCTCAATCAGATGCTCTTTCAGGTACTTTAAAGAGTTCTAAACCTGTAAAAACTGCTCAATCTCAACCAGTTCCTAAAACAAAAATACCTCAGCAAGTTAAAAAATCCAAAAATACCAAAAATTTGCCTTTGTATAAACCTCCTCAAAAATCTGTTAAAAAGAATAATCAAAAAAATAATCAAAAAAAATATATTTAGTAATCAAAAGATATTTAACTAAAATATTTTTTATTTTAAATTATATGGAAATTAATGAAAAAGAAAACTGGTTTTTTGCAGACTTGCATTTGCATTCTAGATTCTCAAGAGCATGTTCAAAAGAAATTACTTTAGATAATTTAGCTAAATGGGGAAAAATAAAAGGTCTTGATTTACTTGGAACAGGAGATTTTACACATCCTATTTGGATAAAAGAAATAAAAGAAAAGCTTGTTGATAATGGAAAAGGAATTTACCAATATAAAGATTTTAATTTTATTATTACAGGAGAAATATCATTAATATATACTCAAAATGGAAAAGGAAGAAAAGTTCATTTAGTTGTTTTAGTTCCTAATATTCAGGTTGCTGAAGAAATTAATAATTATATTGATAATAAAGGATTTAGAAGAGATTATGATGGAAGACCAATATTTGGAATGTCTTGTATTGAATTTGTTAAGGATTTAAAAAATCTTAATGAGGATATTGAAATAATTCCTGCTCATATTTGGACTCCTTACTTTGGTGTTTTTGGAAGCATGAGTGGTTTTGATTCATTGAAAGAAGCATTTGGAGAACAAGTTAAGAATATTTATGCAATTGAAACAGGAATTTCAAGTGACCCTCCAATGAATTTAAAAATAAATGAACTAAAAAATAAATCTATTGTTAGTTTTTCTGATAGTCACTCGTTTTGGCCTTGGAGATTAGGTAGAGAGTGCACTATTTTTAAGAAAATAGAATCTTATATTGATTTAATAAATCAAATTCGTGAGAATGATTTTATTGGAACAATTGAAACAGAACCTGCTTATGGTAAATATCATTGGGATGGGCATTCAAAATGTAATTTTTCTTGTAGCCCTGAAAAAACAAAGCAACTTAATGGTATTTGTCCTAAATGCAAGGGAAAATTAATTATTGGAGTTGAAAATAGGGTTGAAAGTTTAGCTGATAATAATGATTTTCAGAGTAAAATGTTTTATCGTATTTTGCCTTTGCATGAAATACTTAGTTTATATTATAGTGTTGGAATGAATTCTAAAAAAATATGGAATATTTATTGGAAGATTATTGAAGATTTTCAAAATGAATTTAATGTTCTTTTATATGTTAGAGAACAAGATTTTTTAAATAAACAATTGGAAAAAGGATTAGTTGATTTAATTATAAAAAATAGATTAGGTGAAATTAAAGTAAAACCTGGTTTTGATGGAGAGTATGGGCAAGCTATTTTAGAGAATATTGCTTTTGAAAAACAGAGTAAGTTATTTTAATTTTTTTAATTAATTTTATATATTTAAGATATTTTATTGTTTTAATGGTTTTTGAAAAAAGAGGTTCAAGTAGTACTGTATTTTGGAGTATATTTTTGTTTATTTTAATTATTGTAGTTGTTATTTTTATTTTTTTCTATGATTCATTTAAAGATCAAGGAATAGAAAGAATAAATTTGAGAAGCGAGGAAATTTTTGTTGATTTAAATAATATTAAATCAACTCAAGAAGGGGTTGAGTTTATTTTAAAAATTTCTCCTGAAGGAAGAAAAGTTACTAGAGTTGAATTCTCTTTTGAAAATAATATCTTTTTAAAAGAAGTTTATTCTAGAAATGTTTCTTATATTCAAAATGGGCAATATCTTTATTCAATTGAATTAAAAGAAATTAAGGTTTTAGATATAAGGAAGATATATATTTTACCTACTTTTGAAGGTGAAGAAATTTTTTCTATTGACGAATATAAGAAAATTATAAATTATAAAGAAAAAAAAGATAAATCTAATGAAACAAGAAATCAGATTAATAAAAATATAAATGATTTTTCAATTAAAGTTAAGGAATTTTTCAATAAAAATAAATAAAATTACTTTGTTTTTTATTTTTTACTAATTATTTTATTGTTTGATTTTGGAGCATCACGTACTTTTAAGAATTTATAATGTGCTGGTTTTGTATTTTCATTTTCTTTTAAGGTATAAATCTTTTCATTATTTTTTATGAAAAATCTTAATTTCATTTTATTGATAAATCTATATTTTTTTGTTTTGAAAATTTTTCTAATTTTTCTATGATTTCTTTTATCTCTTTATCTGTTTTTTTTAAATCTTGAGTTTCTTTTTTTATTGAATATTTTCCTGCTGACAGATATTTAACATCATATTCTTTTGGGATTTTTAAAAAAAGTTCTTTAATTAATTCAAGCCCATTTGATTCTTCACATGAAGCTTTTATTTGTTTTTTTATTGTAAATGTTTTTTGTTTTTGCTGAGAAACAATTTCAATTATTTTTTTTGCTGAATCTTTTGATGTCAATATCTCTAATTCTTTTAGCCCTTCGGGAGTTTTTGCTTTTTGTAGGAATTCATAAACAGAATTTTCTTTGATTATTTTTTTTATAACATCCTCTGCATTTTCTTTTAAAATTGTTTTTAATATTGATTGATAACTTTTTTCTTGCTTTTCTCTTTCTAAGACTTCTTTTTTTTCTTTTAGGGTAACTCTTCTAAGAGATAAATGAACATTTTCATTACTTGTTCTAAGAACTTTACATACAATAGTTTTTTTAGGAACTACGTGATCACGTAAATTACGTATTCTACCTGGAGCAATTTCACTTAATACAATTGTTCCTTCTTTTCCATTCGGCATTATTACGAATACTGTTGTTCCAATAATTCTGTCTACAGTACATAATAATGTATCTCCTTGTTCGTATTCCATGAAATACTTAGAAATAAAGGTATTTTAAAGGTTATTGTTATATTTTTATTGTTTCTACTTCAAGAACTTTTTTTAATAATTCAATAAATTGTTTTTCTTTTTGCTTTTTTATTATGCATCCTGCTGCAAATTCATGCCCCCCTACTTCTCCTCCAATTTCATCTGTTACTTCTTTTAATGTTTCTCGAAGGTTTCTTCCTTGTTTTCCAACGATTCTTGCAGATACTTTTATTTTATCTTCATAGTCAGCCATTGTTATTATTGTTGTTCCTTCTTCATAAACAGAAGAGTTTGATAAAATACTTGCAACTGTTCCAATCATTGTATCTTTAATATATGATTGTGCATTAATTATTATGAAATTTTTTCCTTTAATCTTTTCTGAGGATTCTGCAAATTTTAAGCTTTCAATTAGTGTTTGTTTATATTTTACATGTATTTGTTCTGATTTTTTCTTTGCTAAAGGAATTTCTAAACATAATTGTAAAGCTGTTTCTGGTTTTCCAGATCTTGAACATGCATTTATCTTTGCACTTATTTCTCTGGCATCTTCTTGTTTGTTAAATAATTTAATTAAAAAAACATCCCCAATTATATTAGAGTTATTTACTTTCGGATTTCTTAATAATATTGCTGTTGTTAGTTTTTCCATTTCATCATGATTTAACTCAAGGAGGCTTTTATAACGTCCTGAATTTGGTGTTAATCCAATTTCTCTTAATAATTCTAAAACTCCTTTAATCTCTCCTGTAACTCCAGGAATATATGGGTTAGAGCAATATTCTAAAGTTCTGTTTAAAGGACGTGTTGAGGGAAAAATAAGTAATCCACGTTTCCTATTTATTTCACTGTCTTCTAATATTCCATTGTTTAAATGTTCAATTTCTCTTTCAAGACAATCTCCTACCATTCCTAATACAGCTAATTTTGCTAAATCCTTATTTTTTTCATTAATTTCTTTGCATACTAAATAAACTAATCCAGATGCACTTATTTGTTGTTTATTTGTTATTTCTGGATTTATAATGGTTATGTTTTCAGGAATTTCTTTTTTAGAAAGTTCATGGTGGTCAATAATAAAAACTTGTTTTAATCTTGCTTCTTGAATGTGATGCAAGGAACCAGATGCTAAATCTAGAAATAGAATTATTTTATCTTTTGGAAGTTTTTCTATAAATTCTGGTTCTAGTGATTTTTTTATTTTTAATGTAAAGGTTTTATCTAATCTTTGAAGAGCCTTTGTCATAATTGCTGCTGAAGATATGCCGTCTGTATCAAAATGACTTACAATATAAATTTCTTTGTTTTCAGAATCCTTTAAAAATTTTTTAACAAAAGGTTTTATTTCCTGTTCTTGAAACTTATTTATAATTTCCATTTACCCTCTTTTAAAACTTTAAATTTTAATTAATAATTCTTAAGATTATTTTAAAGGCATTTTTAAATACTTTTTTATTTTTCTTCTTTGTGAGAAAACACGACTTTTCTCACGAATTGCCCTTTTATCTTGTTTGTTTTTCTTAAGATGAATCTCAATTTTATCAAGTTTTTCTTGGATGTTTTTTAACTCTGCATCTTCATAAACATTATTCTCTTTTAAAATTTTTGATATTTTTTTATCATATTCTTTTGGGTGTATGCCTTGTTTTCTTAGATATTCTCCTATTTTTTCAGATGTTAATCCTTGCTTTGCTAAGCCTAAAATTTCTTTTTCATATTCTTTTTCAGATAATTTTTTTTGCTTTTTTTCTTTTTTTGGATTTTCTGATTTTTTTTGAGTTTCCACTGTTTCTTCTGTTTTTTCTTCTGTTTTTTCTTCTGATTTTTTTGGCATTTTAATAGATTGTAAGATTGGTTTTTAAAGCTTGTTGTTACAATTGAAATCTGGGTGAAAAGTATTTAAACCCTGAAATTTTCTATTAGATATGGCAAAGACAATTGGGGTGATATCTTTAAAAGGGGGTGTTGGGAAGACATCTATTGTATGTGCATTAGGATACGCTTTTTCTAATTTAGGAAAAAAAGTTCTTTTAATCGACGGTAATTTGTCTGCTCCTAATTTAGGTATGCACTTGGATTTGTTTGATCCTGATAAAACTCTTCATAGTATTTTACGTAGAAAATCTAATCCAAGTGATGCTGTTTATTCTTTAGAGGATTTTGATGTTTTACCTGCTGATATTTTTGATGAGGCAAAAGTTCAACCACTTATGCTAAAAAAACGTATAAATCATTTGAAAAGAAGTTATGATGTTATTTTAATTGATTCAAGTCCAAGATTAGATGATGAAACTTTGGCTGTAATGTTGGCTTCTGATGAATTAATTGTTGTTACAACTCCTGATTTACCTACTCTTGGAACTACTATGAAAGCGGTTAAATTAGCTAGAATACGTGGAGCAAATATCTCTGGTTTGATTTTAAATAAAGTTCATAAAAAGAATTTTGAAGTTTCTTTAGATGATATTGAGGAAACTTTGGATTTGCCTGTTTTGGCTGTTATTCCTCATGATATAAGTGTTTTAAAATCTTTATCAGAGTTTCAACCAAGCACAAAATATAATCCTAAATCAAAAGCAAGTGATGAATATGTGAGATTAGCAGCTACACTTGTTGGTGAAAAAATACCTGATAAAGGATTAAGAAAATTTACTGGTTGGATAAATCCAGGAAAACAAGAAGTTAATAGAATTATTTTTTATGAAAGTTTGTTTGAATAACAGAATTAATATTATTATTTTTTGATGTATATTTCAAGTAAGAGATAATAAAACTTTCAAGGGAAAATTTCTTTTAGTTAAGATAATTTTTATTATTAGGATTAACTCTTCATTACAACAAATAATTTAAACTAGAATTTTTTATTAATGATATGATTTTGATGGATTTGCTCTTGCCTTATTATCGGTCTGAAAGGGTTTTAGAGGATCCGGTTTTTACAGCAGGACAAGGAATGTACTATGATGCAGAAAAAGGAAAAATATGTGATGGACAAAATTATTCAAATAAAGAAAAGTACAAGTTTTCTAAATTAATGAAGTGGACTGGGATTACAGGAGCTGCTGTTTCTGGAACTTTACTTGCTACTTTGGCTTTTTCTAGTTTTAAATTTGATAAATCTGGTAATAAGATAAACAAAATCCATAAGGGGTTGGCTGCTTTGTCTATTCCTGTTTTTTTGAGTTATACAAGAAATTTAGATAAAGCTGCAAAATGGGCAATAATGCAAGAAAAATATTCTGAATTTAAATAAAAAATTAAATAAAAGGGGATTTTCCCCATTTATTAAAAAAAATTAATCAAGATTATTGGATTTAATCCATGCGATTTCTTTACTCATCCCAAAAGGAAGTAATACTAGAGCTTTTTCGCCATGGTCTTCAATGACATTCACCTCTATTTGTTTTTCAGGTGCTACAAGAACTCCTGTTATTTCCTCTCCTCTCAGGTCAAACACAGAAACCCTATACTTTCCAAATTGTCTTGGAAAGGTTTGACAGTAGAGTTTTGCCTTTACCATAAATAAATACTGAATTGTTTTGTTTATAATAAATTCCGAGTATTTTTCAATGATGAAGGGGTGTTTAATTTTAAAGTAAAACAGGATTGTTTCTAAGTGAAAATGACACTAGCAAAAAAGCTTATAAATTGATTAAAATTCTAATTTTTATTGATTACAGCCCCATAGTCTAGTGGTCAAGGATACGGCCCTTTGGAGGCCGTGGCCCCGGTTCGAATCCGGGTGGGGCTATTCTTCTTATGAGGGAAGAGAAAAAATATTCAGATGATTGGTATATAAACAAAGAAATTAATTTTTATATGAGTTTTGAGAATTAATGCCTATACCTGCCACGCTTTTCTATTTCACGAATTCTTTGAAAGATTTTTTTTGCTTGAGAATATGTAAGAGTTCTTTCATACTGCTTTAATACTTCTTGTTCTAGAATTTTATGGTTTTTGAAGTGTTTTGCTTGAAGAGCTTGTTTAAGTAAATGTAAATCCACTGCTTTATCTTCAACTTTTCTTGAAATATATCCTAAACCAAAATCAATGAAAAAGACTTTTTCATGACTTAAAATCATATTTGATGTGGTGAGGTCTCCATGGATTATATCATTTTTATGTAATAGTGCTATTGATTTTCCTATTTTTCTACAAACTTCTTTTTGTTTTTCTAAACTAAATTCATTTAAATGTTCTGAAAGTATTTTTCCTTTAATATAAGAGAGATTTATTTTGTCAAAGTCTCTTGAGTTTTTTTTATGAGGCATTTTTGGAATAGGAACATTAATTATTTTAGAAGCTTTTTCAAGAAGTTTTGTTTCTGCTTTTGTTCTACGTTTTCTGATTGCATAATCTAATTCAGGAATTCTATAGGATTTAGAAGTTCTTTTTTTTGTAATTAAGTTTAAAGATTTATTTAGAATTATTTTTGCTTCTGCTCCTTGTGAAATTAGTTTTTGTTCCATTTTCTCTCTTTTAATTTATTTTATTCTTTCCATAAAAACATTATTCCTAGTGCTAATATGCTTCCTGTATCAACAACCATACAATATCTACAAATTGCATTTATTACAAAAAATTGCAAATAGAAAAAATAACTTGCAAATAATGCTCCTGCTATTATTCCATATGAGAGTAGTTTTTTCACTCTTTTCTTTGGTTCATTTATTTGATAGATTGCAAGAATTCCTAGAATTGAAAATGCTATTAATCCAAAATAACTATTGTTTACTCCAAGAGTTTCTTTATATCCTGATTCTTGTACAACATAACAAGAAGTTTCAATTCCTCCGCAAGCTTGTTCAGGAGTCATCAATGAAAGTATTGCAGACATTATAAAACAAATTCCAAATATTATTGCAAGTAATCTATATTTTCTTTTTCTTGATTTTTCTTTTTTATTCATTTTTACATTCTCCTAATTTTTTTACCACCAAATTTTTTCATCATTTTTTGCATTTGTTTTTGAGATAAACCCTTGCTCATGTCCATATCTTCAAATCCTCCAGAAGTCATTTCTTGTAACATTTTATACTGTTTTAATAAGCTTCTAACATCTGAATTATTAACTCCTGCTCCTTTTGCAACTCTGCCTATTCTTTGGGTTTGTTTTTCAAATATTTCTGGATTATTTTTTTCTGAATTTGTCATTGATTTGATTATATGTTCCCATTTTTTAATCTTGGATTCTTGAGTTCCTAACATGTTTTCTGGTATTTTTGCTTTGCTCATTCCTGGAATTAATCCTTTTATTTTGTCTAGGCCTCCCATTTTGTTCATTGATTTTACTTGTTCTATAACATCATCAAGTGTTAATTTTCCTTGTTCAAGTCTTTTTTGAATTTCATCTTGCTTGTCTTCATTTGTTACTGAACGTATTTTTTCAACAAGCGTTTGTAAATCTCCCATTCCAAGTAATCTTGATAAAAAACTTTCAGGATTGAATTCTTCAATATCATTTATTTTTTCACCTGTTGTAATATAATATACACCTGCATTAACTTCAGAACATGCTGTTAATGCCCCTCCTGCTTTTGCAGTTGAATCCATTCTTGTTATGATAACTCCTGAAATATTTAATGCATTTTTGAATTCTTGAGCTTGTTTTTTAGCTGCTTGACCAATATCTGCAGGCATTGTAAGAATTGTGTTTGTTGGATTAATCTCTGAATTTAGAGCTTTTATTTCAGAGATCAATTCTTTATCTAATGTATGACGTCCTGCTGTATCAATTAAAACTAATTCAAATTTTTTTAAATCTTTTTTGAATTTTTTATATGTTGCAAGAGCATCATTGCTTTCATGATCAACAAAAACATTAAGGTTATTTTTTTTACCTAATTGTTCTAGTTGTTCTTTTGCAGCTGGTCTATGAACATCTAAACCAACTATCGCAACTTTTTTACCTCTTTTTCCAAACCAATTTGCTAGTTTAGCAATTGTTGTTGTTTTACCAACTCCATAAAGGCCTAAAAGCATTATTCTTTCTTGTTTTTTTGAGTCTAGTTCTAATTTTTTGTACTCTCCAAGAATTGCAATAAGCTCATCATGAAGTAATTTAATCATGTGTTGTTTTTTCTCAATTCCCTTTATTCTTTCATCTAATGCAGCTTTTCTTATTTTGTCTGTTAATTGTTTAATTAGAATTATATTCACGTCTGCTTCAATTAAAGCTCTTTGTAAATCACGGATTATTTGATCTACTAAGTTTTTATCAAGAAATATAGCATTAGCTATCTTATCTGTGGCTTTTTTTAATACATTTCCTAGTTTTTCTAACATTTTTAAGGAAACCAAGGTTTCTTTGAAGTTCAATCTTCTTTTAAGAGATTAAACTAAGTTCCTTGGAATTTAATTAATTCTAGAAGCATATTTGGGGTTATTAAGTTTTTGGGTTTATTGCTTTTTTTGAAAATTTTTCATAATCTTTTGAGGTATTTACTGAATTATTAGCATAATCTTTTCTGTTTTTAAATTACCTTGATATTTTAATAATGTTTATCATATAATTTTTTATTGATATTTTTTAGAGTTAATTAATCTTCATCATTTAAGCCTAATTTATCTAGAAATTTTTCTTTATCAAAAGGTTGAATTTTATCATATTCTTGCCCTGTTCCTAAATATAGTATTGGTTTTTTAGTTACATAACCAACACTAAGAGCTGTTCCACCTTTTTCATCAATATCTGCTTTACTTAAAATTATTCCATCTATTTGTACTGCCCAATCAAAACTTCTTACTTGTTCTAGAATATCATTTCCAGTAATGCTTTCTCCTACGAATATCTTTGTGTTGGGTTTTGTTACTCTTGCAACTTTTTCAATTTCAGCCATAAGGTTTTTTTCAGTGTGCATTCTTCCTGCTGTGTCAATTAAAACAACATCTAATTTATTTTTTTTAGCGTATTTTATTGCATCAAAACCTACTGCTGCAGGATCAGAACCATACTCATGAGCAATTACATTTAAATCTAATTTAGAAGCGTGTTTTTTTATTTGTTCTATAGAAGCTGCACGAAAGGTGTCTGCTGCTGCAAGAACTGGTTTTAAATTATTATCTTTAAAACTTTTGGCTAGTTTTGCAATACTTGTTGTTTTTCCTGTTCCATTTACTCCACAAAATAAAATTACATAGGGTTCATCTTTGTTTTCAGGGTCTTTTTTAAAATTTTTTATTTTTTCAATTAAATCAAAAGGTTTGATTAAAATATTTCTAATTATGTCTTTGAAAGATTCTTGAATTTGTCCTTGGATTTCTTTTTTTAACATTTCTTTTCCAACAATCTCTTCACGTAATTGTTTAATCATTTTTTCAGCAACTTCTAATGCAACATTATTTTCAATTAAGAGCATTTCTAATTCTTCTGCATAAACATCAAAATCTTGTTCAGATATTTTTACTTTAGAAATTTTTACCCCTAGTTTTTGAAAAAAAGGTTTTTTTTCTTGTTGTTCTTTCTCTTGTTGTTCTTTCTCTTGTTGTTCTTTCTCTTGTATATTTTCTAGAACTTCTATAACTGTTTTTTTATCTTGTTTTTCAGGCAAAGATTCAATTTCTTTGTGAATTTTTTTAATTATTTCAGGAACTTTTTCTAGGTCTGGTTCAACTTTTTGAGTTCCAACATTGAATTTTTTAGGAATTTTAATATCTTTTATTTCTTCTTTCTTTGATTTTCTTTCTTGTTTTTCTTTTTTCTTAGATAACTTTTTCTCTTTAGCATCTTTTTTCTTTTTTTCTTTCTCTGCTTTTTTATCTGCTTTAGATTTTTTTTCTTTAATCTTTTCTTGTTCTTTTGGTTTTAAAACTACTTCTTGAGTTTCTTCTAATTCTTGAATTTCTTCTGCTTTTTTAGAAAGGTTTTTTGTCCAATCTTTTAACTTGTTTTTTAGTTTTCCAAACATTTTTAAGACACCTACCGGAAGTTTCCGGGTTTCTTGACAGTCAACTTTCCTTAAATTAGGATTATTGCTAATATTTTTAGTTAAGAATTAGTTAATAAGGTTTTGGTTGTTGTTTAAAGGTATTTTTTGTGTTACTACTTTTAGTTTATCTAAATTTTTATAAATAGGGTATTCTTTGAATTTTTATATACTGGGAGGAAAATATGAAAGGAGTATTAGTTATTATAGATGGTATGGGTGACTTGCCTAATAAACAATTAGGAGATAAAACTCCTTTGGAAGCTGCGAATACCCCTAATCTTGATTTTTTTGCTGCTCGTAGTGAACTTGGATATATGTATGCTGTTAAACCTGGTTTTATTCCTGAATCAGATGAAGCTCTTGTTTCAATTTTTGGAAATAAATTAATTAATAGCACTAGAGGTCAGCTAGAAGCTAGAGGAACTGATTTGAAACTTACAAGGGGGGATTTGGCTTTAAGAGCTAATTTTGCAAGTATTGATAGTTTAGAAAAAGAAAATATTCTTGATAGAAGAGTTGGAAGAACTCTTACTACAGCAGAAGCTCATAATTTAGCAAGGGCAATAAATAAAATTAATGTGCCTGTTAAATTTGAGTTTGTTCCTACTCTTCAACATAGAGCAGTTTTAGTTTTTAGAGGGGGGTTTTCTGATAATTTTATTGGAAATGATGCAACTTACTCTCAAGGAAAATCAGAAGAAATTGAAAAAATAGTTAAGTGTAAGGGTTTAGATGATGATGAAAATACAATTTATACTGTGAACATTGTTAATGAGTTTATTGAAAAAGCTCATGAAGTTTTAAAAAACCATCCTGTTAATCAAGAACGTATTAAAAGAGGATTAATGCCTGCAAATTATCTTATGTTTAGAGGGGCTGGTATTGAACCTCCAAAACTCAAAAAATATAGGAAATGGGTATCAATGACTTATACTCCTTTAGAAAAAGGATTTGCAAAAACTTGTGAAATGAAAAATACAAGTTTTGAATATCCAAAACTTAAAACACTAGACGCTTATGAAAATTTATGGAAAGGATTGAAAAAAGCAATTAAATATTCAATTAAATTTTTAAAAAAGAATAAGAAAAAAGCAGATTATGCTTATATTCATATAAAAGAAACAGATTTGCCAGGACATGATAATAAACCTTTTGAAAAAAAATTAATGATAGAGTATTTGGATATTACTTTGTTTAAATATTTGAGAAGTTTTGCACCTCCAAATAAAATAAAAGTTGCTATAACCGCAGATCATTCAAGTCCCTGTAAATTTAAGAATCATTCTGCTGACCCTGTTCCAACAATGCTTTATCAAGCAGAAGAAATTCCTTTGAAAGAACAAAGATTTTCTGAAAAAGATTGCAGGAAAGGAAGTTTAGGAAGAATAATTGGACAAGAATTTATGAAAAAAATTGGATTTCATCGTTAGTTTTTATATAATTATTAAACAAGATAAGGGTTTTTATTATTTATTGGATATTTAGGGTTAATTAGAATATTCCTGCTAACATCCTAGGATTTTTTTGGTTTACTGTTTACATTCCTGCTTTTGTTAGTATTTTATCTAAATATTTATAATGTCCTTTTGTTGAAATATGGTTTTGGTATGTTTCTTGATAAAGCATTGTTTTTATTACTTTTTTCTTTGTTTTTTCATTACAATCTATAAAGCAAACATCTATATTTATCATTTCTTTTCCTTGGGGATTTTTATCTCTGTAAACTGTACTAGCTGTTATGTTTCCTCTTTCTATAACCAAGGCATTTATTCTAGAATTATTTTTTGGAGAATAGTATATTTTATCATTTAAATTAATTTTTTTAAAATTTCTTGGATTTTTTAGATTTATTTTTTTAAATTCATTTTTTTTTCTAAATCCATTAATTTTCATTTATTTTTATTAGATAAAATTATTTAAAAAAATTGTGGTGTTTAAAGAAAACTTTTTTTCTTGTTAAACTAGAATTTAGTTTGAACTAGAAAAGTTTTGGATTGCCTGATATTTAGATATTCAATAATAATTAAATTTATCCGAATAGAGCAGACAATCCTTCAGCTGCAGCTTCTTTCTTTTCTTCTTTTGGTTTTTCTTCTGCTTTCTTTTCTTCAGCAGCACCTGTATTCGGTGCGCTTCCACTAGGAGCAGCAGCAACCATTGTAGCGTTTTCTAGTTCTTTATCTATATCTACGCCATCTAAACTAGCCATCAAAGACTTGATTTTTGTATCATCAGCTTTGATACCAGCAGCTGCAACAACACTTTTCACACTTGCTTCATTAATTTCTTTTCCTGCTTTATGCAGTAAAAGCGCTGCGTATATGTTTTCCATTTTATTTGTTTCCTCCCTCATTTTTATTCATGAGAGCATGATAATTTTCTGCCATTTTCTCTAGTCCTCCTTTTTCTAAAGCAAGATTTACTTTTGATAAATCCCTTGCTTTAATTATTAAATCTCTTGATTTTTTTCCAATTTCCATATTTGTAGCTTGTTTTAGGTATTTTAATTTTTCTGATTCTAATTGTTCTTTTAAATATTTTTTCATATTTTCTTTAGCTTCTATTTGGTGCTTTCCATATAAAGAAATAGATTTTTCTTTTCCATTTAAAGGAATTGTAGTTGTTTGAAAATTTTTGAGTCTTTCATATTTTCCTTGACAA
Source organism: Candidatus Woesearchaeota archaeon (assembly GCA_964447315.1). Lineage (GTDB taxonomy): Archaea > Nanobdellota > Nanobdellia > Pacearchaeales > GW2011-AR1 > MWBV01. The sequence goes on from CAYURQ010000003.1 coordinate 51,033, forward strand.
TTACTTAATACAACACCTTTGATTTCTAAAAATTCAAATCCTGGTAATTCATATCTTTTTATTTCTGACATTTTGATTAAAATAAGCTAGCGAGACCTGCACCAGCATCTGCTGCTTTTTCCTCCTTTGATTTAGTTTCTTGTTTTGGTTTTTCTTGATCTTTAGTATTTTCACTTTCAGTTGAAACAGGTTCAGGATCTGGCTCTCCTGTTAAGATTCTATTTATTTTATTGGCATGTGCATTTGCTTTACTTATCATGACTTTAACAGTGTCTTTAGTTGTGTATCCAATAGAAACTGCAAATGGTAACGCTTTTCCAGCAGCATATTTTATATTTGAAATTGCTTGTTCTTTATCTATTTTTAATTCTTCATAAAATAAATTTTCTTTTGTATCAAATGAGCATAAGGGAATAAAACCAATCTTAAATGGTTTAATGTTTAATTTTGCCATTATATCTGCTGCTCCTTGAGAAATTTTTTTACCTTTTTCTGCAACAACTTTTGGTTCTTTAATTGTAATTTTACCTTTTTCAATTTGAATTTGAATTCCTAATGATCCTAATTCTGAAATTGCTGGTCCTGGAACTAATTCAGTTGGTCCGTCGGGTATTTCAATATCACTTAAAGCTTCTTGTCCTGCTTTTGCCTTTGCTGGACTTTGATTTTTAAGTAAAACTCCTGCTAACTCAAAAGAACCTAAATCAGAAAATAAAATTGCAAAAGCATCATCTATTTTTGTTTTTAATTTTTCAACCTGTTCTTTTAGTTCTTTATCTGTTGAATCAAGAGCACGAATAATTAAACTTTTTTTTGGAACTTTAACAATGGCTTTGCCTCTAAGTTTTTTAACAATTTCTTGAAATTGTCCCCCTGGAATATTTTTAATTGAAGCAATTAATATTGTTTTTTTATTTTTCACTAAATCTGTTAATTCTTTTACTGTTTGTTTTTTTACTTCTGAAACTTGTGCTTTTTGTTTTGCCATTTTATCTTATATTAATTTTAATTGGTTTAGTCATTGTAAATTTTAATTCAATGTTTTTGATATTTTCTTTATCACGAGGAAATTCTTTTATTAAAGAATTATAAATAGAAGTTATATTTTCAATAATATCTTTATCTAGCATACTTTGTTTTCCAATTGGAAGCTTAATGCTAGCTTCTTTTACTTTTATTTTAATACTATTGTTTATTTTTTGTTTTAGTTCATTGATTGTTTTATCATCAGCATTCATAATTATTCCTAATTGTGGGCTTGGCATTTTTCCTGCAGGGCCTAATACACGTCCAAACGTTGATGCAACTTTTGGCATTATGCTTGCTTGCGCAATAAAAAAATCATATTTTTTCACAATGTTTTTTAATTGTTTTTTATCATTGTATTTTTTGAAATCATTTGGCGTGATAGTGTCTAGATTAGAGTTTTCTACTTCTAGAAATCCTGCAATTTTTTTATCTTTTACTTTGTGAGGTAAATTTGCAACAATATTTATGGTTGTTCTTTTTAAATCTAATTTTTGTAGATTTACAATTAAGTCTACTGTTTGGTTGAATTTTCTTTGTTTTTCTTTACGTAATTCTTGTAAAACTTGTTTTAATTGTTCTTGAAATTCCATTTTCTTTTCATTAAAATGTATTTATTTTAAGCCTCCCAAATTATGCGTCATAAGCATAGATTATATCTTATGGCGATATGGTTCAAACGACTTATTTTTTTGAGATGATTTTGCTTTATAAAGGTTTTGATTATTGTTTATTACATATATTTTTAAAAAGAAATAAGAATTTTTGAGTTATAATGGAACTTATAGCATTACTTTCATCTGGAAAAGGAACTTGGGCACAAGTATCTGGTCTTATGGCTCATGGTGAGTGGGATAAAATAATTATTTTAGGAAGTGATTTTGCAAAATCTTTTAGCCACCATAAGGAATTTGAATTTGTTAAAGTAGATTTAGACAAAAAAATTAAGGATCTTAAAGATGAATTCAGTAAAAAATTGCAAGGAAAAATTAAGGGAACAGAAGTTGCATTAAGTATTGCATCTGGTGATGGAAAAGAACATATGTCTTTAATTTCTGCTTTACTTGGATTGCCTGTTGGAATTAGATTTGCTGCCCTTACTAAAGATGGTGTTATTGATTTGTGAGATTTAATTAAAAAGATATAATGGTTGTAATGCTTGTGGATATGAAATTGTTAATAAATTAACTTATAAGGAAATAAATTAAAAGAATTTTACTTCTGGAAATTTTGTGTTATTATATATTTTTAGTGAACTTGAGAAAGAAACTTACTCAAGATTTTTCAAGTATTTTTTCATTTAAATAAGAAAACTATTATTGGTTGTGAATAGATTTTGTAACTATTCTTTAAATTATAATAATGATTAAAAACAAGGTTTTCCCTGGATTATTATGATAATTTTGGATATTGAAACAACAGGATTAACAAGTGATTATGGAATTTATGAACTTGGTGCAATAAATTTAGATTATCCTATGCATTATTTTTTGCAGAATTGTAGAATTGATTTAAGTGATATTGTTACAGAAGGGGCTTTAAAGGTTAATGGAAAAACAATTCAAGAACTAAATGATTCCAGTAAACAATCTCAAAAACAATTATTAGAGAATTATTTATTTTGGGTTGAAAAACAACCTGAAAAAATATTTTTTGGACAGAATGTTGGATGGGATATTACAATGATACAATCTAAGGCAATAAAATACAATATTCATGATATGTTTTTAAATATTCATGGACAAAGAGGATTTGATTTACATACTATTTCTCAGGATAAATATAAAGATATTCATGGGAAATATTATTTAGATGATAAAGGAAAAAGCTTAATGAAGTTAGGAAAGACTTTGGAATTTTGCGGAATCCAGGATAACAGAGTAAAGATTTTTGGAAATAAAGTTGTTAAAGAAGGTGAATTTCATAATGCTTTGGAGGATTGTAAATTAGAAGGAGAGGCTTTGATTAGATTAAAATTTGGAATTAATCTTTTTCCTGAATATGCTCATTTTAAAATTCCAGATTACTTGAAAAAAATAAAATGATATCTTATAATGAAATTTATGAAGCAGCTCGTAAGGAACGTTATTCAGAGCAATTGCAGCCAATTCAAAAAAATTTTGTTTCAGAAGTTTCTAAATATCTTAAAGAAAAAAAAGAAATAGTTTCAAGAGAAGGTGAATTTTCAGATAATGTTCTTAAAATTAAGAAACAATTAGAGAATGCAATAACTCTTTTTAAAGAATTAGTTATAAGGCGTAGAAAAAAAATATTAAACTTGGTTTTAATTGCATCTGAAACAGGAATTTCAAAACAAGATTTTGAAAATATGTTGAGTATTGAAAAAGAATTATTTGAGGATTTGATGAAATGTGCAGAAGGTTCTGATAAAAAATTAAGTGGTTTATTAAGCTCTGGTGAAGGAGAAATAGAATCAAAAAATGAAATGGTTTTATTTTTAGGAGATGTTGGAGAGTTTGTTGGTTTAAATGGAGAGATGATGGGGCCTTTTGAAAAAGGACAAATTGCTAACCTACCTAAGGAAGTTGTGAAAATTTTAATTGATGGTAAAAAAGTGGAAGTTATTGAAAAGTAAGATTTATTAAGTAAATATATTTAAATTGAATATGGCAAAACATCCTTTAAGCTCAATAATCGTTGGAATAATTTTAATTATTGGAGGTTTGGTTTTAATTAGTATTTCTTTATTTTCTTTTAATAAGGAAATTCCATTGATTTTAATTTATGGAATTCCAATGTTAATAATTGGAATTGTTCTTTTATTATGGAAAAAAGAAGATGATATTGAACAAAGAAAGGATTTAATTAAATCTTTGAAAGGAGGAAATAAAAAATGAAAAAACAAGTAATTGTTTTAACAACTGATAAAATTCCTGGAAAAGAAATTAAAGAAATTTTAGGTGTTGTTAAAGGAAATACGGTTCGTGCTAGAAATGTTGGAAGAGATATTGGTGCAGGTTTTAAGAATTTGATTGGAGGAGAGGTTAAAACTTATACTGATATGACTACTCAGTCTCGTGAAGAAGCTTTTAATAGAATGGTTAATCAAGCAGTTGACATGGGAGCAGATGCAATTGTGGGTTTTAGATTTATGACTTCAATGATTATGCAAGGAGCTGCAGAAATGTTGGCTTATGGAACAGCAGTTAAGTTGAAATAATTTTGGAATATTTTAAATACCGAATTTTCATATTTTATTTATGAAAAAATATTTTCATAAAATTATAGGTGTGATAGGATTTTTTATATTTATTTTTAGTTTAGTTATAGCTTTTTTTTCAAATAATTCTTACTTTTATGTTTTCTTTTTATTAGGGTCTTGGTTTATCTTAGATTATGTTAATTTTAAATTAACAAAAAAATCTATAATAAATTTTCTTTTTAAAAAAGGAAATGAATATTTTATTTTCTTATTATTAATTTTTAATGCTTGTGGGGCTTTTTTAGTTGATTATCTTTATGGTGTTAAAATTGTGGGAATGTGGGAATGGACAAATTATGGTATTTTAGAATGGATGGTTATGATTTTTTTAATGACTTTATTTTTTTGTTTTGTTGTTTATGAAACTTATAGATTTTTTTATTTTATTTTATCAAAAGAATTTAATGGAAGAGTAAAAAGAAAAAACCATAAAAAATTTGAACATATTTTAATATTAATTGGAGGGTTAATGATTTTTATTCCTTTTATTAATTATTTGTTTTTTAATAATTTTTATTCAAATTATTTTCTTGTTTTTGCTTTTATTGGAATTTGGTTTATTTGTGATGGTTTTTCTAGTTATTTTCAAGGAAAAACAATTATTTCAAAAATTTTAAATGGAAATAAAAAAGTTATATTTTCAATTCTTTTATCTACTTTATTTTTGATGGTTTTTCATGAATTTTTAAATTATTTTGCGGGTGAATGGACTTATATTAATGCTCCTTTTCAGAGTATTGCTATTTATGGAATTCCAATATCTGTTTTAATTGGATGGATTCCTTTAGTTATTTTTTGTATTTCTGTTGTTAATTTAATTAAAATAATTATTGATAAGAATTGAAAAGCCTGTGGAGGGATTCAAACCCCCGACCTACTGATTACAAGTCAGTTGCTCTATCACTGAGCTACACAGGCGTAGCTAAATGTTATTAAAGTTTTGAGAATTATTTAGTTTAAAAGATTTGTTATTCTTCTTTTTTATCTTCAGATTTTTCTTTTTCTTTAGAATCTTCTTTTGTTTCAGATTTTTCTTCTTTAATTTCTTTGATTACTTTAAGAATTCTTATTTCACATAAGGATAGAGGATAAATTTTCTTTAATTTAATACTTAAAGATTTTTGTAATTTATTACGTAGTATTTCTTCAAAAATAATTTCAGATGTTTTTGTTTTGCAGTATTTTGTTAATTCTTTCTTAGCTTCTTTTCTTAATTCATTTTTCACTGCACGAGAAACTTTTCTTCTAGTAATTATAAATGGCTTAATTAATATTTCAGTATTTTTACAAGGAATTGTAAACGAATCTTCAACATAATCAGTTCCTTTCCTAACCATTCTTCTTAAATAATATGGCATTACTTTGATTTCTTTTGGAATAGAAATTGCTTTATCATCTTTGACATGAACCTTAAAGTTCATTAAAATACTTTTTCCTTTTAATATTCTTGTTAAATCATATTTTATTTCTTTTTCTTGTAATTCAGAAATATCCATTGCTAGTAACTGAGTTTCTTTTTTTATAAGTGGTATTTCTACATCAAAAAACTTTTTTTTCTTTTTTGCAATTGCCATTTAAAACAACCCCTGGTTTTTTTGGATTTTCCTTAAACCATTGAAATTTATTTTATTATTTGTTTTCATTTTATTCTTGTAATTGTTTACCTGCTCTTTTACCTGATTTTTGGTATTTTGATTTCCCGCATTCGCTACATATATACATGATATTTGTTTTTTTAGTTGTTTTTGATTTTCTTTTATGCTTTGTTTGTGCTGGTTTAGAACCCCATTTTCCTTTATTTCCAATGCCTATTCCAAGTCCACGAAGGTTTGCTCTTACTCTTCCCCCTCCCCGAGTCATTACTCCTCTCGAAAATCCAGTTCCTACTAATTTTATTTTTTGTTCTGTCTTTTTTTTACAATAAGGACAGTATCTTTTTGTTTTTTTTGGAAGTTTCATAGTCAATAGTGTGAATGTTTGCTTTATAAAGTTTTTTATAGTTTGGTCCCGCAGTTATACTGTTTAATTTCAATAAAATGAGAATAAAATTTAAAGAAAAAGGGAATCAAAGAAAGTTTTTTAAATTAGTTTTACAAAAAACAAATTGTCCCTCTCTTGTGGAGTTAATTAATAGAGGAATTAGTATTAATTATTCTACTTTGAAAAATTATTATCTTGAAGAAAGATTAATGCCTTTAGATTTATTTGAAAATTTAATTGATTTAAGTGGAATAGATAAAAAAGGTTTGGATTTTCAAGTTGTTTTAGATAATTGGGGGCAGGTTATTGGGGGTAGAAATAGTAAAAAATAATTTATGATCCTGCGCAGAATTGAACTGCAATCTCATCCATGTCAAGGATGCGTCTTAACCATTGGACTACAGGATCTCAAAAATAAAAAAAACCTTGAGTTTCTTTTGAACTTTCTGGAATCCCTGAAAAATAAAATCCAAGAAATATTTAAATATGTTCTTTATTTGTGTTATTTATGATAAATAGGCATGATAAAAGAAGAGGAGGTAATCATATATTTTTTTTTATTTATTTGATTTTAGCTTTATATTTGGTTAATTCAGGATTTAAATTTATTACAATGCCTGATTTTATATTAAATATTGAAAATTGGATAATTATTATTTCAGGTGGATTATTGTTTTTTGCAGGATTTAAATTTTTAAAAAGAAAATATTAATTTTTTAAATTATTTATAAATTATTTATACTTACTAAGTTAATAAATTACTAAGTAAGTTATTTAATAAGAAAACTTTATATACTTAAATTCTCTTAATTATTTTAGGAAAGAGGAGAGAATGAAAAAATATTTACTTCTTATAGAAGATGAAAGGCTTTGGGAAAAGTTCAAAAAATCTATTAAAAAAGACATAAATACTGAACTTATTGAACTAATAAAAGAAAAAGCAGAGGGTAAAAATGATTAGAGGCAAAAGAGGGCAATTAACAATATTTATTATATTAGCAATACTTATTGTAGCAATTGTTTTATGGTTTTTTTTATTTAGGCAACCCTCTAGTCCAACTGTCTCCAGGGAATTTCAGCCTATTTATAATAATTTTATTAATTGTCTTGAAGAAGATCTTTCTTTAGGAAGTTCTGCTTTACAAACGCAAGGAGGGTATATTGAATTACCAGATTATCAAGCAGGAACTCTTGCTTATCCTTTTTCATCTCAATTAAATTTTGTTGGAGCAGAAATTCCTTATTGGTATTATGTTTCTGGAGGAGGAATTCAAAAATCTCAAGTTCCGAATATAGAAAATATGGAATTGGAACTAGAGAATTTTGTACTAAGTAAATTTAATTCTTGTGAATTTCAGAGTTATTATGATCAAGGATATACTTTATTTTTAGAACAAGACCCAAAAGTAGATGTAAAAATAAAAGACCATGAAATTATTCTTGATTTAGATATGGATTTTGTTGCTTATTACGAAGATGATAGGATTGTGGTTGAGGTACATAAGATTTCAATTAATTCTGATTTAGGGATTTTATATAAAGATGCTTTGAAAGTTTATGGATATGAGCAAGAAGAATTTTTCTTAGAAAAATATGGACTTGATATTCTTAATTTATATGCTCCTGTTGATGGAGTTGAATTTACTTGTAGTCCAATGGTTTGGATTGCTGATAATGTATTTTCAGATTTACAAGAAGCAATTGAAGTTAATACAATGGCTTTAAAAAATGGGAATGATAATGATTATTTTTCAATTGATGTTGGCACTGATAATGGTGTTAGATTTATTAATTCTCAAAATTGGACTAGGAGTTTTGAAGTTAATCCAACAGAAGGAAATGTTATGGTTGCTAATCCAATTGGAAATCAAGCAGGAATGGGAATTTTAGGATTTTGTTATGTTACTTATCATTTTGTTTATAATATGAATTATCCTGTTTTAGTTCAGATAACTTCTGATGATACTGGGGAGGTATTTCAATTTCCTATTGGAGTTGTTATTAAAGGAAATCAGCCAAGAGAAGCTTTAAAAGGAAGTGCTTCTGCTGGTCCTGAAGTTGAAATTTGTGAAGATATGAGTGTTCCTACAAGAGTTGAGGTTTTTAATAGTTATGGACATATAATTGATGCAAACATTTCTTATAATTGTTTATATCAAACTTGTAGTATTGGAGAAACATATGCTGGTTCAATAGTAGAATATTTCCCTCAATGTGTAAATGGTTTTGTAATCGCTAATTCAGAAGGATATGAACAAGGAAGAGTTATGTATTCGAGTATTAATCAAGGACAAGTAAGTATTTTTTTGGATAAAGAATATGAAAAACCAATAAGATTATATGTAGATGGTAAAAGATATACTGGAGAAGCTTTGATTAATTTTATTACAGATGAAAAATCAATTGCTGTATCTTATCCAAGTCAATCAAATATTAAGTTGAGTGAAGAAGAATATGAAGTCCATGTTTATGTTTATACTGATTCTTCTTTAACATTACCTGATTTTAATACAGAACAGTGTGTTGAGGTTCCTAGAACTTTAGGGGGAATGTTTGGATTAACAAAAGAACAATGTTATGAAGTTGAAATTTCAGAACAAGCTGTTACAAATGCCTTAACTGCTGGAGGTAGAGGAAAAGTATTCATTACAGACAATCAACTATCTCTTTCAAATTTTATTGAAATTAAAGTTGAGAGTTTGCCTAGACCAGATTCCTTAACTCAATTACAAGAAAATTATATTTTATTTGATGAAAAAGATGTGGAGGTTAGTTTTATATGATAAATAAAGGAAAAAATATTTTTAATTTTGTTTTATTGTTTTTAATTTTGTTTTTAATAATTGGAGTGGTTAGTGCTTATAGTTCTTCTTGGATGGGATATAAATATAATGACATTGCTGGAACAGGAAGTTTTATGCAAAATAGTTTAAGATTTGACAAATCAATGTGTGAACAGGGTAGTGATTTTATTTTACAGATTGCTCCTTTTGGATGTGAGCCAGCTGTTGTTAGAAGTGATTTATTAGAGGAAAATGATGTTCCTGTTTTTTGTCAAATTGCTGGAACTAAAATAAATCCTTTAATTGATGTTGAAGCAATTAAAACAATGACTATTTCTGGAAAGCATACTGGTGGTGTGAAAGGATTTGCTTATCATCCTTCTCAAGCTGCTTTAGGATTATTTCCAGATGGAACTATTGAAAATCCTGTTTTAGAAAATTTAGGATATGTTGTTGTAATTCTTAAAAGAAATCCAAATGAATCTGCAATGCCTGATTATGTTGAGGGTAATTTAACAGCTAGAATAAGATATGATATTGATAAAACTTTTGGTGTTGGAAGAGCAGAATATTATTTGCCTGTTATGTCAGAAGCTGAATGGAAAGATTCTTTCTTAGGATATGGTTTTTGGAATGGAAGGGGATTTTTAAGAGCAGATTATGTTGAAGGGGATAAAGCAAGAGTTTCAATTTATTCTGGTTCTCAAGTTAATACAGGAAGTTTTTCAGGAATTAAAGATTATTCTCAATTAGGTTTTACAAGTCATGTTCTTAAAGTAGGAGAGAAAAGCAATGAAATTTTCTTACCTGGTTTTGATCCTTGTAGAGCTTCTTTAAGTTTAAGATTAAATTCACTAGAAGATCCAGATACAAGAGCAAGAATAACAGTTAATTCAGAAATTGTTGAAATTGGTCAAAATCAAGATTTCTTGGAAAATAAATGTGAAGTTTTAAAAATTGCAAAAAGAGGACTTTATCAGTCTGTTGAAATTAGTTGTTTGGAAGATGATGGAAAAAGAGATATATTTACATTAAGTATTTCCCCGAGAGTTGAATTAGAGATTTCAGATTCTAATGATGTTTCTAAAAAAGAAACCCATGAATATGAAATAGGTGATTATTTATTTGAAGATAAAAGTGATTTAAGTAATATTAAACATATTTATTTAGGATATGTTGGAAGTGTATCTCAGTCAAAGGATATTCAAGACATGTTTGTTGTTTTAATATCTTCTCCTGATTTGAAAACTAAATTAGATTCAGCTCAATTAGATTCTGTTACTAATTATGTTAAATATAGAAAGGCAGAAGCTAATACTGGAGATGATTTTTTAGATAAAGCAATACAAGGTTTAGGAGCTGCAACATCTCAAGTTGTTGAAGCAGGTTATTATCTTTTTGAAGGAGAGGATTTTAAAGTAATTCCATTTCAAAAAAATGGTTTTGAGCATGATGAACTATATAGAGGAAAAATAATTAAAATTAAGGGATTTGCAAAAAATAGTGCTTATAATCCTGAGTATACTTTAAGTGGAGAAAAAGAATATGAAAAAGCAATGCAAGATTTTAACTTAGTTGCTGATTCTTATGGTGATGCAAAATCTAGTGAAAATGATTTAGAAACTTATGGTGAAAAGGCACTTTTTCAAGCAATAAAAACTTCAGTTAGGGCTGGAAAAAATTTAGATACTTCTGATTTATGTGTAAAGTTCAAACAATTATATCCTTTTTCTTTGAAAAATTATGAATTAAAGAATTATTGTGATAATAGTTATTTGGCCTCTAGTTCTGGTTTTCATACAAAAGAAGTTTTAGTTAATGGAAATTTAAGGCAACTTTCTTTTGATAAAATTATTGAACCTTCGTATCAAGAATATGGTATTGAAGTATTAGTAACTGGGCCTAGTGGTTCACAAACTTATAGACTTCCTAAATCTAGTAGAATTTCTTTAAATGAAGTTAGGGGTGATGCTGTTAGTTTAGCTAGTGAAGAATATTTTACATTAGAGGATTTAGAAAAAGATTATGCTGAAATAAGAGTTAGATTTGCTGAAAGTGTAACTGAAGTAAGTTTTGATGAGCAAAATGTTCGGCTTTATTTTAATCAGCCTCAAAGAGTTGGTGCATTTGAATTTTTAATTAAAGAAATTAATTTGCAAAAAGTTGCGAGAGTTAGTGTTGAACCTTCTTTTAATAATCAATTTTCTAATTCAACATTTCCTTTTAAGATTGGAATTGAAAAAAGAGCAATTCAATTAACTCCTGAAAAGATTAATAAAAAAATTAATAGATTAGATAAATCTATAGAAGGTTTACAAGGTAAAGTTGATTTTTTAGGTCAGACAGTTGAATGGGGAAACAAAGCTTGTTTAGGAACAGGAGCTGCTTTAACTCTTAAAAATTTGATTAAGAATTTTAATGGAGACTCAATTGCAAGAAATATGATTATGACAGGAGATGGAGGGTATAATGAAATATGTGAAAAAGCAGTTATTAGAGAAGAATATGAAAGTATTGATCAGTGTTTCTTAGCAAAATCAAATGAAATTGATAGAAAAGTAAAGCAATATTCAGAGGTTATTAATGAGCAAAATAATTATATTAGTAAATTAAAAGATGATTCAAAAGAAACAAGTGGGACTGGAAATATTTTTGAGCAAGGAATTATTAACAATGAAGAAGTTGTTTCAGCATATTTGAAAAATGAATTAACTTATGAACAATTACAATCAACTCTTAATGAAATTGGTTATGTTGAAGATGGATTTTTTTACTTGAGTAAGAATCAAGATGGAACTTTTGATAAAGAAAATGGAGGAATTAATTTAAATGAAATAAAAGCCACATTAGAAAAAGGTGAAGGATATTTCAGTGAAGGAACCCTTTCTTTAGATGATTTAAGAGATATTGAACTTTATAGAACAATTCTTCAACAAAATGCAGATGATCCAAATATTGAAGTGGATGAAATGGCTAAAAAAGAATTATATGATGTTCTTTTTGATGTTAATTTAAATACAAAGCAATCAAAGAAGAGAAATACTCTAGCAGATAATCTTGGAATTGATCCAAGCTTGCTTGGATATATGGAAACTAAAGATCCTGAAAAAATAAAAAAATATAATTATTTAGGTTTAAAGGCTGGAGGATTGGGATTGGAATTAAAAGATGTAGATGGTAAAACTTCTTTAGATACAAATTCTCCTTTATATGCATTTAGAACAAATGAGGATAAAGAATATATTCTTGTTTTAAATGATGCTGGAGATGGTAAAAATCTTCCTATAAAAACTTATGATTCTGATAATGATCCTTCAACAGATAACTCTATTTATCTTTATTCTTCAAGTGGAGAATTAATTAAAAAGGATGATTCTAGATATGAGGATTTTCTTGATGATTTTTCAGATGGGGTTACTTTTGTTGTTTATGATGAAGCTTCTTATCATAATAGATATTTAAATCCAGAAGTAAGATATTTTGAGGATGCTCCTTATAAAGGATATCCTGCTGTTGTTCCTGTTGAAAGAGAAACTGGATGGTATGCTGCTACTAAACCTGTTTTACCTGTTGGAGCTAATATTGCTTCTTATGATACTTCTGGAAGAGTAAGTAGTTTTTGGTTATGTAATGTTGGTGAAAATGGTCTTGAAAATTATATTTCAGGAGATGATAATTGTCAAATGATTAATTTAAACACTGGAATGAGTTTTGATATGTTTTATGCATTAGGCATTGATAGAACAAAAGAATTAATTAATAAAGCTGTTAGAAATATTGAACTTGCTCAAAGGGCTTATAAAAATGGAGTAAGAGCTGTAAGAATTGAAGGAGAAAAATATACTGTTGGAAGTCCTGCTGCTGCAACTCCAACTGTTCAATGTCAAGAATTTATGTCTCCTAAGGATTGTAATATTTTGTTTAATGTTTGTGATCCTTTTATTTGTCCTAGTTCAAGATGTGATTTAGGGGGAACTTATCCTGTTAGAGATGTTATTCAATCAGGAGTTATTGGAAGTATTGCTTTATGTTATCCAAATGCTAAATGGCATGGGGGAGATGTTTATGTTCCTGTTTGTGTTTCAGGAGTTCATGCTGGTTTAGATGGGTGGTTGCAAGTTCAAAAAGCTTATAGGGATTGCTTGCAAGAAAATTTAGAAACAGGTGAGACAGTTGGAATTTGTGATGAAATGCATAGCATTTATATGTGCGACTTTTTCTGGAGACAAGCTAGACCTCTTGCTCAATTAATATTACCTAAATTAATAAGTAAAATACTTGGACAAAGTTCTCGTGGTGGTGGAGAATATTTATCTGTTCAAGATGCATGGGAAACAGCTGGTAATTCAATTGATTATTTCAAACAATATTATGCTAATCATGTTTTTACTGCTTTTAAGAATAGAAATGTTGATGAGATTGGAGCAGAAGTCTGCAAGAGTTTTCCATCTATTTTATTTCCAGATGGAGCTAGTATTGTGGACTCATTAACTCAAGCTTATTCTCCTGTACAATTTCATGGTAAGTTCAGTGAAATACCTATGACAACTGCAACAAATCCCCCCTTATCTCATTATAAAGTAACTTATATTATATATGCAGGACAAGATAGAGGGGCTTATTATAGAGTTTATTTGAGAGGAGATAGTACAAGTTCTTATTTTCAAGACACTTCTTTTAATAGATATGTTGCTTCTGGATATATTCCAGCTGGAGATTCAATCTCTGAATCAATAGATGAGCAATGGCCTAGTGGGTATAGGCAGTTATGTATTTCTGTAAATGGGCAAGAAGAATGTGGTTTTAAACAGGTTTCAACTTCATTTGCAGTTGATTATATGAATGATTTATATTTGCAACAACAAGCAAGTCAAACAGATATTAAAACAGAAAGTGAATGTGTTTCTGGTTCAACTAGTCTTTATAGTTTATTGAATCCTAATTTGCAAGAAGGAGTTGAAACTGCTATTAATCCAGAAATATATAATAAAGGAATAATAAGGGTTTGTGCAACTAATAATCCTGGAGTTGGAACAGACATTCATGCAGAGGGAGAAGATGCAAGATGGGTTGCTGTTGGATATTGTGGAGATAAAAATATTAAATGTTGGCAAGACCAAAATAGTGTTAAAGATGTTATTGAAAGTTATTCAATTGAAGAAAAAACATTAGATACAACTAGTCAACAAGCATTAGAACAATTATTTGCAGATGGAAATTATCTTGGTGCTGAAGAACTTAAACAAGAACTTGAAAAGATTCTTGGTTTAAATAATCCTAAAGATAAAATAGATCCTTTAACAGAATTACTAGATAAAACATTTTATAATAAAGATAAAGCAAATATTTATTTGGAAAGAGGAAAAGCATATGCTTCTCAAATTGTATATTGTCCTAGTTTTTGTCTTGATGGAGAACACTTGGTTAAAGGATTATTTAATTATACTACTAGAAAATGTTTTCCTGGAAAAGATGTTATTGATGATTGCGATGGTAACGGGTGTTTTGAAACTTCTGCTGGAGGAGGGGCATTATGTAATGCTGAAGAATGTACTTTTTGTGTTCCAGATGTAGAAAATGAAGTAGGTGCTTTTGGAGCTATTTATGAAGGAACTATTAATTCAACTGGGCATTGTGTTGTTCCATTATTTTCAAAAGAATATTTATTTGAAAATTGTTTAAGTGGAACTATTCCTGGATGTGCTCCTGCAGGAAAGAGTGGAAAATGTTTAAGTAATACAAATGCTGGTTTTGTTAATATTGATGAATCTCCTATAATTAGATTTAAATATAATACTCTTCTTAGTTTTTTTCCAAATAATCTTTGTATTAAATATTTTAATGGGGCTTGGAGATATAAACATACTTGTGGGTTATCAAATCCTAAAAAATGGCCTGTTGTTAATTCAAATCCTGGAGTGGATAAAAAGGCTGATGAAATAATTCAAGCAATGTCTCTTTATTCCACTGATTATATTCAAGGATTAGATGCTTTGATAACTGCTGTGGATATAATGGGTTCTAGAGATATTCAGGTTGGAAATAAATTTTTTAAGTTAACTGCTCCTAGATTATCTTTGCAAAATGGAGTAAGAGCATATCATGATAAAGGAAATGCAAATTTTAAATTTCAACTTTTAGGTTATGGAAATTGGAATTCTTGGAAGTTTAAACCTGCTAAAGATGGGATTTATTTTCAGTATAACAAAAATACTAATAGTTGGGAGTGGGCATTTACAGGATCATTTTATAGGCCAGTTAGTGATAAAACTTATGATGATATTGTTAAAGATACTTATGCAATTAATAAAGGAGCTAGTTTAGGTAAAAATGATATAGAATTATTAAACTCTCTTACAAGATTAGATAGAGCCCAAGGAGCAAGTGTTTTATTTAATGTAGTTAAAGCAGATAATATAAATTATGTAGAGGATTGCAAAGGATTTTTTGGAGGAACTTGTACTCAAGAAAGTAGATGTGATAAGGATAAAATTCTTAAAAATGTTTTGACTGATTGCGAAGAGAATGGTAGGGTTTGTTGTTTATCAGATATTACTAGTTGTGTTGATGATGTAGGTAGGGAATGTGTTGCAGTTGAGGATTGTCCCTCAGAAAGAATTCAAACTTCAAATAATGATTGTGAGGCTTTAGGGAAAGTATGTTGTATTGATGAAGAACAACAGCAAATTATTTCAGAAGGAGAGTGTAGTGATTGTAAAGAAGATTATTTTGAAAGATGTACAAAAGAAGAATGTTTAGATCTTGGAAGACATTTAAATAAAAATTGTGTTTTTAAAAGAGATATTCTATCTGGAGGGTTTTTATTTGGAGGAATATGTGTTGAAGAAGAGGAACAAAAGGAAACTTCTGTAGTTGTTTGTCCAACACCTCCTGGTTCAAATATTCCTGGAACTCAAAAATCATGTAAAAAGCAAGATTCAACTTCTACTAGTACTGGAAATAATAATCTTCAACCAGGACAGAGTACTTGCACTCCTTCTTCTACTGATTCAACAAAATCTCTTTGTGCTCCAAGCAATACCCCTGAACAACAGGAAATAGTAGAGGCTTGTACTCCTGATTCATGCAATATTCCTGAAGTTACTGAAGAAGAAGTTGAAGTTGAATGTGAAGATGCAACTAATTTGCAAAATGGAGATAGTGTTATTTGTACTGTTATTGATGTTACTAAACACATTATTTGTCCTTTTGTTCCTGATTTGCAACCTGGGGTAGATAGTCTGCCTTGTCGTATAACATCTGGAAATGAAGAAATAGAAAATGAGGATTATCTTTGTGAATTATCTGCTTTTGAAGATACAGGAGAATGTCAAAATGCAAAAGGAGAGGTTCTTGAAGTAGAAGCTGAAGAAGATTTAGTAGGTGATGAAACAAAAGGAGAGCAAGTAACTGTTAAAGTTAATGAAGTTAAAAATTCTGATTCTAGATATATTGGAGATAGTTGTGGAAATAATGGAAGATGTATTTCAATAAGTTCTGGAACTATTTGTGAGGGGATTATAAAAGATGGTTTATGTCTTGGAACAAATGATATAAAGTGTTGTGAACCTATTGAAGAGCCTTCTGGTGATTCAAAAATTGTTTGTCCTTATACTTATCCTTCACAAATGACTTCTTCTCAACTTGCTTGGTCAATAACTGATTGTAATGTTAAAGATTCTTATTCTAATGATAATTTTAATATTCTTTGTGATGTTCCTTCTGTTGGAAGTTATGCAAAAGTATCTTGTGAATATTTGGGTTCTTCAACTGAAATGTGGTGTAATTTATTAGGAAGAGAAAACAATAAAAAAGCAACTTGTTATTTTCCTGGAGATTATGAATTAACAGATTATCCTGGAAAACCAAAGGTTTCTAATACTGATACTAATTCAAATATAAGAATAAGATTATTAGAAGAATTAGAGAGATTAGAAGGAACAATTGTTTCTGGTGAGGACTTTAAAACTTATGGGACTAATCAACAACCAAATCAACATTGTTCTAATGCTGTTTATGGTGCTTTAGGTACTGCTAATTGTGGATTGTCTAGTGTTTATTATTCTGATGAAATAGGAGCTTCTTACACATTTAATTATAAAGGAACTCAATATACTAAAGAAGTTGGAACTTTAAGTGATGGAGTTTGTGTGGGAGCATCTAGTGGGGGGACTCTTGGTTCTGAGGTTTCTTATGATGATTTTTTAGATACTTTAGTTCCAGGAGATATAATTGATGTTTTTTACAGTGATAGACTTTGTCATGGAATAATTTTTGTTGGTTGGGAAGATAAATTAAATTATGAGGCAAGAATTTTTGATTGGAATGGTCAAACTATTGATCAATTTCAAATGGATTCTGAAAGTGTAATGTGTGATGAGTCTGACGTAAAAGTTTATCGTGATAGACATTATTGTAAGATTTATAGATATGCAGATTTTTATGTTGGCCTTAATCCTGGGTCTAGAGAAAATACAAATCCAATATATAAATCATGGTATCCTGTAAATTCAGATATATACAGAATTTAATTTAAATGTTTATTTTAATTGGGGATTTAGTTTTTTATCAAGTTTTGATTCTGCTAAAGTACCCCTAAGATCTTTTGGATATCCCACAATAATTGTGTCTCCTTCTTTTAGATTATTCATATCTTTTGTTGGATTTAGTCTTTTTAAATAAGAATCATCTTTTGGATTGCTGTATAACCAGCCAGCTACTCCTTCTCCTGTTTCTCCTCCAGAAAGTATAATATATCTTAGTGCAGAATCTTGTTTAGCAATTTGTTTTGGTTGAGCTTCAATAGAATCATATTTGTTTTTTTGTATTTCTTTTGTATCTGCTTTATTTAAACAAGATACTAATCCTGCTCCTAATACCATTGAATATATTAATCCTTTTTTCATACTTTTTAGAATACTCTTTAGTTTATAAATCTTTCTATTTTGTTACTCCTTAATAATAACATTAATTATTTTTTTAGCCGAGGGTTATATTCATTTGATATATTTTCAAGCATTAATTTTTTTACTTCTTGAGGTTTTTCAGTATGTCCAAGAACCCATCCTAATTTTACAAATGCTGTTTCAGAAAGCATATCTTCTAAATAAATCATTCCAGCATTTAATAATTTTCTTCCTGAGCTATAAACATAAGGATGTAATCTTCCATAAATTGTTTGACTTGCAGCGCAGATTATTAAACCTTTTTTTGTTAATTCCTGAATTTTTTTTACCCAGGAATTTTTTGATTCTGTTGCAACTTGTCCTATACCAGCAACCTCTACAACAATTCCTTTATATCCTTGTTTGAAGTAGTAATCTAAAATATTTGGATTTTGTCCTGGATAAAATTTTATTAAAGCTATTTTCTCTTGAAATTTTGTATCTGCTTTTGTTTTTACATTATTTTTATTGTTTTTTGAAAGATATTCTGGATTTATTATTTCTATTTTATCTGGCCATGCTCTTGCAATTGGACTTGAATTTATTGGTTTAAAAGTGTCTCTTCTGGAAGTATGCATTTTTCTTGTTTTAGTTGCAATTAATACATTGCAAAAATTATCATCTTCTGAAGCATGTCCAACTAAAGTCACTTTTTTTATTTCAGAAGTTGCAACTCTTGCTGCACACATTAAATTAAGTCTTGCATCAGAACTTCCACGGTCTATTGAACGTTGAGAATAGGTTAATACCACTGGTTTATTTAATTTTTTTAACATAAAACTCAAAGCAGATGCAGTGTAGTGTAAAAAGTCTGTTCCATGAGTTATTATAATTCCTTTAATATTTGAATCATTTAATAATTCTTGACAGGTTTTTGCAATTTGTTTCCAGTTTTTTGGAGACATGTCTTCACTCCAAGCCATAAATGGATTTTCTATTTTTACAATATTTGCTATTTCAGATATTTCTGGATAAAATTTCAGAAAATCATTTATGCTAGTTAATGGTTTTGTTGCTCCTGTTTTTGAGTCATATTTTGAGGCTATTGTTCCTCCTGTTATAATCATTGCAATATTGGGTTTTTTAGGATCTTTTTTAATTTCTAAATCTTGTTTTATTGATTTTGGGGTTGAGATTTTTTTTATTTTAATAATATCTTTTTTATTGAAACCAATATTATATCCATTTTCAAGTTTAAGTAATAGAATATTTTTATCTGAAGAAGAACTTTCCAATAAATATCCTTGATAAATTATTTTTGTTAAGTGTATTTCAACTAAATCACCTGGCTTAGCTTGTTTGTATTTAGATGAACTATCTAAATTTTTTTCATTTTGTTTTGTATTTGATTTCATAATTTAAAGAATGATGCTTAGGTTAAAAAGTTTTAGTTAAAGAATAATTGTGTTATAACACCAGTAATAAAAATTATGCTTAATAAAATTATTATAAAATTGTTTATTTTAAGGGAGTACTCTGGTTTTCTTTTTCCTTTCTTTTTTGCATGTTTGTTCATTTCTAAAATTAATATGCTTGCTAATCCTCCTGAAACAACACCTCCAATTCCAAGTATTTTTGTAAATGAAAATATATCAAATATTTGAATAAATATAAATAAAATAACTGGAACCATTGAACTTAAAATCCATGATTTATTTTTTTTGAAATGTTCGTCAAAGATGAAATCATCTTCTAATGATGTTCCTAATGAAAGATAAGAAGTGAACATGGTGAACATTCCAAGAACAACAAAAACTTTTCCTAATGCAAGTGTTGCTACTTCTGGTGTATTTTGTCCCATGAATCCTACAACTATTAATGAAAATAAAATATAAAATGAAACTGAAATTATTGTTCCTATTAAGATTATTTTTTTAAGCTTTTTTTTATCTTTTCCAAGAATCATTCTTATTTCAGGTATGGAATCAATTGATTTTAATGCAAATAATATAATTCCAAAAGGAAGAAAAATATTTGCTGCATTAAATCCCAATAAATTATTGAACTCTACATTTGGTATGAAAAATATTATTATTAATATTAAAAGTCCAAAAATGATTCCCACTCCTATTTTTTCATATTTTTTCAAAGAATTTTTTCCAGACCATAAAAGCCAAGACATTATAATTCCAAAAAATATGCCAAAAATAGTTGCATATTGTGTTGTTCCTGAAATTAAAAAACTTATGCTTTCTCCAACACCTATCATATAAGCTATTATTGCAGAATATATTCCAAAAATAGTTGCAAATTCCATTAATCTTTTTCCTTTTTTTCCAATATATTTTTCAGCATACCCTATAATTTGGTGATTTTCTTTTGTTCTTAATGAAACTTCTCCAAGATATAAATTAATTAAATAAGTTATTAATCCAATTCCTATTATGTAAATTAAAGTAATGAAAAATCCTGCTTGTGCAGCTATGTAAGGGATTCCTAACACCCCTGCACCAATGCAGGTTCCCATTAATATAGAGACTCCAATTATTGTTTTTTTATCAACCACTTTTTAATATTTTTTTGTTTAACAAATTCATAAAAATATCAAACTATAAAAAGGTTTTTTAAATTAAAAACAGGCCCGGAGGGAATCGAACCCCCATTCTTTGGGCCGAAACCAAAAGGTCTATCCATTAACCTACGGGCCTATATTATTATTATCTAAATCTTCCTTTAAAATATCTTTCCTTTCTTGAAATATGGTTTTTTTACTTTTAATTATTTTCATATATTTGTCAATTCTTTGAATTTCATTGGTAATTTAACATAATTATTTAAATAAAAAAAACCATATAAAATTAAATTGTAATTTTAAAGAGATTATAAAGAAAAGAGGTAAAAAATAAAATGAGGAAGCATCATAAAATTGTTTTAGGGGGTTTTAGTGCAATTGTAATGGCATTTATGGTTATCGTTGGTATTTTACTTAATGGTTTAATTGTTAAGCAACAGATTAATCATAATGAAGTTGTTGATAGAATTGATAATTTAAAAATTGATACTCAAAGTAAATTAAATGAATTATCAGAAAGTTTAATGCAAACTCGTTTAGATGTTGATATTATTAATGATAAAGTTGGAGTTATTGATGAAGAATTTTCTTTGTTGAAAGATACAGTTAGTGATGATTTTTCAAATATTATTGAAGATGTAATTCCAAGTGTAGTAACAATTAAAACAGATATTAGTCAAGGAACAGGTTTTATTATCACTGGAGATGGATTTATTGTTACTAATGCACATATTTTGTCTGGGGGAAAACAAGTTGAAACTTTAAATTATGAGCAATCTAAATTTAAGACTTCTTTTGTAGGATATAATTCTAATTTAGATTTAGCTTTACTTAAAATAAATGGGGAATTTAATCAATTAAATTTAGTTGAAAATTCTGATGATATAAAAGTTGGTGATAAAGTTGTTGCTATTGGAAATCCTTTAGGCTTGCAATATAGTGTTTCTCAAGGAATTGTTTCTGGTGTTAATAGAGTGGGTCCTAATGGTTTAAATGTTTATATTCAAACAGATGCTGCTTTAAATCCTGGAAATTCTGGAGGACCTTTGATTAATTCAAAAGGAAAGGTTATTGGAATAAATAATTTTAAAAGTAGTTCTGGAGAAAGTTTAGGTTTTGCACTTGAATCAAATGAACTAAGAAACGTTGTTAATAATATTTCTTTACAAGAACTTAATTTAACTGTTTTACCTTGATTTTAAATAATTCTTATTTGAGTTAATCTTAAATAGTTTTAATTCTGGATATTAAATATGGCAAATAAGAAATCTACTGAAGGAATTACTTTTAAGAAAAATGAGAATTTTTCTGAATGGTTTACTCAAGTTATTGAAAATGCAGAACTTGTTGATGTTAGAAATGGAGTAAAAGGTTTTACAATTATAAGACCTTGGGCTGCAATGACTATTGAAAATATGTTCGAATTTTTAGAAAAAGAATTGCAAAAAAAAGGACATAAACCTACTTTTATGCCGAGTGTTATACCTAAGGAAAATTTAATTAAAGAATCAGAGCATGTTCAAGGTTTTACTCCAGAAGTTTTTTGGCTTAAGAATATTAAAGAAGATAATGATTCAGAAAAAGAACAAGAACTTGCTTTAAGGCCTACTTCTGAAACTTTATATACTCCAATGTTTAAATATTGGGTTTCTGGACATAGAGATTTGCCTTTGAAATTATATCAAAGAGGGCATGTTTTTAGGCTTGATACAAAAGCAACACGTCCTTTGATACGTGGTAGAGAGTTTATTTGGATTGAATGTCACGATGCCTTTGAATCAAAAGAAGATGCAGAAGCTCAAGTTCAAGAAGATATTGATACAACTGAAAAGGTAATGCATAAAATTTATGGTGTTCCTTTTTTGCCTATGAAAAGACCTGAATGGGATAAATTTGCAGGAGCAGAATATACTGTTGGTAGTGATTGTTTTATGCCAGATGGAAAATTAATTCAACAACCTTCTACACATTTAATGGGACAGAAATTTTCAAAAGCATTTAATGCAACATTTAAGAATAAAGATGAAAAACGAGAATATTTATGGACAACTGCTTATGGTCCAGCCATCTCAAGAATTCTTGCATCAGTAATAGCAACTCATGGGGATGATTCAGGAATGATTTTACCTTTTTCAATTTCTCCATTGCAAGTTATAATTGTTCCAATATTTAATGCATCAAATAAAGAAAAAGTTTTGAAAAAAGCTACTGATATTATGAAAAGTTTTGAAAAATTAAATATTAGAGTTGAAATAGATGAGAGAGATTATAAAAGACCAGGGGAAAAATATCATATCTGGGAAATTAAAGGAGTTCCTTTTAGAATTGAATTTGGTGAGAAAGAATTAATTAAAGACGAGATTATTGTTTTTACTAGAGATACGAAAAATAAAGAAACTCTTAAATTAAAAAATATAAAAGATATTGTTAAATGGGGCAAGGATTTTGATAAAAGGCTTTTAGAAAAAGCAGATAAAATGGCAAAAGGAAAAATTGTTGATTGTTCAAGTAAAAATGAAATAAAAAAAGCTTTAGATTCTGGAAAAGTTGCAAGGATTAATTTTTGTAGTGTAGGAAAACAAGGAATAAAGTGCGCAGATATTATTGAAAGAGAAATTAATGGGGATGTTAGAGGAACCTTGGCTAATAAAGATGAAAAACCAAAACCAGGTTCAGAATGTATGTTTTGTAAAAAACCTGCTAAAAAAGTAGTTTATGTTGGAAGAAGTTATTGATTTTTATTAAAATAATATTTTATATATTGTAATTTATATGTTGCATACTAACAAATGTTAGTATTTTTATTTCAAGTTTTTTGTTATTGCGTATTTATTATTTCATAAAGTTCGTTTTCAAGCCTTAAAGTCAATTCCATTATTTCACTTAATTCTTGCTCTACAAATTGCTGTTCCATTTTTTTGTTTTCCCCTTTGCCAGTCATTTTATTTCTGACTCAAGAAAATTCAGCTTCATTTAATTAGGTATTTGAATTAAATTAAGAAGTTGTCTCAACTCAATTCAGAACCAAAAATGAAACTGAATTAAATTGAGTTTGGTTTAATAAATGAAGTGTAGACTAAGCAATCCATTAAGCAGTTATTCCAGCCTCTAATGTGCAGTCTATTCTCCATGCTTTTTATAATCATTTGAAATTTATAAATATTTCTTTTTTTGAGTATAATGGTTATACTTTGTAATTTGATGTTTATTAGTGAAATAATAAGATTTTTGATTAAGAATTTTTTAAATATAAGATAATTTTCTTGGTAAGGGTTTTTTGAAACTTATTTATTATGATTTTTATTTATTATACTTTTTAAGTTATCGTGAAATTTTTCTATTTGTGTGAGGTTTATTTGAGCTCCTACTGCTTTTTCATGTCCTCCTCCAGTAGATTTTTCTAGATTTTTTATTGCTTCTAGAACAATTTTTCTTATATTATCTCCACGACCAGAAATATTTGCTCTTGGTCCTTTGGCATAAATAACTATTACTGGTTTTTCTGGAAAAATAAAACTTAATTTATTTGCAATGTCTGCACTCATGCTTATTTCACCTGCATATTTAAAGAAAATAAATTCTTCATTTTTTTGTAAAGTGGCTTTATCAACAAATTTGTTGAATTTTTTTTCAACTTCTTGAAATTTTTTCAATAATAATTTATTTTCTTTTGATTCATTTAAAATATCATAAGGATTTTTAGCATTATAAAGCATTTTTATCATTTTAATTACATTACTAATTTTATCTTTTAAACCAAAACCAATTATTCTTGATAGTTTCCCAATTTCAGAATTATAAAATATTTCAAATGGCTCTTCTGAATTTGAAGAAAGGCATAGTTCTGGATATTCTTTTTTGAATTGCTGATAAATATCAGGTGTAAAATGGTCTGCAATACATCCTGCTACACTTAACCATAAATCTTTTTTTTCTTTAGTTATTTGATAACATAAATAAGTTGTTGGTTCTGAAAATTTTTCTTTATTTTCTGGATTGTAAATTGGATTATAGAAATCAACAAAAGTAGGTATTTTTCTTCCTGGGATATCATGATGATCTATCCAAAGAGTAGGTATGTTGTGTTTTTCAACTTCTTCAAAGAATTCTTCTGATACTTCTGGCTGGTCTAATATAAAAATGTAATCTGCATTTAATTCTTGAACTTTTTTGAAATAATCTTTTGTCATTGCAGGAGATACTTTTATTGGGTAAGCTTTTCCACGTTTAATATATCTTTGTAGAATTAAAAAACTGCAAAGTCCATCTTGATCATTATCAAATAAAAATAAGGGATTTTGTGCTTTTTCTAAATGTTTTTTTATTTCTTTTACTTGTTTTTCTGTTAACATTTTATTTATATTTTCTTCCCTAAATTAATCTTCTCTCTTAAACTATATAATTCTTCCTTAAAAAAAGATATCATTCCTTCGCTTTCAAATATTCTTAATAATTCCTCATCACTAGCTAAAAGTATTTTGTCTAGGACTTTAAAATTCGATATCAATGAGTTAATGTATCTTTCAAGAATGTCTGTTTTACTTAGGATTCTCAATCCTTTTGGAGATATTTTTTTATCATGTAATTCTTCAAATAATGTTCTAGATATATTTAAAGTTTCTAGTAAGAAATCAAAATCCATTTTTTCTAATAACTCTTTTGCATAGGGAGAATCGTTTCCAAAATAATCTTTCAATAATAAATCTTCTTCTTTTTCTAGACCTCCTGTTAATTCTTTCAGTCTCATGCTTACAATAATTCCTTCTTTTCCTAATTCAACTAAATATCTTTTTACTGTTTCTGATATTCTTTTTATTATTTCAAATCTTTGTATTACTCCACAAACATCATTTATTGTAGCCATTCTATTTAATTCAAGATGATTTAAATTATTTAAATAATCATTCAGGCTTTCTCTTTGTTTTTCTAGAATTTGTATTGTTTCAGCAGCTCTTCTTAAAATTTCAGAAGATTCTTTTAATTCGTGTCTTTGTTCCCCATAATATAAAGTTATTTTCTTTTTCCTTTCTGAGATTGCTAAAACAATTGTTCCTGTTTGTTTTGCTGTTCTTTCTGCTGCTTTGTGTCTTGTTCCTGTTTCTTTTGTTAGTATTTCTTGTTTTGGAGATAAGAGTGTATTTGCATTTAGTATTTTTTTTATATTTCTTGAAAGAATTATTGCTCCATCCATTTTTGCAAGTTCAACTAACCTTTGAGGTGTAAATTTTGCATATATTCTAAATCCTTTTTCAACAACATTTTCTATATCTCCATTATCAACTACTATTAAGGCTCCCATTCCTGCATTCAATAAATCATCAATAGCATTTCTTATTGAAGTTCCTGGAGCAAACATTTTTAAAACATCTATAAAACTTTTTTCACTAATTTCTGTTTTTTTTGAAGTATTTTCTGGTACAAATAGTTCATCTACTTGAGTATTTTCTTCTGCTTGTTTTTTATCCATATAAAAAAATTATGTCTTATATATATAAGCTTTTAGTAATAAAAGTAGATATTTTTTATTTTATTGAGGCAAATATTAAAGGTAATGCGATTGTTGCATCACAAGAAACATCTATAAAATCTGCTTTTGGATTTAGTTTTCCCCATGAGATTCCTTCTCTTAATGGAGCTCCACTTGAACCTCCTGATTCTGGTCTATCAGTGGTTATTTGAATTCCATATTCTGCTCCTTTTGAAAATTGTAATGATTGTTGTATGAAGTTTTTTGGAAGTCCTCCACCAATATAAATTACTCCATTTTTCTTAGATGTCCAAGATATATCAATTATTTCATTCATGTCTTGGAAAACATCAATATTTATTTTATTTTCTTGTGATTTATTTGAATTTCCTCCCCAAATCATTAATCCAATTCCTGAATCAGATATTCCTGGGCAAAATAAAGGAATTTTACTTTCATAGCATTTTTTTAATATGCTTTTTGATTGTGGAAATTTTTTAGATATTATTTCTCCTAATTTCCATAAAAATTCTTTTATATTTGAGGATTTTTTTATTTCATTGAAATTCTCTTGAAAAAAATCTTCTAATTTTTCATAAACATCATTTGGCATTAAAACATTATATATTCTATCTAAACCTTTTTTATTTAATTCTTGATCATCCATTAATTCATCACCTTGATAATGGTGATATCCAATTGCTTCTATTAAATCATGAGTTAGGTTTGCTCCTGTGGTTACAAATACATCTGTATTATCTAAAATATCTAATATTATTTGTTTCATTCCAGCTGGGACCATTGCTCCTGCAATTCCTAAGAATATTTTACATTCTTTATCCTGAAACATTTTTTTCATTACTTTTGATGCCTTTGCTATTTTTCCTGCTCCAAATCCTGAATTTGACATTTCATCTACTAATTCAGAAACTTTCATATTTTCTTTAATATGTATTGGTTTTATTTCTTTCATTTTCCTAAAAATAATCAGAGAGGTAGTTTTAAAAACATATTGATTTAATATTTTTTATGTTATGGGGAAAATTATCTGTAATAAATTTGTATGGTTGTAATCCTAAAAAGATTAGAAGTCAGAGGGATATTTGCGAATTTGTTAAACAACTTTGTGTGGAGATTAATATGAAAGCTTATGGCCCATGCATGGTTAAGAGATTTGGAAAAGGGAAATTAAAAGGATATTCTGTTATTCAGTTTATTGAAACTTCTTCAATAACTTTGCACTTTGATGAAACAGAAGAAAGAGCATTTATTGATATTTTTAGTTGCAAGGATTTTCATGTAAATAAAGCAGAGAGTTTTTCAAAGGAATTTTTCAATGCAAAAAAATCTACTTCAAAAATTATTATAAGAGAATAGTCTAATAGTATTATTCTATCACAAAAATCTTTTTAAATAAAAACAAACCTTTTACTATACAATGAATAAGTGGTTAGAGATTTTATTAGGATTAATCCTTGTAGTTGTTCCAATTGCTTTAGTGTTTCCAGGACAACCAATGTCTGGATGGGGATATGCAGCATTAACTGTTCTTAAAGGAGCAATAACATGGATTGTTATCTTAGTAGGATTATTATTAATAGTTCTTGGAGTAAATGATTTAAGGTAAGTTTAATTTTTTAATTTAATAAGAAAATAAGGTACCCTTCAATTATTCCTGCAATAACTAGTAAAGGTAATATAATTAGTAAGAATATTTTAATTGTTTTTATGGTTTCTAATTTTAACCTTTTATTTAAGAAAGTCATTATGATTCCAAAGAATATTAAAAAGAAGATTATTAAACCCGCAAAAATTGAGGATTTTATATACATAAGATAAATGAGTAAGAAGATTATTATTGTTGATAGAGTGATAATTATTGCTTTTATGTAGGGTTTTTTTATTTTGAATATTTCTTCAATAAATTTATCTCCTAATTTTAAACCTAAACCTAATGCAATTATTACTGCTGGTAATTCAAATATTCCGTGAGGAAGTAATTTTAGTAAACTTTGAAATCCTTCTAATCCTACACTCATTTCCCCAACAAATCCTAATAGATACCCATTAATTATAGTTGTGAATATTGGAAAAATTCCTAAAGTGATTCCAAAAATCATTCCTATAAAACTTGTTTGAATATTATTTATAATTATAAAGATTATTAATTGTAAGGTATTCATTCCTTGTGTTTTTTCGAGTATTTCTTGGATTACTTTCATTACTTCTTGGGAAATAAATTCTGGTGCAGGTATAATGAAACCAATAATTGCTGTTAAAAGAAAAATACTTATAATTATTAAAAAGTAAATTTTTGTTTTTTTAAGATAATTCCAGGCTTTTTTATATTCTTGTTTTAAATCTAAAGATTCTTTTTTTTGTTTCCTCTTTTTTTTGTTTTTCTTCATTTTATTTTTTAAGAAAATCTTTTACTAATTAATTGCATTTTTCTTTTATATTTCTTTCTTAAATATAATCCATAAGACAATCCTGCTATAAGCCCCCCTAAATGAGCAATATTTCCTAAAGGTATATTTCCTGCTATAGATATTAGCCATAAAACAATTAGCATTCCTGGAGCAGCATATTTTATTTTTATTGGAATTGGAATAAACATTATATAGACTTTTAAGTTAGGGGTTAATAACATCATTAATCCTATAAGTCCAAATAATGCTCCTGATGCTCCTACTGCATATGAATTGAAATCAGAAGGTATAAATAAAGCTGTTAAAACAAATAATAAACTTGAAAAAATTCCTGCTAATAAATAAAAATTAACAAATCTTTTTTTACCTATTATTCTTTCAATTAATGAACCTACAAATATCAATGAAAACATGTTTACAAATAAATGAAAAAATCCTGCATGCATGAACATACTAGTTAAGAAAGTCCAAAGGTATAAACCTTGAAGAATATTTGCAGGTTTTATTGCAATTAAATCTATTGAAATTAAATTTGTTGAGAGAAGTATTGTAAATATAATAAAAAGAATTACATTAATTGCAATTATTATTGTGTTTGCACTAATATTTTTTAAAAAACTAGGTTTTCTTCTTTTATAGTTTGGTTGTTCATGTGGAAGTATTTCATAAATTCCCATTTTATATTTTTCTTATATAAAAAGAATAAGTTTTTTTTATTTTAAATTATTTCTTTTTCTTTGAAACTTTCTTTTTATTAGTTTTTTTCTTTTCTACTTTTTTCTTTG
>CAYURQ010000004.1:0-58647 GCA_964447315.1 Candidatus Woesearchaeota archaeon
TTAGCTGGGTTAAGAACGTCGCGAGACAGTTTGTATGATATCTACTAGGTGTGTTATTGTCTGAGTGGAACAATCTTCTAGTACGAGAGGAACGGAGGTTGGATGCCTCTGGTGAGCAGTTGTCATTTGGCAGGCTGCATAGCTACGCATTACATGGATAAGAGCTGAATGCATCTAAGCTCGAAGCCATCCGCAAAACGAGACAATTAAGGCCGCAGAAGAAGACTGCGTTGATAGAGCTATTGTGTAAGATTCAAGCTTCGGCGAGAATTTCAGCATATAGCAACTAAAAGCCTCATTTAATTTTTATGCCAAAGAAGCGTTGTTGGTCGGGATTTCCGTGCTTATTTTTTGTTCATATATTTCTAAAAGATTTATAAATTAATTTAATTTATAATTATTATGAACTTTAAATTTAATTTAGCAAAAGACTTATTTTCTTTAGTAATATCTATTGCAGCAAGTGTTATTATTATAGGTAGAACTTGTATATGTTTCACAGATGGAATATGTTGGAATTGTATCTTATGGATATTTGCAGGAATTGTTGTTTGTTTTTTAGTGCTGCATGTGATATTTAGTTTATTTCAAAAAAAGAAATAATTTCCTGAAAAATAAAAAACACAATGTATCCTAAACAAAATTTATAAAGTCTTTATTCTCTAATTTTTACTCATGAACAAAGATGATGTTATAAAAATTGCAGAAGACTGGAAAAATAGAGTTAGTGAAACAGAAAAAACAAATAGAAATGAGGTTAAACTTTATCTTGAATATTTTCAATCAGTAGAACCAAGATTAAATTCAATAGGCTATTCCACTGATAATTATAAAACCCTTGCAAATAGTTTGTTGTGAGTGTTATATTTTTAAACTTTAAAATATTAATTTTTTTATGTCTAAAAAAGGTGATAATATAAAAAAGAAAGTTCCTCAAGAGTATAAATTTTTAAAAGCTCTTGGAAATTTTTTAATAATAACTGTTCTTGTTATAGGTGTTAGTGCTTATTTTTTAAATAAACAAGAAGTAATTGGATTTGTTTTTATTGGTTTGGGATTTATAACTCTTGGAATATTAAGAATCTACAAAGTAAAATTTATCTCTGTTTATCCAGATATTATTTTTGGAGCAATTGACAATGGTATTTTAATTTTTGCAGCGGTTTTAGGAGGAAGAATTGGAGGAGTTCCTGGAGCAATTATTGGAGGTGCTGCAGGAAACACTATAACTGATGGAATTGGAGGATTGTTTGAAGGAAATATTGCAGAACATCAAAGAGAATATAAAATTGACAATTTAAGAACAGCACTATCAACTTCTCTTGGAAAAATGGCAGGATGTTTATTTGGTGCTGGAATAGGACTATTAATTGTTTGGATTGTTAGTTTTATTTAAATTAATGAATCCTTTTTCTGCATGGTTTGCAATATTTAACTAATTCAAATACAATTAATCCTGATAATGCTATAGGTAAAATGAAAAGCCAATCATTTATTGTTAATGGAACTAATTTAAATATTCCTGCAAGCGGGGTATAAAGAAGTATTAAATGAGCAACTATTGAAAATAAAACTGCATAATTAAGGAATTTATTTGAAAATACTTTTTTCTTTAACAAAGGCATGCTTGATCTACAAGAATAAACAAAGAACATTTCAAACATTATTCCTGCGGTCATAACAATTGTTCTTACTTCTTCTATTGGAATTCCTTGATTTAACCAGTAAAAGAATACAAATGCTTTTACTATTAATGAAAATATTCCTACTGATAAAATGAATAACCAAACATGATCTAATATGCTTTTTTCCTGTCTGGGTTTTCTTTTCATAACATTTTCTTGTTTTTCAAAAACTAAAGCAAGAGCTGGAAAAGAATCTGTTATAAGATTTATCCAAAGAATATGTAATGGCAATAGAGGTAAAGGCATTCCTAGAATTATTGCTATTAAAATTAAAAACAAAGTACTAAAATTAACTGAAAGAAGATACTTTGTAAATTTCTTTATATTATCATAAGTACGTCTTCCTTGCTTAACACCTTCCACTAATGAAGCAAAATTATCATCTATTAAAACTATATCTGAAACATCCCTTGCAACGTCAGTTCCACGGATTCCCATAGAAATTCCAATATCCGCAGACTTTAATGCAAGAACATCATTTATTCCATCTCCAGTTATTGCAACTGTTTCTCCTCTATCTTGGAGAAGTTTTGTTATTCTAAATTTTTGGTGAGGAGTTATTCTTGCAAAGATTGCTGTTTTATCCATTCTTTCAAGCAACTCTGAATCCTTAAGATTTTGTAGTTCTGAATCAGTTATTATTTCTCCTTCAATCCCTATTTGTTGGCCAATTGCATGAGCTGTTATGGGAGAATCTCCTGTTATCATTTTAACAACAATTCCTGCTTTTTTACACTCAGAAATAGCTTTTTTAACTTCTTTTCTTGGAGGGTCAATCATTCCTGCAAATCCAAGAAAAATTAATGCTTCTTCTTTCATTGATTTTATATTTTCTTTTCTTGAAAATGTTTTGTAAGCAAATCCTAAAACACGTAAGGCTTCTCTTTCCATTTTTTTTGATTGTTCAAGTAAATCTTTTTTTCTGGAATTATTTAAAGCACGAATGTTTCCATTAACTAATTCAAAAGAGCATTTTTCAAGAAGTTTTTCAGGAGCTCCTTTAGTGTACATTGTTAAATTTCTTTTATTATCTCTAACAATACTCATCATTTTTCTTTTAGAATCAAACTCGAATTTTTTAACACTAGGTTCATCTTCAATTAATTCTTTTTTATCAAAACCTAAATCAAGAGCATTCATTACTAATGCTTGTTCTGTTGGATCTCCTACAAAAGAATATTTTTTAGCTGTTAACTCATATCTTGCATTGTTGCATAAAAGACTTGCTTTCATTAAATAATTTAAGACTTTATTGTCTTTTATTTTAAATTTTTTTCCATTTAAAAATAAATCTTGTTTTTTCTTTTTCAAGAACATATTGTCTGCAAATATCTCTTGAATTGTCATTTGTTCTTGAGTTAAGGTTCCTGTTTTATCTGTGCAAATAACAGTAACGCTTCCTAGTGTTTCAACAGCAGGAAGTTTTCTTATTATTACATTTTTTTTAGAAAGTACCATTGATGATATTGAAAATGCAATTGCCAGAACAGCAGGTAATCCTTCTGGAATTGCTCCAACAGCAAGAGCAACTCCGGTCATAAATAATTCAATTAGTTCTGCATTTGTTATTAAACCAACTAAAATTATCAAGGCTATTAATGCAAAAATAAACATTCCTAATTGTTTTGAGAATTTATCAAGACGTTTTTGCATTGGTGTTTTTTTATCTTCAATTTCTTGAAGGGTTTCTGCAATTCTTCCAAAAACAGTATTCATTCCTGTTGCTAACACTAATGCTTTAGAAGAACCAGCAACAACTTGTGTTCCTGTAAAAACCATATTTTTTATTTTTGAAAGTGAAGTTTGTTGGTGAAGTTTTTCAATTTTTTTATTTACAGGAAGGCTTTCTCCTGTAAGAATTGCTTCATTTGTCTTGAAATCATCTGCCTCAAGCAAAACACAATCTGCATTTACTTTATCTCCTTGCTCTAATAAAATAATATCTCCTGGAACCAACATAACAGAAGGTATTTCTGAAACTTTTCCGTCCCTTATAACAGTTGATTTAGGAACCATCATTTTCCTCAAAGAAATTATTGCTTTTTCTGCTTTGTATTGTTGAAAAAATCCAATTCCAGCATTAAGTAAAATAATAATAAAAATAACTATTCCATCTATAATGTCTCCGATGTAAAACATTATAATAGAGGCTGCTATTAAAATATAAATTAAAAAAGAATTAAACTGTTCCAATAAAATTTTCAAAGGTTTTAATTTATTTATTTGTTTAATTTCATTTTTTCCATGTTTAGCTAAAAGTTCTTTTGCTTTGCTTTGAGTTAGGCCTTTTTCAGAATCTGTATTAAATTCTTTAAATAATTCCTTATTTGATTTTGTGTAAAAATGTAAGGGTACCTCTTTGTTCATTTTAAATTCAATTTATCTTTTTTTTATAAAAAATTTAGGAAAAATGTGTTTTTATAATTAATCCAAAAAGAAAAACCTTAAAAATACTAAAAAACCTGTATTTTTGTAAGTCAGGTAGTTAACTACGGGAATCTTGGATTAAATTCCAAAATATCGAGAAAAATAACGATATTGATTTCTGAGGAAGGTCTGGACACCATTATAAAATCACTAGGGAAATCCTAGGCGTTGTGAGGCGTGGCTCCATTTCGGGTTAATAACCGGAATGGTTAAGGATATTTATATCTTTAACTGGTATAGAGACGAGCGTATTAAGTTACGATGGAACGAGCATCCTGATTGGTGCAAGGCGAACCCTTTTTTAAGGTAGTGCTGCATAGTTGAATGTTAACACAAACTGTTTGTCCTGATTCAGGAAACAAAGTTTGACAGAATCTAGCCTATTCCTGGCTTACATTAACTTTAAAAAACTCTTATTCTCTAGATATTTACAGATTATACTCTAGGGGGCACTAGCTCAGTGGGAGAGCACATGACTGAAGATCATGGTGGCCGGGTTCGATTCCCGGGTGCCCCATTTTTAGTTTCAGAGAAACATTTATAAAATAAAAAATTCTAATTATATTATTAAAAGAGGATAAGATGCAAGAAATAAAAAGCCTTTCAAGTTATATTTTAAGTATTGTAGCTTTAGTTTTTGCTTTTTTTAGTCCTGTACCAGGATTAGTTTTAGGAGTAATTTCATTAGTTATGTCTGTTAAACACAAAAACAAAGTTTCACACTTAGGTAAAATAATGAGTATTATTGCAATTATTGTAAGCTTAATATTTATTTTAATTGCTTTACTTATTTCATTCGGTGTGATAAATTTACCAAATATACCAGTATAAAATGATTAAAAAAACAAATAAAAAAGCAGCAATGGAAATGTCTGTAGGAACTATTGTTACTATAGTATTATTAATGGCTGTACTAGTTCTTGGTTTAACATTAGTAAGAAGTATTTTTGGAAGTGCTCAGGGAGCAGTTGATTTAACAGATAGTCAACTTAAAGAAGAAATAAGTGATATTTTTGGAGATGATGATTTATCAAAATTAGCTGTATACCCTTCAACAAGACTTAAATTAAGAAAAGGAAAAGAGCTATCTCCTTTAGGATTTTCAGTAAGAAATATTGAAAGAGATCCATTGAATGCATACTATACTCTAAAGTTTATTGGATCAGATTGTGGTATTACTCCTGACAAAGGAGAGGAATTAATTGTTTTAAGAAGACAAGGAACAATATCTGTAGGTGCTAGCAGTGTTATGGAATATCCAATATTATTGAGTTTTAGAATTCCAGAAGATTTCCCTGCATGTTTAATTACTTATGATTTAATAATATCAGAAGATCCAACTTTTGATAATACTGAATTAAAATATTCTAGTATAGGAATTGATGTTGAAATAGTTGGAAGATAAACTAATTTTTTAAACCTTAAATTCTTGTATTAAACATGGTTTTGAAAGTATACAATACATTAACTAGGAAAAAAGAAACATTTAAGCCAATTCATGAAGGGAAAGTTGGAATATATACTTGTGGACCAACTGTTTATTGGTATCAACATATTGGAAACCTTAGGGCTTATGTTTTTGCAGATATTTTGAAGAGGGTTCTTACTTATAATAAGTATAAGGTAAAACATGTTATTAACATTACAGATGTTGGACATTTAACAGATGATGCAGACCAAGGAGAAGATAAAATGGAAAAATCTGCATCAAAGCAAGGTAAAAGTCCCAAAGAAATTGCAGATTATTATTTTAAAATATTTGATAAAGATTTAAGTAAATTAAACGTAATTAAACCAGATATTTGGTGTAAAGCAACAGAGCATATTAAACAACAAATTGATTTAATTAAAAAGCTTGAAGAAAAAGGTTATACTTATAAAACAAGTGATGGAATTTATTTTGATACTTCTAAATTCAAAGATTACTCTAAACTAGCTAAATTAAATATTGAAAACTTACAAGCTGGAAAAAGAATTGGAATTGGTGAAAAGAAAAATAAAACTGATTTTGCTTTATGGAAATTCTCTAAACCAGATGAAAAAAGATTGCAAGAATGGGACCCGCAAGACTTTGGTGCGGAATGGCCCAAGGGATTTCCAGGATGGCATATTGAATGTTCTGCAATGTCTTCAAAATATTTAGGAAAACAATTTGACATTCATACTGGGGGAGAAGATCATGTTCCTATACATCATACAAATGAAATTGCTCAAAGTGAATGTGGTTTTGATGTTAAGCCTTGGGTTAAATACTGGATGCATGGAGCTTTCTTGGTTTTTGGTGGAGAAAAAATGAGTAAGAGTTCTGGAAAAATAGCAACTTTAAATGATTTGCATATTCAAGGATTTCATCCTATGCATTACAGATACTTTCTTTTAACAGGACATTATAGAAAACAAATTAATTTTACAAAAAAGAATTTAGAAAATGCAAAAAACTCTTATGAACGTCTTAAAAATATAATTAAAGATATTTCAAAAGAAAAAGGAGTTAATAAAAAATATCTTAATGAATTTGAAAAATCAATTAATGATGATTTGGAAATGCCAAATGCACTTAAGGTTTTATGGGAATTGGTTAGAGATGAATCTGCTAAGAAAAAATATGAAACAATAAAAAAAATGGATGAAGTTTTTGGATTAGATTTGCTTAAGTTTGAAAAAGTTGAATTTCCAAAAGAAGTTCAAAGATTAGTTGATGAACGTGAAATATCAAGAAAATTAAAAGATTGGAAAAAAGCAGATGAAATTAGAGAAGAAGTTAAAAAACTTGGTTTTCAAATTAATGATACAAAAGAAGGAGTAGAGGTTTTGAAAATTTAAAAAAATAAAATGAATGAAGAAAACACAGATTGCCCTTGTCCATGCGTAAGTTGTCCAAGACATGGAAATTGCAATGAATGCCAAGCTTATCATCATGGACGTGGAGAAAAAACTCAATGTGGCAAATAATTTTAAAAACTAATTTAACTATTAATTATAGAGGTGCAATATGACAAGAGTTCATTATGATAGCTTTATTGACTTAAAATACAAACCAAATAAAACAGATTTAATTTGTCAATTTAAAATAATTCCTGAAAAAGGATATAATTTTAGAGAAGTATGTTCTATTACAGCTGGTGAAAGTAGTGTTGGAACTTGGACAGACTTAACAACAGTAAATAAAAAAACTCAAAAAAAAATTACTCCAAAAGTATTTTATCTTGATAATAAAAATAAAAGATGTAGAATTGCTTATCCTATTGAATTATTTGAATTAGGAAATGTGCCTTGCATTATGTCTTCTATTGGAGGAAATATTTATGGTATGAAATGTGTTAAAGGGTTGTTATGGGAAGATGTTGAATTTCCTGAGAAATTATTGAAAAGTTTCAAAGGACCTAGATTTGGAATTCCTGGAATACGTAAATACTTAAGAGTTTATGATAGGCCTTTAGTTGGAACAATAGTTAAGCCAAAAGTTGGATTGAATAGTAAAGAACATGCAGAAGTTGCTTATAGGTCTTGGTTAGGAGGATGTGATATTGTAAAAGATGATGAAAATTTAACAAGTCAAAGTTTCAATAAATTTAAAGAAAGATTTTTGTTAACTATTAAAGCATGTAAACGTGCTGAAGAAGTTACACATGAAAAAAAAGTCTACTTAATTAATTGTACTGCAGAATCTGAGGAAATGAAAAAAAGAATTAAATTTGTAGAAAATAATGGAGGAAATTATATTATGCTTGATATTTTAACATTAGGATGGAGTGCATTACAAACTGCACGTAATTCAACTAAACTTCCAATACATGCACATAGAGCAGGGCATGCAATGTTTACGCGTTCTGATAAACATGGAATGAAAATGGAAGTTATTGCACAATTTGCCAGAATGATTGGGGTTGATACTTTACATATTGGAACTGCTTATGGAAAAATGAGTGGTCCTAAAGATGAAATATTACATATTGAAAAAGAAATAGAGCAACAAGCAACAAAACAAACCAAAGAAAATTTATCTCAAAGGTGGTTTAAAGTAAAACCTGTTTTTGCAGTTGCATCAGGAGGAGTGCACCCTGGAATTATCCCTCAAATAATGAACTTTATGGGCAAAGATGTTGTAATTCAAGCAGGAGGGGGCATACATGGACACCCTTATGGAACAGTTGCAGGAGCAAGAGCAATGAGGCAAGCAGTAGATGCTTGTCTTAAAAAAATTCCTTTGA
Source organism: Candidatus Woesearchaeota archaeon (assembly GCA_964447315.1). GTDB lineage: Archaea > Nanobdellota > Nanobdellia > Pacearchaeales > GW2011-AR1 > MWBV01. The sequence continues at coordinate 8,324 of CAYURQ010000004.1, forward strand.
AAAAATATGCTCAAGATTCTGAAAACCATGAACTTAAACAAGCTTTAGAAAAATGGGAATAATTTTCCTAGAAAAGTTAAAGTGGATATTCCCATGCAAAAAAGCATAAAAACCCTTAATTCTTGAAAAAGCTATGAAACCTAAAGAATACATTGTTGATGGAGGAGCAAGAATTTTCCTTGGAAAAAATTCAAAAAATAATGATGAACTTATTTTAAGTTTTAAAGACAAACCAAATATTATTTTTCATACAGCAGAACCTGGAAGTCCTTTTTGTGTAATTGAAAAACTAAAACCAACTAAATATGAAATTAAACAAGCTGCATTAATGTGTGCTTCAAAAAGCCAAGATTGGCGTGATAATCATGGAAATGTAAAAATGCACCAATTTACAGGAAAAGATGTTAAAAAAGGGATAATAAATAAAGAAGGAACTTGGAAATTAAAAAATAAACCAAAAACACTTACTCTAAAAAAAATAGAAATTGAGAAGTGGATTAAAGAAACAAAATAATTTAAAATGCCAATAATAAGAGAAATACAATTAGGTAAAAATGGAATAACTGAAAATTTTATTTCTAGTTTAAAAAATCAATTTCATAATTGTAATAATGTTAAAGTAGCTGTATTACCCAGTCTTTGCAGAGATAAAAAAAAGCTTAAAGAAATTGAAAAAGAAATCTTAGATGAATTAGGAAGTAAATTCACTGCAAAATCAATTGGTTATAAAATTAATATAAAAAAGTGGAGAAAGGCTCCTGAAAAAAAGAAAAAGTAATAGAAACCCTTATAAACCTTAATTCTTCTGAAATAACAGGTTAATAATCTCTTAATAATAAAAGATTATCTATCACTGATAAAGTGAGCCTGGTAAATAAATCAAAAATTCATAAAAATGAATCCAGTATATGAACTTAATACCCAAGAATATAATTTGAAATTAGCAGAAGCTTTAAAACAAGTTCCTGAATTCAAAGAACCTGAATGGGCTCAATTTGTTAAATCTGGCCCTGCAAAAGAAAGACCAATTGAAGACCCTGATTTTTGGCATAAAAGAGCTGCTTCTGTATTAAGAAATATTTACAAAAAAGGTTCTGTGGGAGTTAATAGATTAAGAACAAAATACGGTTCAAAGAAAAATAGAGGAATGAAACCTGAAAAATTCAAAAAAGCTTCAGGTAAAATCCTTAGAGTGATATTACAACAATCAGATAAAGCAGGATTCACTGAAATTCAAAAACCAATAAAAGGTGTTAGAAGTAAAAAACCAGGAAGAATTCTTACTGAAAAAGGTAAAAAATTTTTAGAAAGTATAAAAATAGAAGGAGATAAAAATGCCAATTAAAAATAAAAAGAAAAAAGAAACTCTTGCTAAAAAAGGACGTCAAACCAAGTGGGCTCCTGTATGGGCTGTTCTTAAAAAATATGGGCAAGGTAAAAGAGTGCATCCATCTGCAATGACTCACAATAGAAGATCTTGGAGAAGAACTAAATTAAAAGTGAAACCTAAAAAAATGAGAAAATCACACTACGGATAAGATAAATAAAATGGAAAAAAGTTTTAGGAAAGGAAAATATGAAGGATTAAAATCTGAAGAATTAACAAATATAAAAGAATCTGAATTTGGTATTCAGAATAATCCTGAATTTGAATCAGCAAGATATATTTTACTTGAAGGGGAATTTGATATTGCAACTATTTATCAAAAACTTTTAACAAGAGGCAAAAGAACCCATGATCCTGAATTTAAAATTTATGGAGGAACTAATGGAGGGGGCGTTCAAAGCCATAAAATAGGAGCTATTTTCAGAAAAATAAGAGGATATACTAAAGATTATATGGTTAATGCTATTAATTTTAGGAATCAAAAACCTCATTATTTACAAATAGAAACTTGGATAAGACCTCAAGAAAAACAAACAAAAAATGAAACAAGAAGGATTGATAGTAAAAATGTTAAATTAGATTTGGAAAGAATTCTTGATATAGAACTTCCAAAACCAAAGCAAACAAAAATATAAAATGGCTGAAAAAAAAATAGCAAAAACAGGAAACATTGAAAAAGAATATACAATTCCGCTTAGAGGAAAGTTTAGACACGTAGCTAGATATAAGAAAACTCCAAAAGCCATTAAAGAAGTGAAAAAATATTTGGCAAGACACATGAAAATTTATGATAGAGACTTAGATAAAATTAAATTAAGTAAATTTGTTAATGAATTTATTTGGGCTAGAGGAATTAAGAATCCTCCACATAAAATAAAAGTTAAGGCAAAAAAACAAGGAGAAATAGTAAGAGTTGATTTAGTAGATATGCCTAATAAACTTAAATTCAAGAAAGCTCGTGAAGAAAAAATTCAGGAAGATGCTAAAGAAAAGATTGAAAGCAAAAAAACAATGATGGAAAAAGCAAAAGAAACCATGCAGAATAAAGGGAAAACAGAAGAGAAAAAACCTTCTGAAGCAGAAGATAAAGATAAAGATGGTGTAGAAGATAAAAAACAAGTTGAAGAAAAAAAGAAAGCAGTAAAAGAAGCTGGAAAGGCAATGGAAAAACAAATGGCTAAACAAGCAAAGCATACTACTAAGATTAAAACTGGTGCTCAAAAAAAGGTTGAGATTAAACAACCCAGTAAATAATTCTGAACACAAACATTAATAAACTTATATGAATATTATTTCATATGATTAAAGGAATTTTAGTTGGAATTGCAATAGTATTGTTTGTGGTATTTTTTATCCTAGCAATGGGTAATAAATTTAATTATCAAAATTCAAATACAAAAGAAGGTAATTCAAAAGAGGAAATCTCTGAACAAATGAGAGAATACATTACTAAAGAAAAAGGAACAGAACCTGCTTTTAACAATGCTTATTGGAATGAAAAAAGACCTGGCATTTATTTAGATTATAATACAGGAGAGGCTTTATTTTCTAGTATGGATAAATATGATTCAGGAACTGGGTGGCCAAGTTTCACAAAAACAATAGAAAATGCTTCTATAGAAAGAAAACAAGATAAAACATTGGGAATTGTAAGAACAGAAGTCAGAACAAATGCATCTCATTTAGGACATGTATTTAATGATGGTCCTAATGGCTCTGAAAGATATTGCATTAATTCAGCAGCTTTAAAATTTATTCCTTACGAAGATTTAGATAAAGAGGGTTATTCAGAGTATAAAGATTTATTTCCATATGAGCAGGCTGTTTTAGCAGGAGGATGTTTTTGGGGAGTAGAACATTTACTTCAAGAAACTCCTGGGGTTTTAAACGCAGTTAGTGGATATTCAGGAGGAGATGTTGAAAATCCAAGTTATCAAGAAGTTGTTACAGGAAAAACAGGACATGCAGAAGCTGTTTTAGTTGTTTTTGATTCAAAGATTATTTCTTACAGTGAATTATTAGATATTTTTTGGAGAATGCATAATCCAACTCAAGTAAATAGGCAAGGAGTTGATGTTGGAACGCAATATCGTTCAGCTATTTTTTACATGAATGAACAACAAAAAGAAATTGCAATTCAAAGCAAACAAAAATTTGATGATAAAAAAATATTTAATCAACCAGCTGCTACTGAAATTACTCCCTTCACTGGGTTTTACAAAGCAGAAGAGTATCATCAAGATTATATTGATAAAAATCCAAATTATACTTGTCATGCTTTAAGAGAAAAATAAAATGATAGAACAACTTAAAAAGGATTTACAAGAAGCTGCAACTCCTGATAAAAAAGAAGTTTATCAAAGATTTTTTAAGACTGGCCCTGGAGAATATGGTGAAGGAGATATTTTTATTGGAGTTACTGTACCCCTTCAAAGAAGTATTTGTAAAAAATACCAAGATAAACTAAGCCTTCCAAAAATTCAAGAATTACTTAAATCAAAAATCCATGAACATAGAATGTGTGCTTTAATCATTCTTGTTAATAAATACAAATATTCAAAGAATGATGAATATAAAGCAAATATATTTAATTTTTATTTAAAAAATACTAAAAGCATAAATAATTGGGATTTAGTTGATATTTCCTGCCCGAATATTGTTGGAGAATTTTTACTAAGGAATAAAAAACATAGGAAAATTTTATATGAATTGGCAAGGTCTGATGATTTATGGAAAAAAAGAATTTCAATTGTTTCTATGCTGTACTTTGTAAAATATGAAGATTTTGAAGATGTTTTAGCTTTAGCAGAAATTTTGCTTGAAGAAGAACATGACTTAATTCATAAAGCAGTGGGTTGGATATTAAGAGAGCTTGGAAAAAAAGATATGAATTTATTGAAAAAATTCTTAAAACAACACTATAAAGAGATTCCAAGAACTACTTTAAGGTATAGTGTTGAACGTTTTCCAGAAAAAGAACGTAAAAACTATCTTTTAGGAAATATATAATAAAAAGTATATGTTATAGTAGTAAATTAAACTTTTAAATGCGTTTTATATAGAAAATTTATGAATATTGAAGAAATTAAACAAAAAAAACCAATAAATGAATTACTTGAATTTGGTATTATAAATATTGATAAATCTAGTGGACCTACTTCTTTTACTGCAAGTGATTTTGTAAGAAAGAGTCTTAATTTAAGAAAAACCTCGCATTTTGGCACTTTAGACCCTAAGGTTACAGGAGTTTTACCTATTGCTTTAAACAGAGCATGTAAACTTACTGGTTACTTTCTAGGAGAAGATAAAGAGTATGTTGGAGTTATGAGATTACACCAAGAAATTCCAATGGAACAAGTAAATAAAAAAATAAAAGAAAAATTTCTAGGAAAAATAATGCAAATGCCTCCTGTTAAATCACGTGTTAAACGTCAAATACGTCCAAGAGAGATTTATAGCTTTGATTTATTAGAACAAGAAAGCAAAGATATTTTATTTAAAGTAAAATGTGAAGGAGGAACTTACATTAGAAAATTAATTGATGATTTAGGCTCTGAACTTGGTGTTGGAGCACACATGCTAGAACTTAGAAGAATTAGTGCGGGAATTTTTGATGAGAGTTTTTCAGTTAATTTATATGAGTTTGAAAAAGCAGTTGAAGAACATAAAAAAGGGCATTCAGAGTTGCTAAAAAAAATAATTATTCCAGGAGAAATAATAACAAAGATTCATTCTATTATTGAAATACGTCCAGATAATTTAAATCAAATACTTACTGGAAAACCTATTTATAAAAAAGATTTAGTTAAAGATACTGGTGTAAAAAAAGAAGAAACAATTTGTATATTTTGTGAGGGAAAATTTATTGGCATGTATACTGTTATTCGAGGTAAAGATATATTTGCAAAACCTGAGTTTGTAATGCAGCCAATAAAAAATTAAAATGAGACACTTTATTTATTTTTCAAGCTCAGCAGCAACATCTGGAAAATCTTTGAGCAGATACTCTTCTGAGAATGGAAATTTAATGAAAGCAGGAAGAATAGATATTGCAATTCATAGTTTTATTCAGGCAATATTCTTAAGCAAATCAATTAGGGAAAATACTGTTTTTCACTTTATTTTTTACGGAATGCCTGACCCTCCTAAACACCTTGAGATACATTCTCATTCAAATCTTGAAGTAACTAAAAGAGATGTTGCAAAATTCATACAAAAGATGCTATACAAGTACAAAAAAGGAGAGAAAAATGAAGTTTTTCCAGGATGCTTTGTTGAAAAAAAGAGTTTATTTCATGTAATTGATGAATTAAAAGAAATTGGAAATAAAGTTTATATTCTTGATAAAAATGGAGAGAGCTTAAGAGATGTTGAAATTAGTAAAGATTGTGTTTTTTTAATTGGAGATCATCAAGGATTACCTAAAAAAGAATTAAAAAGATTAAAAGAACAATGTAATTTAATTTCAATAGGTCCTCATATGTATTTTGCAAGCCAGACAGTTGCTGTTGTGAATAATGAATTAGATATTAGAGGAATCTAAATAAGCGCACGTAAAAGTTTAATAACTAAATTAACTATATCTGTGATATGAAAAAATCAGTAAGATTATATATAACTGGAACAGTTCAAGGAGTGTTTTTCAGAGGTTTTGTAAAAGAAAATGCTGAAAGATATAATGTAAAAGGCTTTGTAAGAAATTTAGAAGATGGTAGAATTGAAATATTTCTTGAAGGAGATTCAGGAGATGTAAATAAAATGATTGAATTATGTAAAAAAGGACCAAAACACTCTATTATAAGAAAAGTAGAAGAAAAATCTGAAAGATTTCAAGATATTAAAGGCTTCAAAATACTACATATATAAAAATCTTAAGATAAATATATCCTAGGAAATATATATTAGAATTCATACTTTTTAAGTTATAACTACTTTAAATTAACAGTAAATCTTTTTATACTGAGTTTAGTTAATCTTTTGATGCATTATACTAATTCAGATGGTGGAAGCAGAGGTAATCCTGGGCCAGGAGCGTGTGCAGTTATTGTAAGAAAAGATGCAGATATATTGATTAAAAATAGCAAATTTCTAGGACAGATAGTTACAAACAATATGGCTGAATATGAAGGTTTAATTTTAGCTTTGGAAACAGCTGCAAAATTAAAAGATTGCAAAGAAGTAACTTGCATAGTTGATTCAGAACTTATTGTTAAACAACTTCTAGGAGAATATAAAGTAAAAAATCCAAGATTGATGGAGCTTTTCTTGAAAGTTCAGAAACTTCAAGATAAATTTGATAAAATTTATTATAAACACGTTTCTCGTTGGGATAAATTTCAGCAAATGGTTGATGAAATTCTAAATGAAGAACTTGATAATAAAGTTGGACCTAGAAGATATATTCCTAAAAAATAATTTCTAAAATTTTATAATCCAAACAAGTGATGCACTAAGAATGCAGGCCAAACAATTGCCTTTAAAACTCCTAAAACTCCTTGCCAGAATCCATTAGATTGTTGCATGAAGTAAATTGCAGAACCCAAAAATCCTAAAAAGTAAAATCCTCCCATAGAGTCATGGTGATTACACCTTACGTCTTTACAATCTTTTTGTTTTTTTGTTTTTTTAGAGTTTTTCCTCTTTTTCATGATTAATTTAAGGAAAATTTGTTTATAAATCTTATTAAGTTAAATATATAAAATAAAAATTCTATTAATTATAATGGGTCGTGAAGAACAAATAATAAATGAACGTTTGAAAAAACTAGATGCAATTAGGGAACAAGGAATTGACCCTTACCCAAATTCATTTGATAAAAAACAAACTTGTCTTGAATGCAGTAAAGGCAAAATAAAATCAAAAGTTAAAACAGCTGGACGTTTAATGACTAAACGTGATTTAGGAAAAATTGCTTTTTGTGGTTTAAAAGACCAGTCTGGTAGGGTTCAAATTGTTTTTCAAGAACAGAAAACTCCTCAAAAAGAAAGAGAATTTTTTAAAAAATATCTAGATGCTGGAGATTTTATAGGGGTTGAGGGAGAAATAATAAAAACAAAAACAGGAGAGATTTCTGTTTTAGTTAAAAAATTAACAATTCTCAGTAAATCAATTTTGCCTCTTCCTGAAAAATGGAAAGGAATCCAAGATGATGAAGAACGTTACAGAAAAAGATATTTAGATATTCTTATGAATGATGAAGTTAAAGAAATGTTCATTAAAAAATCCCGTTTTTGGAATTCAATTAGAAGTTTCTTAATAAAAAGAGATTTTTTAGAAGTTGAAACACCTGTTCTTGAAAACTCAGCAGGAGGGGCTTCTGCAACTCCTTTTAAAACTCATCATAATGCTCTTGATTTAGATGTTTACTTAAGAATATCTATGGGAGAACTTTGGCAAAAAAAACTAATGGTTGCTGGATATGACAAAACCTTTGAAATTGGAAGGCAGTTTAGAAACGAAGGGATGGATATGGAACATTTACAAGATTATACTCAAATGGAATTTTACTGGGCTTATGCAAATTATGAAATGGGAATGAAACTTGTTGAGGAAATGTATAAGTATGTTGCAAAAGAAGTTCTTGGAAAATTAAAATTTGAGAAAAATGGATATAAAGTTGACTTAAGTAAAAAATGGGAAAAATATGATTTTGAATCAATAATCAAAAAACATACTGGAATTGATATTTACAAAGCCAGCAAACAAAATATTATGAAAAAACTTAAGGAATTAAAATTAGATTTTGATACAGAAGTTGGCAAATGGAGGCTTATTGATTTATTATGGAAATATTGCAGAAAAAAACTTTCAGGACCTGGATTTTTAATTGGACAACCAGTTGAACTTACTCCTTTGGCTAAGAGAAACCCTGAAGATTCAAGAAAAGTTCAGCAGTTTCAAGTTATTCTTGCAGGTAGTGAAGTTGGAAATGGTTATTCTGAGTTAAATGATGCAATGGATCAGGAAGAACGTTTTAAAATACAATCAAAGCAAAAAGATGCTGGAGATGAAGATTCAATGGAACATGATAAAGGATTTGTTGAAGCATTGAAATATGGAATGCCTCCAACATGCGGATTTGGAGTAAGTGAAAGACTTTTTGGATTTTTAATGGATAAACCATTAAGAGAATGTGTTATTTTTCCTTTAATGAAACCAGAAGAAGAAAAAGCAAGTAAGAAAAAATAATGGCACTAATAATTAAATCAAACATCAGAAAAACCGTTAAGGACCTTGATAAAGACAATGCTATAAGTAGTGTTGCAGAAGAAGTTGAAATGGCTCTTGAAAGAAAAGTTGAAGAAATTCTTTTACAAGGAATTCAAAGAGCTAAAGCAAATAACAGAAGAACACTTCAGTCACGTGATTTGTAGAATTTAAAATTTAAGAAAAACAATATTTTTATTTATATTAATTTTAATTGAGTTTAACAATCGCAATTTTGAAAACTTTCGAAAAAAGTTGTGTGGAGCCTACAAGGAGAAATCTATGTAATGTAGGTTTTTTCAAATATTATTATCAAAGAGTTTATATATTATATTGAGTTATTACAGGCTATGAATCAAGTAACAATAATTTTTCCAAATCAACTCTTCAAGAATCATCCAGGTATAGAAAAGGATAGGAAGATTCTGTTAATTGAGGAAAAAAGATTTTTTACAGATTTTAAATTTCATGTGAAAAAGTTGATACTTCACAGAGCATCAATGAAAGCTTACTTTGATTTTCTCAAGAAGAAAGGATATGATGTTGAGTATATTGAATATAACGTGGATTGGAAAAATAAAGTGAAAGACAATGAAATAATTTTAGTAAAACCTTTTGATGTTGAGCTTGAAAAAAGAATTCCAAAAAATGCTATACTACTAGAAAATCCAAGTTTTCTTGGAGGAGAATTGAAAAAAGCAAAGAAGTACATTATGGGTAATTTTTACAAAAAGCAAAGAGCAAGGCTGAATATTCTTATGGATGGTGAAAAACCATTGGGAGGTAAATGGAGTTTTGATGAAGATAATAGAAAAAAACTTCCAAAAGATCACCAGGTACCACCTATTAAAAAATATGACAATAAATATGTGTCAGAAGCTATCCAATATGTAAAAAAAAATTTTCCTGATAATCTTGGAGATTACAATGAATTCATATATCCTGTGACTTTTCAAGAAGCTGATGAACATCTAAACATATTTGTAAAAGAACGCCTGAAACTTTTTGGAGATTATGAAGATGCGATTTCTCAGGAACACTATATCATATATCACTCTATTTTATCATCTTCCTTGAACATTGGACTTTTAACTCCAAGACAAATTATTGATGAAGTTCTCAAATCTAAAGTACCAATCAACTCTAAAGAAGGATTTATCAGGCAAATTATCGGATGGAGGGAGTTTATTCTGCAAATTTATCTTTTGGAAGGTGAGAACCAGAGAGCATCTAATTTCTTCAATGCTACAAAAAAATTGCCTGATGCATTTTATCATGGTGAAACAGGAATTGAACCTCTAGATAATGTAATTGTAAAAGTGTTAAAGAATTCCTATTGTCATCATATAGAACGACTGATGATATTAACTAACTACATGTTGCTAAAAGGGTATAACCCTAACGAGATATATAGATGGTTTATGGAGATGTTTATTGATGCCTATGACTGGGTAATGGTTCCAAATATTTACGGAATGGCACTGTATGCTGATGGAGGACTTATGTCTTCTAAACCCTATATAAGCTCATCAAACTATATATTGAAGATGAGTGACTTCAAAAAAGGTAACTGGTGCGAGGAGTGGAATAATTTATATTGGAACTTCTTGAAGCTGCATAAAAATAAATTAAAAAATAATCCTAGAATGGCTCTTATGTTAAAACGAGTATGAAATAATCGCTGAACTTCTATTTTATTTTTTTCATAAAAAGAAACGCGTATCATCAAAGCCGAATGATCATAAAATTAAAGAAAAACTAAGGAATCCTAAAATCTAATTTAATTTATTTAAAACATTTCCATAAATTAATTTTGACTCAGAAGAAGCAACAGCATGATTTACTATGGCCTTTGGATATCTTAAGTTTTTATTGTAATCTAAACCTAGTTTATGAATATCTTTAGAGGATAGTTTTTCTAGTTCTGGTATCCATTTTTTAATGTATTTACAATCTGGATCAAATTTTTCCTGCTGCCTCCAAGGATTAAAAATTCTGAAGTAGGGTTGCGCGTCACATCCTGTTGAAGCTGCCCATTGCCAATTACCATTATTTACAGCAGGATCATAATCAATTAGTTTTTGTGCAAAATATTTTTCTCCCCATCTCCAATCAATATGCAAATCTTTTATTAGAAAACTAGCTGTAATCATTCTAACTCTATTATGCATCCATCCAGTGGTATTTAATTGCCTCATTCCTGCATCTACAAGGGGGAATCCGGTGTTTCCATCACACCAAGCTTGGAATTTTGACTTGTCATTTTCCCATTGAACCATATCATATTTCTTGTGAAAAGATCCTCCTATAACGTGAGGGTAATGATAAATTATATGTGTAAAGAAGTCTCTCCAATAAAGTTCATTAATTAAAATAGTATTATACCCTAAACTTTCAAATAATGACCAATACACCTTTCTAATTGAAACAGTTCCGAATTTATTATGAGCTGAAAGTAATGTTGTTCCCTTTTTTGAAGGTATATTTCTATCTACTGAATAATTTTTGAGATTTTTTGCATTTTCAAGCAAATTAATTGCCTCTTTTAATCCTCCTTTTAATAATACATTTTGGTTTTTATGAGGTAAAATCTTTTCAAATATATCCTTTTCCACTTCACCATTTATTTTTTCCTTATAATAATTTTTATGATTATTATTTACTGGTTTAGATACTGGAATTAATTTAGATTTTCTGATAAAAGGAGTGGATATTGTGTATGGTTTTCCATCATCTTTAATTACTGCTCCAGGTGGATTAAGTAAAGCATCATGAAATATATTACATTCAACACCTTTTTTTCTACAAATCATTTCTATATTTTCATCTCTTTTTCTGCTAAAAGGTGTGTAATCTGCATTGAAAAAAACTGCTTGAATATTATTTTGACTCAATAAATTTTCAACTACTTGTTCAGAATTATCATAAAATATGTAAAGTTTACCACCTTTTTTTATCAGGTCAGTGTCCAAATCTTTAAGACAATTTATCATAAACTCAACAAGATAATCTGACCTATATTTATTATTCTCTAATTGCTTCTTGTCAAGGATAAAACAAGGGATTACATTCTCAGAATCATTAAGAGCAGCAATCAAAGCAGTATTATCTTCTAATCTTAAATCTCTTCTAAAAATATGTAAAGATAATTTATATTTCTTCATTTTTAACGGCTTTTTTAAGCACGAACTCATCAATAAAAAAAATTTCTTGGATTTTTTTTCTTTCTTTATGCTTGATAATTTTATTTATTATGCTATTTCTTATCTTACTTTTTATTCCCAACTTCTTTGATTCATAACCAACTGCACACACAACTAATATATCATAATCAAGCGGTATTGAAAGTGATTTTTTAACTTTGGACGATACAAAACCACCCATTTGATGAGTTTTAAGGCCTTGATTTTCTGCTTCTATAACCAAAGACATCATGCTCAATGCACTATCATAAATGTGATAAGGGATATTGTTTGCGGATTTCTGAAATTTCTCATGAGTAAATAAAACTATTAAAAGTGGAGCGCTCTTTGCCCAACCATTACCAGGCAATAAAGAATGCTCTAATTTTTTTCTATTCTTGGATTTTTTATCTACAAGCACATAACGCCATGGTTGATTATTGAAACCACTAGGAGCTAATCTAGCTGCTTCTAAGATAGAATTAATTTTTTCATTTTCAATTGGCTTATCAAGGAAATCTCTTGGACTATAACGATTTCTTATTGAATTCAAGATTTTATGAGGATTATTTTCTTTCATTATTAACTACCTATAAAGCTTTGAAAGCACTTTTTTCTTTATCTTTTATTTCAAGCACTATATCAAAATCAACATCTTTGGTTAAGCAAATATAACTTTTAAAATTTTCTATATCAATATGCTGAATATGTTTGCCAATTTTTGACTTTTGAATATTTCTATATAATTCTTTTAATGCCTCTAGGTTCCCCTAGATATCTGAGATAACTACAAGCCTCATATAAAATATAAAAAATTATCTTAAAGAAATTTCCTCGAACATCGGGATTAAAAGAAGTTTTGCAGAGTAAAAATTTGCGTGGATTCTACAAGGCGTGGCACGAGCAGAACAAACGAAGTAAGTGAATTCGTTAGTTTCCAATCTCCAAAAATTCTTTGATATCGTAGTTGCTGAAAATTAAGATAAACTTTTAAATCATTAATTCTTTATTCAAGAATGAAATCAAAAAAAGAGGCAGTGATTGAAAAGAAAAAGCAAAAAATTAAAGAAAGAAAAAAACGTGAGAGAAGAAAAACCTCAAGAAATTTTGTTATTGCTCTTTCTCTTGTTAGCATAATTGGATTTATTAGCATTATTCTTGATAGTTTATTTTTCATTGACATAAGTGGTTATATTGATACATTATGGTTACTTGCACTTGGTTTAGGACTAATTTTAGAAACTTCACTTCGTGAATTAAGAGCCATAGAAAGAAAAGGTTTAAACTCTGATTATTTAGGAAAAATTACAATGATTGTTGTTGGAACTCTTGCTATTATTGCAGGAGCATTAAGTATTCCTCAAATTAATATACAAAATCCTTCTTTTTTCGCAGTGAAAGGGATTATTAGTTTGCTTGCAATAGTATTCATAATCTTGCAAACATGGGTGGCAAAAAATACTGAATAAAATGGCAAGAAAAAGATACCATAGAACAACTTACAGAAGAAGATTTCCTGTACTTGCAGCTTTGGTGTTAGTATTTGCAGGAACCTGGTTATTAAGAGAGCTTGAAGTTATTGATTTAAACCTTCCTTGGTTACCTGTTGTTTTAATTATTATTGCAATTGGAGTTATTTTTAACAGGTTATTAAGTTAATCTTTGAAATGAGAATTAATTGAAAGAAAACAGGCAAGTTGTTTGGAAAATATCTTTTATATTGATTATTTTATATCGTTAATCTTTTAAGTGTAAAATTCTTAAGTGTTTAATGGTGAAAAAAGGTGATATATTATTTAATAAAAGTGTTAATGTACTTAAAAGCTTAGTTCTTAAAAACGGAGGTATAACAGCAACTCCAAAACAAGGAGGATATCCTTTTGTTTATACTCGTGATGGAGTTATAATCTCTAAGGCTCTTAATAGAATCGGGTTGGTTAAAGAAAGTGAAAGATTTTATTACTTCATGAAAAAATTTACTAAAATTGAAGATTATGGAGAGGTTTTTCAAAGATATAATTTAAATGGATTGCCTTCTGTAACTAGAAAAAACCAAAATGATAATGAAGGAATGTTATTGCATGGAATTTATGACACTTACCAATTCAACAAAGATAAAAGTTTTTTGCAAGAGATGTGGCCTGTTATAAATGATGTTGTTAATTTAATTAAAAAATATTCCAAAACAGGATTAGTAAAAACAGAAAGAAGTATTCATGAATTTTATAGATTAGAAAGAGGGTATGAATTATGGGCTAATTGTGCATGTTGTCGGGGAATTAGAGATGCTTCTGAAGTAGCTAAGATTCTTGGTTATAAAAAAGAATCTCTTGAATGGAACAATTTATATGAAAAACTCTATACAAATATTATGAAAAAACTCTTTGATAAAAAACAAGGAGTTTTTATTAAAAATCCCCGTTATAAAAATGCTCCAGATATAACTCAACTTGCTCCTTTTTATTTTAAAATTATCCAGGATAAAAAGCTCCTTAAAAAAACACTTAAACATATTGAAGAACACCTTAGCAACAAAGAAATCGGAGGTATAAGAAGATTTAGAAGATTTGAAATCTGTAAGGACTGGCATTGGTATACTGGAGGAAGTGGGAGTTGGGTTAATTTTACAATATGGATGGCAAAATTTTACAAAAAAGTTGGAAATAACAAAAAATCTACTGAGTATGTTAAATGGGTGAAAGAACTTGCTAAAATAAATAATAATTTGCTTCCAGAACATGTTGCAATCCAAGAAGAATATAATTTATGGAAAGAACATGAAATAGAATTCAACCAAAGAATTATCAATGCAATGAAAAAAACAGAAAAAACAATGAAAAAATTTAAGAATGAAAAAATTGCATTTTGGGCAAATCCTTTGGGATGGACTCATGCAGAATATATTTTACTTGAAGTTTGAATCTAAATATTTAAATATAGTTAATTTTGGTTAAATTAATGGAAAAATCAATTAAAGCAGGATTAATAACAACATCAGCAATTGCTTTAGTAATTAGTTTAAGTACTTTAGCTAAAGATAGTATAAGTTTGGAATCAAAAGCAAGCAATGAAATAAATATCAACTTAAAAAAATCTTTTAATAAAATTAAAGATAAATTAAGGCCTGCTAATTATTATATGCCAATAATGGATGAACACAAAAATCTAAATCCTAAAACAGATGATATTTTAGATTGGGTTTTCCATTATAGGGATGGTTCAATAGATACTCTTTATGGAAAAATAGATTATAGAGGAAAATTAATCTATACTCGCACAAAACCTTAAATAATTTATTTTTTATTGATAGAATCTATTTCTTTTGCAAGAATATAATCTTTATCTGTTACTTTATTTTCCGAATGAGTAAACAAACTTATTTTAACTTTATTATAAGAATGAATGAATATATCAGGATGATGATGATTGTTTTCTGCTATTAAAGCTAGAGAATTCACAAATTCAATTGCTTTTTTGAAGTTCTCAAATTCAAATTCTTTCACTAATAATCCTTGCTTTATTTCCCATTCCATAAATAAAAGAATAATGAAAAGTATAAAAATCTTTTTTATAAAAATTTAAATAAATAAAAAATTGTTTATTTTAATATGGAAAAAGAAAGGAGAAAAAAAGAAAAAAAGAAAATAGATTACTCAAAGCAAGGGAAAAAAAATCGTGCATCAGGGGTTCGCTTTGAAGCCAAAGTTCGTGAAAACTTAGAAGAAATGGGCTGGATTGTTAATAAATGGATGAACAACATAGATTATAGTAAAAATAAAGTTGTTCCTGCAAAAAGAAAATATAATCCTTTTATGAAAGCAATGGTTATTGGAACAGGATTTCCTGATTTCATGTGTTTTCGGAAAGCTGATTATCAATCAGGAGAAGAAGGAGATAGAGGAGAGGTTTTAGGTATTGAAGTTAAGAGGAATGGGTACTTAGATAAAGTTGAAAAAGGCATGTGCATATGGCTTTTAGAAAATAAAATATTTTCAAGAATTTTAATTGCTAAAGCTGTTCAAAATGGTAGAAAAATTGAAGTTCAATATGATGATTTTGCAGAAAAGTATAAAAAAGAATTCAACAAAAATATAAACAATATTAATAAAGAAAAAGGGGAAAAAAGAGAATAGCAAGTTAGCTAAAATGATTTTAATTGAAGAATTAGTTGTAAAAAGACTTATTTGGCCTATTAAATCAGATTGTCCTTAAACAAAATATAGTAATGATTCACAACAAAACTTAAAAAAAATAGAATATAATTATAGTTATGAAAAGAGGAATATTTTTCCTGTCAGTTATACTATTAATTATTATAAGTATCTCTAGTATCAATGCTTTAATAATTTCAGAAATTGAATCAAATCCTTCTGGAAAAGATTCAAAGAACGAATGGATTGAACTTTTTTCACCAACAGAAATCAATGATATTTATACTTTAATTAATAATGATGGAGATGAACTAAAAATAAAATTAAATTTTCAAGGATATCATATTTATATTTTTAATACACAATGGCTAGATAACTCAGATGAAAAAGTTTACTTGTATGATTCTAGTAATAAATTAATTGATCAAACAAATTTATTTGATGATGGTGAAGATAGTGAAAATACTTGGCAAAGATGCAATAATACATGGGTTTTTAAGAAAAATACCTTAAAAGAAAAAAATAATTGTCATGATAAAAATATTGATTCAAAAGATAAACAAGAATTTAGTTTAGAAAAAGAAATAAAAAATATACAAGATACAGAAGATGGAAAAGAAACTGATTCTGAAGTTTCTTCAGAAAAAGAACCTGAAGAAGATGAAAAAGAAAGAATTAAAGTATATATAAATAACAATGAAAAAACAAATGAAACTAAAGAAAATACTAATTCTATAACAGCAGGGGTTATAAAACTAGATGCAAAAGATATAAAAAGTGAAGGCAACAAAGAAGAAATAGACAAAAATAAATTAGCTACAATTGGGCTTGCAATAATAGCTTTTGTGCTTTTTATATTACTTATATCTCAAAGATATAGATATGCAAGAAAAAATGAGTTCAGATGAATTAAAAGAAACAAAAGGAATAAAAGTTTCATTAATCGTAGAAGTATTGGGAAAGCCAAAAGAATATTTAACTGATTCTTTAAATAAAATTGTTGAGCAAATTGATAAAGAAAAAGGAGTTGTTGTTGAATCAAAAGAAATTCATGACCCAAAAGAATTAGAAAATAAAAAAGGATTTTATACTGCATTTGCTGATATCCAAGTTGAAGTTGAAGAAGTTAGATATTTAATTATATTGATGTTTAAATATATGCCTGCTCATGTTGAAATTATTGAACCAGAATTAATTGCATTAACAAACAATGGCTGGGGAGATATTATAAATGAATTAACAAGAAGACTTCATGGATATGATGAGATAGCAAGAGTTTTACAATTACAAAATCAACAATTTAGAAAAGAATTAGAAAAACGAGGTGTTAAAATTCAAGACAGTCCTGCTCCTAATAAAGAAAAACAAGAAAAAAAATAATTATCTTCTATTTTTTCCTAATTCAGACATACTAAATTTTTTTCTTTTTGTTTTATGATATTTGTTTAAAAAAAGAAGTAAGAAAAACAAAATAATTCCTATTAATACATATCCTAAAGTTTTATTATTTCCAACTTGAGATTCTTTAACACAACTTCCAACACAGCAATAATTATCTAAGGCTCTAATGGATTCTCCCTCACAAATTTTATTATCCTGGCATACTTCTCCTTCAAGCTCATTGCAAGTTTTCAATGAAACAGATTCTTTGAAAACTTCTCCATTTTTCTTAGCAAAAGGTTCACCATCATCTCCTATAATAATATCATAATCTCTTGATTCTGAATATTCTTCTCCAACAATTATTTGATTTGAATTATTTTTAATATCAACATTTTGATGTGAATTATTTAAAACACATTTCCCATCTATACACCTTTCATTTCCAGCACAATTATCATCCCATATACAATCTATATGAGTTTCTGCATAAAAACTATAAACACACTGTTTATTTAAACAAACTCTATTGGATTTACAATCATCATCGGAATTGCATCCTTTTTCTTGATCAAGAACTTGTTCTGGATAAACACAATCTCTATTACTACAAATTCTTTCTCCTTTACAATCATTATCATTTAAACATCCTGATGATATTAAAGAAGGTGGTGTTTGGGTTGGGGTTTGAGTTGATTGTTGTAAATCAGCATAAACACACTCATTGTTTAAACATACTCTCTCTCCTTTACAATCTGAATTTCCTGTGCATCCATTAATTACTGTAGTTGAGCTTGGAGTTTGGGTGGAAGGAATTTCAGGAGAAGATGTTGAAGAAGGAACATCAATACATAAATTATTTCTACAAACTTTTGAACCAAAACAATCATAATCATTTGTGCAAGTTATTCCATAATTTATATCAGGAACACATTTTCTATTTTGGCATATTTCTCCAGTATTACAGTTAAAAGAAGTTAAACATTCTGGCTGGTCTTGAGATGATTGAGTTACACATCTATAGTTTTCACATATTTCGTTTTTTGCCATACAATCTTTATCATAATAACATTCTATTGATGAAGGAGGAATAATACATAAATTGTTTACACATATTTCATTTCCAGAGCAATATTCATCATTTAAACAATCAATATTTGGATTAACTTGAGTTGAAGATGGCTGAGTGCTTGGAGTGGTTGTTTGTTGTGTTGGAGAGTTATAATTATAAGGAGGATCTTGAATTGAAGGGGTTTGAGTTGATGGAATTGTTGTTTGTGGTGTTGAAGATGAAGGAGTTTGAGTTGATGGAATTGTTGTTTGTGGTGTTGAAGATGAAGGAGGTTGTCCTTTTATAATAATATATGAAGGAATATTATAAACAACATTTCCAGAAGAAATTCTTATATTTCTAATTGTTGTTTCATATAAATTATCAATTAAAACATTTATTCTTCTTTGAGAATTTGGATATAACTCAAAAAAATCAATATTTTCATAACTAATCATTGTTGTAAAAATTAAACTTCCTTGATTATTTCCAGAAAGTACTTGTTGCTGAAGATTAACATTTAAATTTGATTCTGAAAGACTCTTAACATCAAAATAAAAATTACTATCAGTTATTATGAAACCAGGATTTATTGAAATCGTGGCTGGTTCAGAATTTATTTTAAAATCTTTTGAAATTGTATCTTGTTTTACTTTGCCTCCTTGAATATATTTTATATTTTTAATTTCAATTGAATAATCATCTGGATTTTTTTCAGTTTGTATGTAAATATAATATATTTCTCCTATTCTTCCAACAGAATAATCAAAGGAAGTTTGAACGCTTCCCCTATAAAAATAAATATTATTTTTTGTTAATTGAGATAAAAAATCTCCTTGAACAGAAGCTATTATTGTTTCCCCTCTTTTATACTCTAAATTCATATCAATACTTGCTCCTGATATTAAAGGAAAAAGTAAAAAAATAACAAGTGATATCACTAAAATCTTTTTCATAATTAATTTAAATAATTTAACTTAATAAATCTTAGGATAAATAAAAAAATTATTTATCATTGCTCATTTTCTTTAACTTTTCTAGAACTTCATCTAATTCTGGTTTTTCTGGAACTTTTTTCTTTGACAGTTTAACTTTAGGATTTCCAGAATCAGCAAATACTGTTTTTGTTGATTTTGCAGGACCTGGTTTTATTGGAGGATTTTTTGACTGAAAATTTGCTGGTTTATTGAATTGTGCTTGTCTTTGAGCATGTTGAACTGCTAATGGACCTCTTAATGGTCTTTGCTGAACACCTCCCATAGTTGTTTTTGGTTTTTTCTTTCCTGTAAAGAATTCTTTTAATTTATTTATAAATTCTTTGAACTTATTATTTTTCTTTGGTTTTTTAGGAGGTCTTCTTCCATAAGGAGGTTTTTTATTACCTTTATCAAATTTAGATTTAACTTTCAACCAATAAACTTTTAATTTATCTCTAAAGATTATTCCTACAACAACTAAAGCGATTAATATAAATAAAATAATTACCAACCAAACTTTTCCTTTTCCTGATTCTTTATCAAGAATACAGCAAGTATCTCCATATTCACAAGAATATATATAAGATTCTCTTTCATCATCATTACAAAGTCCAACCCTGCAATTTCCTCCATTATCTTCGCAAAAATCTTGAGCTAACACACATTTTCCATCAACACACTCTTCATCAATATAACAATCATTATCTGTTGTACAATTTATTCCTTGTTTTCTTTGAAGACAATATCCTCCACCTGTACAACATAATTCTCCAGAATTTAAATCAGAGGCAGTAACTTCTGTTCCACCAACACATTCTTGATTTGAACTGCATATTTCACCTGATTGCTGAAAACAAGATTCAAGAGGCATTTCAGTATCACAACATTGGTAAGGAAAAAAACATTCATATGAAGGATAAATATTTCCTTGACAATTTGCACTAGACATACAAAAATATCCTTTTTCCAAACAATCTTCTTTGGGAGCATTATCAGAACATATACCATCAACACAAACTTGATTTCCAGGACAATCAAAATCAATAGTGCAATTAACTTTATTAGATTTATTAGGGCTAGGCTCCAAACAATTTCCTGCAACACATTCTTGTAATCCAGGGCAATCATAATCATTAAAACAAATTATGCTTGGAGACACACAAGTTCCATCATCACAAACATCTGAGCCAGGGCAATCATAATCATTAATACAAATGATATCTGATTGGTTTATACAAAAACCCCCTTCACATACCATATCAGTACTATTAGTGCTATTGGTCATATTAATATTGCAGTCTTCATCAGAAATACATTCTGGAGTTATATTTGCTGGATCTTGACAAGTATTATTTATACAAAGCTGAACTCCAGGGCATTGATAATTCCAAGTACAAGTATTTGGTTCTGGTTCAATACATTCTCCGTTTTCACAAAGTTTGTCTCCTGGACATTCATAATCATTTGTACATTTTAAATCTTTAGGAATACAATCTCCTGAATCTAAATCACACTTTTG
Organism: Candidatus Woesearchaeota archaeon; assembly: GCA_964447315.1. Taxonomy (GTDB): domain Archaea; phylum Nanobdellota; class Nanobdellia; order Pacearchaeales; family GW2011-AR1; genus MWBV01. The sequence continues at coordinate 29,177 of CAYURQ010000004.1, forward strand.
AGTTGTCAGACAATCATTGTCAGAAGTACATCCACTTGGTGGAGGATTAACGCAAGTTCCACCATCACATATTTGAGACCCTGGACACTGATAATTCCAAGTACATTTTCCATCCTCACAATTACTTGTATCTATAAGGCAATTATTAGTACATTTTAAATTTCCAGTCCAACCAGCTCCTAATATTGTTTCACAAGTTTGTCCATTAAAGTCTTTTCCATCACATTGTTCTCCTTCTTCTTTTAATCCATTAGAGCATTTCACTGTTGTTCCTGGATTAACACAATGACCTTCTGAATTACAAACTTTATCTCCTGGACATTCATCATCATCAGTACATTTATTGCTAGATTGAGAACAATCACTTGTATCAAATTTACATTTATTGAATCCAGTAGAAATACAACTTAAAGTTCCACTCCAATCGCCATCTAAAATACTTGAACATGATTCACCATTTAAGTCAGTTCCATCACATTGTTCTCCTGCTTCTTTTTTATCATTTCCACATTCAATAGTGCTTGGATTATAACATTCTCCAGTTGATAAATCACACTTTTGAGTTCCAAGACATTCATCATCATTTTCACAACCCCCTGGAGGAGTTATTTGAGAACAATCGCTTGTATCAAATCTACATTCATTATTGCTTCCTGCAGGAATACAACTCAAAGTTCCTGTCCATTCACCATCTAAAATATCAGAGCAAGTTTTATCATCTAAATCAATTCCATCACAATGTTCTCCTGCTTCTTTTTCATCATTTCCACATTCAACAGTACTTGGATTATAACATTCTCCTGTAAGAGTATCACAAATTTCTCCTTGAACAGGACAATCATCATCATTTTCACAACCATTTGTTCCAGGGTTATAACATTCCCCTGTATAAGTATTACAAATTTCTCCTTGAACAGGACAATCATCATCATTTTCACAACCCCCTGGAGGAGTGGTTCCAGTGAAATAACAAGTCATAGTGGTTATATTACAATTATAATTATCAGGACAATCATTATTTGTTCTACATTCTGGAGCAAATTCAGGCCAAACAGAACGTAAAATAAAAGCTGTATCTACAATATTTTCTCCGTGCCAGCAACCAGAAGATTCTTGATTTGTTAAAAGCCAATCTTTAGCATATGTTTTTTGAAATGAAGTATCATATTTTAAAGGCCATAAAGCTAATGCAGTATCATAATATCTATTGCCTGAAATTTCCCAATAACTATTGTATTTTTGTTTTGACAATAAATCTTGAAGGAATTTTCCTGTTAAAAAATACAAGAAAGATTCTGGAAGAAATCTTTCGTTTACGTCTTTCATTGCAGTTAAATAAGGAATATATGGTTTTACATCTTGGCCTTCTGCCCATAAAGCCAATGTTGCCCATAATGTTCCTTGATAAGTACAAGAACCTGAATTTGTAAAACATCTTGCACTAACTGTTTCACTTGTTTCTCCATGAGCTGCTGCAGAATGAATATCATCTAAAACATTTATTGTTGAAGAACCTTGTTCTCTAAAAAGAAGAGTTGTTAAAAAACCTTCATCACAAGTTATTCTAAATTCTTCTTCAAAACAACCAGGATTTACCCTATACCAATAGGGATTTCCAGTAATTAAAACAAGACAATCTCCTGCATTACCTGATAATTTTCTTTTTTCATCAATTGAAAATTCATGGACTTCTCCTCTATATTTCGATGTACAAACAGATGGGCTACTTGTTTCAATTTCTAAAAACCATTCAAGACCTTCTGCTGCTTTTGTTTGAGTCAATAACCAATCTTGAGCATCTTTTGTATCTTGGTTTCTTTCTGATAATGCAAAAATAGCTTGGGCAGTTGATTTAATATCACATCCTGAATCAGGCCAACAATTACTAGAACTCATTGAATTTTCAATTTCATCTTGACAGGTTTTTATTGCTAAAAGTGAAAAAACCTGTTCTTCTAAAGTCAATGAACCACATCCTCTTTCATCAATTATTTCTTCTAAACAATCATATCCTTCTTGAGCATGGTCTTGTTCTGCAGAAAAAATTAAAGGTAAAATTATTATGCTTGATAATATCAAAACAAATAGTAAAATCTTTCCTCTTTTCATATATATACATAGAGTAAACTTATTTATAAAGATTTTTATATAATATACTAAACCTTTTGAAAAGGTTTCCAAACCAGAACTTTACCAAAAATAACCTTTTGAAAAGGTTTCCAAACCAGAACTTTACCAAATATAGAAAATTAAATTAAATTATTTTGTATTTTTCTTTTTAGTCTGGCTATTTACAGGTTTCTTTCCTTTATTTGCTTGAAAATTCTTTCTTACAGTATAATTAACAGGATTTTTTGCGAGCATTTCTTCTGAAGTGGGTGTTGTTCCAATTGCTTTATAATAATCACTTGAAAAATTAGGAGGCATAATTGGTTTTCTTTTATAAGCCCAAAGTAACTGAGATATGATATAACCTTTTTTAAGAGGAACTTGATTTTTTTCATTCCATTCATAAATTTTTTTCTCCATTTCATTTTTATCTATTCCTATTGACCTAAAAAAATGAATTAAAACAAACAACCCCCGTTTTCTTCCATCTGATACTCCTTTTAGTAATTTTTGTATTGAAGGGGGAAACTGAGAATCTTGAACATCTTTTAATTCAACTGGTTTAAATTCTGCATATTTCCCAGTTGTTTTTTCTGATTGAGAAATATTTCCTGAAGAAATTTCATTGTGCTTTGACCAATCCAAAGCTTCACGGATTAACATTGCTGCTTCATTTTCTTTAGTATTTTCAGGAACAAAATTCTTAATTTTTATTTTCATTGGATCAGCGTCTTTTAAATCAAAGCCATCTAATTCTTCTTCATCAAGAACAACACTTGCAAGAGCTGTTTTTTCATGTAAAGAATAAGGAGTTCTAAATAAGTGTCTTGGAGATACCATTATTAAATCTAAACCCATAAGTTCTGCCAAGTCAACTTCAACATGTCTTGAGAAATTTCCTGGATTTGTTTTTGAAGAAATATTACATTTTTCACACTGATAAATATTTTCTGAACTTACTGTTTCAAACATTGTTTTGCAATCTGGACATTTATAATGTTTTTTATCTAAAACTTCATTAGCTAATATTTTTTTTTCTTCTCTTCTTCTGCATTTTGGACAGAGAAGATTAATTTTTTCATATTCATTTGCAACATTATTGCAATTATTACACTTAATTCCTCTTTTTATTTCAACATTTTTGAATTCTTCTTCAAAATTATCTGGCAAATTCTCTTTCATAATTTTCTCTGATTGGAAAGCAATGTATGCTAAAATTTTTCTTGGCAACTCAGGAAATAAATCTTTTGTCTTTTCACCTGCTACTTCTTTTGGAATTGCTTTCCAGGGAATAATAATATGAAAGCCCTTGCTGCCACTGAATTTCAACCTATAATTTTTTATTCCATGTTCTTTAAATACCTGAATAATTGCTTTTGCAGCTCTTTTACTATAATCAAAATATTTGCAATCAATATCAATTAAAAAATCCCAACCAACTCTAAGGTCATTTGCTTGGTGCTCTGTCATACCTGTTTCTAATTTAAGAGGATCTTCCCATATTTCTTCTGAACAATGAAAAGATGTTGCTCCTTTATTAGCTAATTGGAAAATATCTCCTGGATATTCCAATGTATCTGGACGTTTTCCAAACCCCTCAAAATATCTTGGAGAAACTTCACGGTTTTTACAAAATTCAAATATTGCTTTTTGCACTTCTGGCCTTGAATAATACATATTTGTTGTTCTTCTAATACGTTGTTCTTTGAATGAGGATTCCATAATAATATTTCTGAGAATATATTCTTTATATTATTTTATATCCTTTATTGAGAGAGAACAAAATCAAAACATTTAAATAGTCTATATTAGTTATATAACTAATATTGGTTATATTGCTTAGGAACATTATAATACCATAGAGAAAATAAGAGATGCTAACAGGAAAAGAAATCGAGGTACTTAGACTTAAAAAGAAAGGTCTCACTCAATTAGATATTTCTAAAAAATTAACAATAAGTCAACCAGCTGTTTCTAAATTCTATAACAATGCCCTTAAAAAGATTGCAGAAGCTCATGAAATTCTTGAGATTGAGACGGAATTAAATAAGAATTCTAAAGGAAAGAATGGAAAATAATTCTAAATTAATTTTTATATTTGTAATTATATTGTTTAGCATTTACATTATTTCATCAACAATAACAGATATAACCTGGGAAAATCCAACTCCAATTAATGGAAACATTACAAATGAAAGTTTTGTTTTCCTAAATACAAGCATAACAAGTGATACCTGTAATAGTTCTGCATGGTTTGATTGGAATAAAAGTTTAGTTTGTTATTGGAGTTTTGATTATTACAATGATACTGGAATATTTGATAATTCTAGTTACGGAAATTTTGGAGAGTTTAATGGATTAACTGCAAATAATATTACTTCTGGAGTTAGAGGTAATGCAATAATTTTAAATGGAAGTGCTAATGGGCTTGATATCCCAGATATAACAAAGGCTGAGAATTGGAGCATTTCTGCTTGGATTAAATCTTATCCTTGCCAAGGAATTTTGTGTCCAATTGTAGGGATTTATGATCTTGACATAATTTCCAGCACCCATAAAATTAGAACAGGAGGTTCTGGAGTTTATTCAAATAGCGCAGTTCCTATTGGACAATGGACTCATGTTGCTATTACATGTATAAATAATAATGCTACTTTTTATCAAAATGGTACTTATGATGGAAGTAGTTCTTTTCAATGTAATGATTCCCTTACTTTTGAATACGTAGGAAAATCCACACTTGCAACATGGAATTTCAATGGTTCTTTAGATGAAGTAATGATTTTTAATAGAGGTTTATCTCAACAAGAAATTAAAGCCCTCTATAATAATACTGCAAATAGGCTTTATAACAATTTTACAAATTTAACAAAAGATCAAACTTACAATTATAATATTTATTCTATAGATTCTAAAGGTAATTTAAATATTACAGATGAAAGAAGTGTTAAAATAGATAATCCTTATACATTAGAAGATTGTGGGACACTAGATAGTTCAAATAATGTTTACACTTTAACTTCAAATGTCTCGAGTCAGGGGACTTGTTTTACTATTGCTGAAGAGAATATAACATTAGATTGTAATGGATATTGGATAAATTATTCAATTGCAGGTACAACAAATACCCAAGGAATAATCTCCTACCAATTTAATACTACTGTAAGAAATTGTAATATTGTTGATGGAAATATGTCTGATTCTGATACAAATAGACATGGTATATTTTTTCAATCAGCGGCAAATTATTCAACCTTAGAAAATAATAATGTAAAAACAAGTAATGGAAGAGGAATTTTCCTTTATCAGATTTCTCATTGTAATCTTATAAATAACTTTGCTGAAACTAATTCTTCTCTTGGAATTTTTATTTTAGGAACTAATGATATTAATTTAACAGGAAATACAGGAATAAGCTCTAGTTCTAATGGTATTGCAGTATATTCTTCAAATAGTTATCTAAGAAATAATACAGCAAAATCAAATTCTTCTTATGCAATTTCTGTTTATGGGGGATATGTAAACAGCTTTTTAATAAATAATACTTTAATAAGTAATTCATCAGGTATATCTCTTAATAGAAATTCAAATCACACTCTAATAAATAATACTTTAATAATTAATGGTACAGGTAATGCAATTTATTTTACAGAAGCTAGTGGTTATATTTTAATATCTAACAATGCAACAATTACTTCTGGTTATGGAACTTATTTAGATTCCTCATTTAACAATACTTTAGAGAACAATATATTTACAACTAATGGAAATAACAGGGCAATCTTTTTATATAGTGGTTCATCAAATAATACTCTTATAAACAATACCGGAAGAAGTGTTGGAGGAATAGGAATTTTTTTACTTTATAATTCTGATAATAATACTTTAATAAACAATACTGGAATTAGCAACACAAGCACAGGAATAAGAGTTCAATCTTCTTTTAATAATACATTAACAGGAAACTTAGGAACAAGTAATGCAAGTTATGGTATTGACATATATTTCTCTTATGATAATACTTTAACAAATAACAACGGAACAAATTTTGGGAATAGTATGGGAATGGGGATTAATTCGGCATACAATAATACATTAATGAATAATATTGGAATGTCTCTTTCAAATAGCGGAGTTTATATAAAGAACTCTTTCGATAACATTTTAATAAATCAAACAGCAATAACAACAGGAACAAGTGGGACCCGTGTAGGAATTTATATTCTTTCTTCAAATAATACAATAATAAGAGATTGTTTTAATGTTAGTGGTGCAACAGCAGATGTTTATGTTCATAGTGATTCAGGAAGCATTAACAACACTTTCATAAATTGTTCATATGATATTTCTAAAGAAACAGTGAATGGTGCTGGAAACGAGTTGATTAGACAATGGTATTACCAAGCTTATGTTAATGATAGTTCTGGAAATGCTTTAGAAGAAGTTAGGGTTAATGCATACAATGGTTCTGGAGGATTATCTTTTACTGCAATAAGTAATTCAAATGGATTAATAGACGCTCAAAATCTAACAGAATATGTTAATTATGGTGGAACTCGTGTTTATCAAAATAATTATAATTTTAGTTTTCAGAAAACAGGATATTATACAAACTATTCAGAGTATAATTTAAGTTATTTCTTGAATAATTTAGATTATTATTTAACTTTGATTTTAGAGCCTGTTCAAGAAGAAGATTCAGAAAGAGACTCATTTGCAAATCCAAACCCTACTATTACAAACCAGATTTCTTCTAAAAATTTAGAACAAGGTTATGAAAAATCTTTTAGAAAGAATAGTCAGATTAAATTTCAATTTAACAATCAAGAAACTTTTGCAAGGGTTTCTTCAATATCTGATGATAAAGTTGTTGTTGAAATTAAAGATAAAAAATATGAAATTAATATAAATCAAACAAAGAAGATTGATTTAGATGATGATGGAGTTTATGATTTAGAAATAAATACAGATTCTATTGTAAATTATGGAACAATTGCTAGGATGAAGTTTACTTCTATAAGTGAACCAATTATTTCAGATGAAGAAGAACCTGTTGAAGAACATTCAAAACAAAATATTATTACAGAACCATTTGTTGATGAAAAAGGTGAAAATAAAAAAGGAGATTTCCCTTCATTTATTATTGGGATAGTTGTTGGTGTGGGAATACTAATAGTTTTAATTCAATATTTAGTTATGAAAGGAAGGGTAAAATTCAAGAGAAAAAACAAGAAAACTAAAAATAAAAAATTTAAACACAAAATTAAGAAAATAAAGGAATTAACAATAAGTCAACCAGCTGTTTCTAAATTCTATAACAATGCCCTTAAAAAGATTGCAGAAGCTCATGAAATTCTTGAGATTGAGACGGAATTAAATAAGAATTCTAAAGGAAAGAATGGAAAATAATTCTAAATTAATTTTTATATTTGTAATTATATTGTTCATTACTGGAATTGGCATTCTTTACTTTAAAACAAACACTTTTGAGAATCTTGGAATTATTTCTAAAGAAAATTTGCAAGAACAAGAATTAGATATGAAAATAAAAAATGTTCAAATTAAAGGAGAATCAATTTATTTAAATTTAGAGATAAATGAAAAAAATAAAGAAAATATTTCTCTTTCTGGGATAAAATTTATTATTGATGATGGAGAGAATTTTGAAATAATAAAATTACAATTAACTAAAGAAGAAATTGATTCTGGAGAAATGAGTTTTCAAATATCTAAAGTTAATTCAAATGAAATAAAGAAAATACATGTTTCTCCAATATATTCAGGAAATGAAAGAGAAAGTGTGGGTTCTATTAAAGATACATATGTTCCAAGCCAAAGAGATTATGAATTTAATGAAGAAGAAAATAAAAAACAAAATTCAGATTTAAGTTCAGATTTAAATAATCAAGAGAAATATCCTTCTCCTCATGATATTTATCAAGATTATAGTTTAAATCAATCAAAATTAAATCAAGAAAATATAAATCAATCAGAAATTAATGAAACTCAAGATAATCAAACAAATGAATCCTCTGACAATAAAGAAATAAATATTGTTTGCAATAAAAATAATTATTCTAGATGTTATTCAGGGGATGTCTATTGGTATGATAGTTGTAATCAAAGAGAAGAGATAAAAGAAATTTGTGAAAGTAATGAGGTTTGTCAAGTTAATGAGTGTATCTTGAATGAGGTCGAACAACCAGAACCTAGTCCTGAACCCGTTTGTTATGAAAAATCAAAATATGAATGCTATAATGGAAATGTTTATTGGTATGATAGTTGTAATAATATCAAAGAAATCAAAGAATCTTGCGGTTTATTGCAAAAATGTATTGTTGATGAATGTTATTTTATTCTTTCTCCTGAGCCAGAAACTGAATGTGGAAATAGTATTTTAGAACAAGGAGAATATTGTGAAGGAAATTATTTAGCAGGAGAAAATTGTTCTAGTTTTGGATTTAATTCAGGGAAATTAAGTTGTAATAGTGAATGTAATTTTGATACAAGTAATTGTTACAATTATGTTCCAGAAACTATTCCTGAACCAGAGCCAATTCCAGAGCCTAGTTTTGGTTTTAATTCTGAATGCGATTGCAAATCAAATGAATATTGTTTTAATGGAGTTTGTTTACTTGATGTAAATGGAGATACTTATTTTGTCTCCACTAATGGAAATGATAATAATCCTGGAACTTTTGAAAGGCCGTGGAAGACTTGGGGTAAGGCTTTTAATGCAAATGAAGTGGGTCCTGGAGATATTGTTTATTTTAAAGGAGGAGTTTATTATAAAGATTTGTCAGAAGGAGAGAATTCTTGGTATTATCCTTCAAGAAATAGTGGAGGAACTGGTTATGATATAAGTAGGGATGGAACTTTTGAAAATCCAATTTATTATTATGCATATCCTAGTGATTTTAATTCTGGAAATCCTCCAATATTAGATTGTAGAGGAGTAAAAAATGAGTTAAGTGATTTGCCTTTTGGAATAAGAGCTGTAAATGTAAATAATGTTAGATTTTATGGACTTCATTTAAGAAATGTTGAACAAGTATCAGGAAATAAATGGGCAACTGGGTGGAGCGTATATGGAGATAATCTTTATATTGAAAATTGCAAAACTTATAATGTTCATGGAATTTGTTTTAGATTTGGGGGTGAAAAAGATTCAAATACCTATGTAATAAATAGTGATGCATACAATTGTTCAGACCCTTTTTCTTCTGATAAACCTGGGAATGATGGAAGTGGATTTAGACATGTTACAGGAGGAAATGTTTATTATAAAGGTTGCAGGGCCTGGCTTTGTGGAGACCAAGGATTCTCAAATGGAATAACAGAAGTAAAAGATGCCAGCCAATATACAGAATATGAAAATTGTTGGGGGTTTAATAATGGTTTATTAGAAGGTTTTGGACATGGATTTAAAATGGGGTGGATTGAACACACTGATGGAAAATTAAAAAGATTATATAAAAATTGTATAGCAGTAAATAATAGAATGGATGGTTTTAAAACAAATGATTACAAGCATGAATATGCTGTAAATGTTCAGCTTTACAATTCCATGTCTTATTATAGTGGGTATTATCCTAACTGGAATTATGATTTTTATGGTTCTGCACCAGGATTTGCAATACATAAAACCAATGATCCTAATCCTTCTAATGAATATAAAAGAATTCTGAAAAATAATCTTGCTTATAAAAATCGTGGAGGTCCTGTTGGATTAGGAAATGAAGCTGTTTATACCCATAAATATAATTCTTGGGATTTACCAATTACAATAAGTGATAATGATTTTGTTAGTCTTGATGTGAATCAATTATTACGTCCAAGAAAACCAGATGGAAGTCTGCCAGACATTACTTTCGGTCATTTAAAACCTGATAGTGATTTAATTGACTCAGGAAAAGTTATTCCTGGAATTCATTGCTCAACATCAGGAGAACACCCTAGAGATGATTGTATTGAATGGTATGGAAATGCTCCTGATTTGGGTGCTTTTGAAAGTCCATATTCAAGAGAAACTAACACAAAGTCTGAACCAGAACCAACTCTATCTACAGAGAATATTCCTTTTCAAGCAGGTTGGTGGATAGACATGTATGGGAAAAGAAATGAAATTCAAGAAACAATCTCTAAATATAATTCTCAAGAAAATACTTTGGTTTTATTGTCAATAAAAATGTGCAGTACTGAATATGTTCAGCTTTCACGTGATTTTTTAGATGAACTTGAAAAATATGATATGAAAGGTATTGTTAGAATTATTTGTGAAGATAGCACTCCAAGTCCTATATCTGAAAGTACTTTTAAATCAATCTTAAACTCTTTAGAAAATCATCCTGCACTCTATGCATTTTATTTAGCAGATGAGCCTGCTTGGACTTCTGACCAATCAAAAATTAATAGGCGTTATAATGATTTAAGTAATTATTATCAGTGGGCAAAAGAAGCTTCTCCTAATGTTCCTGTTTTTATTACTCATAGTATGCCTACAAGTGAAACAACTTGGCAAGGAGCTGAAAGATTTATTGATATACAAGATATTTATGGGATACATGCTTATCCATGCAGAGATTCCAGTTGGGCTGAATTTTACGTTGATTATGAAAGAAAACAATATGATATATGGAAGAGAGGTTTAGAATTTGCTAATGCTAATGAAAAAGAATTTATAGCTACTGCCCAGGGTTTTGGAAATAATTATCCTTATGGAGGTCCTTATGGAACTCCTTCTTATAATGAATTAAGATATCAAGTTTTTACAGCAGTTGTTCTTGGAATAAATAAAGTTTTATTTTGGTTGGATAAATATGGAGAGTATGCAAATATGGAATCTCTTGTTGCCCAAATGATTAAAGAAATGCAAGATATTTCAAAAGAAATGAACAAAGGAACAACTAATTCAAACCAAATAAGTATTAGTGTTAAAGATAGAAATAAATTAGTTTATAGATACGGGAGTGATGGAAACAGACATATAATTCTTGCAATAAATATTGCAAATAGAGAATCTAGAAATGGAGAAACATTAAGTAATGTAATATTTACTGTTCCTTCAGAAGCTAGTAATGTTAACAAAGTTAATGTTCTTGATGAAGACAGAACAATAAGTGTCTCAAACAGACAATTTACAGATAGTTTTGATAAATTTCAAGTTCATATTTATGAATTTTATACATGAATTTAATTTATTCTTTCAAAAATATCTTTGAGGTTAATTTCGCAAAGTGCAACTGGCATCTTAATTTTCCAATTTCTTAGAATTCTTGGATGAATTTCTCCAAATATCCCTAAAAGAGTGTTGTCTAAATAAATTTCTGCAAATCTTCCTTCAATAAAATAATTTAATGTATTTTCTGGTTCTTTAAATTCAAGTTTTCCTAAATCTAACATCTTAAATAAATAATTCAAAAATTGTTTTAATTCAGTGAAGTTTCCAGGAGAAATTCCAATACTTAATTTTTCTTTTTCTGCTAATTCATTTTTATTGTCTTTTTCAAAAACCCTTCCTAACTCAAATATTTTTTGAGGATATTCTGAATCAATATTTTCTGAGAATATTTTCAAAATATAATGGGAAAGGTCTTTTCTTAAAATATCGTATTCTGTTTTTGATTCTTCTAATTCAATAAATCCTTTTTCTTGTTTTTCAGGAATTCCCATTTTTGTAAACTGGTCTTTTTTATTAGTTAAATGATAATTTGAAATTTCAAGCATATTTAATCCAGAGAGAATTTCTGATATTTTTCTTTTTATAGACTCTGAATTGCTTTCATCTCCAATTGTTGATACTTCTGGTATTTCTGGAATGAAATTTTCATACCCATATGCAATTGCAACATCTTCAATTAAATCAACTTCATGTAAAATATCTGCTCTCCAAGAAGCAATCTCTACTTCTTGATTTTTTGAATTGTAATTATGTCCCATTTTTTCAAGCAAAGTTTTAAGTGTTTTTTCATTTAAATCCAATCCAAGAAGTTTATTTGTATTTTTTAATGATATTTTCATTTTTTCTGTTCTAAAATTAGGGGTTAAAGAATCTTGCTTTGGCATTCCTTTTAATTCCATTTGGTAAACTTTTCCATTCATTTCTGATAGTGTTGATATAATTATATTCAGTGTTTTTTTTAGGATTTCAAAATCAAAACCAGAGCATTCAACAAAAACATCTTTTGTTTTTTCATTTATTTTTCCTGTTTCTTGAGAATTAATTATTGGAGGCATACTCAAAACATTATTTTTACTATCAACAAAAATTGGAAATTTATGCTTTCCAGCAAGTAAATGAGCATAATCACGTCCTGCAGGATGTCTTTGAAGAATTTGAAGTCCTGTCATTTCCTTGTTCATTTCCAAGGGCATGAACTTTATTTTATCTGGTTCTAATGCTTTGAATGTTATAGGTAAAGTAATTTTTTCAAGAGGATAAATTCCTATTGCAAGTTTTTTTCTTTTTCTTCCAACAGTACTATGTAGTTTTTCTTGTAATTCAATTAATTCTTTTATTCTATTATCATCTAATTTTAATCCTTTAACAATTGCACATGCAGTATAAGGTCTTACTCCTTTTAATGAACTATCTAATATTACTTTGTAATTTTTTTCAGGGGGATTTATTTTATAGGATTTTAATCCAGTATTTTTTCCTAGGAAACTTAAAAAACTACGTTTAAATCCTTGGTAACTTAATAAATCAGGTCTGTTTGGAAATATTTCAATTTCAATTTCATCATTTGATATTGATTCCACTGGAGTTCCAAATAAGAAAATTTTTTCTTGCATTTCTTCTGTAAGTTTGCCTATTTCTTTTTCAAATAATTTTTTTGGAAATTTTATATTGGCCATTATTGCTTCATCCAGGATTTAATTTTTCTTAATTGACTTAAATTGTTTTTATATAATTCTCTAAGATCTTTTATTTTGTAAAAATCCATAATTATTCTGTCAAATCCTTGCCCCCATGCAAGTACTGGGGTTTGTTTTCCTAGTAATGGAACTGTTATTTCAGGTCTAAAAATTCCTGCTCCTCCTAATTCCAGCCAAACTTTTTTTTCAGGATGAAAAACATTTATTTCAACAGAAGGTTCTGTGTAAGGAAAATAAGCAGGTGCAAATCTTACTTTTTCAAAACCCATTTTTTTGTAGAATTGTTTTAAATATCCAAGTAAGTGTCTTAAGTTAACATCGTCATCAACAACTATTCCTTCTGTTTGATTGAATTCAAATCCATGACTCCAATCAACTGTTTCATTTCTAAAGTTTTTTCCTAATGCAAAGAATTTTCCTTTTCTCAAATTTTCTGGTTTTTTACTTAATTCATAAAGTTTAGCTGCTGAAAGACATGTAGTGTGGGTTCTTAAAACAAGATTTTCTGCTTGCTCTTTATTCCAAAGATAATTCCAACCTTTACTTCCAGAAATTCCTTTTTCATGAGTTTGTTTAACTGTTTCAACTAATTTTTTTAAATTTTTATCTTCTGGAAGTTCTTGTTTTTCTTTTAAAAAAAATGTATCCTGCATTTCACGAACAGGATGGTCTTGAGCTGTAAATAGTGCATCAAAATTCCAAAAACTACTTTGAATCATATTTCCTTGCATTTCCTGAAAACCCATTTCTGTCCATATTTTTCTTGCATAATCTAAAGACTGATTTACAAAATGTCTTTTTCCTCCGAAAATTTCTGGGACAGGAGAAGAAACATCATATCTTCTGAATTTTTTACCTTTCCAATTTGATTCTTTTTTAATTAAATCAGAAGTTATTTGTTCAATCATTTCAGGAACATGAAACTCTGAATTCATGAGTGTTTTTCCAAGTTCTGTAATTTCAATTGAAATTTTTTTATATTCTTCTATCTGAATTATATTTTTTCTTAATTGCAAACTTTTTAGTGCAAACAATTGTTCAGGATTTAAAGTTTCATAATCTATTGGCAAGCTATCTAGAAACTGTTCTTCTAATGATTTTTTAGAGATTTCTTGTTTGCTTGCATTAAAAATTATTTTTCCATTTTTTAATTCAATAAGTGCTTTTTTCTTTAATACCCCTAAAGAAACCTTGAATTCATCTTGAGATAATTTACTTTCTTTTTGAGCATCTTTCATTGGAATTATTCTTTTTTCACCAAGTAAATTAAGAAGTCTTCTTTCTGGTAAACCTTTTTTCTTGTAAAATGCTCCATTTAAACCTATTTCAACTGTTTTTTTCTTTTCAACATTTAAATTAACTATTTTTTTATTTTGCAGATATTCTAAAGCTCTTAATACAGAAACTTTATCTAAGTTAGATTTTTTACAAATATCTGATATTTTAGGTTCTTCTAGAAAAGGCAAAATTTTTCTTTCAATTGGGCTTAAAGATTCAGTTATTTTCTGCATATCCATTTAGATATTATAAACAATAGCTATATAAAAATATTCCTTATTGATTTCTATTATTTTTTATTTGATTTATCTGGAAGATTTCTTCTTGCTCTAATAAGAATTTTATCTCCTGAGTGTACTTTTCTTACTACTTTTTGTTTATGTTTTTTATTAACTACATTTAAATTTCCTGTATTTTTATAATGGTCTCCATGAGCTTTATCCCAAGAATCAAACTTATCTGAAATAGATATTGGAGTGTCTCCTGGCTTAACAGTGTATTTAAAATAATCAAATTCATCATCTTTTCCTGATTTCTTGAATCTCAATTCTTCTGGAGAATAAACATTTTCTTCTAAATCAGAAATTTTGAAAAATTTTTTAGAACCTGTATTTATAGAGGGTTTTGATTTGAAGTTTTTTAAAGCATTTATGTTTGTTCTTGTTTTTCTGGAATAATCAGCAATTCTATCTGAACAAGAAATTGTGAAATCTGAATTTGCCTTATTGTCTAACCATCTATAGGCTGCTTGTCTTGCATATTTTGGTGCATAATGAGAAGTTGCTATAAACTTAACAATATCATCTTTTTTTCTTTTATGTTTTCTATATAAAACATTTATTTGATTTTTGTCAAGATTTTTAATTAATGTGGAGAGATTATTTATTGCAAACAAATAAGCTGCTTTATGGTGTTCAGGTCCTTGTAATTTAGCTACACTTCCAGGAATTCTTTTATTTTCAGGTAATGCTAAATTTACTTTGGATGCTCCTCTTCTTTCTCCATTTGAATCAAACAGGGCTAAAGAAGTAAATTGATAAGGTCCAACTGAAAGATATTTATCAGGAGAAGGAATAAGTTCAACATATTGTCTTCCTGCATTTTGCAATAAAAAATCCATCATTTCTACATTTAATTCTCCATCAAGAATTCCAGGCATTATTTCTGTTGTAGCATAACTAATCAAATCTTTACCATCCAAAGAACCAGAAACTTTTTTCAATAATTCTAACTCAGAATCATTAAGTTTTTTTAAGTTTTTTATTTTATTCCAATCAATATTTTTTTTAACATCCTTGATAATATTTTGAGCTTCTGAAATATAATCATCAATAGTTATTTTATCTGTTTTTGAAACATCAAAATCTTTTACTTTATTATTATAAAAATTTTCAATTGTTTTACTACTGTATTTTGAAAGTTTTTTCTCATACATTTTTTGCATTTGTTTATTGAAATCAATTTCTAATTTATCTGGTATTTCACCTTTATAACCAATATAAGCTGTATAAAGTCCTGAAATATTGTTTCCTTGCAAATCTTTTGTTAAATATTCTCCAGGTTTTAACTCATCATGACCTATTTTATACTCAATGGCATCTTTTCCTTTAATCTCATTTATAATTTCTTTTCCTTTTTTTGTATGCGGGGCTATTAAAGTTCCTCCAATAAGTAATGCTGCCAAAGTATTTTTAACTCCCTCTCCAAATCTTTCTCTTAATTGTTGTTGATGCACAAACATCAATAAAGAAACTAAAACAAAAAATACTCCTAGAAAACCTCCTAATTCAAGTGCTTGAGGATTTGCTTGAACTACAAAACCAGTTATTGTAAACCGTGCATTCAAAGCTAAGAAAGTTCCTATAATTAGGAATATATAAGTAAATAAATTCAGTGTTTTCATCCTCATTTTACACTAAATATACAAAAAAGATGTATAAAAAACTTATTGAGAAAGCTTTTTAAAGTGAACTTGATGATATTTTACATGGTTAGTGGAAAAGTATTACAATTTAGACGTGGAAGGCACACTATTACTGAGAAGCATTTTTTAATAGAAGTTAATTCAGTTGAAAGTAGACAAGATGCTGAAAAATTAATTGGAAAAAAAGTTGTTTGGACTAGTTCTGCTGGTAAGAAAATTTCTGGAAAAGTTTCTGGTGCTCATGGAAATAAAGGAGTTGTAAGAGCTATTTTTGAAAAAGGACTTCCAGGACAGGCTGTTACAACAAATGTTGAAATAAAGGAGAAGTAAAATGAAAAAAATAATAAATGTTAATGAAAAAAACAAAGAATATGTTGAATCATTTTTGAATAAATTTTATGGAGGTATTAAAGGAATTTCTGGTTCTAAAGAAATAGTAATTACCTATCCTGGAATTCAATTAGTAAAAGAATATGGAATAAATAATCATGAGGAACATTGGGATATTATAAAAAACAACAAAGAATCAAATCAAGTAAATTATAAATTAATCTTAAATAAAGATTTAGAAGATAAACTAAAAAAAGAAATTGAATATCTTGCAACTAATGATAAAGCTCATTTGTCAGATATTTCAAAAAAAGTAAAAGAATTAAAAAACCAAGGAATTAAAGGAGTATAAAATGGCAACACTTAGAAAAGCAAATGCATATTCAAAGAGAAAGGTAATTCCTTTTACAAGAATTAGTAAAAAAAGAACAAAGGCATATGTAAAAACAGTTCCTGCTCAAAAAATTGTAAAATTCACAATGGGTAAAATTCCAACAAGTAAAGAAGACAAAGTTCCTCATGTTTTAACTGTTATTTCAAATGAGAAAGTGCAACTAAGGCATAATGCTCTTGAAGCAACAAGACAATATATTAATAAAAAACTAGATAAAGAACTTAATGGACAATATATATTTAAGATTATACCTTTTCCGCATCATATTCAAAGAGAAAATAAAATGCTTACTGGTGCTGGAGCAGATAGAATGCAAACTGGGATGCAATTATCTTATGGAAAATCAACAGGTAAAGCAGCAATATTAAAAAAAGGATCTAAAATTTATGTTTTATATTTGCCAAATCCTAAGGCAGTTACTTTTGCAAGAAAAGTTATAAAACAAATTAAGTCTAAACTTCCTGGTAAAATAAAGGTTTTATATGAAGATAAAAGTAAAGGAAAAGCTCCAATATCTAAAAGAGCTTTTGAATCTGAAATGAAACAAGAACAAGAAAACCAAGAAGATTTCAAAGAATAGTAAAATTGTTACTTTTTAGTAATGGTAACAAAATCAAAAGATTTATAAAGTACAAAGTATATTAAAAATTAAGAAAAATGGCAGAAAAAATGACACAAGAAGAAAAAGAAAAACAACTTCAAGAACAACTTGAAAAGAATGCTAAAGCAGCTAAAATAAACTTAGATGATTCTGGATTAAAAAGTGCTTATGATTCTTACCTTATGAAAAACTCTCCTTATGCAGGAATACATGGACAACAATCTGAACAAAAATTTTATAATAGTTTAGATGATGAAAAGAAATATGCTTCTTTAAGTGAAAAAATAATTATACCAGCTATTAAAGGAAATCTTGGACCAAACCCAGCATATATTCAACAAACAGCTTTTCAAATTTATGTTGAATCACTAGGTTCATTAAAAGTAAGTGATTTAGTTTCTAGATTTGGATACAAAGGTCCAATAGATGAAAAATTAAAAAATGCTTATGTAGGTCAACTTGGAAAAGATCCTTCAGAAAACCCATTACTTAAATATGTAATAGACTATGCAGTTGAAGATGTTGCTATTGAAATGTCTAAAGAAAATAAAAAGTTAATTGGAAAAGGACTTGAAGGAATAGTTAAGCCACAAGAAGAAGAAAAAGAAAGTTCTGAGTAATTTTAATTTTTTAATTTTGAAAAGTTTATTTTACTATTTGTTTTATTAAATTAGCCATTACTTTAATAAATTCGTCTGTTCTATCTTGTAATTCATCAATTTCAATACCTTTTAATTCTTTGAGTTCTTTGTGTTCTATTTTTTTATGTAAATCAATAACATCACGCATCCAAAGAATATACTTCATTTTTAGCATTTTTTTCTCAACAAAATTAATTTTTAATTGTCCTGGAATATGTTCTGGAGAGGGAGGTGCAACATTTGCAGTAATTAATGCTGCATGAGCAGAATCAACCATTGCCCAATAAATTCCTTCAACTGCACTCATTCTAGCATATCTGCTTCTTGCAAGATGAATTGGAGCTCTTTGGAGTGCATTATAAGCTGCTTCAGGTGTTGCTTTTATTTTTCCTTGAACCAAAAGATGTTTTAATGGAGTAAAGAATCCTGCAACATCAATCATTGGTTCTCCGTATCTTATTATATTTTGAATTAATGGTTCTCCATTCATTAAATCATCCCACCAAGTAGTTAATTTAATTGTATTAACATGCAAGGATTGTTTATAAGGATTTGATAAGATTAATTGTTCTAGCTCTTGTCTATACCATGCAATTAATTCTTGGTCCCATCTTATTGAAACATCATCAATAACAATAACTATATCTATATCAGAACCTGATTTTTGTGTTTTTTTAGCTATTGAACCAAAAAGAACAATTGATTTTATGATTTTATCAAATTTTTTGTAAACTTTAACTGCAAAATCCATTGCAATATCATGCTCTGTTTTAAGCTTTAAGCTAGGGGGTTCGGGTTTTACAATTTTTTTTTCTGGTTTTTTTTCTGGTTTTTTAGATTTAGAATTAGATTTGGTTTTTTTCTTTTTTATTGTTTTTTTCTTTGGCATTTTATCACTTCTTTTTACAACTTTACTAGTAGTTTTATATTTTTAAATATTCCTTATTTAATTTATTTATTCCATTGGAGTTCCAGACATTCTTCCTCCTTGTCCTCCTCCACCAGCATCTCCTCCTAAATGACTTGGTAATTGAGAAAATCCTGCTCCAAATGTTTGATAATTAATTCCAGGAAGCATTCTTCCAAATCCTTCTCCATAACTTTGTTGAAAACCTAATGATTGATTCCAATAAGGCATGCCCCCTACTTTTGCAGGCCCTCCTGCTAGATAATCTGAAAACATAGGACTTCCTAATCCTTCTAATGATTCTTTGAAAGGATTTGTTTGAAAATGCTGCCACCAAGTCCCTGCTTCAATTACTTTTTTTGCTTCAAAACCTTTTTCACCTAGTTTTTCCATGATTTCTTTAAAAGGAACATTACCCATTCCCATTGGTAATTCAGTGTGTTCAAAACCAAAATTATCAGATAAGTGAACATGTTTTAAATAAGGTGCAATTTTTTCAGATTCTTTGATAATATCTTCTTCACTAAATCCTTGTTTTCTTAACATATTTATATGTCCAACATCCCAAGTAGCTCCAATAAATTTTTCAGCTGTTTTTTCAGCTTGTTTTTTATTCATTCCTTGTTCTTTAACAAGATTTTCTACAAACTTTTCACGAGAAGATTTAACTAAATTTCTTAAGTCTTCTCCTGTTGATAAACCAAATCCAGCAGGAGGATTTTCAATTGCAATTATTGGAGCTTTATCTCCATATTTTTTATATGCTTTAAAAGCTGCATTTCCAAATGTTTTAGAAGATTGTTCTGTTGCAAATTCTTCTATTGGAACATAAATTTGTGGAGCAAATTTTGGGGTTTTCAAATTACTTATTAAAAACTGCATTGCTTTTGATTGTCCTTCTGGAGTATCTCCTGTTTCTTCAAGAATCTTGCTATATTTATCTCCTAATTTTTCTAAATCTTTTTTTTGTTCTGGATTTCCATATTTGTATGCTTTACTAAATAATGCATTCAATTGTAATCCAGTATCTTCTAAATAAGCTCTTGCATTATCATAATGGTCTTTTACTTTTTGTTGAGTTTCAGACATATTTTCTCTTGATAATCCAGAACCAGGCTCTTGAATTTTCTTATTTAAAGCAGCTATTTGAAGTGAATTATTTTGCAGAATTTCATCTGCTCTTTCTTTGTTGAAAATTAATGCTGAAAGTTTATTGTCCCATTCAGAAGTATTTGTAATTCTTAAATTTCTTTCAGGAGAATAAGTTTTTCCTTTTTCCAAAGAAGTATATTCATATTTTTGTTGAGGGGTCATTTTTTTAAATTGTTCTTCAGTTATTCTTCCTGATTGCAAATCTTCAATAACTTTTTCTTTATACTCTCTACGGTCTGGATAGAATTTTATTTCTTGTTCCATTGGATTCATTTGTCCTGATTCTCTATTTACTGCTATTAATCTTGTTGCTGTTCTTTTTTCTTGTGTTTTATCATCTCCTAATGTTTTCCAATCACTTCCTATAATTCCTTCTGCGGAATGAAAAACTATTGGAACATTTCCATTTGGATTAATTTGTTGACTTCTTAAAACAAAATCAGCAATTTTTCTTTCTGCTGCTTGCCTATTTGTTTCTGAAAAACCTTGTTGATTGAAACCAGCAGAATCCATAACAGGTCCATGAACAGAAACTTCTGCTCCTGTTAAACCAGCTAATTCATGTATTTCACTTAATTGTTGTTTTGGAACTGAATCAAATAATTCTGGGGTTACTAAGGTTAATTCAATATTTTTAATACCTGAAGATAATTTTGCAGAAGCATCTTTCATAATATTTGCAGTTCTAGGATCTGTAGTTGTTCCTAATGAACTAATATTAGCTCTATATCCTGTAAAACTATTTGAATATGCTTTATTTGGGTCTAAGCTATTCCACCCTCCTTGATATTCAGTCATTTTATAATTTGCCATTATAACACCTCTTATTTATAAAAAAATAAGTTTAATCTTGTTTAAATAATTTTTTAATAAAGAAATAATCTAATATTCACTAGGATTGTATTTTATTTGTTTTATTTTTTCTTTTTCTCTTCCAAATTCCAAAACATCTTTTTTCTTTGGTTGATGAAATATTCTTGATTCTTCTGATTCATTGTTTTTATTATTATACATTGGAGTTAATCCTATTTCTTTTCTCTGAACCAAGGGTTCACGATTTGTTCTAGATTGTTCAAGAACATCAATTCTTTGAACTCCTGGAATATTTGCTGCATAATTTGTATATTTTGATTCACTTGAATTTTTATTTTCTCTTGTATTATATTGAAAAGGATTAAATTCAGAATTACTTGAGTTATTTTCTAAAATATTTGCAGAAGATTTTTCAACTCTCAATACTCTTTCAAGAGGAACAAGTCTTCTTTGAGGAGGATTAATCATCTCTAAAGAAGGAGAAAAAGATTTCTTATTTAAATCAATACTTATTGTCGGAGTATACTCTTTTTCTTGATTTATTTTATCAATAATTTGTTTTTTATTATTTAATGCAACTTTTTTTATTTCTTCACTAACTTCTTGAATTTCTTTGTCTAATTTTTTTAATTGTTTTTTTTCATATTTTTCTTTTTCAGATTTTGTTTTTTTCTTATGTTTTCTTTTAAAAGATTTATTCTTCTCTTTTTTACTTTTAATGGAATTTTTTTTAGAAGAATGTTTTTTTACCATAATTTATTTAATATAAACTAATATTTAATTTTTTCTTTTTTCTTATTCTTAATAATTAATTTAATTTACTCTCCTTAATTTAATAATATGTCTAAAATAAGAAAAAATAAATACATTGATTCTTTTTGAATTAGTTGATTTAAACAATTTTTATGTAAAAGAAACCATTCCATGGGATTTCTTATAAATATCAAATAATAAAAAAACATTATCAACAGCTTGTTTAGCAGATAATGTTCTTAAATAATTCTTTTCTACCCAAGAGTCTTTTTTTACAGAATTTTCTTTTTTTTGATTTTTTGAATCAGAATTTTTATCTGACTTATTTGATTTATCATAATACCCTACTAAAGCTAAAAAAGGGTTTGATTGGTCATCTGATATTGAAGAAACTTTTTTATTTTTTCCTTGTTTTTCTTGTTCTTCTTTCATAAAAAAATCAATTTCTTTTTCTATATTTTCTATATTTTCTTGAGTTGAACCTTCTACAAGTTTTAAAGCATCATTTAAATCTGATTTTTCTAACTCTTCATTTATTTTATTTAATTCTTCATTATTTAATGCGTATGCTTTGAAAGAAACTTCAACTCTTCCTCCAAAAGAATATCCTTGTTGAATTTTATTTGGAATTCCTCTAAAATTAAATGAAACTAAAACGCAAGAAAAATAAGTTCTTTTAAGGTTTTTAAGATAAGATTCTTTTGCAAAATCAGAAGGTATTAAACCTTCTAAAGCAGCATCTTTTGGGTCTATTGGTCTTTTACCTAATAAAGTTAATTCAAAAATTGTTGTTGCAAATGTTTTTACTAAAGCAGGATTTCTTCCTCCTTCTGATTCAACAAGTTCTTCTGCTGCTTTTAAATAAGGTTTTGCCCAACGAGCATATAATTTTAAACTATTAACCTGGCTTTTCAGATAATTTAATTCAATTTTATAACGGCTTGATAATTCTTGTTCTGAAATTTTCAGCCAAGAATTAAACTCTTGAACTCTTGGAAGAACTGCTCTTTTTACTCTGTCATTTAAATCTAACTTGCTCACGTCTTTTTCAGTTTCTGATGCCAAGAAAGCATCAATTAACGTTACAAATCCTCCTTGCCCCATTGCAAGTGCTTTTATTGATGAATTTCCTTTTTGAATATCAACTTTATCCATCCATATTTGTTTTAAAGAAAGTCTTGCTGCTTTTTGAACCTCAATTTCTTTGCTTTTCAAATCTTCATAACTTTGCAATCTAATTCTCATTTCTTTTAAATCATAAACTAAATTAAGAACACTCCTCAAAACAGTGTTAATATCTCCGAGTATTTTTGAACCTTGTTGCTGCATTATTCCTTTTCTTTGAGACATTTCTGAAAAATATCCAGAACCCATTGAAGAACTAAAATTATCAATTAATTTTTCTGTTTTTAATCCAAAATCATTCATTAAATCTAAAATCCAAAAGTAAATTGGTTCTAAGGCTTCTGTAGGAGAATCATAAACTAAAGTATGAGATGCAGCAATACCTTGCATTTTTTCTTTATATTTTGGACCTGCTTGTTTATTAAAGAATTTTGGATCTTCATCTTTTTTATTTGGAATATAAACTATTGTTCGGGGTATTACCTCACTTGCAGGAATTTTATCTGGAGAACCATAATCTTTTAACAAAATTTCTCCATTTTCAGCATAAAGCCATGGATTAATTTTTCCAATAATTTGTTCAACTGATACCATAACTTAAATAAGAAAAATGTATTTAAAAAATGTTACTTCTCATACTAGAAAAAATAAAAATTAACAATAAATAAAAAATCCTCAAAGAAATGATTATTATGATTGAGATAATAAAAAATATAAGAAATAATTAAAAAAACAACAAATAAAAATTATAACTAAATTTATAAAATATAATTTCTTGAAAAAATAATGAGATTGTTTAAGAAAAAAGATAAGGTAATTGACTTAACAGATTATTATCAAAAAAATAAAGATAAATTTGATAATCTTCCGGAAAATAAAACAAAGCCAGAGTATCAAGAAATACAAGCCAATTCTACAAGCATAAATCAGTCAACTCCTAAGACAATAACTTCAACAGAAACTTCAACAACTGAAACAAATAATTCAAATTCTGGAGGATTTTTTGGAGGATTTTTTGGAGGAAGCTCAACAACTCCAGAACCAACATTACCAGGAAGTGAAAGGGTAAATCCAGATGAAAAAAGAAGAAAATTAGCAAAAAGATTAGGAGATATGACTTCTAAAATAGAAGATTTATCAAATCAAATATATCATTTGCAACAAAGACTTGAAGTAGTTGAAAGAAAATTAGATATAAATAGATTTTAAAATGAAAAATAAAAAAGCTAATTCTTATGTTATAATTGGGGTTATTGTTTTATTTATTCTCTTAATTGGAGGTATTTTTCTTATTTACAATTTAAAACCAGTTGAAGCAGAAATTGAAAATAATGAAAATAAATCACAAAAATCAAGTGATTTTAATTGTAAAGTAGATGAAGATTGTGAAGATGGAAATAAATGCACTTTAGAAACTTGTACAGGAGGGGTGTGCATAATAAGTGATGTTGCACTTTGCTATGACAATGATGGTTGCTGTCCTAAAAATTGTAATAGTGCAAATGATAATGATTGTTTAAGAGTTGATTTAGAAGATTAAAGTAATCAATATTATGAAATACAGTAATGCTTAAAAAACAGGATATTTTAGATAAAACATGCTAGTTAAATTAGAAAACCCTTCAATATTATCAAAGGCTATTGAATTAATTTCTGAACTTGTAACAGAAGTTAGGTTGAAAATAAGTGAAATGGGCATGAGCATTACTGCTATGGATCCTGCTAATGTTTCAATGGTTGGATTTAAATTACCAAAAAGTGCATTTTCAGAATTTCAAAGTGATTATGAAGTTTTAGGTATTAATTTAGATGATTTAAAAAAAATTTTAAAAAGATGCAAAACAGGAAGTTCTCTGATTTTAAGCAAAAAAGAAAATGTTCTTGAAATAAAGATAATTGATAAAATTCTTAGAAATTTTACTCTTGGACTTATTGAAATTGAAAGTGAGGATATTGATTTTTCAGAAAAAGTTTCTAGAATGGAATTTAGTTCTAAAATTGAAATTGTTAGTCAGGAATTAATTGACTCTATAGATGATTGTGCTGTTGTTTCTGATTCTTGTACTTTTTCAATTCAACAAGGAAATTTTGTTATTAAGGCAAAAGGAATGAATTCTGCTCAATCAGAATTTTCAGGAGATGAGGCAAAAATTGAAGCAGAAGATTGCTCTTCAAAATATAGTTTAGAGTATTTACAAAAATTTATGAAAGCATCAAAACTTGCAGACCATACAAAAATTCAATTTGCAAATGATCATCCTTTAAGATTAGATGTTCAAGCAAATCAAGTTAGTTTAAGTTTTATTTTAGCTCCAAGAGTTGAAACAGAGGATTAAATTAGAATATTTTTTCTAGTTATACTAATATAATCATTAAGAAATGTTTTTAAATAAAATATCCTTATAGAAATTATGGGAAATGAACTTTTTGAAAAGGTTCCCAAAAAATCAAAATGAAAAGAGGGAAAAAAGCTCAGTTAACTATATTTATAATATTAGCAATTTTAATTGTTGCATTAATTTTATTCATATTCTTATTTTGGCCAAAAATACGTCCAAGTGGAATAAGTGAAATAAAAAATCCATATGCTTATATGGAAACGTGTATTAAAGAACATATAGATGAAACAGTTGAAAATATTGCAAGTCATGGAGGAGGTTTTGAAATAAATCCAGAAATGTCTTTTTTATATAGAGGAGAGTACATAAGATTTTTATGCCACACAAATGAATATTATAAACCTTGTTATAAACAATATGCATTCCTAAAAACTCATTTTGAAAATGAAATTCTATTAAATGTTGAAAATGAAATAAATGAATGTTTTCAATCAATGGTTGAGAGTTATGAAAGAGATGGATTTACAGCGAGAGTTGAAAATACAGAAAATTTAGGAATACTTATTGCTCCTGAATTTATAATTAGTAATTTAGGAAAAGAATTATATTTAACAAAAGGAAATGAAAATCAACAATTCACTAATTTTGAAATAAAGACAAAAAGCAATTTGTATGAAATCATAGAAGTTGTTGAAAATATTTTAACTTGGGAAAGTATTGTTGGAAATTCAGAACCAGCAGCTTATATGAGGGAAAATCCATATATTAGAGTAGGGAAAAACCAAAAAGTAGATGGTGTTAAAATATATAGTGTAAGTCATAGAGAAACAGGAGAGGAATTAAGGTTTGCAACAAGAAGCTTAGCACTTCCTCCTGGATTTATGTAAAATGAAAAAAAAGAAGATAACAATTATTGCTTTTGGAATGTTTTTAATAATGGCAAGTATGTTTTTTGTTAGTAGTGCGGGTTGTTGCGAAAGATTACCTAATGAAGGTTTGTGGTGTCAATTTGTTGATGATATTAGTGAATGCGATCAAAATTATGGATATAGAAGTGATTTGCAAACTTGTGATACTTATGTTAAATGCCATGGGACTTGTGTAAATGAAAATACAGGACAATGCAGTCAATCTCCTGAATTAGAGTGTGTGGAAAGCAAGGGGACATGGTATCAAGAATCAGAGAATTTAATTCCTGATTGTCAAAAGGGATGTTGTATTGCAGGAGAATATGCTTATTTTTTAAATGGAGTTGAATGTAAAAATTTCGCAACAACTTTTGGTTTTCAAACAGAATTTAGACCTGATTTAACTTCCAGAAGTGAATGTAGTGCATTGATGAGTGCGACAGTTATAGGTGCTTGTGTTATTTCATCTCAACTCAAACAAGCATGTATTATAACAACAAATACAGAATGTACTGATAATAATGTTCAATCACTTTCTGAAAATTTAGGAAATGCAGCAATTCTTTCTGGTTTGGAAGTTGAATTTAATCCAGGACTTTTATGTACTGCACCGGGAATTTCTGATTGTGCAAAGAGTGAAATAACAGAATGTAAAGACAAGAAAGTTTATTATAAAGATACTTGTGGTAATTTTGCAAATATTTATGATAGTTCTAAATACTCTAATCCAGATTACTGGACTTGGATAAAAAAACCATATGAACAAGAAATTTGCACTGTTAGTCCTGATGGAAGTTCAAGTTGTGGAAACTGTGATACAACTCAAAATACTGTTTGTAAAAATAAAAGAAATTCTAATGTTGGAAATCCTGAATATGGTGATTATGTTTGTGGTGATTTAAGCTGTGAATATCAAGGTGAAAAATACTATCATACAGAAAGTTGGTGTGCTGGAACAAATGGAGCTTTAGCAAGATATATTATTGATGAAAAAGGAGTTAATGATTTAGGTGTTAATCATAGATTTTTAACAGATGGTTTTACACAAGAAACAAGCCCTGAGACAATTGAATTACTTGAAAACCAGGATAATTACAATACTCCTGGAAGTAAATATTTCAAGTTAATATGTAGTTTTGGTGAAGTTATGGTTGAAGAATGTAAAGAATATAGAAATAGTGTTTGTACTGAATTTATTAAAGAAGATGAAAATTCTCTTAATCAAGCAGCTTGTAGGTATAATACTTGGCAAAGATGTTTTGAAATGGTTACAAAAAATCAATGTGAAGAATCAACTGAAATGTGTAAATGGATTCCTGGATATACTTGGGATTTTTCAATAGTTTCTGAGTTAGATAGAAAATCTCAACAAGGTTCTTGTGTTCCATTGGTTCCTCCTGGATTTGATTTTTGGAAAGGAGATAGTCAAGGAATTGGGTTATGTCAAATGGCAACTGTTCAAGAAAATACTTTATATGAATCAGGAATTTGGACTGATAGAGATAGTTTTCATGAATGGAGTAAAAGATATTTAGCTAATAGATGTTATGATAAATGTTATGCAATTCCAAGATATGCTGAAGAATATGAAATGGGTCCTAATGAAGAAAAACTTTATCCAGAAGAAATTGAATGTTCAAGTCAACCAAAGGGAATAATTGATAAGGCTCAAGATTGTGGATTAAAGGGAAATATGGGATGTACTCCTTATCAATACCTTACAGAATTTTATGATGAATCAGAATGTCATCTTTTCTTTCCAGGTGATTCAGCTGGAAAAGCACTTCAAGACCTTCATTTATCAGATAGAAGAGGACAATATTGTCATAAAGATGGTAATGAAGAGCAATTTTTAACAGGTCCTGTTAGTGGAATGGCTTATGATTGTACTATTGGATTTGGAAGTGAAGAAAAAGATGAAAGAAAAGAAAGAGATTATCCAATTTATTTAACTCATAAAGAATGGCTAGATGGAATTACAGAGAGAGCTAGGTCTATTGGAGATTGTGGATATAAACCAAACCTTGAAGGAGTTTATAGTAGTGATGAAACAGAAATAATAACAGCAATATTTCAAAAATTAAAACAAGATGGAAGTGTTAAAAAAAATGTTACTGCTAACCAAATTATTTACAAAGGAAAAGTTAATGTTGAAGATCAAGGATTAATAATGGAATCACCAGTTGAATCAGAAAGTTATAGTTGCTCAGAAAAAGGAGGAGTTTGTACTTTTGGCGGAGTTCAAAATTGCGGTGGAACACCTCTTGAAGGACAAGAACTTTGCCCTTATCAAGGAATTTGTTGTGTTTATGATGAAAATGATGGTGAGGGAATTTAAATAACTGGTTGATTATTATTTAACCAAATAATCATATGACAAATGAAAAAAGAAAAATTACTATTTTTGAAATATTTCTTTTAGTTGTTGCTATATTTGCTTTTGCTTGGATTGTTAATACTGAAGTTAAAGAAGTTAGTGCTAGTGGATTAGGAGGAGTACATTTTGCTGAACTTGCTACACAAGGAATTGCAGAATCTACAGGAAGTGCAGTTAGTTTGGCACCAGAAACTACAGTAACTTCAGGTTCTTTATTTGGATTAGGTCCTACAGCTTCAATAATTTTATCTGCTGCAATTTGGGCTGCAGCTGCTGCTGGAGTTGTTATAGCTCTTGGACATATTTTAGGTGCAGGTGAAAGAAATTTGAATGATTTAACTTTTGTTGCAGGAGGTTCAGCAATAATTGGAACTCTTTTAGGAATAGCTGTAGGAGCATCAGCAGGAGGACCTGCAGGATGGGTTGCAGCAATAGTTGTATTGATTTTTTCAGGAGTTTATATGTTAACTGGTTATCAATTATATTCTAGGCATATATTTACATTTTATCCAAATCTCTGGCAGCCTCCAATTGAAAATTATAATTGTAATGATTGTAATAGATTAAATATTCAAGGAATTGGAATTTGCAGTGAATATATGTGTCGTTCATATAGTTCTTCTTGTGAATGGGTTAATGATGAAACAACTTATGAAACATGCATGGAAGTTGGACAAGGAGATAGAATTCCTCCTGTAATAACTCCTTTAAGAGAAGCTAATGGTCAAATAATTCTTCCAAATGAAGATTTCAGATATGTTGCAACAAGTGCTGGAGCAAAAATTGTTTATGACAGCCAAGAAACCAAAGGATGTATTCCTGCATTTACTAGTTTAACACTTGCAGTAGGAACAAATGAAAATGCCCATTGTAAAATAAGTTTAGTACCAAATGGAAGAGAAAATCCAAATGAGGTTTTTGAATTAATGATGAATATGCAAG
>CAYURQ010000005.1:0-13766 GCA_964447315.1 Candidatus Woesearchaeota archaeon
GTGCTGCAACTTCAAGACGTTCTTTAGATTCCAAAGATTGTTCTGATTTTTTATTGAACAAAGAATAAAAATATCCAACAAAATGGTCTGATTTCATTTTAGCTGATTGAGGAGTTTGCATTTTTAGTTGTTCTGCAAACTCTTCATATGCAGTCATTGATTTGCAAATATGTATTCCTCTATCATTATTTAAATTAGCTCTGATAACATGTTCTCCATTAAATTCAGATATTCTAGCTACACTTTCTCCAATAGCCATATTTCTTAAGTGCCCTATATGTAATGGTTTATTTGTATTTGGAGAAATAAATTCAACCATAGTATTTATTTTTTCTTTTTTATCTTTAGTGATCTTAGCTCCATATTTATTTTTTTGTTTTTTTATTTCAGAGATTAATTTTAAACCTAGAATTTTCCTGTCTAAGAAAAAATTAACATAAGGACCTGCTGTTTGTATTTCTGAAAAACTTTCTGAGAAATTTCCAATATTTTGTCTTATAACTAATGCAATTTCATCAGGAGGAGTTTTCATTTTTTTTGCAATCATAAAACAAGGAAAAGCAAAATCTCCCATATCTGAAGATGGAGGAATTTCCAATAAATCTATTATTTCTTGTTTAGAAATTTCTATTTTTTCTTCTTCTAATGCTTGATGAATTAATTTAGCAATCTCCTCTTTCATAGAATTATATAGAATATAGGAATTATAAATTTAATCTTTTTGAAAAAGATTAGACAAAACCAGAGTATCCTTAGGAATAACATCTAAGATTAAACAAAACCAGAGAATATAAAAAAAACAGTACTGACAAATTTAAGTTCATATTGTAAGTACTTAAAAACATTTAAATACTACTTATAATAAGTATCAGTACTGACAATTAAATTACAGGAGGTTAAAATGACTACAGTACAAATAACAGAAAACAATTTTCAAGAAGAAGTTGCTCAATCAGAGGTTCCAGTTGTAATTGATTTTTGGGCTGCTTGGTGTGGGCCATGTCAAATGATGGGCCCTGTATTTGAAGAACTTAGTGAAGAATATAATGGCGAGATAAAATTTGCTAAAGTTAATACAGAAGAGCAAAGAGAAATAGCAGGTTACTTCCAGATTAGGAGTATTCCTACATTATCTATTATAAAAGATGGTGGGGAAGTTGAGAGAATGGCTGGATTTGCACCAAAAGAAAACTTGAAAAAATTTATTGACCAAGCCATTAATGGTAAAAAGAAATAAATTTATTTAAACTTTGATTTCATTTTTATTTGAATCTTAAATAACTTAAAATATGAAAATGGCAAAAACTTATGATTTAATAATTGTTGGAAGTGGTCCAGGAGGACTTACAGCTGGGATTTATGCTGCTAGATATAATTTGGATACTTTAATAATTAGTAGAGTGGATGGTGGTTCAATGGCAGAAGCCCATAAAGTTTGTAATTATCCTTCGCAAAATAATATTTCTGGTTTTGAGCTTACAATGAAAATGGTTAATCATTTAAAAGAGCTTAAAGGAAAAATAAATTATGAAAGTGTGAATAAAATTGAACATAAAGGAAATAAATTTTTAGTTGAAACAGAAAAAGAAAAATATTTTGCTAAAAAAGTTATTATTGCTACAGGAAGAGTTAAAGCATATTTGAATGTTCCTGGGGAAAAAGAATTCAAAGGAAAAGGAGTTAGTTATTGTGCTACATGTGATGGTGCTTTTTACAAAGATAAAATTGTTGGTGTTGTTGGAGGAGGCAATTCAGCAATAACTGCTGCATTATTGCTTGCAGAACATGCTAAAAAAGTTTATGTTATTCATAGAAGAGATTCGTTCAATAGAGTAGAGCCAGCTTGGTTAGAGCAATTAGAAAAAGAAAAAAAGATTAAACCAATATTTAATACAGAGCTTCAAGAAATTTATGGAAAAGATGACTCTGGAGTTGAAGGACTTAAACTAAGTAATGGAAAAGATTTGAAAGCAGATGGAGTTTTTATTGAAATTGGTTCATCTCCTGATCCAAAATGTCTTCAAGGAATTAAATTAGAAAAAAAAGGAAAATACCTTGTTGTTGATAAAAATCAAAGAACAAGTTACAAAGGAATTTTAGCAATTGGAGATATAACAAATAATGTTTTAAAACAGGTTATAACTGCTGCTGCAGAAGGAGCTGTTGCAGCAACAACTGTTTATCAAGAATTAAAATTAGAGAAATAGAGAAATAAGGAGGTAAAAAATAAACCTTTAGAAAAGGTTTTGAAAATTTAAAAAATGGAACAAGAACAAATGAATGAAATGCCAAGAATGCCTTTAATCGGAGATGATGCTCCTGCGTTTATTGCAAAAACAACAAACGGAGAAATAAACTTTCCAAAAGATTACAAAGGAAAGTGGGTTATTCTTTTCAGTCACCCAGCTGACTTCACTCCTGTTTGTACAACTGAATTTATGACTTTTGCAACAATGCAAGAAGAATTCAAAAATCTAAATACTGAACTTATTGGATTGTCAATAGATAGTCTTTATGCACACATTGCATGGCTTAGAACAATCAAAGAAAAAATTGAATTCAAAGACATGAAAGATGTTGAAGTGAATTTTCCTTTAATAGAGGATTTGAAGATGGAGGTTGCAAAAAAATATGGGATGGTTCAACCAAATGCTTCAACAACACAAGCAGTTCGTGCTGTTTTTATAATTGATGATAAAGCAAAAGTAAGAGCAGTTCTTTATTATCCATTATCAAATGGAAGAAATATGGATGAAATAAAAAGGCTAGTTATAGCAATGCAAAAATCAGACAAGGAACAAATAGCAACTCCTGCTAACTGGCAACCCGGAGATGATGTAATAATTCCTCCCCCAGGTTCATGTGGAAGTGCTAAAGAAAGAGTAGAAAGTAAAGAAGAAGGTAAATACTGTCTTGATTGGTTTATGTGCTTTAAAAAAGAAAAGCAATAATAAAATTTATTTTTATTTTTTTATTTATTAAATAAAATTTTTGAAAAGTTTCCAAGCAAAAAAATAAATGGGTAAATTTTAAAAGAAAAATGATAGATTTTGGATGTAAAGAATTTGATTTAGAAGATATAATAAAATGCGGTTTAGGATTAACTAAAACTGAATTTAATATCTTAAAATATTTTTTAAAAAATAAAAATAAAGAATTCATTACAACAAATATTTCAGAAGAATTAAAACTTAATTTAACAACAATTCAAAAAGCAACAAAAAAATTATATGAAAAAGAAATATTAATCAGACACCAAAAGAATTTAGATGGTGGAGGGTATGCATATAGTTATGAAATTTCTTCAAAGCAAAAAATAAGGCATATTTTAAAAAATATAATTAAGAATTGGTCAAATCGTGTTGAAAATGAAATTGATATGTGGTGAACTGAAAGATTTAAAAGTAAAACAAATTAGAGAGTAGTATGGAAGAAATGTTTGGAAACAGAATAACAGGATATACAAGTGAATATTATTCAATGTTATTTGAAAAACAATCAATGGAAACAATTGAAAAAAAATATCTTTTCTTAATAAAAAAAGAAGATATAAAGAATATTAAAAAAAATAAGAATTCAGAAGATAATTTATACAAAAGAATGCAAAAAAAATAATCAAAATGACAAAAATAAATAACAAAGATCTTGAAAAAGCACTTAGTTCTTCTGGTAAAAAAGAACCTGTTTCAGGGCAACCTACAATGTCCAAGGAAATGGAAATTGGATTTCATCAAGGAGCTTTGAATACTTTAATTAACGAAAGAAATGAGTTAGTTAAAATTATCCAACAAGTTGAAATGGTAATGCAAGCTCACTTGAAAAGATTAGAGGAAATGGGTGTTAAAGTAAAGACTTCAACTGAACAAGAAAAGAAATAATTTAAATATTTATTTTAATATAAATATTAATTGAAATAAATATAATTTTATCAATTAAAAATTAATTTTAATATTATCTATTATTTCTTCTAACTTCTGTTTTGTAGAATCAAGTATTTCTTTTGATTGTGAAAGAGAATAAATATTTATTAATGCATCAAAATCTTTTCCTTCATTAAAATATCCTCTAGGTTCTATATCTGAATTTGCAATAATTACATCAAACATTCCATAAAAATGCTGTTGAATGTTTTTTCCAAAGTATCCATTTTCAGAATGCTTTACCTGAAGCTGAAGATTTTCACTTTGTTTATATCCTAGAGATTCAAGTTGTTTTTTTAACTCATTATGAAAAAGGTTCTGATTTTTTGAATATTGAGATTTTTCATTTCTATCATTTATAAGATAAACTCCTATTTTTGAGAATTTGTTTGCCATTTTAACTTTAAATTAAATAAAATATTTTATTTAAGGATTATTGTGATTTTTTTATATAAATAATTAACCTTTCTTATTATTAGTAAGATTTATAATGTAACTTTTTATTACTTTTTTATCAAGAATACTTAAGCGGGGGTGCTGGAGTGGTCAAACTCAGAATTAAAATTCTGGTACAAGCCCATCCACACAATATCCGCGTAAAATCTCTTAAGCGGGGGTGCTGGAGTGGTCAAACAGGCAGGACTTAAGATCCTGTAGCTTAGTGCTTACGCAGGTTCGAATCCTGTCCCTCGCATTTATGAAATAAATGTGATTGCAAATTTTATATTTGTCTCTCGCATTTATGAAATAAATTCTCTAATCAAACATCTTAGAAACAGATAGTCCTTTTTGAGCCCTATATATTGCTTCTCCAAATAATCCACTCATATCAACAACTTCTACTCCTTTATTATTTTTTCTAGGAAAATAATGAGTATTGCTAGTAAGAACACAATCATAATTTTTTAATATTTTCTCTGTACCTTTTGTGAATAAACCATGGGTTGCATAACTCATTAATTTTTGAGCACCATCTTTTTTTAATAATTTTGCACACTCAATATTTGTGGTTCCTGTATCATATATGTCATCAATAACTAAAACATTTTTATCTTTAACATTTCCAATTTTCCACATTTTTGCCACCTCTCCTGGTTTGTCTCTTAATTTATGGGTAAATGCAAAAGAATAATTTTCAGGACTAGGAAAATTATCAATAGTTGAGTTAATCAATCTTCCTAAAAAAGAAGCTGCCCTGTCTACTCCTCCTGCATCAGGAGAAACAATTGCTAAATTCTCTAAGTCTGAAAGATTATTTTCTTTAATATATTTTACAACTTCTGGAAAACTATAAAGATTATCAATTGGGACATTCGAAGGATATGCGTTCTGGATTTGAGGAGAATGCAAATCCATTGTAATTATTCTTTTTAATCCATCTGATACAGAATTTGCAAAAGCTCTTGAAGATATTGGAACACGAGACTTATGTTTTCTATCTTGTCTTGTATATAACATATTTGGCAAAACAAAACTAATTGAATTAACAGAAGCACTTAAAGCCATATCTCTTATCAAAATTAACTCCACCCACCAATCATTTGGATGTTTATTAGAAGATTGAACTAAATATACATCTTTTTTACGAATATTCTCAGGAACATGCGGAAGAATTTCCCGATTATTGAATTTTTCTATTTGCAATCTTGCTAAAGGAACTTTTTCTTCTTCATTTTTAATAATCCAATCTTGTATTTTTTTTGAAAAATCCCATGCAGGTGAATAAGGATCAGCTAATAACATCACGTCTTTCATTTTTATTTCCTATTTACATGCTACTAAAATTCGATGGATTTAAATGTATTCCTATATTATAATATATATGAAATATTTAAAGGGGAAAAAAGAAAAAATAATCCTTATAATAATATTACTTTTACTAGTTGTAATTAATTATGGTTTTATTGATAGTTTTTTGCAAAATAAAATAAGTGGAAATGATGCAGTAACAATCAAAGTTGATAGAGTTATTGATGGAGATACAGTTGTTGTTAATGGAACCTCAATGAGACTTTTAGGAATTAATTCTCCTGAAAAAAATCAAAAATATTATAATGATGCTAAAAAATATTTAGAAAGTTTAGTGATGAATAAAACAATAATAATGAAATCAAAGGGAAAAGACAAATATTATCGAGAATTAGTTTATTTATATGACATAGATGGAAAGAAAACTATTAATTTAAAAATGGTTGAAGAAGGGTATGCTAATTTTTATTTTCCAAGTGGAAAAGATGAACATTATAAGGATTTCGTTAAATCTTGGAGAAAATGTTTAGCTTATGAAAGAAATTTATGTGAATTTTCCAATGAAAAATGTGCTAGTTGTATTGAATTACAAGAATGGGGATATAATAAAGATGTTATATTATATAACAAATGTAAAATAACTTGTGATTTAAGTGATTGGAGTATAAAAGATCAAGGTAGAAAGCTTTTGGTATTTGAAGAACTAATCTTAGGCCCTGAAGAAGGAGTACAAATAACTCCTGAGGCTTTTGGAGTTGAATATGTCTGGACAAAATCAGGAGATAGCATTTTTATTAGAGATAGAAGCAATATGTTAGTTATTTATGAAAATTACTAAAAAAATTATAATTAGTTTTCATTTTAAAATTACAAAAGATATAAAATATATATTCAAATATATATTTTATAAAATATTCTTTAAAGTAGATAATGGCTTATTTTATCGACGGTAAAATTTATTTTTAAACTTCTTCATTTGAACTAAGTGATAACAAAAAACTATTTTCTCGACGACAATAATGCTTAAAAAGAAATGCGGTGTTTGTTTCACATGACAGTTGTAAAAAAGAGTGCAAAAAGAGCACTATCAAACGAGGCTTATGAAAATATGAAAATAAGTTTACATCATGGTTATACGTATAACAAAGATAACGTTATAACGAATCTGTTTAACAGAGGATTTTCAAGAGAATTGAAAGGAGGTTATAAAATATGAAAACAAAGGCATTATTAAGCTTATTAGTTATGTCTGTACTTTTAGTTCCAAGTGTATTAGCTGTTAGTATAGGATCTGGAGTAGGTGTTGACATTATTACTGAAGATTTTGTACCTCAAGTATGGCAATGTTCTGACAGAGTTGTTTTAGATGATGCAACAGAACCAGGAAGAATCTCAATGGATGGAGATGTTTTAGTTGAAAGAATAAACAACTATGCTTTCGAAGGTGAACAAATCCAATGGAGAGTTCTTGTAATGGACAAAAATGGTATTGAAAAAATCAAGGATGTTTACGGTACTCTTGATGGAGCTATTGAAGTTAACTGTGATTACGAAGGACCAGCTACTGAAATAGAAGAATCTTGTAACGCAAGAATTCTTGAAGAAGAATTAATAAACCAAGATAGAGACTTTTCTGAAGTTGCTGCTTACTATACATGTACTTTAACTGTTGAAACTCCATTCTCTATGTATGGAGAATATGTATTAACTGTTGAAGCAGAAGACTTAGATGGAATGATTGGTGTAATGGACGAATCAGAATATTGGTTCCTTAACCCTGAAATTTCATTAGGAATTGATGGTGGATTAGTATTTGAAGATGTTAGACCAGGAACAAGTTCTTACTCTGATATGGTTTTAATTACTAACGAAGCTGACCAAGGTTCAGGAGTTTTACTTGATATGTTTATATCAGGAACAGACTTCTTTGATTCATCAAGTTCAGGTGCTATGTGTGGTACAACAAATTCTCTATTATTAGAGAACTTTGATTACTATGTTGTAAACGGAGCTTATTCATCAAGAGATGATGGAAGAAGTGACGATGAAGGATACTTACCAATTAATTACGGTATAGGATTTAATGATCCAAATCCTTTCTACGATACTCACGAAATCTTACAAGTTCAACAACAAGCAGGAGGATACTACTTAGCTAATATCTTAGCACCAGGTGCAGACCTAGCAATGACTTTCAGGCTTAACTTACCAGAACCATGTAATGGAGATTTTGACACTGGTCAAATCTACTTCTGGGGAGAAGCTATCTAAAGTTATTTTTTAATTTTTTATTTTTATTTTTAATTTAAAACAAATGCCCTGAAAAGGGGGCAGAGGGGGTGATTCGTATGATTTGGAAAACAAAAAAATGGAATCAAAAAAAACATTCGCAATCATTGCATTAACCCTCTTAGTTGGAATCTTTCTAATTAGTTTTGCAAGTGCAGAATTCTGGGCATGCTTTGGAAAAGGAGAAGTAAGAGATTATTGTAATAATTATAAGCCAAGTATAACTTGTACTCATGATTTATGTGAAGTTTGTATGTCTGTTTATGACCCTATAGAAGATTGTTATATTTCTGGAAATTATCTAGCTTGTCAATATATTCCTAAAGATTGCTCAACTAATGAAAATGTTACTTATGATTTAACTCCTCCAGAATTTACATTAACAAGTCCTACTGAAGGACAATTATTTACTGACAGAAATGTTTTAATTGAATTTTTCTTAAATGAAAAAGCAACTGTATCCTACACTGTTTTAAGTGATGATAGACAAAGAGAACTTAGATTATGTTATGAGTGTGATGCTTCAACTGGGATTATTCCTTCTTATTCAGATGAAAGGATTTTTAGTGATGGGCAAAATGATGTAATGTTTAAGGCAGTTGATTTAGTTGGAAATCCAATAACTCATAATGTTTCATTTTTTGTTGATTCAAATGAACCAAGAATAAGAGATACTGAACCAAACTCAGGCGAATATGCATCTGGAGCATTCAGTATTGAGTTTAATGAAGACAATCCTGTTGAATTAAAATTAAGAATAAACTATACTGGAGGGGTTGACGAGTATTTAATTAACTTGGAAACTCAGTGCCAACCAGACAGGTATGACACTCTTTGTACTACTGATATTAATATGGATAAATATAATGGAGAGGATGTTTGGTATGGTTTTGAATTAACAGATATTGTTGGAAACAAAGCATTTTCAGATGAAGAAATGGTTAAGGTTGATTCTACATTTCCAGTAATTCATGATATTCAAAGAATAAATGATAGAAGATACATTTATTTTAATTTAACTTTCACAGAAGAAAATCTTGAAAGTATTACTTATGTTGATTTAAATGATGAAAGGTCTAGACCAAGAGATTTATGCAGGAATCCTGAAAATGGATTTTGCTATGGGAGAGTAAGTTTAAGAGATGGGGATTATGATTTGCAGTTTACTGTTTTAGATGAAGCTGGAAATGCTGTTAGTCAGGTTAGAAATATTTTCATTGATACAAAAAGTCCTAGAATATACAAAACAGAACCAAGAAGAGGATTTGCAGATGGAAATTTTCAAGTTCAATTCAGAGAAGATAATCCAGCAAGAGTTACATTACACTATGGAGATGATTCTCATAATTTAGATTTAATAAATGATTGTTATGAAGAAAGAAGCAAAGTTTATTGTAGTACTTATGTTAATTTAAATAAATATGATGGAGAGGAAATTGAATATTATTTTGAAATTGAAGATGTTGTTGGACAAATTGATGAATCCAGAAAATCTCAAGTAGATGTTGATACAACTTTCCCTATATTAAACAATGCAAACGACTTTTATGAAATAGATGGCAGATATGTTAGATTCTGGTTTGATATAACAGAAGAAAACTTTGATTCAGTTGTTTATGTTGACAACAATGATCCAAGAGGATATGAAAGAAGACTTTGCACTAGATTATATGATGGATATTGTGAAAGGCGTGCTAGTTTCAGAGAAGGTAATTATGAATTAACAATTAAAATTATGGATGAAGCAGGAAACACAATAGGATTACCTGCTGAATTTCAGATAAATTATTAAAATGAAAAAACAAAAAATATTAACAATTACAGGGTTTTTACTAATCACACTTTTAATTGGACTTGTTGTTGCTGTACAGGCTCATGATTTTTCAATAAGAACAAGTTACTCAAATTCTTATGGAACAGGAATAGCTATACAAGAAGTTGTTTCTGGGTACTGGCTTAGTGAAGAAATTCCTGAATTATATTTCAATCAAAGTTATGAAATAAAATATTACATTGATAATTTAATTCAAGAAGAAGATGAAGCTAGAGTTACTGTTAAGTTAAATAATAATGTTTTAAGAGATTACCAAACAACAATAAATGAATTTCATTATAAAACAATTCCTTTATCTATTTCATATTTAGAATGCAATTCTACAAATTTCATTTCTCTTGAAGTGCAGCCTGTTAATGGAGAGGATTTGAATATGTATGATAATTTTGCTGAAAGAAGTTTTAGGGTATCGTGTGAAGAACTTCCAGATTCAATATGTGGCAATGGTGTTGTTGAATTTAGAGAAGAATGTGACGTAGGAGATTCTCTCCAAGGCTGCAATCCAGGTTATGGAGAAACATGTGAATATTGTTCAAATGAATGTGAATTTATTGAAGTTAAAGGAAGTTATTGTGGAGATGGTATAAAAGATAATATTTATGAGGCTTGTGATGATGGAAATAATATTAATGGAGATGGTTGTTCAAGTTCATGTACACGTGAAGGGCAGAATGGAGGAGATTTAGTTACTGATATAATCACTGAAGATTTTCAGCCAATGGTTTGGCAGTGTGGAGGAAGAATTGTTTTAGATGACTCAGTTGAACCAGGAAGAATATCTGAACAATGCAGCAATAACAATCAAAGGGCTATGGATGTATCTTGTAAGGGAGATGAAATCCTAATTGAAAGAATAAATAATTATGCTTTTGAAGGAGAGCAAATAAAATGGAAAGTTTTAGTCTGGGATAAGAACGGAATTGAAAAAATCAAAGATGTTTATGGAAGTTTAGATGGAAATATTGAAGTTAATTGTAAATTGCAAGAAAATGTAATTTTAAACGATTACGCAGAAATGCCTTCTGTAAATTTAAGAGAAATTGACCCTTCATGTA
Source organism: Candidatus Woesearchaeota archaeon (assembly GCA_964447315.1). Lineage (GTDB taxonomy): Archaea > Nanobdellota > Nanobdellia > Pacearchaeales > GW2011-AR1 > MWBV01. The sequence goes on from CAYURQ010000005.1 coordinate 10,848, forward strand.
ATGCAAGAATTTTAGAAGAAGAAATAAAACAATTTGATTCAGAAACAATGGCTTATTATACGTGCACTTTAACTGTTGAAACTCCTTTATCAATGTACGGAGAATATCAAGTAACTGTTCAAGCAGAAGACTTAGATGGAATAATTGGAAGTATGGATGAAAAAGAATTCTGGTTTTTAAATCCAGAAATTTCATTAGGTATTAATGGAGAAATTGTTTTTGATAATTTAAGACAAGGAACAACAGGTTATTCTGAAACAATCAAAATTACCAATGAAGCAGATATTGGTTCAGGAGTTCTTTTAGATATGTTTATATCAGGAACAGACTTTTATGATTCATCAAATTCTGGTGCTATGTGTGGTACAACAAACTCTTTATTATTAAAAAATTTCAAATATTATGCTGTTAATGGGGCTTATAGCACTAGAGACAATGGATGCAAATGCGATAAAGAAGGATATTGTCCTATAAATTATGGTATTGGATTTAATGATCCAAATCCTTTCTATAATAACAATGAAATTTTACAAGTTGGACCATCAATAGGGCCTTATTATGGAGCTAATATCTTAGCACCAGGTGCAGACTTAGCAATGACTTTCAAACTTAACTTACCAGAACCATGTAATGGGGATTTTGACTCAGGTCAAATCTACTTCTGGGGAGAAGCTATATAATTTACAATACATATCAAAAGGGTTGTAAAAAGAGAATAAATGAAAAAAAGGGAAAACCAAAAAAAGAGAAAAACACAAACAAAAGTGTTGGTTTTGGGGGTACTCATATTAATTGCACTCATTGGAATGGCTAGTGCTGTTACTCAAGACATTTTATGTGTTCAAGAAACTTATGAATCAGGTTGGTTGTGTTTGAATAAAAATATTGATTCTCATACAAAATTAAGTGATTATGTTGTTGAAATAACAGGGGATGCTAGTTATTATTCAAGTAGTGAAAATACTATTTGCGGACAAGGAGCTTATTATATTCAAAATGATTCTGGACAAGGAATCTTAAAAATAAAAACACCAAGTTTACCTTTTTCAGGAGATTATGAAGTTAAATTTTATTATGAGATTGGAACTTCAAATGATATTGGAGATGAAAACTTTGAATTTGTTTGTGGGAATAATGTTCATTACTTTCCAGACAACGATGATGATGGAACAGCAGGATTCAGACATTCAAATTATGTGACTTGTGATTTCAATTCTGGTGTAAATTATATTTACCTTAAATCATTAGGTGAAGGAAGTGTTCATTTTAAAAAGTTCAGGATTGAAGGTGAAAAACTTTGTGAAACAGAATGTCCTTTAGATGAGAATGACTTTGATGAAGTTATTATTATAAATAAAAGACTAAGAAGTGATTCAACTTATCAGGAATCTGTTTCTCCTGTACTACCTGTTCAATTATCTTCTGGAAATTATACAATAACAAGTTATGCAAATGATGGATATTCTGGAAGAGAAAGTGCAAGCCAACCTCATGAAGAATTTGCAGTTTCATTTTTGAAAGATGGAGGAGAAGTAGCTTTAACACCAACAAATCCTGATTTGCAGGACAATGTTTTATTTGCAGAATTTAATGGTATTTTAACAAGCAACTTAAATCTTCCAAATGGTGCAGATGGAGTTCAGGCAGTTCATCTTGAGTATTTTACAACTGAATCTCCAAATAGCCTTAATGCTGTTTGTATTGGAATAAATAAAAATTATCAAGAAGAATGTGGGAATGGGATTTTAGATTCTGGAGAAGAATGTGATGATGGAAACTTAAACAATAGTGATATGTGTAGAAATGACTGTACTATTCCTATTTGTGGAGATGATATTGTGGATGTTTTCTTAGGAGAAGTTTGTGATGAAGGTTTAGATAATGGAATTCCTTGCACTCCGATTTATGGAGGGGCATGTAGTTACTGTACTGAAACTTGTGAAAATGAAATTGTAGAAGTATTTTGCGGCGATGGAATTGTTCAAAGTCCTTACGAAGAATGTGATGATGGAGACACTGATAATTTTGATAGTTGTAGCAATGATTGTACAATAAATGAATGTGAATTTAACTTAACAAAGAAAGATGACAAAGACCCTGTTAATCCTGGAGATTTATTAGGATATGAAATTTATTTAGAAAATATTGGAACAGCAAGATGTACTGGTGGAGGTGTAAGATTACAAGAATATTATGATCCTTTCACACAATTTATTGGTTCAAGTCCAAATCCTTTTTCAGGAAATGATTTCTGGAATTTTGGAACAATGTATCCTGGAGACAGTAGAACAGTAATTATTGATGTTGAAGTATCTGATAATGCAGAATGTGATTCAATATTAAATAATACAGTTTGCGTTTGGGCTAATGAATTGCCTGGATGGCAGTGTGTTCATGAAGAAACTTTAGTTGAATGTTTAGAAATTTGCGGAGATGGTGAAGTCAATCAACCTAATGAGGAATGTGAATTACCAAATACCTTAAATAATAATTTTTGCAGTCAAACAACACAAGAATGTGAAGGAGTTTTCCTAGGAACTAGGGATGGTTTTGGAAATTGTGATGCATATTGTGGATGTTTAGAAGACCCATTCCAGTATCAATGTGTTGAAGGAGAGTGTGGAGCAGAATGTGATTCAAATGATGATTGTAGTGATAATTCTTGTGGAGCAATTTATGATGATTCTTGTAATGGAAACAAACTAGTTGATTATAATAAAAATAAAATATTAGATAATTATGTTGTTGAAGATTCTTGTGAAAATACTTGTGATTTAACTACAACTTGTGCTTGTAGTGATTGTCATGTGGATTGTTCTGCAACACCTGATGAATATTGTGTAATGGGAATATGTGGAGCAGAGTGTGATTCAAATGATGATTGCCAGGATAATTCATGTTCAGTTAATTATCAGGATT
>CAYURQ010000005.1:13866-38535 GCA_964447315.1 Candidatus Woesearchaeota archaeon
ACCTTATTGTGGGGATGGAATTGTTCAAACTGGTGAAGAATGTGATGATGGAAACAATATTGATGGAGATGGTTGCTCATCAACCTGCCAGATAGAACCTTTTTGCGGAGATGGTGAAATAAATCAAATAACAGAAGAGTGTGATGATGGAAATAGCAATAATCTTGATTCGTGTAGAAACGACTGTACAATTCCTTTTTGCGGAGATGGAATAAAAGATACTTTGTTTGGAGAGGAATGTGACTTAGGAGTTTTAAACGGACAGATATGTGACCCTATTTATGGTGGAGATTGTGATTGGTGTAATTCTGAATGTGAAACAGAAAAAGAAGAAGGTCCTTATTGTGGGGATGGAGTGGTTCAAGAAGAATTTGAACAGTGTGATGATGGAAATAATCAATGGGGTGATGGATGTAGCCCTAACTGCAAAAAAGAAGGAATATATATTGAAAAATTCCCTCCAATTGTCTGGCAATGTGATGAAAGATTAATGCTTGATGATGCAACTTCGTTTGGAAGAATCTCAAGAGATGGAGATTTTTTAATTGAAAGAATAAATAATTATGCTTTTGAAGGAGAACAAATTCAGTGGACTGTTCTTGTAATGGATAAAAACGGGGTTGAGAAAATCAAGGATGTTTATGTTACATTAGATGGGCAAATACAAGCTAATTGTAAAGAAACCCCTGATTATTCAAGAACTGTTCAAGAAAGTTGTAATGCAAGAATACTTGAAGAAGATTTATCTGGAAAACCTCTTAATTTCAATACTCAAAAATACTATACTTGTACTTTTACAGTTGAGACTCCTTACTCAATGTACGGAGAATATGAAATTACTGTTGAAGCAGAAGATTTAAGTGGAGAAATTGGAAAAATGGATGAATCAGAGTATTGGTTTTTCAATCCAGAAGTAATGCTAGATGTTTCTGGAGGATTAGTTTTTGATACTGGAAGACCAGGAACAAGTATTTATTCTGGAACTGTTACTCTTGAAAATAATGTTGATCCTGACTCAGGAGTTTTACTTGATATGTTTATTTCAGGAACAGACTTTTATGATTCTTCAAATTCTGGTGCTAAATGTCCTACAACTAATCAATTAGAACTTTCAAGATTTAATTATTATGCTGTTAATGGGGCTTATAGTACTAGAGAAGATGCCCAATTAGGAAGAACCTGTGACACAGAAGGATACTGTTCTATTAATTATGGTATTGGATTCAATGATCCAAATCCTTTCTACAACAGTCATGAAATTATCCAGGCTCAACAACAGGGTCCTTATTGGGCAGCAAATATATTAAGTCCTGGAAGTGAAATAACTTTAGAATTTAGAGCAGATATTCCTGAACCATGTAATGGAGATTTTGACCAAGGGGGAATCTATTTCTGGGCACAAGCAATTTAAATTTTAATTATTATTTTATTTTTCATTGATAAAAAGTAATAACAAAAAACTATTTTCTCGACGACAACAATCTTTAAATACTGTAGTCATTCTAAAGTGTCATATGAAAAAGAAGAAAGAATTTGGGTTGATTACTCTTGCATTTATAACAATCTTATTGTTATCTCAATTTGCACTAGTTTCTGCTATAACTGGTTCAATGGGAAATGCCAGAATGGTATTATATCCAGAAGTTAATGGTTTAACAAATACAATTATTGAAAAATCAATACTTGTAAAGAATGTAAATGAGGTTCCAATAACTATTAAGTTGGAAGTTGATGAAAGTTCCACTGAATTTCTGGAATTAGTTGATACAGATGTTGAATTAGAACCTGGAACAGAAAAAAGAATGGCTTTTAAGGTTAAAGTGAAAAAACCAGGAAGATATGATGGAAAAATAAATGTATTTTTTTCAGAATCAGAAGGTGAAGGTCCAGGAGTTGCACTAGCATCAAACATTATTATTATTGCAAAAAATCCCAATGATTCTGGTTATGATAATCAAGATGATGATGAAAATGATAATTCTAATGAGGTAAATTCTGATAATGAGGATCCTATAACAGGAGATGTTACTTCAGAAAATAGTGAAAAAAGAAAACCTATTGGAGCTTTACTAACTATTACAACTGTTATATTAATAGTAGCATTAATAGTTTTATATTTTTTAAGTGAAAAAAAGATGAAAAGTAAAAAAGATATTGAGAAAAAGAAGGTTGAGGAAATTAAAGAAAAAAAGAGAAAGAAAAGTAATGAAACCTCAAAGAAAAAAACAAAAAAATAAATTTATATTTGCTATATTAATATTAGGATGTCTGACTTTTTTAGCTAGCGGTGTTTTAGCAGAAAGTTTGGTTTATGTAACAAAAGATTCCAGCAACATTGACCAAAATATTTTAGATATATTAATTGCAAATAATTATGAATATGATATTGTTTTTGATAACCAAATTCAAAGTACTAATTTCTCAAATTATGATTTAATGATTATTGAAGATGGAAATTTTGGTAATAACGCATTGTTAATTCCTGTTAATCAAGTAAATTCAATAATTCTTAATACAAAACATCTTGAACAATGGAATTGGATGAGTTCAGGAATTGGTTCTATTTCCTCTACAAGACCAAAAGAAGTTATAATATATGATAATCAAAGCTCAATTGTTGAGAATTCTGGAATCAACAGTTCTTTTTTTCCTTATGAGTATGGAGATGTTCAAGAAAACTATAAATTTTATTATATAAGTAAGAACAAAGATGCTTCTGGAGTGATGACTGTTGTTGCAGATGGCTTGAGTTTTCTACAGTTCTTTGGAATTTATGTTGTTAAAAATGGAGCAGTTGTTGCAACAGTTGAAAAAGGAGGAGAATTAAGAAATAATAATATTTCAAATGCTCGTGGAGTTTTCTTTGGATTTGAAAAAACTTATTTGTGGACAGAAGAAGTAGAACAAATGTTCCTTAATTCTATTCAATGGGGAATTTATGGAGGAGATAGAGACAATGATGGTTTTTTAAGTGAATTTGACTGCAATGATTCTGATCCAAATATAAATCCTAATGCTATTGAAATTGCTTATGATGGAATTGACCAGGATTGTGATGGTTTTGATTTAACAGATGTAGATGAAGATGGATTTGATTCATTTGCTGTTGGAGGAGAGGATTGTGATGATAACGACCCAACTATAAATCCTAATTCAACTGATTTGGCAAAAAACTGTATAAATGACGCTCCTGAGATTGATTATATTTCAAAGATTTACGTTTATGAAACAGAAAATGCAACATTAATAATAAATGCTGTTGATTATGAAGGAGATGAAATAACTTATTGGGTTAATGATACAAGATTTGTACGAGACTCTGAACAGAGTAATGTCTTTCATTGGAATACAGATTATACTGATGAAGGATATTATGAATTTTTTGCTTATGCTGGAGATGAATTCAGTAATAATGCTAGTTTAGTGTTTAAAGTATATGTCTGGAACAAAAATAAATATCCTGAATTATTAATGGACATTCCAGAACAAATATGGAATGAAGATGAAAACCACACTCTTAATTTAACAGAATACTTTTTTGATTTAGATGGTGATGATTTATATTATTTATTTGGAGAGAGTTCAGATGATACAAATATTGAAGTTAAAGAAATTGTTGATGGTGTTGTTACATTTGAAGTACAAGAAAACTGGTTTGGTGAAGATTGGATAATTTTTAGAATAACTGATTTAATAAATACTGTTTATAGCAACAACATAACATTGAGAGTTTTGCCTGTTAATGATGAGCCATATATGGTTGAAGATTCAGTAAATATTACTTTATGGGAAAATCAAGATTATACTATAGACTTGAATGATTACTTTTTTGATGTAGATGGAGACTTAAATTACACTTATCAAGCAGATGATATTGAATTTGAATTTGATGCTCAAGATAAATCATTGAGAATAATTCCTGATCAAGACTGGCATGGGCAAAGAGAGTTCCAAGTCCAGGGTTCTGATCAGGAATATAATGTTCACTTAAATGTGAACCTAGAAGTGGTAGAAGTTGTTTATCCTGATATTGAAATATTAAATCCTGAAAATGATTCTTTATTCAATAATACAAGAAGTGTTGAATTTAGTTTTAAGGTCTGGGATAAAATAACAAATGAATTTAATTGTAATTTAATTGTTGATGAGCAGATTCTGGACAGTTTAATTGTATTAAATGATACGGAAACTAATTTTAGTTACTCTTTCACTAATGATGGAATTTATTCATGGAAAGTTGAATGTGAAAACTTACAAGGAAACCTGGTTTCTAGTGAATCCTGGGATTTTGAAATTAGTGCTCCTGATTCACCTGTATTAAATCCAATAACAAGCAAGCAAGTTAATGAAAATCAAACACTTTCTTTTGAAATTTCTGGTTATGATCCAGATAAAGAAGATGTTTCTTTTACTGCAGGTAATTTACCTTCAGGAGCTGTATTCAAGGATAATGGTGATGGCACAGCTAGTTTTTCTTGGCAAACAAACTATGAACTTTCAGGATTTTATTATCCTGAATTTACAATACATGATACAACAGCAAGAAGCGCAAGCCAAAAAGTAACAATAAGAGTTGTTGATGTTAAAGAACCTCCAAAATTTGAGGATGCCAAACAATGTAAAGGGGAAGATTACGATGGAATGATTGAAATAAAAATAAGAGAACCAGATTATAACGATGACTTTGAAATTGGAGACATAATTGAAGTTGAATTTGAAATTGAAAATAATTTTGATGATGATGTTAAATTTGAATATGAAGTTCATTTATATGATTTAAATGAAGAAGAATCTTTAGATAAAATAAAAGGTAAAATAAAGATTGATGAAGATGATGATGAAAAAATTGAATTAGAAATGGAAATTCCAGATGATTTTCAAGATAGTGAATTTGCAGTATATTTATATGTAGAAGGAGAAGATTTATGCAACAGTGAATTTGTTGAAATTGAGATTGAAAGAAAGAAACATGATGTTAAAATTAAAAGAATTAAAGTTGAACCAGATAGAGTAGAACCTGGGGAAAATATGAATATTATAGTTGAAGTTGAAAATCTTGGAACAAGTGATGAAGATGTTGTTATTGAAATTGAGATTCCTGCTTTGAATTTAAAAGATGGAAGCGATGAGTTTGAAATAGAAGAATTTGGAGAAGATGATTCTGAAAGAGAAAAATTTGTTATTACAATTCCTCAAGAATTCAAAGAAGGAAGTTATGATTTAATTGCAAGAGTTTTTTATGATAATGAAGAAGAAATGGATGAAAAAAAATCTCAGTTTGTAGTATTGAACAGAGAAACCAAAATATATGAACAAGGATTTCAAAATAATTCAAGTCAAGATTCAGGAGTTCAGGAAAGCAATTTAATAATATTATCAAAATCAGATGGAGAAAGCAAGATAACTGGTTCTGTAATTCAATTAACTGAACCAGAAAACAATAACAAAGTTTCAAAAAAATCAATTGCATGGGAAAAAACACAAAGAGAAAAAATTAATCCATTAGGAAGCATTATTGCTATATTAGTAATAGGCATTGTAGTTTTAATTATTCTTATTTACATAGTTTTAGGCAAGAGATAAAATGGAAGAATCAAAATATTCTGTTTATGGAAATTATATAACTGAAAAGGGTTTAGTTACTGAAGAAAGAAATTACAAAGATGCTCAAAACGAACAACAAGCAATTGAAATTGCTCTAAAAGATGGGCATGTTGGCCCTGGAATAGTTTTTCAGAATTTAGGAGAGGTATTTGAATGTGATTTAAATTCATTTGATTTAAAAAACCTAAGTGAAAAAAAATTAAATAAAAGCATAGAAAGTTATTTTAAAAATAATTCTTAACTTTTTGTATAAACGAGTAGTGAAATAAAGTATCTTTTTCATTACAATAAACCTTTTAAAGTGTTGTCACTCAAAAATTAATATGATAAGAAAAACAAAAATTGTTTTTAGCTTTTTACTAGCTAGTTTTTTACTGGTTGGAATGGCTGGTGCTACTGGATGTGTAGAACAAGATTATTACTCTGGATGGTTAAATATAATTGATTATGTTGATAGTTATTCTGGAAGTTCTGGAATTTATAATGGTGATTATTACGTGGATGATAATACTGGAATTGTGACTATTCATACTCCAGACTTGCCTTTTGCAGAAACTTATACATTATATATTAAAATAGGTATAGGAACTGGAAATGACCTAGATACAGAAGATTTAAGAGTTATTTGTGGAGGAGAAACATTTGATTTTCCAGATAGTGTTTTAACTGATGATCCTCAAACTGTAATTAAAAATATGCAATGTACTTTACCTGCTGGGGAAAGTTCAATTGAATTTAAATCAACTAACTCTGGAAGTGTACACTTATATAAATTTAAATTAATAGCAAGCAAAACTTGTCCACCTCAGCCAACATGTGGGGATGGAAATGTTGATAGTGGAGAGGAGTGTGATTTAGGAATATTAAATGGAAATGTTTGTAATCCTCTTTATGGAGATACTTGCACTTGGTGTAATAATAATTGTGAATTAATAACTGAAACTGGTCCTTTTTGTGGTGATGAGATATGTCAAGCAGGAGAGGGTGAAGATTGCTCAACTTGTGAAAGTGATTGTGGAGTTTGTCCACCTCAGCCAACATGTGGGGATGGAAATGTTGATAGTGGAGAGGAATGTGATTTAGGAGTTTTAAACGGACAGATATGTGACCCTATTTATGGAGATACTTGCACTTGGTGTAATAATAATTGTGAATTAATAACTGAAACTGGTCCTTTTTGTGGTGATGAGATATGTCAAGCAGGAGAGGGTGAAGATTGCTCAACTTGTGAAAGTGATTGTGGGGAGTGTCAAGATGATAACGATGATGATAAAGTTAAGAAAAGCCCTCATGTTTTAGATGTATGTAACCCTGATTGGAAATGCTCTGGATGGAGTGAATGTTCTGGAGGAGTTATGACTAGAACTTGTTTTGATGATAATTTTTGTGAAATAGAATACAATAAACCTCATGAAACAACTGCTTGTGATATAACAGAACAAGTAAAAGAGCCAATAATTGATTACTTTTTATGGTTTTTAATTGGGATAATTTTATTGATTCTTTTATTGATAATTCTTGTTAATTTAATTAAATAATTCTTAGATTTTACTAAATCTAAAAGCTTAAATACCCTTAATATATTGATTTTTTATAGACTAGGTTGGCGGGTTAGTCCTCCGCTATTATGCAAACGGACTTTAGGCAAACTGCAAAGATGTCGGTAATAAGTGAATTGAAAGAGTCCTTGGCTCAGTGTTGATACTTTGTCCGGTTTGATCTTGCAGGTGCGAATCGGGTCAGGCCTTGATCGGAGCAGCCCTAAACATTTGTGGAGATGCTTATCGGGTAGCAAAGAGGAGTTGTTTCAGGGGTTAGCTTTTTCAACAATCTTTGAGCTGGCATCTGAGTCTATGCTTAACTTATTTTATTCTTAAAAATAATAATTAATTTTATATGATATTTTGAAATCAAAAAGAAAGGTTTATAAGTTACTAAATGTTACTTTTTGTAACAAATATGGCTGAAAAAAAGAGTGTAAAAGAATCTAGTACTGTAAGAATAAATCCTGAACTTTCAAAAAATATTAAAGAAATTCTTGAAAAAAACAACAATAAAATTTATTGTGATTCACTAAGTAGTTTTGTTAATGTTGCTGTTACACAACTTATTGAAGATATTGAAAAAAAAGGCAATAAAATAAGATGGGGTAAAAAATGAAAAGAAGAAAAATAAATAATAAAGCTCAATTAAAAATATCTTTTGGCATGATTTTTACAATTATTTTAATTATATTTTTTCTTGCATTTGTAATTTATAGTATAAATAAAAATAAAATTCATTATGATGAAATCATTGCTGGAAAATTTACACATGATTTAAAAATTGATATTCAAGAAGTTAGAAACCATGAACAAGCAGTTATTGAAGTTACTTATAAAGTTCCAGAAAATATCAGCCATGTTTATTTTCAAGCTCCTGATGATTCAGAAGAAAATATAGGAAAGGTTTATTTTAATGAATCTGGATATCTTGCAAAAGATATCGAAGGAATAAATTGGGAATATACAACAAAAGGAAATTCATCTATTTACTTTAATGTAAGCAATACAAGTCAGACAGTTACTTTCTTTTTAATTAAAGGATATCAAATTCCAGGAGTTATTATTAATGAAAATGGAGAAATTCCAATTATTGGAAAAAGTTTTTATGCTGGAGCTCCTCAGAATCATGGAACTTATCAAGAAATTCTTTCTAAAGGTCAAACTGGAGAATACACTATTTTATTCAACATTAATTTTCAAGAAAGACCTTTAGGAAAATGGGAAACTTATTCAGAATTTAGAAGTTCTTGGAATGGAGCCAGCTGGGGAAATAGAGGTGAAGAAGCAGAAGTTGTTTTAGATCCCGCTGATAAAAATAATAAAGCAATGTTAATTGTATTTCCTTTCTGGGATCCTAGTGTTAATGAAACTTGGATTTGCTGGGACTCAGAAGGCAGATGTGGGGATGAAGAAGGAAAAAGGATTTATTTCACCAATGGATATTCTACTGACAGAGACCCCTCATTGGTAAATACTGATGGAGAGCCTACTTTTACAAGACATCGGAAATTATTAGATAATGTTGGTACTGGGAGTGGAGGCTTAAGTTTTTCAATACCTTTAGGAAGAGAATACAATGAAGTTTATTTATCTTACAATATAAAACATGAGCCAGACTGGGCAGCTCCAGCAGGAGGAAAACTTCCTGGACTTCAACCTGCTGTGAATAAATGTCCTGCTTGTGCTCCTACTGATTGCATGGACCAGTCAGGAAATAAATACAAGTATGAATTGAAAGATGGAGAATGGATTTATTATGAGGATACTGATGGAAGGAAAGGATTTACAGAGGGAGATTTAATAATAGAACCAGATGGAATTGCAGATGATTTTTCAACTAGACATATGTTTCATAAAAATGACCATATAAGCTACTATTATTACGATTTTGATAAAGTAAACAAATGTGGAGACTCAGGAGGTGTTCGTGACTCTGCAAAGATTTTTGATGGAGACTGGCATAATATTGTTTATAGAGTTAGAATGAATGACCCAGGTGTTGCAAACGGAGTAACTGAAACCTGGATTGATGGGGAAAATAAGGGAGCAATTACAAATCACTTATTTAGGACACAAGGAAGTGATTTTGGAATCGGAAAAATTGCATTTGATAACTTTTTTGGAGGAAGTGGAATGCCTTGTAGTGATGTTGAAAGAAGTTTTGCTTCATCTTGTGAGAGAGGGGAATGGTGGCCTCATTTAATAGATAATTGGGTTCCTGCTTGTGCTATTGATCCTAATGATCCTTGCGCAGGATATAGAAAATTTGCAGATGGAAGCCCACAAAGTTACTGGGGAAACAAAAAAACAGAATATATTCACTTTGATGATATTGTTGCTTATATCCCTTATTAATTATAAAATGAAAAACAAAAAAACAAAAAAAGCTCAGATGAAAATTTCATATAATTTAATATTTTCAATCATATTAATTGTTATTTTTATTGTATTTGCAGCATTTGCAATAACCAAGTTTATTGAAAATAAAGAATTTATTAAAGCTGAAAAGATAGAATATGATATCCAAGTTGAAATAAATAAATTAAAAACAATTTCTAGTAGTTCTATAGAAAAAGGATATAATGTTCCAAAAGAGATTGAGGAAATTTGTTTTGAGCAACAACCTCAAGATTCTGAACTTCCAAATATGTATTCTTTGCCTGAAAAAATTATCAGTGAAAAATTAATTAATGTTGATTGGAGTAAAACAAATCCTTCTGGAGAGAAACTTTGCATTCCTGCTTATTCAGATGATAAAATTTACCTTTGGTTTAAAAAAGATTATGGTGATGAATTAATTACAATAAAGAATCCAGAAGAATTTTTTGAAGAAGAAATTGAAATAAGGCTAGGAGAGGTTGATATCCCCAAAGGAAGTGTTTCAGCAACTTTCAATGATTTAAACTATGCTATTATTGGAGATTCTATGTCTGATAGTTTTAGTAATGACTGGATTGGAAATTTTGCAGATAAATCATCTTTAAGTGAAAATGATTTTAACATACTAGCAAATCCTGGAGATAGTTGTGCAGATGTTTATAATCAACTTAATGAAGTTTCAGATAATACAGATGTTTTATTTTCTAGTTGCGGAGTTAATGGGTTTGCTGGAAATGACAATAAAAAGTGGTGGGAAGATATTTACAATAAAGCAAAAGAAAAAGAAATTAAAAAAATTTACATGATCACAATGCCTCCCTGGGATAATTTAAAAAATGATATTCAAGGATGTAATAAAATGAAATCAGAAAATCAATGGTTAATTAATTTTGCTTCAGATAAAGAGGATTTAATTGTTATTGATTTATGGACAATGTGGCATGATTCAACTGGAACAAGTAATACAAATTGTGGTTGGCATTCAAATAAAGATTTAAGTGACGATGGGGTTCATCCAAACTCAAAGGCAAATCAAGAATGGGGAGAGGAGTATTATGATGAAGTTAAAAAATATGTTGATACTTTGAAAATAAGTACTGGTTCAGGATCTCAAACACAAGGGAATAATTATGGAAATTTGCAGTCAAAAACTTGCGGGGATTTTGAAATATATTTTCAAAATGATTTTGAAGATAATAAGATTGGCTCTTATAGCAATTTCAATGAATTTAGAAAAGAATGGAATTGTGGAGGAGCAAACAGGTGGGAATATACAAAAATTTTTCAAGGAATTGGAGATAATCCTACTAAATCTTTTGAAATAGTTTTTCCTTTTTATGATATTAAAGATTTTAAATGGAGCTGCTGGTGTGATACAAGATGTGAAGCAGAAGATGGAAGCGGAGCAAGAAAAGTTTTTGATAAAAAAATGAATTTTGGATGTCCATATAAACTTACTGGAGTTGGTCCTGGAAGTGGAGGAGCTAGTTTTAAAGTAGATTTACCTTCAAAAGAAGTTTTATATTTATCTTATAAAATAAGATTTGGAGAGGATTTTTATCCTGTTGATGGAGGAAAACTTCCTGGATTTTGCGGAGGTACCTGTCCTGGGGGGGGAGGAGATACTGATAAAGATGGAGATGGAACAAGTGATGGATTTTCAGCAAGGTTAATGTGGGGAAAACAAAAAGAAGATGGAACAATTGGAGGGAAATTTTACGTTTACCATCCAACTAGAGAAATTAAATATGGTTCAAGTCAGGGATTTTCAAGAGGTTTTCATGATGGAGAATGGTATACAATTGTACAGAGAGTTCAGATGAATGATTTAAATCAAGATAATGGAAGATTAACTGCTTGGATAGATGGAAGATTAGTTACAGATAAATCTGGATATATTTTTAGAAAAGGAAGTAGTGAAAATTTTGCAATTGATAAAATAATGTTTGCTAATTTCTTTGGAGGTTCAGGAGAGAGAATGTGCAAAGATAGGTATATTGAATCAGGAGAGTTTCAATGTGATAGATATAGTGATGGAAGTCCTTACAAGTTTTACGCACCTAGAAAAGATGAATATATTTACTTTGATGATATTGTTGTTTATTATCCTAATTCAGATAGTTCATACAAATCAGGAGAGGTTTGGCCTCCTGATTTAAGTACTTGCTAGATTAATTAAATTTAATAATGTAGAATGATAATAAAAAATATGGCAAAAAAGAAAAATAAAAAAGCCCAGTTTTATCTTGTGGCTAGTATTGTCTTAGTTGCACTGTTTCTTAGTTTTATTTCATTGATGAATTATTCAATAAGGTCTGATAACCCTGAAGTTTACAAATATGTTGATGAACTAAGAATAGAAGGAGCAAAAGTTATTGATTATGAAATTTATACTGGAAATCTTGTTTTTGATGATTTTGCAAAAAATTATAGCTATTATGTTCCTGGGCAAAAAGATATTTATTTTATCAAAGGGGAGCAAGGAAGTTTAGATGTTTTTAATTATCAAGGAGAACAAAAAAATCCTGTTAGTTATGAAATTGCAAGTGGAGAGGTTTCAATAGATATTCAGGGAAATGATTTTTCTTTTGAATTAAAAGAAGGTGAAAATTTTTATTTTGTTATGAAAGACCAGTATAAAAACCAAGAATATTATATAACTAGTATTGAATAATTTTTTAAAGTGTAATTGTCTTAAAAACTTATGAATTATAAAAATAAAAAAGGGGTAAGTGTACTTGTTGGATATGTTTTACTTATTACATTTGTAATATTTATGGGAGTTATTATTTATAGTTGGATGAAATCTTATGTTCCAAAAAATGATTTAAACTGTCCTGATGGAACTTCTCTTTTCATAAAAGATTATGAGTGTGATTCAAGTGAATTAAATATTACTTTAAAAAACAACGGAAGATTTAATGTTGGAGGATATTTTATAAGAGTTACTGACACTCCTCAAGCTGGATTAGCAACAATTGATATTTCTCAAAATTTAACCAGTGGAGGTTCAACAATTACTCCATTTGGAGTGAAATTTCAAGGAAATGATAACTCTCTTGTTCCAACATATGATGAAACTCATATATTTGATATTTCTGATTATGCTCAAATATATTCATTAGAGATTGTTCCACTTAGATGGCAAGAAGAAGACAGAAGAAAAAGATTAGTTACCTGTAAAACATCAATATTAAGAGAAGATATAACTTGTACTTAAAATAAAAATTTATAAAGAAATAAATATATCAACTAAAATGAGTAAAAAATC
Organism: Candidatus Woesearchaeota archaeon; assembly: GCA_964447315.1. Classification (GTDB taxonomy): domain Archaea; phylum Nanobdellota; class Nanobdellia; order Pacearchaeales; family GW2011-AR1; genus MWBV01. Next base: position 26,665 of record CAYURQ010000005.1, read on the forward strand.
AAAAAAACATCATTTTTCTATGAAAGATATTTCAAAGGAATTAAATTATAAAAATTTTGATAGATATTTAAAACAACAAAGTAATGAAGAAAATTTAAAGACATTTTATACTGCTGCCATTGCTGCACTTGATAGAGAAATAATGCAAAGTAAATCTGGAAAAGGTAATTTTTCAGGAGCATATCTTCTTTATGATAAAATTGAATCTAAACTAAATAAAAAAGAAAGTCAAGAATTTGAAAAATATAAATCTGCTTTAGGAAAAGCAGGGCATAGATTAATCAAAGAAAATTTAAAATCAACAAATAAAAATAATAAAAAAGATGAAGAAATAATTGATTATTATAACAAACATTCTAAATTAGAAAAAGGTTTAGCAAGATCAATTACTGCTGTTTCATTATCAGCAATCTTAGCTAGTTTATTATTAGGTGTTGGAAGTGTTACTGGAAATATTATTTCTGAATATCCAGAAAGACTTTATGGGCTTGGAGGAATTGTATTCATCTTAGGTTTAATGGGTATTCTTCTAATTAGCAGAAATAAATAAAACGAATAATTTAAAAATAAGTAATTCTTGAATAATGTATGAAAAAAGAAAGGGGTTTACAACCAGTTGTTGCAACAATCCTATTAGTTGTTATGGTTATAATTATTGGATTAATTGTTTTCTTATGGTTTAGAGGTATGACTGAAGAAACAATCACAAAATTTGGTGGAGAAAACGTAAGGTTGGTTTGTGATGATGTTTATTTCGAGGCTGATTATTCTGGAACCACATTATATTTATCTAACTCAGGCACAATCCCTATTTTTAGTATGGAAATTAAAGCATACAAGCCAGGCAGCCATACGAGTGAAAACTTAAGAGATTTTTCAAATTCTTGGCCTCAAGCAGGATTAAACCAAGGAGGAACATTCTCAGATGATATTTCTATTGATGGAGAAGAATTAGTTTTGGTTCCTGTTTTAATTGGTGAAACAGATTCAGGAAAGAAAACTTATATATGTGATGAATCACAACATGGAGTTTCATTAAGAGTTGCTTGATTTTTAAGTTTTTAGATAAATAGAATAATTTTATAAATAAAAAATTATTTATATTTACATGAAAATAAACCTTTTAAAAAAAAGGTTTGCAAAAAAGAAAAATGAAGAATAAAAAAGGATTGTCTGTTGTAGTTGCTTCAGTTTTAATGATTGTTCTGGTATTGGCTTCTATTGTAATTGTTTGGACAGCTGTTAGAGGCATGATTCAAAACAGAACTGATGAAGCAAAAGATTGTTTTAAAGTAGAATTTAATGATAAAGTTATGATTAATGATGATTATACTTGCTATAATTCATCTAATGAAAGTGTATATGTTTCAATTGCTCTTGCAGATGAGCCTATAGATGGATTATTAATATCAATAGAATCAGCAGGAACATCTAAGGGATTTGAATTAACTAATGAAGTTAAAACTTTAAATGATGTAAAGAATTATCCTAGTTATTCAAATGGCGTAAAAATTCCTGGTGAAAATGAAGGTTTAACTTATTATGTTACTGGATTTACAACTGGGCCAGATTCAATAAGAATTTCTCCAAAAGTAGGAGAATATCAATGTAAAGTTACTGATACAGTTACTCAAATTGAAGATTGTGCATTTTTAACTGGATTTTAAATCCACAAGAGGTGATAAATGATTGAAGAAGAAATAAAAAAAAGAAGTATAAAAGGACAAGTATGGATAGAAACAGTTATTTATCTTTTAATTGCATTTGTAATGATTGGATTAGTTTTAGGTTTTATAAAACCAAAAATTGAAGATATAAAAGATAAATCTATTTTAGAACAATCAGTTGAGATTCTAGGAGATATTGATGATACAATAAACACTATTGGAAGTCCTGGAAATAAAAGATTAATTGAAATTGGATTAAAAAAAGGAAAATTATTAATTAATCCAGAAGAAGATATTTTAGAATTTAGCATGGATAGTATGCATGTATTTACAGAACCAGGGGAAAGAGTTCAAATAGGAACTGTTGTTGCTGAAACAAACAAAAAAACAAGAGACAATTTAGTTAGATTGACTGCTAATTATACAGAGGGATATAATATAACTTATAACGGAGAAGAAGAGTCAAAAATATTAACAAAAGCTGCTGTTGCTCATAAATTAACTATAACCAATGTTGGATATGATTCAGAAGGGAGGACAATAATAAACTTTCAACTTAGTTAAAGTTTAAAATAAATAAAATGGGTGTAAGAAGAATAAAAGATTATCCACAAGTTCAGTTGGATTTTTCACCAAATATTCCACCATTAAAAAAAGGGCAGAAGAGATCTGAAATAGATGTTAGGTATCCTCTTATTGCTCCTTTTGCATTTGTTCATATTTACTGGGATAATAAAACAGCTGAAATGATTTATGAAATTGAAGAACCAATTCTCAATAAAAAAGAAATGCGAGATAAAGAACAACTAGTTACTGCTATGAGAAATATGATTAATTTCCAGCATGTTGTTGGTAAAGATTACAGTAAATTACTTGAATATATTGATAAAAGATTTAAGATTCTAGCAATTGAATTAGGAATGGATATGTCTTATGAAAGTTACAGAAAAATTTATTACTATTTGGCCAGAGATTTTATTGGTTTCAATGAAACAGAGCCTTTGTTAAGAGATTACTTTGTTGAAGATATAGAATGTAATGGTAACCATTTTCCTGTTTATATTGTTCATAGAATTTATAGGAATATGAAAACTAATTTGGTTTTCAAAGATAATGATAAACTTGAAAGTTTTGTTGAAAAATTAGCGCAGAGATGTGGTAAGTATATTTCTTATGCCCAACCTATTTTAGATGGAAGTTTACCAGATGGTTCTCGTGTAAATGCAACTTATACAAAAGATATTACAAGCAGAGGTCCTACATTTACAATTAGAAAATTCACTAAAGAACCATGGACTCCTTCACAATTAATATCCTTTAGAACACTAAGTCCTGAAATAATGGCTTATTTATGGATGCTTGTTGAATATAGAATGAACTTGCTTATTGTGGGAGGTACCTCCTCAGGTAAAACTACACTGCTTAATGCAGTTGCATTTTTTATTCCACCAGAATCAAGAGTTGTTTCAATTGAAGATACTCGTGAATTAAATCTTCCTAGAGATAATTGGTTACCTAGTGTTGTTAGAACTGCGACAGGGGCAGGAGGAATGGGAGAAATTACTTTGTTTGAACTGCTTAGAGCATCTTTCAGACAGAATCCAGATTATGTAATTGTTGGTGAAACAAGAGGAAAGGAAGCAAGTGTACTTTTCCAGGGTATGGCATCAGGACATTCATCTATTAGTACAATACACGCAGATTCAATTGAAACTGTTATTAAACGTTTAGAAACCCCTCCTATTGAGTTATCCCCTACTTTGCTTAATGTTCTGGATTGTATTTGTGTTATGACTCATGCAATTGTTGATAATCAAGAAACAAGAAAATTAAAAGAAGTTGTTGAAGTTGTAAATGTTACTCCTGATGGAATCGCAGTTACAAACACGCCATTCAAATGGGATGCTATTGAAGATGAATTTTATTCAAAGAAAGAAAGTAAAATGTTTGAAAAAATAACTAAACGTTATGGTATACTTCCTGAGGAATTAGATTTAGAATATAAAAAAAGAGTTGAACTATTATATGAAATGTATAAAAGAAAAATCTTTAATTTTGATGATGTTCAAAGAATAACAAATGAATATTATAAGAGACCTAAAGAAGTTTTAAAACAGTTTGGAATAAATTAATATGAAAATTAAAAGAGAATTATTTATTATTTTAAGTATTATGTTCTTTATAGGTTTTATCTCAGCTATTCCTCTTATTTCTTTTGTTAATCCAACTCCTGATGATGGAACTCAAACAACAGGAAGTTCATTAATTATTAATACAACAATTACAGGAATTCAGGGATTACTGAAGTTTGTATTTCAATGGCAAGGAACTAATTACACTTTATATGATGAAGATTTAATTTTACATTTAAATTTAAATAATAATTCTTTGTTAGGTGAAAATAATTCTCATGTTTATGACAGCTCAAGGGCAGGGCATAATGGAACAGTTTCAGGAGATATTTCAAGTATTAATGGAAAGTATCAAGGAGGAATTTCAATTAATGCAGATAATGAGTTTATTAATCTTTCAGACCATGCAGATTTCAGAAATGAAAATTTTACAATAAGTTTTTGGTATAATAAATCAAATATTAGTTTAAAAGAAATTTCTGCATTTGGAAGATCTACTTGCTTATTATTAACAAGTGGAAGAGTTTATTGTGTTGGAGATAATGATTATGGGCAGTTAGGAGATGATTCAACAACATCCAGGCCTAATTTAGAGGAAGTTTCTGGAGGATACACTTTTAATAGTTTATGTAAAGAAGATTACTCTGACTCAAGACATATTTGTGGTTTATTGCCTAATGGTACTGGATTATGTTGGGGAAATAATGGAGATGGTCAAATAGGAGATGGAACAACCACTAATAAAGAAATTCCAACAATAATTCAAGGAAATTATAATTTTTCAAGTCTTTATTGTGGAAAAGCAAATACTTGTGGAATATTGCAAAATGGAAGTGCTCTTTGTTGGGGAGATAACAGCAATGGGCAATTAGGTTTAGGTAATGGAAATGTAACAGATATGTATACTCCAAGACCTGTTTATGGTAATAAAAGCTACAAATTATTTACATCAGGAGATAGAGAACATTGCGGTATTTTACATAATGGAAGTGCTCTTTGTTGGGGAAGAAATGATCATGGGCAGATTGGAAATGGTAGTGTGGGATTTACTGTAAAAGAACCTGCTTTTGTTTACGGAGAATATAATTTTACATATATTTCTGCAGGTAATGAAAAAGTTTGTGCAATATTAGTTAATAAATCTGCATTTTGCTGGGGAAATGATGACAGTGGTTCTGATTCAGGGTGCATGGGAGGATTAGGAGATGGAGGATGTTCTGAAAGATATTATCCTACTGCAACATACGGAAATTATAATCACACATACTTTGAAGCAACTTATGATGGATATTGCAGTATGTTAGAAAATTCAAGTGTATTTTGTTGGGGAGAAAATGGTTTAGGACAATTAGGAAATAATGGAACAGGAGGAGTTTCATTAGTACCTAAAAAAATTTATGGAAACTATACTTTCAATAAAATTAGTTCTGGAAATCATCATTCCTGTGGAATAACTACTGATAATATGTTATTGTGCTGGGGAGATAATTCTTATGGTCAAACAGGAAAAGGAATTTCTTCAAATATCTTAAATCCAACTTTATTTTCTCATGGAAATATGAGTTCAGGAGGATATAAAAAATTTGATGAAGCAGCTTTTACATCTTGTGGATTATTGCAAAATGGAAGTGCTCTTTGTTGGGGATGGAATGTTTATGGACAAGTAGGAGATAATACAACTGAAAGTAAATCAATTCCTACTTTTGTTTATGGAGAATATAATTTCAAAGATATTTCTTGTGGAGGTTTCACTTGTTGTGGGATAGAACAAAATGGCTCAGGTTTATGCTGGGGTGCAAACCCTTATGGGCAAATAGGAAATGGTGACAGTTCAAATAGTGCTATTCCTTTAGTGGTATATGGAGAATATAATTTTAGTTTAATAAGTCCTGCAAGTCAACATACTTGTGGTTTATTAACAAATGGTTCTGCTCTTTGTTGGGGAAGAAATAATTTTGGACAATTAGGTTTAGGTAATGGAAATGATACTCAAATGTTTACTCCTACTTATGTTTTTGGAGGATATAATTTCACTAAAATATTTTCAGATGGATTTTCAAGTTGCGGTTTATTAACAAATGGTTCTGCTCTTTGTTGGGGAAGAAATCAATTTGGACAATTAGGAAATCCTGGAGCAGGAACTTCAATACAATATCCTATTCCTGTTATTGGAAATAATACTTTCACAGAAATAATAATAATTGGCCATACTTGTGGATTGTTGCAAAACGGGACTTTGCTTTGTTGGGGAAGAAATGATTTTGGACAACTAGGTTTAGGTAGTGGAAATACAACAAATATGAAAACTCCATATCAAGTAAGTGTAGATTACAATTTCAGTTCATTTAAATTAAGTGGTACAAGTTCTTGTGGATTGTTGCAAAACGGGACTTTGCTTTGTTGGGGAAGAAATAATTGGGGTCAATTAGGAGATGGAACAGAAGTAAATAAAGAATATCCTATTGCAGTTAAAACAAATGGATACTTAGTTAACTCTTTTCATGTAGGATACCATATTTTTGCAAACTTTACAAATAATAAAGGAATTTTTTCTTGGGGATTAAATTCTTTTAGTCAGCAAGCAGTAGAACCATATAATTATAAAATTCCTAGTCATTCAATGGTAAAAGGAACTTTATTTGGAAAAGGAGCAGGTTCATTTATAGTTAATTCAGGATATGGTGGTGATTTAATATTCTTTGCTAATAGTTTCTCAGAAGATTTAGATTTAAGCAATGAATATCAACATATTGTAGTTACATATAATGGAAAAAGTGCAAGAATCTACAAAAATGGAAATTTAGAAAAATCATTTAATCCTTTAACTCTTTCATACCCCACAGACCTAAGTTCTTTAATCATAGGCCAAGACGCCCGTGGGCAAATAGACGAGATTTTAATGTGGAACATAACTCTTAGTGCAAGTGAGATAAATCAAGTCTATCGTTCAAATTTTCAGCAAAGAAACCATACAAGTTGGGAGTTTTACTCTAGTCAGACATTACCTTCAGTTGGAACTTACACCTACAAACTATTTGTGCAGGATACTGTTGGATGGTTTAGTGTTTTGCGTAATCTTATAAAATATGTTGAAACAACAACTGAAGAGGATTCTTCTGGAGGAGCAATTGTTACTCCTTCTTACACTATTAAAGAAGATAAATTACAAGAAGGACAATCAAGGCAATTAAGACAAGGGTATAAAGTTACAATTGATTTTGCAAGACAAGGTAAAAAGATTTTGAATGTTGTTTTAGTTGATAAAGAAAGTAATTTAATTAAAGTTAGTGTTGAAAATATTAGCAATTTTGAAATTACAAATGGAACAACTGAAAAAATAGATGTTAATTCAGATGGATTTTATGATTTAGAGGTTACTTTAGAAGATATAAGTAATAGTGGAAGTGCAAGAATTAATTTTAAAGAGATTTATCAAGAGATTCCTTCAGATAATGAAGATGAAGTTCAAGAACAAGCAAAACAAGGAGAAGAAACTTCTGAAAATAATCAAGATGAAAATCTAAAAAATCAACCAAAAGATGCTAAAAAATTTAAAGGAGTTATAAACAATAAATTTTTAAGAATATTAGGAATAATAATTGGAATTGTTATTATTTTAAGTGGAGCGTGGATATTGTTTGTTAAAAAAATAGTACACAATAAGAAAATAAAGAAAAAGAGTAAGAAGTAATCTTTATTAAGTGTAAATTATTCTTTTTTATAGATAAAAGAAATTTAAAAGAGGTGAATTGAGGTGGCTACTGAAAATCTAGATTTATTAAAACAATTAGTTGAAACTATTGAAAAAGCAGAATTAAAATTAGAAAAATCCTATAAAAAAGAGAGAGTAGATGAATTCAACAAAATAAAGAAATTAATCTTGGATAATCAAGAAAAAATTTCAGGATTAATTAAAGGATAAAATGCCAAAAGACGTTGAAAAATTTAATAGATTAAAAGAAATAATTCAAAGACAGAGAAAAGTAATAAAAGAAATATATTCTTCTACAAATCATTTGAAACAAGCAAGCCCAAGTGAAAGAACAATGCTTGTTACCCACATAAAAAATCTTTATATATCTCTTAACAAATTAAATCAGGAAATTCCTTCTGAATTAAGCAAAATAAATCTTGTTAAAAAACTTCCTAAAACAAAAGAAATTGATTCTAAAAAATCAAAGAAAATTTCTGAAAAGAAATTAGCAAAAATAGATGAATTAAAGAAAAAAGCATACAAACAGCAAAAAGAAGCTCCTTCAAAAGATAAATCAATGATTAAAAATCTAGGGAAAAAAGAAGGTATAAAAGACTTAAGAAATGTTGGATACGCTGTTAAACCTAAAGATGATGAGATTTATGATATAATAAAAAGACCTTTGCCTAAAAAATCATTTGTTGAAATTCTTGGTTTTGAAAAAATTTACAAAAAAGGAGAAATAAAGCCAGACCCTTTGGAAAGAGAAACAATCAAAAGAATGAGAAAAAGTCAGGAAATGGTTGTTATTAAAAAAGAAGAAAAAGCAAACCCTTTTGTTAAAAGAGCAAATGAAACATTTTCAGGATATGCAAATAAATTAATTAATCAAAATGCATTTCCAAATCTAGACCAAGATTTAATTAAAAGCAATATGAGATTTACTCCAAAAGGATATGTTTCTGTTTTACTTTATTCTGTTTTAATTTCATTTTTTATTGGACTTGCATTAGCAATATTCTTTTTTATTTTTAAAATAAGTCCTGAATTACCAATAATTTATTTTGCTGATGCAGCAGCTGGAACTAGATTAATAAGAGTTATATGGATGCCTTTTATTTTTCCTTTACTTACCCTTATGATAATGGCTTCTTATCCCTCAATGGAAAGAAGAACAGCTGAAAAAAAGATAAATGATGAGCTTCCTTTTGCAGCAATACATATGTCTGCTATTTCAGGTTCTATGATTGATCCAAGTAAAATATTCAATATTATAATTTCAACAAAAGAATATCCTGCACTTGAAAAAGAATTTATAAAATTAATAAATGAAATTAATATCTATGGGTATGATTTTGTAAGTGCATTAAAAACTTCTTCTAAAAGAAGTCCCAGCAAAAAATTAGCAGAGCTATTTAATGGTTTATCCACAACTATTAATTCAGGAGGTGATTTACCTGGATTTTTTAATAAAAGAGCAGAGACACTGTTGTTTGATCATAGTATTAATAAAGAAAAACAAACAAAAGCAAATGAAACATTTATGGATATGTATATTAGTTTAGTAATTGCAGCTCCAATGATATTAATGATTTTGTTGATGATGATGAAAATGAGTGGGTTGGGTGTTGCCTTAAGTGCAAATATGATTACTATAATAATGGTAATGGCTGTTACTGTAGTTAATGCAGTATTCCTGACTTTTTTACAATTCAGGAAATAAACCTTTTAGAAAAAGGTTTCCAAAAAAAAGAAAAGTGAACTTAACCTTTTAGAAAAAGGTTTCCAAAAAAAAGAAAAGTGAACTTAACCTTTTAGAAAAAGGTTTCCAAAAAAAAGAGAAAAAAATAAAATGGAATTAAAAAAAGTACATGGCATAGGATTAGGAATATCAATATTTATAATTTTGATTGCTTTAATAATTTTCAATGGAACTCAATTTTTCTTCTTATTAATGGGTATTGGAATACTTGCTGGTGCAAGCCCTTTTGTTTTAAGCATGATTCAAGAAAATAAAATAAGTGCTGAAAAAGAAGAAATGTTCTTGGAATTTGGAAGAAATCTTGTTGAAAGTGTTAAAACAGGTACTCCAATTAGTAAAAGTATAATAAATGTTAGACATAAGAATTACGGGGTTTTAACTCCTCATGTACAAAAATTAGCAAATCAAATATCATTAGGTATTCCTTTAAATTCTGCATTGGCTGTATTTGCAAAAGATGTTAGAAATAAAACAATTACTCGTGCATTAACTTTAATTGGACAAGCAGAAAGAGCAGGTGGAAATATTGGAGAAATCTTAGAGGCAGTTGCAGAAGCAGTAAGTACAGCTGATAAACTTAAAAAAGAAAGAAAAGCAGCAATTTCTACTTTAGTTGTTCAAGGATATATTATTTTCTTTGTTTTTATTGTTATTATTTTAGTTATGCAATTTCAAATATTACCAATGGTTTCTGGTATTGCAGAAGTTGGAGCAATAACAGGAGGAAGTATTGGAGGAGAAATTGCAGCAGGACAAGGATTAAGTCAAGAAGATATTTCTGGTTCATTCTTATATTTAATGTTAATTCAAGGGTTTTTTACAGGACTAACAATAGGTAAATTATCAACTGGGAGTGTAAAAGGAGGTATAAAACATTCATTTGCATTAATGATTGTCTCATTTATAGTTTCTCAAGTTGCAAACTTAATTTTTTAAAATGGCTGAAGGATATTACAAACCAAGAAAAAAAATAATGAATAAATCAGAAATAAATAAATATAAAAAATCTTCTTCAAATAAAAGTAATGCTAAAAAAAGTTCTTTAAAAAAACAAACTAAAACAGCTTCTTCTATAAATTACAAAGGTTCCAACAGTGTTCAAAAAGGTGGTGGAAAAATTCAAGGATATATTAAACCCAAAACAGTAGATTATAATCCAATGAGAAATATTGTTTGGGGTCTTTTAGTTATTGTTATTATAGGAATAATTATTTTAATTTTATTCTTTACCAATGCACTAACTAATTTAAATACCAAAGAAAATGAATTACAAAAACAAGAATTAGAAATGAAGATATCAAATGCTCAAATTCAAAAAGATTCAGTTGATTTAAAATTAGATATTGATGCAAAAGAAGAAGAATTAGTTGGTGTTAAAATTATTGTTGATGATGGAAGCACTTTTGAGATTTTCAAAATTAATTTAAGTGAGGAAGATATTAAAAATGGAGAGATACATTTAAATTTAGATAAAGTTGATGGAGAAAAAGTTACAAAAATACTTGTTTCACCAATATTAAATACAAAAGAAAGAAAGGGAATTATTGGTTCTGTAGAAGATAGTTATGTTCCAAAAAAGAATGATTTTATTAAAAAATCTAATGCTAATACTCAAAATCAAGATCCTCAAGATACTTATTATCCTTATGAAGGTCCTTTAAAAGAAACAGTATATAATAATTGTTTTGGAAATTGTAGTAATTTAGGGCTTGAATGTGGAAATTTTACTATTTGTGGTGTAGAGAGTAATTGTGGGACATGTCAAGAGGGATTTACTTGTAATGCTTCTGGATTTTGTATTGAAAATGAAGTTTGTAGTGATACTTGTGAAAGTTTAGGATATGAATGTGGAACTCAAACAATTTGTGGAAAGCAAGTAAATTGTAGTATATGTGATTCAGGAAAAGTATGTAATTCATCTGGTATTTGCGTTCAACAAGAAAATTGTAATGATACTTGTTCAACTTATAATTACAAATGCGGTGTTCAAGAGATTTGTGATTCAGAAGTAAATTGTGGAAGTTGTTCTAATTTAGGAGAAGGTTTTATTTGTAATGAAACTGGGCTTTGTGAACAAGAATTTTCTTGTATTACTAATTTAATAACTGCTTGTTATTTAGGAAATATTTACAATTATAATGGATGCACTCAAGAATGGGAGCATGTAAAAGCTTGTGGTGAAAACGAAGTTTGCTCTGGACAAGAATGCGTTATTCAAGAAAAAATTGAAATTAAATGTGGAAATGGTATTTTAGAGCAAGGAGAATATTGTGAAGTTAATAATTTAGCTGGAGAAACTTGTGAGACTTTTGGAAAGGTTTCAGGAACTTTAAAATGTAGTGATGAATGTTCTTTTGATTTAAGTGATTGTCTGGAAAAACAAAGTATAGAATTATCAAAATCACCAGAATGTACAATTAATTCACAATGTAATGATAATAATGTTTGTACTTCAGATACTTGCAGTGTAGGAAAATGCATTTATTCTACTATAAGTGGATGTTGTACTTCTGACAATGAATGTCTGGGGGATTTATATTGCATAAATAATACTTGTGTAAATATTGAAACAGAAACTCAGTGTGAGATTCACTCTTATGTTGCTTGTTATAATAA
>CAYURQ010000005.1:38635-55398 GCA_964447315.1 Candidatus Woesearchaeota archaeon
TGATGTTTATTGGTATAATTCTTGTAATGAAAGAGAAGATAGAAAAGAAGATTGTGGAACAAATGAAGAATGTTCAAATGGGCAATGTGTAACAACATGTACAACTCATCATCATTCTGGATGTTATAATAATGATGTTTATTGGTATAATTCTTGTAATGAAAGAGAAGATAGAAAAGAAGATTGTAGTATTGGATGCCAAGAAGGAAATTGCATCACTACAGATCCAGAACCTCAAACAGCAACAATAATTATTGACCACACTAATACAATAAATTTCATGAATATTCCTGAATCTTGGATAACTAAAGCAAAAAATGAATTACATATTGCTTATGCTCATACAAGTCATGGTTCACAAGTTTATTATGGAATGAATGAAATTGAAGAGCATTATTCTTTTTATGGCCATAGTCCAAGTGGAAGTGGGAGTGATTTGCATTTTGAAGATTATAGTGGAAATTTCCCTGAACCTTGCAAGGATTTAAGCAGGTGTGATGGACATATAAAGGAATCAACTCAAGGATTCTTGAATTCAAATCCAGATATTAATGTAATGATGTGGTCTTGGTGCAATATTGCAGGACATGATATTAATAGTTATATAGAAGATATGAAAGATTTGATTGTTGAATATCCTAATGTTATGTTTGTTTTCATGACAGGACATACAAATGGAGGAGGAGAAGGAGATAGTTCTGATTCAAAAAACCAAATAATAAGGAACTTTATTGAAAATGATAACTTTTGCAATAATCATAAATGTATTTTATTTGATTTTGCAGATATAGAAGAATATGACCCAGATGGAAATTATTTCCTAAATAAAAATGTTGAAGATAATTTAGATTATAATGGAGGAAATTGGGCTGTTGAATATTTAGATAGACATCCAAGCTCAAGAGAAGCAACTTTAACAGCTGGATTAGGAAGTTGTGCTCATAGTTCTAGCCCAAGGGATGCTACTCTTAATTGTATATTAAAAGGTGAAGCTGCGTGGACCTTGTTTGCCAGAATGGCTGGTTATCAAGGATAAATAATATAAAAATACTTATAAATAAAGTATTGGTTCTTAAAATATGTTATTAGGACTTCTTGGAAAACCCTCTGTGGGAAAAAGCACTTTTTTCAAAGCTGCAACACTAGCAGAAGTTGAAATTGCAAATTATCCTTTCACAACAATAAAAGCTAATCATGGTGTTGCTTATGTTAAAGTAAAATGTATTGATGAGGAATTTAAAACTCAATGCAATCCAAATCATGGGTTTTGTATAAAACATAACAGGTTTGTTCCTGTTGATTTAATGGACGTAGCAGGTTTAGTTCCTGGTGCTTCTGAAGGAAAAGGATTAGGAAATCAGTTTTTAGATGATTTACGTGGAGCTGATTTATTCATACAAATCGTGGATTTATCAGGAGAAAATAATTCAGAGGGCAAACCCTTAGAAAAAGATGAAAAATATGAAGTCTGGGAAGATGTTGTTTTCTTGGAAAAAGAACTTGACACTTGGTTTTTTAACATTCTTGTTAAGGCTTGGAAAGCTTTTGCTCGTAAAGCAGAACTTGAAAAAACAAAATTCACACAAGCTGTTGTAAAGCAGTTCTCTGGTTTAAAAGTAACTGAACAGCAAATAAAAAGTGTTTTGCTAAGAGTTAATCTTCCTGAAAAAGCTTCAACCTGGAATGATGAAGAGCTAATGAAATTTGCTTCTGAATTAAGAAAAGAAGGTAAACCAATGATTATTGCTGCTAATAAAATAGATACTGAAAAAGGTGAAGAAAATTTTAAAAAACTTAAAGAAAAATTTCCAGATTATCTTATTGTTCCTTGCAGTGCTGATTCAGAACTTGCATTAAGACAAGCTGCAAAAGCTAAATTAATTGAGTATGTTCCTGGAGAAAGGGATTTTAAAATATTAAAAGAATTGAATGAAAAACAAAAACAAGCCTTGAATAAGATTAAAGAAAATGTTCTAGATAAATATGAATTTGGAACAGGAGTGCAAAAAATATTAAATGCAGGAGTATTTGATTTACTAAAATACATTGCAATTTTCCCTGCAAGTGCAAATAAGCTTGGAGACAGCAAAGGAAATATTTTACCTGATTGTTTTTTAATGCCTCCAGGAACAACCGCTCAAGACTTTGCATATTATTTACATACTGATTTTGGGAAAAATTTTATAAAAGCTATTGACGCTCGAAGTAAAATGGCTTGGGGTAAAGAGCACAAATTAAAGCATAGGGATGCTCTTGAGATTGTTACAAGATAAAGAACTAACTAAAAAACTAAATTATCTTGAAAGCAGGGATTATATTGAGGGAGTAATTTGCAGGTCATTGAAGTTAAATATTTGTATAATTGCAGAGATTGCAACATCGTTTATCTTCAAGAAATAAAGGATTCTTTAAACAAATAAAATCTTAGTTAATTTTAAAAACAAGAATTAATTAAATGTTTTCTATGTCAGCAGAAATTCACAAACAAAAACCAAAAACATGCGAAGAATGTGACGGTAAATGTTGCAAATATATTGCAATTGAAATAGATGTTCCTGAAAAATTAAAGGATTTTGAGGATATTAAATGGTATGTTTGCCACGAAAATGTTCATGTTTATGTAGAAGAAGATGGAAGTTGGAACGTTGAATTCTTAACTCCTTGCAGACATTTAGATGAAAATAATCGTTGTAGTTATTATAAAAAAAGACCTGAAATATGCAAGAATTACAATCAAGAGCAATGTACTTTTCATAATGAGTACAATGAGATTTACAGTTTCAAGAAGATTCAGGATGTAGAAGAATACATTGAAAAGATATTTAAGAAAGGGTTGCATCAAATTCCTGATGAAACCTTTTGAAAAGGTTTCCAAACCAGAATATACAGAAGATGAGGAAGAGTAGTAAATAATAAAAAACTCTATTAACTCTAATACTCATTAATTAACTTAACCAAAAAGAATCAACTTCTTGATTCTCCTACTTATCTGGATAATTGAAAACCAGGGATTAAATAATCAAAACAAAATGATAAACAATAAAAGAGTTAAAGTTAAGATACATCCAAATTCTTCGAGACAGCAGGTTGTTAGAGTTAAAGAAAATGAATATGAGGTTTGGATTAAAGAAACTCCTTTACAAGGTAAAGCCAATCAAGCTTTAGAAAGACTGTTAAAAAAACATTTCAATAAACAATGTAAAATTGTTTTTGGATTTAAATCAAGAAAAAAAGTTGTTGAAATTATAGAGGATTAAAAAAATGAGATATGAATATGCTGAAGATTTACAGGAAATTGCAGAAGAAGTTTCAAAACTTTTATTTCCTCACATAGTCATAGAAAGAGTTAAATGTTTTAGAAGTTATGGTAGTAGTTCCAGAGGAACAATTGCTCGTTGCCATGCTCTTGGAAAGTTAATGCAACAAGCAATAGGTGTTAAAGCTTATTATGCTCTTGAATTCTTATGTCCAAAGTTTGAAAGAATGAAAAAAGAAGAGCAAGTAAAAACAATAATCCATGAATTAATGCACATTCCTAAAACATTTGGAGGGGGTTTCAAACATCATGACTGGGTAACTGAAAAAAATGTAAACCTTCATTACAATACCTATATTGCAAAAAAAGACGAAAATGAAAAAAGAAAAAACAAGTGGTTTGGTTAATCTGTTAAAAATTCCAGAACTAAAAAAGGTTAAGACAGTTGGACAAGAAGCTAGAGGATTAACTTTCACTTCAAGGAAAAGAGCAAGAGCTTTGCTTTTTGAATTCAATAAACCAGTAAATCTTAAAATACATTCGATGTTTGTTTGGTTTCCATTTGTTGCAATATGGATAAATCATAAAAATGAAATTATTGAAAAGAGGATTATTAAACCTTGGAAAGCAAGCGTTAAATCAAAAAAGCCATTCAAAAAATTAATTGAAATTCCAATCAATGAATTTTATCGAGGAGAAATTCAGGAAATCTTAACCTTAAATTGATAGCTCTCGAAGACTAGGAAAAGTTTATAAACAAAAGTGTCTTTAAAATCTCAATAATAATCAAAAGGAGGTTAAAGGAGATGGGAAAAATAATTGCTAAGAATGTCGTTGAACGTAAGCCAGGTTACCTTTACTACGTTGATGGAAAAGGAAATGTGTGCGAAGCTAAAATGGCAAGAGGCGGTAAGAAAAAGAAGAAAGCAGCTAAGAAACCAGTTAAGAAAAAAGCTGTTAAAAAGAAGGCTGTTAAGAAGAAAGTTGTAAAAAAGAAACCAGCTAAAAAGAAAGCCGCTAAGAAAAAGAAAAGAAGATAAACAAAATTTTTATTTTTTATTTTATCTTTTTCAATAGTTTTATATATTTAATTTAATATTTTAATTTATGATTAATAGGGGTAATAAAAGAGGTTCCCATGTAGGAGTTGTTATGTCTTTTGCAATATTCATAACATTTGTAATTTTTTTATATACTATGGCTCAACCTAGTTTTAAAGAAGAACAAAAAGAACAACAACTAATGATTTATCTTGAAAAAGTTTTAATTGAAAATTCTTCTGCAGAATTAATAACAATTACAACAAATATTACAAATAATGTTGGAGCAGAATGTATTCAATTAGATAATCTTATAACAGACTTTGGGATTGATAATAGAATTTTTGTTTGGAATCAAGAACAAGTATCAACACCTAGTGGAGCAAGTACAACAAACCTAAGGATAAATAGAATAAGTTCAAATGATGACTTTTTTAAGATTTATTATTCAGAAGAATTTCCTTATATTGGTGGAGGAGGAGAATGGTCTTGTCAACCAATGTCAGAAGGAAGTGATTATAATTTAGGAATCACTAAAGTTGAAAAATATATTTTTGAATCAAAATTAAATGATTTATTTAATGAGTATAATATTTGGTATGATCAATTTAAAGGAGAATTAAAAGTTCCGAGAAGCTTTGAATTTGGATTTGGAATAATTTATGAAAATGGAACAATAAAAGAAACCCCGCAAATTAATATAAGCAAAAACTTTTACATAAAAGATGTTCCAATTCAATACGTAAATTTAAATGGACAAATAAAAAGCGGATATTTGAGATTAAAATCATGGTAAAATGAAGTTTAATTTATTTAAAAGAAAAAACAAAAAGGCATGGGTTAAGATACTTGAAGTTTTCATATCTATAATACTTTTGGCAGGAGCACTTTTTTTAGTATTGAATAGAAATGTTTTCACAGGAGAGGTAACTCAAGAAATAAATGATAAAATAGAAAATATTATCAGGGCAGTTCAGGTAGATGATTCTTTGAGAAAAGAGATTTTACAAGCTAGTTTGCCTGTTGAATGGGAAGATTTTGAGAGTTCTGGATTATCAAATACAAGAAATGAAATTATTTCAAAAACATCTCCTAATTTAATTTGTGAAGCAAAGGTTTGTTACTTGGAAGATAATTGCATAAATTCAAATGCTCCTAATGATAGAAATATATATACAAAAATAGGATATATCTCAGCTGATTTAAACACTTACAGTCCAAGACAATTAAAAGTATTTTGTTGGAAAAAATGAAATTCAAATTTTTACCTCACACAGCAGATATTAAATTCAGAGCCTGGGGTGAAACTATTGAAGAGGTTTTCAAGAATTCAGCTCTTGCTCTTTTTAATGTATTAAGTGATAAAAAAGTTAAGGCTAATAAAAAAATTGTTGTAAGAGCACAAGGAAATGATTTAGAAGGTTTAATGTATAATTTTCTAGAAGAATTTTTATTTTTATTAGATGCAGATGATTTTATTGCAAGCAAAGTTGATGAAATTATCTTAGATAAAAAAAACTTTACAATTCTTGCAAAAATCTCTGGAGATAATATTGGAAACAAAAATAAATATGAAATAAATCATATTAAAGCTATAACATACAGTGAAATGGAAATAAAACACCTTCCAAATAGATGGATTTCTCAAATTGTATTGGATGTTTGAGATATTTCTAAGATATAATTAAAATAACAATAATGTTCTACTCTTACTAAAAGACATTCTGATTGAATATTTTTCTGGTTAATTAATAAACTAAAAAATTATTTCTTTACAACAAAATAATATATTATTGCTGTAATAATATTAAATATTATTGCTAATACAATCCACAATACTTTATTAAATGTGCTCATTTTTTTTTGGTTTGATGCAATATCATAAATAACCCAAACAGCACAAGCAAGTGCAATCAATGCAATAAGTCCTCCTTCAAAAATTGCCATTTTTACCTCCTTATACAATATAAAATAATTAGGGATATTTAATTATTTTGGTTTATTAGTTAGTTTTATTAAATGAAATTTCTTGAAATAATTAAGATGAAAATTAAAATAAATAAAATAAAAGAAAATATATATGAAATTCAAAGTATAGGAGCAATGAGAGTTCCTGCAAGAATATATGCTTCAGAGAGTATTTTAAATGACATTAAGAAAGATAAAACAATTCAACAAGTAATGAATGTTGCTCAATTACCTGGAATTATTGAACAATCAATTGCTTTACCTGATGCACACCAGGGATATGGATTTTCAATTGGAGGGGTTGCTGCATTTGATTTAGAAAATGGTATTTTTAGTCCTGGAGGGGTTGGTTATGATATTAACTGCAGCGTAAGATTATTAAAAACTAATTTAACTAAGAAAGATATAGTTGGAAATCAAAAAAAGCTTTTGGAAATGTTAAAAAATAAAATTCCTTCTGGAGTTGGAAGGGGAAGTCCTTATAATATTCCTAAAAAAGCATTTATTGAATTATTGAAAAATGGTGCTCAGTATATATCAAAACTTGGAGATGATATTCAAGATGATTGGAAAAATACAGAAGAGCAAGGATGCATGAAAGATGCAGACCCTTCAAAAGTTTCTGAAAAAGCTATTAAAAGAGGAATTGGACAATTAGGAACCTTAGGAGCTGGAAATCATTTTCTTGAAGTGTTGTTTGTTGATGAAATTTTCAATGAAAAAGTTGCAAAGGTTTTTGGTTTGAAGAAAGACCAGGCAGTTATAATGATTCATTGTGGAAGCAGGGGTTTAGGACATCAAATTGCTTCTGATTATATTCAAAAAATGCAGGATTTTGAATATGCTGTTCTTCCTGATAGGGAATTAGTTTATGCTCCGATAAATTCTGAACTAGGAAGAGATTATTACAAGGCAATGTGTTGTGCTGTTAATTTTGCATTTGCTAATAAACAATTAATAACTCAATGGACAAGAGAAGTATTTAAGGAGATATTTGATAATTCAGAAATTAGTGTTTTGTATGATGTTTCTCATAATATTGCTAAATTTGAAAATCATAAAATAAATGGTAAAATGCAAAAAGTTTGTGTACATAGAAAGGGGGCTACTAGAGCTTTTGGACCTAACAGAGAAGAGATTCCTGAAAAATACAGGAAAGTTGGACAACCTGTTTTAATTCCAGGAACAATGGGAACTTCTTCTTATGTATTGGTTGGAACAAAACTTTCAGAGGAGCTTACTTTTGGAAGTAGTGTTCATGGTGCTGGAAGAGTAATGGGAAGAGCACAAGCAACAAGAACAATTGATGGTAAAAAAACAAAAAATAAATTAAATCAACAAGGAATTCAAGTTTCTAGTTCAAGTGATAAAAGTCTTGCAGAAGAAGCACCAGAAGTTTACAAAGATGTTGAGGATGTTGTTCAGGTAGTTGATGATATTGGAATAAGTAAAAAAGTTGCTAGATTAAAGCCTTTGGTTGTTGTCAAGGGATGAAATGATAAAGAATATTTTGAATTTACATTTAATAAGGGAAAATTATTGGGTTACTTTAAAAATAAAAAATTAGTAGGATGTGTTGGATTAATTATTAATAAAGAATTTAAATTTAGAGAAGTTGAACACTTAATTGTACATCCAGATTTTCAAGGAAGGGGCATTGCAAAAAAATTAATGAATTTTGTTGAAGGATTTGCAAAAAAACAAAAAATTCAAGGATTAAGATTAAATGTTAGATGTAAAAACACTCCTGCAATTAATCTTTATAAAAAAATAGGATATTCAAAACATGCTTATATTATGGCTAAGTCTTTAAAATAAACATGCAACTAATATCACCATAGTTTTTATAAAGAATAATTTTCTATATATTTACAGATAAAAGAGAGGAAATCAAAACCTTTAAATATTACTCTAAAGTGGTTACAATATAAGGAAAATGGCAGATAATAGAAATAAATTAGAGAAGTTTTTAGATAATACTAGAAGACAAGCTAAAGAATTTGGAATAGGTTTGGGCATGACTGCTTTAAGTGTTTTGCCTTTTACATATCCTGGAAATGCTGATGCTCAAGATTCTTATGACAATAAACAAAAAAAAGAAATTGTTATGCAAGAAAACCCTTATATTAATCAAGATAAATTATCTGAAAAAAATCATGAAAATGATTTTGTTTCTTACACTACTAATGACCCTCAATATGAGAGTACTTCAACCCAATCTACAACTCAAAATATATATAATTATACTGCAAATCCTTTTGTTCAGCCTAATGATACTACATTAAATTGGTATGGTTCTGGTGATGCAGATGGAGATAATAAACTTACAAATGCTGATTTAGTTAAAATGCAAGAATATATTGATGGAACTTACACACCAAATCTAGAACAAGATTTAAGAGCCATTGATAGAATGGACATAAACGGAGATGAAGTTGTTAATCAACAAGATTATAATATGATGCAAGAGCACATGCAAAACAGAGCACCAAGAGACCCTGAATGGTATTGGGCAAATTTAGACGAAGAAGGGAAAGAAGCTTGGTTAGGAAAAATAATGGATATTAGCAAAATTGAAAATACTTGTGAAGAAAATGGAATTCCAGGAGAAATATGTAATTGCAATCAATATTCTACTCGACAATTCTTTGATTTTCATGGAACAGATGACCAAGAAATAATTGATTTATTTTTCCAATATTTTCCTCTTAATTATAAATTAGAAGATATGAATAGGTTTAATGTTCCAAATTATAAAGTCATTAGTTCCCATTATTATTTTGATGGAACTCCTCGGTGGGGGCATTCCCAAGGTGCTGTTACTGTGGGAGATAATTTTCTAAATTTTTCTGATTTGTATATTCTGGATGATCAATTCAATGCTAAAGATATTCAACCAGGAGAATGGGGATTTGCCTTAGGAGATAGCTCCGAGGTTAGAATAAGAGGGCCTCCAAAAGGGCCAGGTAGAAATACTCTTGTAGATTATGCTAATTGGGAGGTTATTGATGGAGTGCCAAAATTAAGAAAATATCAAACATATCTCATAAACCTAATAACTGAAAAACCTTCAAAAAATTTAGGAATTTCAACAAACATTGATTCAGATTCAATTTATGAAGTTGCTCCTGGAGTAAATATTAATATAAATGATGAAAATTTAAAGTTTGCTTGGTTAAGTTCTGATAATGGTTTAACTAAAAAATCTCTTAAAAAAGGAAATAATGCAATTAATAATCTTAATCTATCTCAAGGAGAAAATCAAATATGGATTTATGCAAAAGATATTTTTGATAGAGATACTTTGGTTAAGAGGGTTCTTAATGTAAATGATATTTATGCTCCTAGAATAAACATTACAAGTCCAAATTCAGGGCAGATTTTTGAAAAAGATATTAAGTTAAATGCGAGTGTTTCTGACCCAAATATAAATTCAGATAGTGTATATTATTATATTAATGATAATGAAAATCAATTTTTTAATGGAAATTTAAACCAATCAATAGAAGTTCCTTATGGAGAACATGTTTTGAGTGTTGTTGGAGTTGATAAACTTAATAATAAAACAACAAAAAAAGTTAATTTTTCTAGAGAAGATTTAACCCCTCCTGAAATAAATTGGAGTTCAGAGGTTTCAGGAACTTATAGCAATAATATAACATTTAATTGGGATATTTCTGATGAGAATTTTCAAAATGCCTGGTTAAGTAAAAATGGAGAAAAACAAGAAATTTCTCAAACAGGAGAAATTTCGTTTAATGAATTGCCTAATAGAAATTATGAATTTTGGATGGGTGCTAAAGATATTTTTGGAAATGCTGACTCGACATCTAAAGAATTCCAAGTAGTAGGTGTTGGACTTGAAGATAAGTTAAATGAGAATAAATTAAAAGTATATCCTAATCCAGTTAAAGACCTTGGAGTTATTGGAACTCCAATAGGAAAAAATTTGTATTTAAAATTTTATGACATGTCTGGAAGATTGCAAAAAGAAATAATTGATAATGATAAAGACGGGAAGACTGAAGTTGATTTTTCAAACTACAAACCAGGAATGTATGTTATTAGAGCAAGTGATGAGAATAAAGTTCCAATTGGAACATTAAAAGTTATTAAAAAATAATTCTTAATTTTGTTACTTACATTTTAATTTTATTAAATATGAAAATTCTTTCATTTGTCTTCGAGAATTTTAATTAATTTAATAAAATGAATTTCTTAAAAACATTTATAAAACCCAAATTACTAATTATTTCATTATGGTTGAAAGGAAAATAAAAGGGGTTTTAGGTCTAGCTATCTTTAGTATATTATTAGTAGTTATTTTTTCTGGGGTTGTTAGTGCAGAGTGTCTTGGGACTTTTCCTTGTGCTTCTTTAAGTGATAAAGAAAATTATTGCCAATCACATCCAGGGTGTACTTGGAATAATCAATACTACTATTGTGAAGATGGAGAGGCTTCTTGTTCATATTGGAAGGATAATCAAGATGCTTGTGAATCATCTTATGGTTGTATATGGGAATTATCTGATGAGGGAACTTGTACTGATGGAATTAAAAATAGTGATGAAATAACTGCTGATTGTGGAGGTAGATGTGATTCTATTTATACAAAGTGTTATATTGATTCAGATGGAGATTTATATGCTTATTCCTTAGGATGGGAATATAGTAGTGCATGTAGAGACTGCTCTGGAACTTATAATAGAAACGAAGGTGCTTTAAGATCCCTTACTGAAAGAGACTGTAATGATAATAATGCGAATATTTATCCTGGTAGAAGTGAAGTTTGCTCAAGTTCCACAGATTATAATTGTGATAATGATCCTTATGATGGGTGTTGTAATTCTCATGACTATACTTCTTGCTATGGAGGGGATCTTTATTGGTATGATTCTTGTGATAATCGTGAAGAGAAATATAAAGATTGTGGAACAACGTATCTTGAATATAAATGTGTTGCAAATACTTGTGATTCAGACATTTTAGTTAGATCAATTTATCCTACTTGTAGTTCATCAACTTGTGGATGGAGTACTGGTTCAAGTTATGTTGCTCAGGATTGCGGTAGTAGTCAAAAATGTTCTGGTTCTATTTATTGGAACACAAATACACGTTCATGTGTTGCTTGTTACACAGATGAATGTACTATTGATGACGAATGTGGTTCAACTAGTTATGGAAGTTGGACTTGTCATGATGGAGATACTCGTAGAAGAACTGTAACAACCAATTATTGCGATACAGATTCTCACCCTTATACTTGTGAAATATCAACTTCTACAGACTATTCTAATTGTGGGGGCTCAACTCCTTATTGTTCTA
Organism: Candidatus Woesearchaeota archaeon; assembly: GCA_964447315.1. Taxonomy (GTDB): domain Archaea; phylum Nanobdellota; class Nanobdellia; order Pacearchaeales; family GW2011-AR1; genus MWBV01. The sequence goes on from CAYURQ010000005.1 coordinate 50,225, forward strand.
GCGGGGCTTGTGTTGAATGTAGAAGCGACCCAGATTGTAATAGTGGATGGGTTGGTGGAACTTGGTGTTCTTCTAGTGGAGATGTTATGAGGCATTATACAACAGAAGCATGTAGTGGCTCTGGAAGTTGTTACCCTCTAAATGATTATAATGCTGTCTATGATGATTGTAATGATTGTCAAACATGTGAAGTAGGAGTCTCTACTTGTAATTGGAATCCAAGTTATTATGGTACTTACGATGATTGTCCTGATGGTTCAGGAGGAGATGCTTGGTATATGTATTATTGTAATAATCAAAAAGAAACTCTGAAAGATAGTTGTGATTCAAATGAACAATGTTCTAGTGGGGCATGTAAAATTATTTCTTCTTGTGGAGATGGAACATTGACTACTTCTATTGGTGAAGAATGTGATGATGGGGGAGATAATGGAATTGTTTGTGATCCTGGATATGACCCAGATGGAAGTACTTCTTGTACTTGGTGTACTTCTGGTAGTGTTTCATCAGGGGGTTGTGACATAGAAAGAGAATGGAGTGATTATTGCGGAGACGGAACAGTTCAATCAAGTTATGAAAATTGTGAAGGAAATTCAACAAGAGCATGTAGTTCAATAAGCAGTGCTTATGATGAAGGAACAGCTTATTGTATTTCAAGTACTTGTAATTGGGATATGTCAAATTGTTGTAGTGATGAAAGTGGATGTGATTGGAATGGAGAAAGAGAATATGTTGACTGGAATAGTTATAGAATATGTGGATATCATGATTCTGACCCTTGTTTAGAATGGAGAACTTATGATTGTTCTGGAAGTACCCCTTATGCTAGGACTTCTGATGGACAATGTGTAGCGTGTACTTCTTCAAGTCATTGTAATGATGGAAATGTTTGTACTTCTGATTCCTGTAGTAGTTATACTTGTTCAAATACAGAAATACCTGGATGTTGTACTTCTGATAGCCAATGTAATGATGGAAATGGATGTACTACTGATGATTGTTCTGGAAATACATGTTATTATTATGATGCATGTTCAGCAGGTGAAACATGTATCTCTGGAAGTTGTCAGGCTTGTGATATAACAAGTGTATGGTGGAGTCCAAGTTCTGGAATAGAAGATGGTGATACAGTAACAATTGGAGTTAGCACTAACTCTGCTTGTAATGGTAAAGATATTGATATTACAATAAGAAGGCCTATTTTGGGATATTTTGATTGGGTTGGTACTAGAACAATTAGTTCTGGAAGTGCTTCAAGAAGCTGGGGTGTAGATATTAGTAATGAAGGAAATTATTATGCAAGAGCAGAATTAAGTTCTGGTGGTGAAAGCAGAGATTCTGGAAATGTATATATTAGTATACCCCCTCCACCTGCTTCATGTGGAGACAATAGTTGTAATAATGGAGAAACATGTAATACTTGTCCAGGAGATTGTGGAAATTGCTGTGGAGATGGAAGTTGTAATTATGGTGAAACTTGTGCTAGTTGTTCAAGTGATTGTGGAAGCTGCTGTAATTTAAATAATGCATATTGGAGCACAAATACTGCAACAAGCGGACAAAGTGTAAACTTACATGTTTCTGGTTCAAATTGTAATGAAGTTCAGGTAAACTTCCAAGTTAGAAAAAATAACTTAATTGGAACAGAATATGTTGCAACTCCTTCAAGTAGAACAATTTCAGGAACAAGTACTTCTACAAGCTGGACTACAATTTCTCCATTTAATGGAGATTCAACTCCTGACTTTTATTTTATTGCAACTGCAAATGACCCAGGAGCAGATAGTATTGATTCAAGAGATTATGATGATGATTTAAGAGTTAATGTCCCTGTAAATTGTGGAAATAATGTAATAGACGGGGGAGAACAATGTGATGATGGAAGTAATAATGGAGATGCTTGTAGCCCTCCTTATGGGGGAAATTGTGAATATTGTAGTACTGGATGTATAATAGTTACTATGCAAGGAGATTATTGTGGGGACGGAACTTGTGATTCAGGATATGAAGATTCTGGAAGTTGTCCTGATGATTGCCCAGTAAGTACTCCTACTGGAACTTGTGGAGATGGAAATATTGAAGGAGATGAAGAATGTGATGACGGAGATACTTCTAGTGGAGATGGATGTTCAAGTTTATGCATAATTGAATATGGATGGGAATGTTCAGGTGAACCAAGTACATGTTGGAGAAGTTGTGGAGATGGAAACCAAGATTCAGGAGAAGAATGTGATGATGGAAACACAGCAAGTGGAGATGGATGTTCAAGTTCATGCACTGTTGAAGACCCTTATATTTGCGTAGGATGGCCTAGTGTTTGTACAATTCCAACAACTTGTAGCATAAAAACTGTTTATTGGAGTGAAACAGAAGTTCAAGAAGGCAAAACAGCTCATATAAATATTGAAACAAGTAATTGTGATAATGGAGAAGTAATTATGCTAACTGTTAAAGAAGATGACCCAGTTGGAGATGATGATGTATTAAATAATCCTTCAAATGTCCAGGTTTCTTCAAATAGAGCAGCTGCAACATGGACAGCTGAATATCAAGATGATACTAAATTTGGAGATGATGGAGGAGATCCAGAATACTATGTTGAAGCAGAAATAATAAGTAATGGAAATACAGGAAAAAGTAATTTACCTACATTAACAGTTACTGAAATTAATTTTTGTGACAATATCCATGAATGTGAAGATTATTCAACTCAAGAAGAATGTGAGTTAGATGATTGTACTATTGCTGAACGAACAATGACTAATTGTGGATTTGAAATAGACCCAATAACAAGATGTTATTTTGCTAATGATTGTTCTTGTAAATGGGATAGTGTTCAAGGAATTTGTGAATCCTTCAGAGATGATAGCATTGACTGTGGAGGATGTGGAAATGGTGTTTTTGACTTTGGAACAGAAGAATGTGATGATGGAAACAGGGTTTCAGGAGATGGGTGTTCAGAAAATTGTGAATTAGAAATAATTCCAAGTCCACCTTGTCCAGAAGGAACAACATTATGTAGTGATGGAACTTGTAGCTTGAATTGCTGGTTTACTGATGATGGACCTGCAGTTTGTAATAATGATACTGTTTGTGATGCAGATGAAGGATGTACTTGTAGGGATTGTGATGGAAAATTAGATAATTGTGAAGCTGGATTATTATGTAGTATAAATGATGGTGCTTGTTGTGATTCAATAAGTGATGGATATTGTCACCCTTACTGCGCTTATATAGACCCTGATTGTGAAGGACAAGATATTTGTGGAAATGGATTTAGAGGATTTGGAGAAGAATGTGATGATGGAAACACCTTAAATGGAGATGGATGTTCAAGTATTTGTGAATATGAAATATTCCCAGGGCCTCCTTGTCCAGAAGGAACAATTTTATGTAATGATGGGACTTGCAGTTTAAATTGTTATGCTACAGATGAGGGAGTTGATCCAAGTTGTATGGATTCAAGTTGTTGTGCAGCTGGATTAAAATATAGTATAAGAGATAATGCTTGTTGTAATTCAATTACAGATGGATATTGTCATCCTTATTGTGCATTTTATGACCCTGATTGTGGTGTTGGAATATTTGGAGGAATAACTGGTATTGGAAGTTGTTCATATACAAAAAACTCAGATGATGATTGTGAAGATGGAATTTTAAAAAGAGATTATTCAGCTTCTTGGGAATGGGATGAAACTAATGTATTTTATAATGATCCTGAAAGCAATGATTATACAGAAGATCCAGCAGGAGTATGGCATTATGACCCTTTAGATTTAACTGGAAAGAAAAGAAGTGAAAGATGCGTTCCAATAAGTGATGAATTAATCTGTCCAGCTCAAATTGAATTACCTGCTTTCAGTACATTACAAATGACAATTGCAATTTTATTGATTGCACTTGCTTATACAATTATTGTTTTCAAGAGAAAAAAGTAAGAATTATTTTTTCAGAGTTATTAGTTAGGATAGTTATTTTCAAAACAAGAGATTATTCAAGCCATTGAGTAAGATTTATAAAAACAATTATATTAATAATATAATGAGGTGGAAAAAATATTTATTCTTTATTTTATTATTTGTAGTACTTACTTTAAATTTTGTTAGCGCTGGATTAACTCTTGGAAATCCTTCATATAATATTGAAGAAAGTTACACCTTAGGAGAGAGAATACAAGGATGGGTAAATATAAGCTTTGAAAATGAATCTTATCAATCAAATTTCAGTGATATTTTTGGAAAAAAAATTTCTTTAGGTACTGTTTTAAATCAAAATCCTTCTTATATATATAATTCTTCTGCTCCTAGTGTAAATTCAGAAATTCAACAATTAGTAATAAGTGATTTTTTCTTAATACCAAGCATTATTGGAGATTTAGCATATGAATTATACTTTATGAATACAACAATAATAAACCAAACAATCACAATGAATTCCAGTAAAAACTTAACTTTAAAGGTTCAGGCAGCAAGGGCAATTGATGCTAAAAAACAAGAACTTGAGCTTTTTAAGATTGATTCAACTACTTTTCCTATTTTAATTCAACAAGAAATTGATTTAATTTTTAATGATGCTGTTATTCAAGCAAAAATAAATGAATTACAAGAAAATTATACAATTGCTGATTCAGATAGTGAATTACAAGATATAATAGACAAAGCCAATGCAATTAAAGTTCCTAAATCAATATTAGAAACAAATAGTATTAGTAATATTAATTTTTATTCAAATAAAGAAGTTATTGATTTAAGTATTCTAGCTGGAATAACAGGGGAAGACTATTCTAATTTAAATAGTGTTAATTATGCTAATGGGTTATTCATTTGGAGTCAGGATTATATTGATACTAGAGTGACTTATAAAGAAATATCTGCAAGTTACGGGAATTATGAAGAAGTTTTATTTAATTATTTTAAAGTTGATTTTTTAAGAAAACCACAAGGAGATACTTATTTTATAATTGAAAATATAAATAATTTAGAATTTCAAGATTCTTTTGGAGAAAAATATATTGTAAAATCTTATCAAGATTATTCTTATATTGAATTAGATGAATATAATTATCCTACTATTGCTTTTATAACAAGTGAAAATATTGATTTCACTAATGTTCCCATGTTTATTTCTCCTTCATTAAAAGAATTACCAGAAACAGGAGAAATAATAATTGATGG
>CAYURQ010000006.1:0-25881 GCA_964447315.1 Candidatus Woesearchaeota archaeon
TTAAATCCAAGTTTGAAACAAAAGTATCATCAACGTAATTCTTCATTGAATCATTTACCTCTTGTATTTCTGTTTTGTTATAAACATCAGATTTAGTATAATAATCATCTTTATCTGCTGTCCAATTTCCAACTAAATTAACAACATTAGCAATTTGAACAAAAGTAGCAGCTAAATAATTCAACATGGATTGATTATTTTCAGTAATGTAATTATTTACACTCAAATTATTTTCAGTAATGTAGTTATTTATTGAATCATTTTCAGCATTTATTGTATTTGTAATTGAATCATTTGTTGTTTGATTGAAAGTATTACTCCAAGTATCATTATAAGCAGTCCAGTTAGCTTGCCAATATGGGTCTGTTTCAGATGCTGCTTCAACTGTTCCACATCTAAAAGTACCATTTACAAAAATTCCAGTAACAAAGTTAGGTGCACAAGGATTTGCATTCATATTTGTAAAATTAGCAATCCAACTTGTTTCTTGAGTTAAGAATGTTGCATCAGCATAATTCTTTATTGAAAGATTTGTAAAATTAATATAATCATTTACACTCAAATTATTTTCAGTAATGTAATTATTTATTGAATCATTTATCCATTGAATTTCTGTTTTATTGTAGTAATAAGGTTTATCTGCTGTCCAGTTTCCAACACTATCTGTTAAATCCAAGTTTGAAACAAAAGTATCATCAACGTAATTCTTCATTGAATCATTAATCTCATCAACCTCTGTTTTATTGTAGATTGTTTCATTAATCCAAGAATCATCATATCCAGGTTGAGAATCAACATAATTTTGCATTGAAGTATTTATTTCATCAACTTCTGTTTTTGTATAATAATTATCTTTATCTGCTGTCCAGTTTCCAACTAAGTTTACAATATTTGAAATTTGAACAAAAGTTGCTCCAACCCAATTTACAATGCTTTGATTATTTGAATCAATAAAATTATTATTTGAATCATTAAACAAAATATCTTGGCTGTCAACATAATTCTTCATTGAAGTATTACTTAAACTTTCTAAACTATCAACATAATTCTTCATTGAATCATTATACCATTGATTTTGGCTGTCAACATAATTCTTCATTGATTGATTTACAAATGCTGTATAATTGTTATTTGAAGCATTAATTACTTGATTCATGTAATCAACATAATTTTTCAAAGATTGATTTACAAAAGAAGTATAGTTATTATTAGATGCATTAGTTAGTTGATTCATGTAATCAACATAATTTTTCATAGAAAAATTCACACTTCCAATATAATTATTATTTGAAGCATTAATTAAATCAATCTCTGTTTTATTATAAACATATGTCTTATTGTAAATTAAAGAAAAATTTCCTCTCCAATATGGGTCTGTTTCAGAGGCTTGAGAAACATTTCCACACCTAAATGTACCATTAGTAAAAATTCCAGTAACAAATAAAGGAGTACAAGGATTAGCATTCATATTTGTGTAATTTGAAATCCAAGTTCCCTCTTCTGTTAAGAAAACTGAATTAGCCCAGTTAACAACAGAAGTATTATAAGCTAAATCTTGTGTATTTATGAAATTTGTAACAGAATCATTATTCCATAAATCCTGGAAATCCACATAATTCTTCATTGAAGTATTTAAATTATCAACTTGAGTTACATTATAGTAATTATCTTTATCAGCTGTCCAGTTTCCAACACTATCTGTTATATCTAAATTCTTTACAAAAGTATCATTTGCCCAGTTTACAACAGAATCATTTATTGCACCTGATTCTGTTTTATTATAAACCTCTGTTTTATTGTAAACTTCAGATTTATTGTAATAATTACCTTTATCTTCACTCCAATTTCCAATTAAAGTTGCAAGATTAGATATTTGAGCAAAATTAGCAGAAATCCAGTTTACTACACTCTGATTACTTGAAACAATAAAATTATTATTTGAAGTATTTTGAGCTGAAATTGTATTTGTAATTGAATCATTTGTTGTTTGATTGAAAGTATTACTCCAAGAATCATTATAAGCAGTATAATTTCCTCTCCAATAAGGATCTGATTCCATTGCAGATTCAACTGTTCCACACATAAAAGTACCATTATTAAACATTCCAGTAACAAAATTTGGAGTACAAGGATCAGCAGTCATATTAGTATAATTTGATATCCAGTTTCCTTCTTCTGTTAAGAAAATTGAATTAGCCCAATTATTAATGCTCAAGTTATTTTCAGATAAATAATTATTGATTGAACCATTTATCAATTCAATCTCTGTTTTATTATAAACATAAGTTTTATTATAATAATTAGGTTTATCTTCACTCCAATTACCTAAACTCTCTTCAAGTTCTAAATTCTTTACAAAAGTATCATTTGCCCAATTTACAACAGAATCATTTATTTCATTTACTTCAGATTTAGTATAATAATTATCTTTATCTTCACTCCAATTTCCAATTAAAGTTGCAAGATTAGATATTTGAGCAAAACTTGAGCTAATCCAATCTACAAGGCTTTGATTATTTTCAGCTATATAATTATTAATTGAAGCATTGTTATCAACAACTCTCTGGTCAATTGTATCATTTAACTTTGTTTCATTTAAGCTTAAATCAACAGTTCCAGAAGTCTGCCCACCTGTAAGATATTCATCAGGGGTGTTAACTGCATCTATATCTCCTACACCAGGCGCTGAAATATCTGAACATTCCCACAAAAGAGAAGTATCATTCCATTTCAACACCTGTTCATTTGAACAAGTCAGCCAAGAAAGGGTATCATTAACACTCACTAAATAAGTACCATTACCAAAAAGATAATCAGCACTTACATTTCCAGAAGTTGTCAAGTTTCCAGTTCCAGACACTGAACCATTAAATTCAATATCTTCAACAAAAAGAGTAGTGATTCTGCTTAACAAACTTCCAAGAGTTTTAAATAACCCCCTTTCAGCTGAAATGTTGTAAGAGTCTAAATCAAGATTAGAATCTGGTTCAATACCGCTTGTTGTAATATTTCTCGCTCTAAAAGAATAAGGTGTTCTAGCAATCTGAGCAGTATCTTTTAAAATTCCATCTCTATAATAACACAAATAATATTGCTGATCATAATCCAAAGTTACATTTCTAAGATAATAAGAAATTATACCTCTTGAATCAGTTGTAAGATTTGTTGAATTTGAATAAATAATATTATTGCAATCATCAGTTGTTGAAATATTAAACCAAAAATCAAAAGTTCCAGTTTCAATACCCCCAGTAGCATTTGTTGTTTGTAAATTAAGATGTATGTCATCAGAAATTGGAGCAGCAGAAATATGATTTAAACTTAAAATAAACCCAAAAAAAATCACTATTAAAGTCAAAGCTATCACTACTCTTTTTGCCATGAAATATAATGAATTTTCCTACTTATAAATCTTATTGAAAACTTAAAAAAACGTACGGTAACGTTTTTCCTACATTTTAAAAAAAATATTTTTCCGACGACAAAAAAATTAAAAATGTAAGGTAACAAATTTTATAACAAAATTTGTAGGAAAAATAAAATATAATAAAAAATATAAAAAAGTAATTAAAAAATCAAGAAAAAATAACCAAAATAAAAATAAAAAATGAGTTAAAAATAGTCTACTGAAATTTAAGCCTAACTTAAAATATAAATCTAGACTTAACAATTAAAAATTAGAAAATTTAAGCAAAAAACTACGTTTAAATAAAATGAGCCTACTGAGATTTGAACTCAGGACCTCTGGCTTGCTTAGATAAATCCGAGCAATCAAAATCGCAATCGATTCAGTTCTTATAAGACCAGCGCTCTGACCAGACTGAGCTATAGGCTCTTAATAAAAAGGATTAAATTATCCTAATGAATATCATTGAACCAAAGAATATTTAAAGTTGTTGATTTAATTAAAAATAAGATATTTATATTAAATATAAATGAAAGGAGGTGATAAATGACATTAGAATCATTACCCTTAGAACAATTTGGACTTGAAGGTATGGAAGGAATTTTAGCTGGAGGAGCTCTAAGTTTTTTACTTGGAGCTGCATTAATACTAGTAATAATACTATTTGCAGCATTTTATGTTTATTTTGCTCTTGCATGGCAAACAATTGCTAAAAAACTAAAATATAAAAATCCTTGGCTTGCTTGGATACCTTTTGCAAATATTTCAATGATGTTACAATTAGGAGGATTTCACTGGGCTTGGGTATTCCTATTTTTAGTTCCAGTCTTAGGTTGGATAGCTATATTTGTATTAATAATTATAGCAAATTGGAAAACCTTTGAAGCAAGAGGACATGAAGGTTGGTTAAGCTTATCTCAAATAATCCCAAAAGTTGGAGGCATTCTATACTTAATAGCAATAGGATTTGTTGCATGGCAAGATAAACCAAAAGCAAAAAAACCTAAAAAGAAAAAATCCTCTAAAAAGAAAAGGTAAACACAATTTATTTTTATTTTTTATATAATTTCTTAAAATATCAAACAAACATTATTTAAAGATATTTCTCCATATATAATTAAAGTTCTAGTTAAAAGAACTAATTGAAAGGGGGTGAGAATAATGGCGTTAGATTTAATGAACGGAGGTCTTTTTGCAGCACTTGCAGGAATGATAGTTGCTAGTTTTATTATTTCAATTGGGATATATATTTACTTTGGTTTTGCATATATGGCAATAGGTAAAAAAGCTAAACTATCAAGCCCAGGATTATCTTGGATTCCAGGAGTGGGTCCTTTAATAATTGCTTTTCAAGCATCAAAAATGCACTGGTGGCCTTGGTTATTGTTAATTGGAACAATAATTCCTATTGTAAACATTATAGCAGGTATTGCATTTACAATATTTGTAATAATCTGGAATTGGAAAATGTTTGAAGTAGTAGGAAAACCAGGATGGTGGGCAATACTAATGTTAATCCCTATTGTAGGACTAATTATGGTAGGAATAGCTGCTTGGAGTAAAAAATAAATAAATTCCATTATTTTATTTTTATAATTTTATTTATTTTTTACATAGTTAGCTTTAAAAACTAAATTCTTCTTAAATTTTCAATACCTTCTAGTTATCAGGCATGACCCAAATTTAAGGGAAGTGCCATAATAGAAAGTGTAGGTGTCTTTTATGCCCCGATAGTACAGTGTAAGAAACCAAGGTTCCTTGACATTCAACCTCCTTCCATACTCTGAAGGAAAATCCACTATCGAATATCAGATGCCCCGATAGTACAGAGGCCAAGTATGCTGCCCTTTCACGGCAGTGACCCGGGTTCGAATCCCGGTCGGGGCGTTAATTCCAGTTAACCAGAAAGTTAGAATCCCCTAAAGTAAAATTTATCTTATTTTAAAAACAAAAGTTTTTAAAAATTTTCTTCGTAGTATTTGAAAGGGTCTTTAATTTGAATTATATAAGAATTATATTTTCCTATTGTAGCATAAAGATATGTTTTATCTTTTTTCCTGATTAATCCCCCTGCAAAAATTAAATTATAAAATTCAGGAGAAAGACATTCTCCATCAGGTAATTCCCCCCTTCTCAAAATAATTCTCCTTGAAGAGACTTCTTTAGTTTTTGGGTTCAAAACAAATATGAAGGGATATCCAAAATTATTCTTTGAAAAAGAACTTGTTCTAAAAAAATTACCTAAAACTCCTATTTTCCCTCCTTTTAATTTAAGTAATTGAACTATATTTCCTGTTTCTTCTTTTTCAAAATGAAATAACTCTTTTGATTCAGACAAAGATTTTTGATTTATTTCTTTTATTGAATTAACTCTAAGAAACTTAACTAAATATTCTTGTTTAAAAATTATCTCTATTTTAGAACCATTTTGCAATAATGCTATATCATCTATTCTTTCGCTCAAAATTTTCAATTTTTTTAATCTATTTATTGTTTTTCCAAAAAATACTTGAATTTTACCTTGTTTTTTACCAGTTATTAAAAAACCATCTGAAATCTTAAATATTTGTAACTCTTTTAATTCTAAATTATCTAAAGAACTATCAACAACCCAACCATAATTTTCTTTTCTCAATAAAGTTGAATTTGAATCTAAAAATTCTGCAATTAAGTATTTTTTACTACCTATTTTTATAGGAGAAGAAATATAATTTATTTTATTTTCATTTTTTAATATAATTAATCTCTCATAATCAATGAGATTTTTTCCTTTATAATTTTTTAACATAGAATTAATACTTGTCATTTCATGAAACAAGAATTTTTTTCCTTTTATTTTATCTGAATATGTATTTTTAAAAGGATTTTTTCCAAAATCATAATTTAAAGCATATTCTTTATCTTTCTCAGGAAAACTAAAATTAATTTTCTCTTCTTTGATGTCAATTTCACAATCAGAACCAATTGGAATTGAAATATTTGGCAAACAATGCCCTGCAGGCAAATCAAATATTAAAGGAATTTCTGGAAAAAGATGTTTAATCATTTCCTTCATTAAAGAATCATTTTCAACATTTAAACTTCCAAAAATTATTGCTTTTGGATTAAAAGATTTTAAATTTTTTAAAGAATTCAAATAATTAAAAATATGATATTCAGAAATACCTGTTTCTTCTAAAAAAATTATTTTACTATTAAAATCTAGTTTTACCCATTGTAAAAGTTCAACTAACCTACCTATATTTCCTCCAACAATCTTTCCATTAATTTTTTTATCAGAAAAATTAAAAGAATTATTTTTTGAAAATTTAAGACTATAATTTTCCATATTCATTGCATTTTTTAATGCATAAATGCTTTGAGAATCTAAATCCTTTAATGCATTTGGACCATGAATAGTAATTATCTTTAATTTGTGGTTTATGAAATTCAATAAAAAAGTAACATCACTATATCCAACAAATATCTTTTTTCTTTTAAGAAAATTTTTATTTATTTTTTGAATAAAATGTGAAAGACCAGACCCACCCTTACAACAAATTATTGGGCCATCATCATAATTCCATGCTTGGTTAAATTTTTTCAATCTTTCTTTAGGTTCTCCAGCCCATTTACCAAATAATTGTTTTTTAGAAGTAAAATCATTTATTTTCTCAAAACCCCAATTTTCAAGATTTTCTTTTACATCTGAAATTTCTTTTTCAGTACAATAATATGAAGGAGTTATTATTGAAATAATTTTTTTTGTTTCCATTTTATATTAATGTTTAAAAATATTGAAATTTAAATTACTTTCCTTATTTCAAATACTTGTTTTTCAATATCTCAGCAACTTTTCTATTATGATTATAAGGATGTTCTCCAATTCCCCAACCAGTACCAACACCATTATATTCTAAATAAAGCCTTCCTTTATCCTTTACATTAATCCAATCAACACAACCTAAATCAGCATCAAAATAGTTCATTATATCCCTAGTATCTTGAATCTCATGAGAAGTTGCTTGATATTTTTCTTCAGAATGTCTTCTTATAGAATTATTTTTATCTTCCCAAGGCCTAGTTCTATCATAAATTATTCTAGAACCTAAAAAATCTTCTCCAAACATAATTATTCTTTTCTCATCTAAAATATCTAATTCTTCTTGTAAAATAAAATCCTCAATACTCAAATTAGAAAATTTTCCAATATTATCTTTATTAACTTTATAAAGAAATTTCCCTTGTTCTCCAAAACAGTGTTTCAAAACATAATTTTTATCTTGATATTTTAAAAAATCATTTAATTCATCAAAATTATCAAAATAAAATGATTTAGGAGTAGGAAATCCAAGATTATGAATCTCTAAAATAGATTTTTTATCTTCTGAAAGAGTTCCTTTTTTAGAATTAACTATATTTCCAATATTTCCTGAATATTTATTTACTTCAAGATAATTTATAATTTTTTCAACATTTTTTCTAGAAGGTAATTCCCCAGATTCTGTTGAAAATGCACTTGGAAGAAACAAATTAGAATTAACTCCTTTATCAAGTATAAAAGGAGAAAAATCATCTTTAAATCCATAAACATTAGCTTTTTTCCCAGTCTCAATTTCATTTAATAAATCTCCTGCCAACATAAATCCATAATCATTTTTTCCAAAAATATCTCTGAAATTGCCAAATCTTTCAAAATTAATTCCAACATCTTTCTCACCTTTAACAGCTCCAAGCAATCTTTCTAAAAAATTTTGATTAGCTAAAACTTTTACATCCATTTTATTTTCTCTTCATTACGTCATCTAAAATAAAATCAACTGCAATTTTTAATTTTTCTCCACCTTTTCCTTTTGCTAGTGCTAAAACAGAATTTGTTTCAACCAACTTTGAAACTCTTTCTCCTTTTTCATTCAAGTCATCCATTATATCTAATCCCATTAAATAAAGCCCTGATTTCTTAGCAACATTTAAACATAATTCTTTTTCATCATTTCTAATTTTATCAAATTCAATAACTTCTCCTCCTTGAGCCAAATTATCTTTCCATTCCCCTTGAACAGGTTTTCTTCCATAAAAGTGTAAAATTTTATAAGAATCAGGATTTTCAGGATTCCCAAAAACAGCAACTCTTTTACTTCCTTCGTAGGCAATATTTATGAATTTTTGAGCAACAATTTCATTTTTTCCATTATCAATCATATCTTTCAAGATTTCAATATTATCTTTTGTTATTAATTCAACTCCTCTTCCACAACACCCAAAAGGATCTTTAGCAACCATCTTTCCATTAAATTCATTTTTCAAAATTCTTTCTAATTCATTTAAATCAGAACTTACAAATGATTTTGGAATAAATTCCTTATATTTATCTAAATAAGTTCTTTTATCTGCAGACTCGTATGTTGAAATTGGATTATTTATATGTAATGAATTTACCTTTACTAAATTTTCAGCAAAATCCTCATTAACAATATCACTCAAATCCATAATAATATCAAATTTATTTAAATCATCTAACATTGGAGCTTTAGTATGAATTTGTTTTCCATTAACAGGAATAATAGGATAATAAATTCCTTGATTTTCACTGAAATCAATTTTATAAGGGTCTAATTGAGAAACATTACATCCTCTATCTAAAAATCTTCTTGCATATTCAATAAAATTATCCCCTTCTGTAAAATCCTTCCCATTTATATAACGATCCATTAATGCAACTTTTAATTTTTTATTCTCCATTTTTAAGGTAGTTTTTGTAGATATGTTCTGTTATTAATTCCACCCACTTTTCTTCCCCTTCATCATACCCTGGAGTAGGATTATTCTCAATAATCACTGGACCATTTTCAGTTAATTGCATATCTACTTCATTTAATTTAGCACCAATAGCTTTTGTTGAAAGAACAGCTAATCTTTTTTCTTCTTCACTTGGAACATAATCAATTATCTTAGAACCATGGTTACAACTACCCAACCAAGAAATTCCTTGATTTTCTCTATCAACAAGAGTTCTAGCATAATGGATTAAAGGCTCTCCATCAATAACCCCGATTCTAATATCATAATCAGCAATGGGTTTTGCAAATTCTTGAATTAAATATTTTCCAGAAAAAACATCATCCAAGTTCAAGACTTTTTTTAACTCCTCCACAGAATCTAATTTTCTAACCCCGATTCCTTTTCCACCAGTATTTTTCTTAAATATTAAAGGAAATTTAAATTCATCTAAAATACCTTCTAAATTATCTTCAGAATTAAGAAGTTTTGTTTTTGGAGTTGGAACTTCATATTTCCTCATTAACTCATATGCAAAATTTTTATCATAATCACAAGCACAGGCAGTCATAGGATTTATTGTTAAATAGTTTCTAGAACCCAGCCAACTAACAAGAGTTAAACCTTTGGCAATTGTTTCTCTACGAGACTCACTAGGATAAACCCTATTCATCCAAACACTATATCCTTTATTTGTAAGTTCTTCAATTTCAGGAATAGAAAAATCATGCAAAGAATCCAATGAACCAACTCTTTCTATTGAATTTGCATCAAATAAAGCAACAGGAATATTTTTATTTTCAAAACCTTCTTTAAATTTATTAATAGACCAATCAACACCGTTCTCACTATTATAAATTATACCAACTCCTGGATTTTGATTCTGTATTTGATTTTCTAAAAAATAATCTTTTTCTGTCATTTCCCGTACTTAATTCTATTTCTTCTTGCATCTATTCACCTCCCAGTTAAGGTTAAAATCTCATTGAAATTTTTGAAATTTTTGAAATTTTTGAAATTTTTGAAATTTTTTCAAAATTTCTCGAAATTTTTGGAATTTTATGTTTTTTAAAACTTTTCTCTATATAAATCTTTCGTTACCAACACGTAGTTTAAACAAGCCTTAATAAATAAAAAAACCATAAATGTAAATCAAGCAATATTTCTAAGCACACAAAATACTTCCTCGATATCCTCTCTAACTATAAAAAAAACAAAATTATTCAACTCAAAAAGATTTCACTATTAAAATCTACTTCTTTATCTAATAATTATCTAATCAAACAAAATAAACTCAAACATTAAAAACCATTTATTCTTAGTTAATCAATGAGAGAAAGATATAGTTTTTCATCACGTAGAACACGTAGAATAGATAATATTAGAAAACAAAAACAAAAATATCCAAGTATTGCTGATAAAATCGTTGAAAATTCAGATATAATCCTAGAAGTTTTAGATGCAAGGTTTCCAGAAGAAACCAGAAATATTGAAATTGAAGAAGAAATACTAAAAAAAAATAAAAAAATAATTTATATTTTCAATAAATCAGATTTAATTGACAAAAGAAAACTCCGAAAATTAAATTATTTAAATCCAAGTATTTCAATTTCTTGTACTTCATATCAAAATATAAAAGATCTAAGAAATTTAATAAAAAAAATAGCAAAACAAATTAAGAAACCAGTAAATAAAGATGGTTTAGGAAAAGTCGCAGTTGGAGTTATTGGATATCCAAACACAGGAAAGTCTTCATTAATTAACATTTTAATTGGAAAATCATCAGCAGGAGTTGGTTCAGATGCAGGATTTACAAAATCAATTCAAAAATTAAAACTCTCAGAAGATATAACTTTGTTGGATAGTCCTGGAGTAATTCCAAAAAAAGAATATTCCAGCTCTGATTCAGAAAAAATAGCTAAGCATACAAAACTTGGAGGAAGAAGTTATTCTCAGGTAAAAGAGCCAGAAATAATTGTCTCAGAATTAATGAAATCCTATTCAAAGGAAATTGAAAAATTCTACAAAATAAAAGCAAATGGAGATTCAGAAGTTTTAATTGAAAAACTTGGAAAACAAAAAGGATTTTTCAAAACAAAAGGATTAGTTAATGAAGATAAAACAGCACGTTTAATTTTAAAAGACTGGCAAATTGGAAAAATTAAGATCTAACTGGAACAAAAACCTTGTATTTATGATAAAGCTCTAATTGTTCATGCAGTCTAGAATCCTTAAATTCTTTGGAAATCTCAAACCTATGAATGCAATCTTTTGCATCTCCATTTCCATTGCAGTTGCAACATTCCTCAAGATTTAATCCTTTCTTTTTCATCAAATTATAATATTGAGGTTCGGGGTTTGAATATAGACAAACCTTCTCATTCACCATAAAGAAAAATAAAATTCTAAAGTATTTAAATATCTCCTTTTTCAATTAAAATATAAAAGTTTTATTATAATTCCTTAACCATATACTCTCCACTCTCAGAATTGTCTAATTCATATCCAAGCTTTCTATAATATTCTCTAACTCCAACCCCAGAAATAACCTTAATGTCTTTACAATCTTTTTCTTTTGCAATTTCCTCTGCTTTTTTCATTAACATTTTTCCAAAACCTTTATGCTGAGAAATTTTTCCTTTTTCCCCTAAATTTAAACTTTGGCCATAAACATGTAATTCTCTAACAAAAGCAATTTTACTTTTACTATCAAAAATCCTAAGCCTAAGCAATCCAAATAAAACATCATCTTTATTTACAATCTCTAAAAAATACTCTTGACCTTTACTAGCTTTGTACTTAGTAACTTTCAATTCAGTATTTAAATCAACATCGTCTGAGTTTTGAAATCCAATTTCCCTCATTCGAATTTCTTTTATATTCATTCCTTCTTCTTTAAGTTCCTTATGTAAATCCCCTCTCATAGATGTTGAAGCTGCCTCTAATTTCATTTTTTCTTTTGGAATTTCACGCATAATTCTCATAACTCTACAATACCTAGGAATAACTTTAAACATTTTTTTAATAAGAAATTTTATTTGTTGGTCTGTATAAGGTTTATAATTAATTTTCTTATAAATCTCCGCTAATTTAGATGTTTCAACAATCTGGCAAGGATAAATTTTTAACTGGTCTGGCTTAAATCTTTCATCTTTGAAAATTAATTTAAATTTTTCAAGGTCTTTTTTTAAATTACTAAAAGGAATTCCAGGCATTACGTGATAACCTATTTTAAATCCAGCATTTTTCAGCCTTTGAGTTGCCTGAACAACATCATTAATTGTATGTCCTCTATTAACTTTTTTATAAACCTCATCATCTAAAATCTGAACTCCTAACTCAACTCTTGTGCATCCAAACTCCCTCATTCTTTTAATCTCCTCTGAATTACAATTATCTGGTCTATTCTCAATACAAAATGCAACAACCCTATGCTTTGCTTTTTCATTTAATTCTTTAGCTTTCTTTAATGTTTTTGATTTTTTTCCATTTAAAACATCATAACAAGCTTTAACAGATTCATACTGATAATCTATTGGATATTGTAAAAAAGTCCCCCCAATAAAAATTAATTCAATTTTCTCTGTTGGGTGCCCCATTAAAATTAAATTATCTAACCTTAATTTTACTTGTTTTTTAATATCATACTTCAAAGTCATTGCCCTCATAATTGCAGGACTTTTATCAGTATAACTCTGAGGAATATAGTCTCCCCCAGGGCAATAAATACATGTTCCATGATTACATTTCTTTGGTTTTAAAACAACACTTAAAGGAGTGATTCCTGATTTTGAACGAACTGGTTTTTTTACCATAATTCTTAAAGAAAAAATGTATTTTTAAATCCCCCTATAAAAAAAATATCAGAAAAAGAATAAAATTTCTGGAAGGAAATTTACTTAGCATAGATAATTATTAATATATAAAAAAATTTAATAAAATATGAAAAAACAAAACCAAGAAAAAGTATGGGATAATATAGCAAAAGAATGGCATGATTACAAAAAAATTCCAGCACAAACAACAAGAAATTTTCTAGAAAAAGCTTCAGGAAAAGTCTTGGATTTAGGTTCTGGAAGTGGAAGAAACATAAAAAAAATAAAAAATGGAAAAATGTATCTTGTGGACTTCTCAAAAGAAATGTTAAATATTGCTGAAAAAAAAGCAAAACATTCAGGGATTATTATTGAAACAAAAAAAGGAGATTTATTTAAAATTCCTTATAAAAATGATTTTTTTGATTACTGCATTTGCATTTCAGCTCTTCATTGCATAAAACCAGAAAATCATAAAAAATCAGCACAAGAACTTTATAGAGTAATGAAACCAAAATCAAAATCTCTTATTGGAGTTTGGAATGTTGATTCAAAAAGATTTTCAAAAAAAGACAGGGAAAAAAAAGAAAAGATGATTAAATGGACAGATAAAGGAGAAAGGTATTATTATCTCTTCAATGAAAAAGAAGTTCATAAATTATTCAAAAATGTAGGATTTAAGATTTTGTCAGCTCACAACAGTGAAATGATGATAAATTTTATTGTTGAAAAATAATTTATCATCCTAATTAAAAGGAAGTTTAAAAGAAAAAAACACTAATAAAATGTTGCCATGGATGCCTAAGTACTTTGTCTAGTTTTCCAGAAGAATTAAGTGAATCAATTGAAAAAGCAAAACAAAAAAAACTAAAAGAAAATCAAGCTTATTCTTTAATAAAGAAAAACCTAGAAGAATATCCTGAAAAACAAGAGAATTTTACTTTTTAATAATCTTCATCATATCAAAAAAACTTTTCTTCTCAAAATCAACAACCTTTTTTTCATGAATATCTATTGTAAATTTAAGCAATCCAAGACCAGAAATAAAAACCGTTCCTACCAGATAATCTTTACCATCAGAATTCTGCATAGAAAATAAAAGTTTTAGTATTTTTTTATTTATTTTTTCATCAAACATCTTACTTTCAACAATTTTTTCAATATCTTTGAAATCAAAATCATAATGATCATTAAGTCCTTTTGGAGGTTCTTTTTTCTCAGCATTATTATAACTATCAACAGGAACTTGTTCAACTTTACCTTCATTAAGTAATTTAAAACTAAAAATTTTATCTAATCCAGGAACGTAATAATCTAAATGCTGTTCATGTTCATTTTCTTTTTCCCTATCAATTGAAAAAAATCCAGAACAAAGATAAGACTTAGGATATTCTTTCTTGAATTTCTGAAAATCCTCTGAATTCATTAATTTTTCTAAATAAAATTGAAAGTTCATACCCCAATTATTATACTCCAGTTTATAAGTTTTTAGCATATAAATTGTTATAAACAATACAAATTTATTAAAAATATGGAAAAAAAATCAAAATCAAAAGGAATTAGAGTTGGTGGAATGGTAACTGAAATTGAAAAAAATTCTTTTACGTTTGATTTTAGAATAAGAAACAGAGAAGCAAAAGAAAATATAGAAAAAATGCAACCTAGGTCTCAAAGAATAAAAAATAAATCAGACAATTATTTTATTCAACCAAGTGTTGTAAGACAAAGAGTTCACTTAGTTTATTTAAATGAAAATTCTTTACAAGGAAAATACCAAAATCCTGAATTTAATTTGCCTTATCAAATATTTACTGAAAATGGATATGAAATATATAGGCAAAGCACAGTTGAAAAGAAAAGTGATATCTTAAATAAATTAGAAAAAGCGATTTTAAAACAAGACTAATCTCTATTTTTAATTTCTTTCTTTTATTTCACTCTTTAAATCCTTAACAAAATCTTTAAGCTTAACTTCTTGAAGTTTTTTCTCACCACCACGCCTAACCATTACACTATTATTCTTTTCTTCTTTATCTCCCACAGTTAATATATATGGAATTTTCAACATTTCTGCATCTTTTACTTTTGATTGTAATGTTGTTTGATTGAAATCAAAATCAATTCTTAATCCAGGTATTTCTTTTTTCAAATCATTAATTACTTTTTCAGCTCCTTTTATATTTCTATCTGTAAAGTTCAAAACACGAACTTGTCTTGGAGCTAACCAAGTAGGCAATCTTCCATTTGTATGTTCAAGCAAAATTCCAATAAATCTTTCAATTGCCCCATAAATAACTCTATGCAACATTATAGGCCTCTTTTTTTTATTATTTTTATCAGTGTATTCTAATCCAAATCTTTCAGGCATAGAAAAATCTAGCTGAATAGTTGCACACTGCCATGTTCTTTTTAATGAATCAGTTAAATGAAAATCTATTTTAGGGCCATAAAAAGCTCCATCTCCTTCATTAATTTTATATTTTATTTTTTTATTATCTAAAACTTTTTTCAAAACTTCTTCTGCTTTGTCCCAAATTTTTTCATCTCCAATTCTTTTCTCAGGCCTAGTAGATAATTCAATTTTATATTTAAATCCAAATTTATTATATACTTCATCAATTAATTCAATCAATTTTATTATCTCCTTATCTAACTGATTTTCAGTACAAAATATATGCGCATCATCTTGAGTGAATTGAATAAGCCTAAATAATCCTCCTAAAGTTCCAGATAACTCTTGTCTATGAACAACCCCAAATTCTCCAGATCTTAAAGGAAAATCTTTATAACTTTTAGGAGCATTTTTGTAAACAAGCATTCCTCCAGGACAATTCATTGGTTTAACTAAAAAAATTCTATTTTCGTATTTTGTTTTAAAATTATTCTCTTTATACTTATCCCAATGCCCTGAAATTTGCCAAAGTTTCTTATCCATTATTTGAGGGGTTCTTATTTCTTCATAATTTCTAACATTAAGCAATTCTCTCATGTAAGCAATTAATTCATTATAAATAATCAAACCTTTATCATGCCAAAAAATCATTCCAGGAGCAACATCATGAAATGAAAACAAATCCATTTGCCTTCCTAAAATTCTATGATCATTTTCTTTAAGTTTTGATGTATCAAGTTTGGATTTTGAAATCTCTCTTAAAAGTTGTTTTGAATCATATTTTTCATCATCTTCACTTGCCTTCACAACTTTAACTTCTTGTTTTTCACCAATTTCTCTACTTAATTCAGAAAGAGGGTGTCCTTTTACTTTTAATTCAAACTCTTTATAATATCCAAAAGGAGCTCTTGCAACCTCATAACCTTTTTTTTGCAATTCTTTTTCAGCTTTTTCTAAAATCTCTTGTGCAATTTTAGGATTCCCTAAATTCTTAGACAAGTGAGCATATGGATATAAAACCACATTTTTTGTTGCAAGTTGCTTGGAAATATCTTCAACATTCTTAATTAAATCTTTAACAGAAGATTCTACATCATTATCAATATCTTCAACAGCAGTAAGTACAACTAATGCTTCCTTAACATGTTTTTCAGTTTTTTCCTCATCTGAAAGTTCATCTATCTTTTTCAAAGCTTTTTTCAAAGGCTTAAACTTAATATAATCTACATGAAGATTTAATGTTTTCATTCTTCTCTTAAGAAAATATAGTATTTAAAATTTAACTATTACTTCAAGCAAGGAAATTTATTATTTGCTAATTAATTCTATTCCAACCAACACTCATAAAAAATAACTAAAAAACAAAAATATTTTAGCAAAAGTTTATAAACTAACTCATCTAAAAATTCTTTCCAATAAAAAATTCAATAAAAAACAAAAAATTGAAGAATTTTATCAGGAGGTGAACAGAAAATGAATGAAATAGAAAGTGATCGCATATTCCAGAAACCTAAAAAGTTATTTTGGATTTCTTAAAAATTTCTGTAAAAAAATTAAAAAAACGAAAAGTTTAAATAGTAATTACTTTAAAATAGTAACATATCAAAAAGATGTTGAAAAATTCAATAAATTTCAAGAAAAAACTAAAGAATATTAAAAATGAAAAAAAATTATATCAAAAAAGGACTAGCAACATTATTAATAGCTGGGACTGGAAGTTTATACCAAGCAAATATTTCTAAAGAAAATAACCCAGAAATGAAAATTAACAAAAAACATGAAAAAATAATTGAAAAAGACAAATTATTCAATCAAAAAATAGAACAACAAAGTTCAGATGAAATTCAAGCACCACAGTACAATACTCCAAGAGATTATTGCTCTAGATACGCGAGATTTGCAGCTAAAGACTTATTTGAAAAAGAGTATGCTTGGGATCATGCATGGAATTTACGTTATAAAGATAAAATTGTCCATGAAATTCAAGAAAATGACACATTTAAAGATTTAATAACAAAAAATATCTTAAACCCAGGAATGATTGTTGGAATAAAACAACCTGATTATAGAACAAGTCATGAAAATACCAGAGATTTAAAAGGAGAAAAGGCAAAATACACTCACGTAATTCTTTATGCTGGTTTAAATGATAATGGACAACCAGAATTCTTACACCAATATGGATGGAAAAAAGAAAAAATAACACAAGAGGATTTTAAAAAATACAAATTCACTCCTATAGAAATATTAACAACAAAAAAGCAACAAAATAAAAATATTCAATTTGCAGAAGCAAAAAAATTATTAGAAAATTTAGTTAAAGAAAAAATAAATTAATTATTTTTTAAATTTTCTAACTCTCTCAAGATAATTAGAAAAACTCATTATTTGAGAAGAAGGAATCCCTTTTTTATAATTTCCTGGAACAAGTATTATTGGAATTGCTTCTCCATCAGTTAATGAAATATTATATTCAAGACCCTCAATTTCAATCATTCCTTTATTTTCATTAACAGAAGCATTTTTTATTAAAAAATATCTTTCACTACTATCTTGAAATTTTCCATTTGGATCATAAATAACAAGTGTATCTGTAGAATAATTTTTCAAAGCCTCTTCTAATTTAGATTTAAATACATCTTCCATAAAAATAAAAAATATTTTTATTTAAAAATATTATTATTAACTATTACATAATAAAATAAAAATAAGATATTTATTATTAAGAATAACAAATATTTATAAACAAAACACCCCTATATAATAAAATGAGGAAAATATTTTCAATATTAACAGCTCTGCTAATATTAACTAGTTTAATCTCTCTTACTTCTGCTGAAATAATCGTAAAACAACAACCAAAAGAAGTATATAATTTAGGTGATTCAGTTATAATTCCAATAACAGTAAAAACAATTTCAGGAATATCAAAAGTATTTGAAATGAGTTTAATATGCCAAGACATCCAAAGACAATTTTTTAAAGATGGAGTGAGTCTAGGACCAGGTGAAGAAAAAACCTTTGCACCAACACTTATTCTAACAAAAGAAGAAATAGGTACAACCATAGGAACATGTAAAATAAAAGGCCAATTAGGAGAAAATTATATTATTACAAATGATTTTGAAATTTCAAATTTAATAAATATGCAAGTTGAAATTGAAACCCTTGAATTTAATCCAGGAGAAAATATAATTATTCAAGGAAATGCACAAAAAGAAAATAATAAAGATGTGAATGGTTTTTTGAATATAGAAATTTTAGGTGGAATGAATGATTCAAATGACATAAGACAATTAGAAACAATTGGAAATGGATTTTTTTCAGCAAATATAACTTTTCCAGAAATAATGAAAGCAGGAACATATTTAGTTAAATTAAATGCATATGAAATAGAAAAAGACAATTCAGAAACTAAAACAAACAAAGGATTTACAAATTATAATATACAAATAAACCAAGTTCCAACAAGCCTTGAGATTAATTTTGAAAACCCAGAAGTTCAACCAGGAACTAATTTAAAGGTTAGGGGAATTTTAAGAGATCAAACAGGAAATTTAATTGAAAAAGGAACTTCAATAATAACAATAAAGAAAGAAAATCAAATACTTAAACAACCAACTATTCCAGTTGGAGAATATTATGAATACCCTATAGCTTATAATGAACCTCCAGGTGAGTGGAATGTTATAGCAGTATCAAATAAAATAAAATCTGAAGGAAAATTTCAAATACTAGAAAAAAAAAGTTTAGAAGTAGTAATAATAAATGAAACAATTAATTTAGTTAATATAGGAAATGTTCCTTATGAAGATTTGGTATTTATTAAAGTTGGTAATGAATCACGGGAATTCAATGCTTCATTAGAAGTTGATGAAGTTAAAAAATACAAAGTAAAAGCAAAAGAATCAGGAGATTATGATATAGAAGTTGTAAGTAGAGGAGAGAAAAAAGCAGAGAGCACAATTACTTTAAGCGGAACAATAACAGCAAATGCAATTGATATTAAACAAGTAAAGAGTGGGGGAGATAAACCAGTTATGAGAAGGCCACTAGCTTGGATTTTTATAATAATGATTTTAGGATTTGTAGCATTCATGATTTGGAGAAAAGGAATAAAAAAATCATTTTTTGGAAAAATAAAATTTAGAAAAAAAACAAAGAAAAAAAATAAAGCATGGGAAAACAAAAAAGAATTAGTAAGAAAACCTGAATCAATAGTTGATGCAAAAAATAAAGCAATTCTTTCTTTATCAATGACAGGTGAAAAACATAATTCAAGCATTATTTGTTTAAAAATAAAAAACCTCTCAGATATTCAAAAAACACAAAATAATGTAAAACAAACACTAAACAAAGTTATTTTATTTGCAGAAGATAAAAAATCTTTAATATATGAAAACCAAGAAAATATTTTTATAATTTTAAGTCCAACAAAAACAAAAACCTTCAAAAATCAAGAAACTGCTCTTGAAATAGCAGAAAATACAATAAAAGAAATTACAAACCACAATAAATTATTCAAACAATTAATTGAATTTGGAATATCTTTAAACTGCGGAAACATTATTACAAAAGAAAATCCAAGTGATAAAACAACACATTTTATGAGTATGGGTAATTTAATTGCTTTTTCAAAAAAACTTTCAACAATATCTAATGGAAAAATATTAATTTCAGAAGAAATCAAAGAAAAAATGAAAAACATAGCAAAATTCCAAGAACATAAACATCCTGGAATTACATTTTATACTATAAAGCAAATGAAAAATTCAACAGACCATTCAAAATTTTTAAGTGGTTTTATGAAACGTATGGAAAAAGAAAATCAAGAAAAAAAATAATTATTTATTTTTCTTTGTTTCTTTTTTTGGATTTTTTGTTTCAGAAATATTTTTTTTAATGATTTCTTTATTTTTTTCTTTAGGGTTTTTCAAAGATAATATTTCTTTTTTTACAATTGATTTAACATCTTCTTTAGAAGTTTTTTCTTTAAGTTCTCTTTCTTGATCATGCTTTTTGAAAAGTTTAGAAATTTTAAGACTCCATTTAAGAAAATGAAGTACAATTCCAAGTCCTAACAAAAACAATCCAATAATCATCATAATTATGAAAACATTATTAGATCTTGCAAAAAAGCTCAAGAAAATTTCTTTAAGAACTTCAGGAACAAATCTTGCAATCCAAGTTAATTTAATAAATGGTAATGAAGAAACAATTGTCAATAATCCAGCAAAAATAAAAGAATTGCTTTTTCTATTTGAAACAATAAACATTAAAATAAATAATCCAATTGAAATAAATAAGAAAACAATAAATTTACTTTTCCAATAATCATGAGATTTTTCAGAAATTAAAACAAAATAATCATCTGTTGTTTTAATGCATTGCCAATATTCACAATCATATTCAGCATAATATATATTATCCACTAATTCATCAAGACTATAATCAAGAATTGAATCTCCCCCCTGATTTATTTCATCACAAGGAATAACTAAAGTAACCCCTTCTTGATTAAAAACAAACTCTGTTTCATTTTCACAATATTTTTGCATAGTAACTGTTGCTTCATCAATATACTCATTCAATTGGAATTGTTCTTCAGCTATATCATCAACAATATCTCTAATAACTGGTTTTAAAGTTTCATATTCCAAAGACCATGTTAATGTAAGAGTTGCATTCATGATAAATAAAGAAATAAGTAATACTACACCAATAACAGTTACTAATGCACCTCTTAAAAATCCCATTAACTACTTAATTAAAAAGAGTTTTTAAAATTACCTTAATTATTTACATCTTTTCCAAAGCTTTAATCCTTTCTTCAATAGGAGGATGTGTACTAGCCCATTTACTAAAAGGATTTGCAAAAAATAAAGGGGCCAGAGCCTTTGTTGGTTTTCTTTTATGCATTTTATCTGGATTATTTTGATAATCTAATTTTATTTTATTTAAAGCTCCAATTAATCCTTGTGGATATCTTGTAAATTTAACAGCAGTTGCATCAGCACCATACTCTCTTTTTCTTGAAATACTCATTTGAACAAAGTAAACAACAATAGGAGCAAGTATAGCTAATATAACACCAATTAACATAAATAACATTCTTGCTTTGCCATCATTATTTCCTCCACCACTTCCTCCCCCAAACCATAAACTCCTTAAGAAAATTTGTGAAACAATTGAAACCATTCCAACTAAAACAGCTACAGTAGTCATATACCTCATATCATAATTTCCAACATGCCCTAACTCATGAGCTAAAACTCCTTCCAACTCTCTACGGTCAAGTTTTTTTAAAGCTCCTTCTGTAACACAAATAACAGCTTTTTCAGGGTTTCTTCCAGATGCAAAAGCATTTATTTGTTTAGAAGGCATAACATAAAGTTTAGGTTTAGGTAAACCACTAGCCAAAGTCAATCCCTCTACCAAATTATGATAATCTCTGTATTCTGATTGTTTTGCAGGCTTTGCACCAACAGCAGATATTGAAATTTTATGTGAATTATAATAACCAACAACAACATAAATAATTGAAAAAATTGTTGCAATAATCATAATGAATGTAAAATACTCTGGACTAAAAGCCATAGATATTGCATATCCAAGTAAAACTATGATTACAATTACACTAAATATCAAAAATACAGATTTACGCTTATTTGCTGCAATTTGATCTCTAAAATCAATTCTTATTTTTTCCATTATCAATATTATAAGAAAGTATTATTTTTAAGTTTAAGCAAAACTTTAAATATCCTAATAAAAGAAATATAAGCAGGGTTCTGAGTAGTAAATAAATTAAACATTTTAAAAGTTGAAAATGACATCTGTTTCAAAAGCTAAATCATACAGTAAAGAAGAAATTGCAGAAATTCTTCATCCTCTTATTCGGGAATGGTTTTTTTCAAAATTCAAAGATTTCTCACCTGCCCAAAGTTTTGGGGTCATGAGCATTCACAAAAAACAAGACATACTTATATCAGCTCCAACAGGTGGAGGAAAAACACTTACTGCATTTTTATCAATATTAAACAACCTTGTAACAATGGCAAGTTCAGGAAATCTTGAAAACAAAGTTTATACTGTCTATGTCTCACCATTGAAGGCACTTAACAATGATATTAGAAAAAATTTAGTTGAACCACTTGAGGAAATTAATGAACTAGCTAAATCAAAAGGCATTGAATTACAAGAAATTCGTGTTGGAATAAGAACAGGGGATACAACTCAATCAGAAAAAGCCAAGATGGCTAAAAACCCTCCACACATTTTCATAACAACTCCTGAAAGTTTAGCTATTGTACTTACAACAAAAAAATTCATAGAAGCATTTCAACATGTTAAATATTGTATTGTTGATGAAATACACTCTGTTGGAAATAAACGAGGAGTCTTTCTAAGTTTAAACTTAGAAAGACTTAATGATATTGCTGAAAAAATACCCACAAAAATAGGATTGAGTGCTACTGTTGAACCATTACAGGAAGTTGCAAAGTTTTTAGTGGGAATTGATGAGAATAGAAAAGTAAAAGTTGCAAAAGTTCAATCAAATAAAAAACTTGATTTAGATGTTTTAACACCTGTTGAAAATATTATTTTGGAAAAAAAGCCACATATTCATCTTTATCACATGATTCATGATTTAGTTAAAGAACATAAAACAACTCTTATATTTACAAACACTCGTTCAGCTACTGAAAGAGTTGTAAATTATCTTAAAGATAAATTTCCAGTTGATTATACTGACTTAAACATTGCAGCTCATCATTCATCCCTTAGTAAAGGCCATAGGTTTGAAATAGAAGAAAATTTACGTAATGGAAAATTAAAAGTTGTTGTTTGTTCAACCTCTCTTGAACTAGGAATTGATATTGGATTTATTGATTTAGTGATTTTACTTGGAAGTCCAAAAGCTTCTTCAAGAGCCCTACAAAGAGTAGGACGGGCAGGACACCAGTTGCATGAAACAGCAAAAGGAAGATTTATTGTTATGGATAGAGATGATTTAGTTGAATGCTCTGTTATCCAGAAAGAAATGTATGAAGGAAAAATAGACAATATTCATTTTCCTGAAAATGCCTTAGATGTATTATCTCAAACAATTTATGGAATGGCAATAAGCAAACAATGGAAATCCAATGAACTACTTGATTTAATTAGAAAAAGTTACTGCTACAAAAATCTAACAAAAGAAGATTACTTATCAGTTATTAGTTACCTTTCAGGAGAATATGATTTAGAGAAAAATAAAGTCTATAGCAAAATATGGTATGATTCAGAAACAAAAGAAATAGGAAAAAAAGGAAAAATGGCAAGAGTTTTATATATGACAAATCTAGGAACAATTCCAGATGAATCATTTGTAACAGTTAAATTAGCAGGAGGAGGAAATGAAAAAATTGGAGCAGTAGATGAATCCTTTATGAATAGAATGAGAAAAGGTGATGTTTTTGTTTTAGGAGGTAAAAAATATATGTTTCAATATTCTCGTGGAATGAATTTATATGTAAGAGCAGCACCAGAAAGAAATCCAACAATTCCTTCATGGTTTTCAGAAACCTTGCCATTAAGTTTTGATTCAGCTCTTGAAATTTCAAATTTTAGAAGATTAGTTAAAGAAATGTTTGAAAAAAATAAAACAAAAAATATAATTAAAAAATTCATAAGAAATCATTTGTATGTTTCAGAAATTGTTGCAGAAGAAATATATAATTATTTTTATCAACAATATGAATTCTCAGAAATTCCAGATACAAAAAAAATTACAATTGAAAAATATGTTGATGAAAGAGATGATAAAAATTATATCCTAGTTAATTCAATGTATGGTCGTAGAGTTAATGATGCATTTTCCAGGGCTCTTGCTTACTTAATGAGTGCAAAATCTTCTTCAAAAAGAGATGTAGAAATAGGTATTTCAGACAGAGGTTTTTATCTTTCCTCAGAAAAAATGAATATTGAAGATGCATTTGAAAAATTAACTCCAGAAAATCTAGAAAAAACACTTAAACAAGCAATTGAAAAAACAGAAGTCCTTAACAGAAGATTTAGGCATTGTGCAACAAGAAGTTTAATGATTCTTAGAACTTACAAAGGAGTTCAAAAATCAGTCCGTAAGCAACACATGAAATCTCATTTTTTAATATCCAGTGTTAAAAAAATATCCCAAGAATTTCCAATTCTAAAAGAAGCAAAGCGAGAAGTCTTAGAAGATTTAATGGATATTGAAAAAACAAAGCAAGTTCTTAAATGGATTAAAAATAAAGACGTACAATTAAGCTATCATACTGTAAAAATACCTTCTCCTTTTTCATTAAATTTAATTTTACAAGGACATCTTGATTTAATGAAAATTGAAGATAAACAAGATTTTTTACAAAGAATGCATAAAGTTTATATTGATGAAATAAAAAAGAAATACCAACCAATTTCGCAAGAAGAATACACTGATTTTCTAGAGCAAACAATTAAATAAATATTATTACAAAAAATTATATGAATAATAAAAAAACAAAATCACATTTTAAAATAATAGGAAAAACAATTTTCTTTCCTAAACAAGGAATTCTTGCAATTGGAGATTTACATTTAGGTTATGTTCATATGCTAAGACAACAAGGAATCATGGTTGAATTAGACCAGTTACAAGAAACAAAAGAGGATTTAAAAAATATTATAAAAAACATTCAGGCAACAAGTACATTAAAAAAAATAATTTTATTAGGAGATATAAAACATAATTTTGCATTTGAAAAGCAGGAATTTTTTGAAATATGGAACTTCTTAAGATTTCTTGAAAAATATGTTGGGAAAAAAAATGTAGTAATAATCAAAGGAAATCATGATACCTATAGTTTGAAAGATTACAAACTTCATGATTTTCATATTGAAGATGAAATAGCATTTACCCATGGAGATAAAACCTATGAAGAATTATTCAAAAATAAAAAAATAAAAACAATTGTAATAGGACATATTCATCCGGCTGTTAATCTAAAAGACCCAAAAGGAATCAAAAGAGAAAAATTCAAGTGTTTTTTAATAGGAAAGTATAAAAGAAAAGATATAATTGTTGTTCCTAGTTTTCTCAGTTTAACACAAGGAATAAATTTTGATGATTCAATAGAAAGAAAAGTAAAAAATCAAATAATTCCAATAAATAAATTAAAATCATTCAATACATTCATTGTTGGAAAACATAAAATTTATGATTTTGGAAAATTCAAAGATTTAATTTAAAGAATTTAATCAAATTCCACCTTAGGAAGTTTCCTTTCAGCTTCTGCAATCTTCAAATAATCTTTTGGTTTAAATCCAAACATTCCTGCAAAAACATTTCCAGGGAAAGTTTTACATTTGTTATTATAACTTAAAATTGAATCATTGTAAAATTGTCTAGCATATGCAACTTTATCTTCAGTAGCTGTTAATTCTTTCTGTAGTTCCAAGAAATTTTGATTAGCCTTTAAATCAGGATAACCTTCTGCAATTGCAAAAATAGT
>CAYURQ010000006.1:25891-31756 GCA_964447315.1 Candidatus Woesearchaeota archaeon
GCTTTACGAGCATCAGTTACAGCTTTAATTGCAAGTTTTTCATGCTTTGCAAATCCCTTAACAGTATCAACTAAATTAGGAATTAAATCTGCTCTTCTTTTCAATTGAACATCAATTTGTCCTAAAGAAT
This sequence comes from Candidatus Woesearchaeota archaeon, assembly GCA_964447315.1. GTDB lineage: Archaea > Nanobdellota > Nanobdellia > Pacearchaeales > GW2011-AR1 > MWBV01. Next base: position 26,022 of record CAYURQ010000006.1, read on the forward strand.
TCTCAATTCTATTTGTTAAAACAGTAAATCTGTTATAGTACCCACCAAAAATAATTCCTAACAATACTATAATTCCTATTCCAATAATTAATCCAATCATTGTAATCAATAAAAGATTATTTTATTTATAAAACTATCTTATTAGGTATATTAATATTCAGAAAAGTTTATTAAACCCCAAAAATTATATTAAAAGATGGTAAAAGTTGACAAAGAAACATGCATTGGATGTGGCGCTTGTGCATCTACTTGTTCAGAAGTTTTTGAAATGAAAGAAGATGGAAAATCTCATGTAAAAAAAAGCGCAAAAAATAATGAAAAATGTATTCAAGAAGCAATAGATAATTGTCCTGTAGATGCTATTTCAGCATAAAAACATTTATTAATACATTTTAACTTTTCAATACATGGTAAATAAAAAAGAGGCAAAAAAAGAAAAAATTGATTTTATAAAATGGTTTTCTGAGTTAAATAAAGATTCTGGACCTATTGCCGGAGGTAAAGGTGCTAATTTAGGTGAAATTTATAATTTAGATGTTCCAGTGCCTCCAGGATTTGTAATTACAGCACAAGCTTATGATTATTTCATTAAGAAAGCAGATATTGATGACAAAATAAAAGAAATATTAAGTGGATTTGATTACGAAGATACAAAACAATTACAAGAAAAAACAAAGCAAGTTCGTACTTTAATAGAAGATGCAAAAATGCCCAAAGAAATGGAAGATGAAATTATTGAATCTTACGAACATCTTGGAGCCGCTAACTTAGATACAGCAAAAGGTTCTGCACTAGATATTCTAAGAAATTCATCTGAACCAATATTTATTGCAGTTCGTAGTTCAGCCACAACAGAAGACTTAGCAGAAGCAAGTTTTGCAGGACAACAAGATACTTATTTAAATATTAAAGGGAATGCAAGCCTTATAAACCATGTAAAAAAATGTTTTGCTTCTTTATTTACAACAAGAGCTACATATTACAGAAATAAACAAGGATTCAAACACGAAGAAGCACACCTTGCTGTAGTAGTTCAAAAAATGATTGATTCAGCAAAATCAGGAGTAATGTTTTCACAAGATCCATCTTATGATTCAGATAACATAATTTTAGAGGCTGTCTGGGGTCTTGGTGAAGGAATAGTATCAGGAAGAATAACTCCAGACAAATATGAAATTTCAAGAAGTCTTCAGATTCTTGACAAAGTTATTGAAGATAAAAAAATAGCAATGACAAGAGATTCTGCTGGAAATGGAACAACAATAAAATTAACAGAAGAAAAATCAAAACATCAAGTACTAAAAAACCATGAAATGACAAAACTAGCAGAAATTGCAATGAAATTAGAAGACCATTATAAAAAACCTCAAGATTCTGAATTTGCAATTGAAAATAACGAAATATTTATTGTTCAAACAAGACCAATTACAACAATTGGGAAAAGGTCTGTAAAAGGAGAAGCCAAAGAATTACAAGGACAACCAATTTTAACTGGATTAGCAGCTTCTCCAGGAGTTGCATCAGGAACAGTAAAAATAATTGAAGATTTAAAAGATTTAGATAAAATAAAGAAAGGAGATGTATTAGTTACAAAAATGACAAATCCTGATATGGTAGTATCAATGCAAAAATCTTCTGCAATAATTACAGATGAAGGAGGTCTAACAGCTCATGCAGCAATAGTATCAAGAGAAATGGGAATTGCATGTATTGTTGGAACAAGAGAAGCAACTACTAAACTAAAAGAAGGAGAAATAATTACAGTAGATGGTTACCATGGAAAAATTTACAAAGGAAAATTAGCAGAAACAGAAAAAAAAGAAGTTCAAAAAGTAACAGCCCAAACTAAAACACATGTAAAAGTTATTGTTGATTTACCGACATTTGCCGAACGTGCAGCAAAAACAGGAGTTAGTGCAGTTGGTTTAACAAGAATGGAAGGAATAATTGCTGAATCAGGAAAACATCCAGAATATTTCTTAAAAAAAGGAAATATGAAACCTTATGAAGATATTATTTACAAAGGAATTTCTGGAATTGGAGAATACTTCAAAGAAGTTTGGGTAAGAACTTCTGATATAAGAAGTGATGAATATTCAAATCTCGAAGGAGCTCCTGAAAAAGATGAAGCAAATCCAATGTTAGGACTTCATGGAATAAGATACAGCATTTTAAAACCAGAAATACTTCAAGCAGAACTGCGTGGGTTAAAAAGAGCTGCTGAAGACAAAGGAATAAAAGTAGGATTAATTTTACCACAAGTTATCTTAGTTGAAGAAGTAAGAGAAGTAAAAAAACATCTTAAAGAAATTGGATTCAACCAAGCAAAAGTTGGAGTAATGGTTGAAACTCCTGCTGCAGTACAAATAATCAAAGATTTATGTGAAGAGGGAATTGAATTTATTTCCTTTGGAACCAATGACTTAACGCAATACATGCTTGCATTAGACAGAGGAAATGAAAAAGTACAACATTTGTACAACGAAATGCACCCTGCAATTTTATACCAAATAGCTTATGTAATCCGCGTTTGTAAAAGGTATGGAGTGGAAACAAGTATTTGTGGACAATCAGGAAGTAAAAAAGAAATGGTAGAACATTTAGTTAAGAATGGTATTGATAGCATAAGCGTAAATGCGGATGTTGCAAAAGATATTTCTGATTATGTATTAGAATTAGAAAATAAATTCATTAAAGGAACAGATAAAGAACCAAGACAATATGAAAAAAATAAAGCTGCTCAAGAAAAAGATAAAATTCAAATAGTTGAAGACCAAGAAACACAAGAAATTAAAGAAGAATCAAAAAATGACAATGAAAAAGATGTAGAACAAGATATCCAAGCTATTGAAAAAGAAAAAAAAGAGTTTCAAGAAGGTAAATTACAATAAAATCATAATTAAAAAAAACATAAAATAAAAATTATCACAAACAAAAAACCTCTATAAAAAGGGTTTATTATTTAATTATTAATAGAATAAACCATTAAATACAAAAATATCATTAAATACGTAGCATAAGAACAATTTCTTAACATTTATAAATAACAAATTATTAATAAAATCATGGCTGAAAAAAAGAAGGTGCATGAAACAGTTATACGTGAAGTTATAGAAAAACCAAGCAAAAAAAAGACTTCTAAGAAAAAATCAAGTTCTAAAAAGAAATCAACAAAGAAAAAATCAAGTTCTAAAAAGAAAAAAACCCCTTCTAAAACAATCATACCAAAAAAAATAGAAGTTCGATTAGAAAACAATGTTGAAAAGATTCTTGTAGAAAATTTTGTTTCATTACAAAAAGTAATGACAAATCTTTCATTGAAATTTGACAATTTAACAGGACAAATATCAAAACTTCTTGAATTATTTGAATTATCTGCTAAATCACTAGCTGAAAAGGATTTTGAATTAGAAAAAAGCAATAAAGATAATAAAAAGGTACTTGAAAAGATTGAAGGAATATTAAATCAAAATAAAACACTTGCCCGTGGATTAACATTAATGAATGAAAAAATAGAAGAAAGTATAATGTCTCAAGATATTGTTGAGCCATTACCTCCAATTATAGCACAAGTACCAACTGCTCCACAGAAAAGACCTTTACCCCCACCAAGAGCAATACCTCCTTCTCAAGCATTCCAAGAAGCAATGTCAGTTCAATTGAATCCACCTCAGATTAAAAAACCTCTAGTAAAAAAACATAGTAAGGAAGATGAATATAAGAAATCTATTTCTTCAAAAACTCAAGAGCAAAAATGAGTGAAACACAACAAAAATTAAGAAGAAAGGAGTTAGGAATACTTATATTTAGAACTTTCACAAAAGAATTAATAATTAATTCAGGGCCTGTTTCTATTGCAAAACTTCAAACAATTGTTGAAAAAGATAAAGATTCATATAAAGAAAAAATAAATGAAAAACCTAAATCCCCAGTAAATGTAAAAAAAATACAAGAACAAAGAAATAAAAAAATACAAGAACAAATACAAGAACAAAAATTAAGACAACAAATACTTCAAAGAGAACAATCAAGAAAATTAATAGAGCAAAGAAGAAATCAAAATTTTGAAAGACTAAAATTAAATGTTCCTGAAACAAGACTTCCTGAAAGATTTGGATATTTAAAACCAATACCTATTGATGAGAAAGACGAATTTGGGAATAAAATAGATATTTTACTGCAAGATCCAAATGTTGATGCAATTGAATGCCCAGGAGAAAATGAAGAAATTCTAGTTAGAGGAATAATGGGTGAACAAAGAACAGAAATGAGATTAACAAAAAAAGAAATTGATGATTTAATAAATAAGTTTTCTGAATTAACAAAAATACCAGTATCTGAGGGAATTTATAAAGTAGTTTATGGAAAATTAATATTGTTAGCAGTTGTTTCAGAAATTGTTGGTTCTAAATTTTTAATAAAGAAAATGAAAAAACCAACGCAACCCCCAATGATTTCCTCACCAAATGCCCCATTATATTCAAATAATCCTCCGCAAGCACCACAAATATCAACAAAGGCACCAGAACCTATTTCTTATAAAAAATAAAAAATATTTAATAAATTAAATACCTTTTAAAGTTAAATTATCTAAGCTATTATTAGTTAAATTTCCTAAATCAAATTCAATTCCAGAAGTTTGTTTTTCATCAAAATTTCTGGATAAATCTCTTAACCAAGTAATTCTATCATTTTCCATAACTCTTTGTAAAAGATCTAAACTTATATCTGAATCATAAGAAAATTCAACTTCATAAAAACCTATTTTATAACCAATAATTAATCTATCATTAAAAATCTCAGATTTAGTAACTTCTATAGGAGCATTACCAAAATTACTCAAAAGAATTGCTTTTTCTTGAATACTTAAAGGGTTTATACTAGAAATATAAAAAGTTTCATTTATTGTTTGATTTGTGATTGTTTTATTTATCTCAGTTTGATTGGTTTCATTTAATAATGTATCATTAAATTGCGATTGATTTAATTCAGTTTGATTGAAATTTAATGTATCATTTATAATTGTTTCATTAATAAAAGAATCATTTATTGTTTGATTTAAATCTATTTCTGATTCTTGAATTTCTCCTTGAGCAAGGATTTCTCCTTCATTTAAAGAACTTTCTAAAACTAAAATTTCTGAATCTTGATAAATAATTTTAATATTTAAATTTCCTTCTGAAAATTCTAAAGAAAGATCTTCTAAATTAACAGAAACTTGTTTAATTTCCTCTCTTAAAAATTCCTGACCATATCCTTTTTTTCTTTTATCATAATTTGTTGTAACAATTACTTTATTATCTTGTATTTTAAAATCAATTTCATTATCTTGTAATTCATTTCCAGAACTAGTTTTAACACTTAAAGGCTCAAGTTCAGCAGTTTCACCTGGACTTAATTCATAAATAAATTCTTCCCCAAATTTAACTTTTCCCTGAACTTTTTTTTCTAATTCAAGTGAAACTTGCCCTGTAGGTCCTAATCCTAAAAATAAATTAGTTAGTCTTACTAAAAAATTTCCTGTTACTGAAGATTCTTCAACAGGTTCTTCTTCAACAGGTTCTTCTTCAACAGGTTCTTCTTCAACAATTTCTTCTTCAACAGGTTCTTCTTCAACAATTTCTTCTTCAACAATTTCTTCTTCAACAGGTTCTTCTTCAACAAGTTCTTCTTCAACAATTTCTTCTTCAACAATTTCTTCTTCAACAATTTCTTCTTCAACAATTTCTTCTTCA
>CAYURQ010000006.1:31856-46796 GCA_964447315.1 Candidatus Woesearchaeota archaeon
ACAGGTTCAGGATTTTGATCACCATCTAAACCTCCTCCTGAAACTATTTCAGTACTTTCTTCTTTGTAAATATTTAACTGAAAAAAAACCTCTTCATAATCATTAGAAAATCCTTGCTCACCATATCCTTGTCCAGAACCTTGAATATTTTTATTCTCTATAAAAAAATCTCCTTGAGAAGGACTTTCTAAAACAACTTCATTAAGAAAAAATTCTTTTTTATCACCATTATTTTCAAAAACTACTTTAGAATCAGCAGGAATAAACTCACCTTTTTTTAAATTTAAATCTAATTTTCCTTTAAAAAGCTCTCCAGGCTTATAATCTGCATTTAAGTCAAGAGTTGCCTGTCCAGAAACAGGCCTTTCAGAAAAAATAATCAAAGCTAAAAATAATACAACAATAAAGACTGCTCCAAATATCAAAATAAAATTTTTATAATTTTTTGGTTTTTTTATTCCTCCACGATATTCTGAAACAACTTTTCCATCAACTCTTTTACTATGATAAATATAAGGACCATAAACTTTACCATTTCTTTTTATATACTTTTTATACACCATCTTTTACTTTTTTTTAAAGTAAAATACTTATTTAAATTTTTATTTAATCAGAAATAATGATAAATATCAGAAATTTCAGAAGAACTCAATGCCCTGTTCCAAATCATTATTTCATCTAATCTACCATTCCAATATCTTCCAGTGCCATCTGTTACAACAGGATTTCTCCCAATATTAACTTTATCATTATTTGTTTGTAAATTACCTGATTTAGAAGTTGAACCAACAAGGATTTTATCAACATAAATCCTCACTGTTGAACCATCATATACTCCAACAATATGGTGCCAAGAATTATCAATACCAGAACTTCCTGCATTATAACTAATTGTACTTCCTCCAGCAGTCAGCCTAAATCTATAATCTGCTGATGTTAAAGAAGAATCATCTAATCCAAGTAAAAATACATGTTCATTTGTTTCTGAACCATGTGCTTTAGAAATAATTCTTGGGTCTAAATCAAAACTACTTGCTTCCCATTTTACCCATGCAGAAATTGTTAATTTATCTCCAGGCATTGAAAAATCACCAACATCAATATAATCATTGTTACCATCAAAATAATAGCATCCAGAAAATTTACATCCAGAACTTGTGTGTGTTGCTCCATTGACAATTCCATGGTTACTGCCTTTATCATCATTTGCATTTGTATTAAAACTCCACCAAGAAACAATTCCTGTTTCCCAAGGTTCAGGGTCAGGCTCAGGATCAACACATTGACCATTAAGGCAAGTTTGAGATGAAGTACAATCGTATCTTATTTCCTCTCTAATATTACAAGAATTATACCAATAAACATCACCATTATAACATTTGCTTGAAGCTTGAGAATCACAAGTACTAACACATTCATCAACAACACAAGATTCTTGAGCAGAACATTCTTGCTTTACCTGAGAAGCAGATCCACAAGAATCATAAAACCAAACATCACCATTATAACAATAATAAGTTGAAGTCAAAGTACATTCAGGATCTTCTCCAGCATTTTCATTATAACAACCAGAAATATCAAAAGAACAATAAGCATTACATAATAAATTTCCAGAATCATAACCAAAACTTAAACAATCTTCTCCATTTAAATCACTTCCATCGCAGTATTCACCATATTCCTTGATATTATTTCCACAATCAGGACCTTGAGGTTCTGGGTCAGGTTCAGGATCAGGTTCAGGGTCTGGCTCATTCTCCCAATTAATACATTCACCTAAATAACAAATTTCATTATAATCACAACTATCTTTTATTTCTTCTAATTGATCACAACTATCATACCAATAAACATTTCCATTATAACAATTATAACTATAATGATTAATACAAACCATAAAAGAATCATTTACTAAAGAATCATTTACTAAAGAATCATTATCCTCTACAGTAGTATTTAACTCATAACTATCATTTACTTCTCCTTGAAAATTATAATTATCATATAAATCATCATTTACAATATTTGAATCAATAATATCTTGGTCATTATCTCCAATATTAGGTTCTGAAGAAATAAAAAAATAAACATCTTCAACAGATCCTGATTGAGTTATTCCTTCTGAATCTTTTGTTATTGGTATAACCGAAACTTTATCTACATTTTCAGGAGTTATTTTATTAAGATTAAAAAAATACTTTCTTTCAGTAACAGAGCCTGAAATATAATCTTCAACAAATATTTCTTGTTCACCTTCTCCTTCTATAACAAATCTAATAGAATCTAAAAGTTCATCGTTTATTTGAATATCTAAATTAACACTCACTAAATCTCCTTCTACAAGAGCTTCTAGGATTTTAATTTCCAAAGGTTCTCCAGGAGTTACTGGCTCAGGTTCTGGATCATTATCAGAAAAAACATTTATCCAAAGAATAATAATTAAAAAAATTAAAACAATAGCTCCTAATCCAATTATAATTGGAGTTGGGATTTTTTTCTTTTTATTAGCAGAATTTCGTGGACCTCTAGGCAAGGGTTTTCCTAATGGAAAAGGTCTTCCAGGAGGTCTTGGTCTAGGCAAGGGCCTTCCAGGAATTCTAGGAACAGGTCTTGGTTTATAATATCCTCTTGCAGGTGGCCTTCCCCTAGGTATAGGCCTTCCTCTTTTTTGATTATTCATAAAATACTTAGTAAAAAAGGGTTTTTTAATTTAATTGATTTTAATAATAACAAGATTTAACTAAAATAATTTTTCTCATTACTTTTTGGTTTATCTTCTTGACTTGATTTAATTTTATCAAGAATTTTCATTAAATCTTTCTTAATTATTTGCCAGATTTCAAAAGAATTTTCAATAAAATCTGCTTCTTTTTTTTCTGAATAATCTAAATCAATTGAAATTAAATCAATTTCAATTTCTCCAAATTTTTTATATATTTCTGATAAAGCATTTTTATCATTTTCATCGATAGATTTAACCATTGAAAAAACAAAAATAGGGACATTAACAGGATTAATCAAATTTTCAACTAACCTCATATAATTTGCAATTTTATCTCCAATAAATCTTCTTATTTCCCTAATTAAAAGCTCTCCTTGAAAATCAACAACTTTCTCAATACCAAAATCTTCGTTCATTTCTTTAAAACCAGGTAAAGAATACTTTTTTTGTAATTTAAGATATTCTTTCTTCAAATCTTCTAAAGAATCTTTATTTTCATTTAGTTTTTCTTTTGTCATCAAAATCATTAAGAAAGAGGTTTTATAAATTTAATTGAATAGAAAATAAAATAATGCCTGGATAGTTCAGTTGGTAGAACACTACATTGGTAATGTAGAGGCCCTGAGTTCGAATCTCAGTTCAGGCTTTATATTAAAAAATATATTTAATAAATTTAATTATTTACTCAATACTTTAAGAAAAACTAATACAAGTAAACTAATAAAGAACGCAATAAAAATTAATCCTAAAATCCAGAATAATAAGTAAAAAAAGTCTCTGTACAAAGAATTATTTGAAACAAAATATAATAAAAAGGATAACAGCGATAAAATCAAGAAAAGAATTAAATTCTTAACAACAATCCTAAATTTTCTTGGTGTTGCTCTTATTTTTCTTGGATATTGAGAATTTCTTTTTACTGTTTTTTTCTTTGAAACACTTTTTTTCTTAACAGGTGCTTTTACAGAAGATTTCTTTTTTACAGGTGTCTTCTTTTTTGTAATTTTCTTCTTAGAAGTTTTTTTCTTTGTCACCTTTTTTTTAGCTGCCATCTTAATAAAATATATAAGAATTAATAGTTTTTAAATATTACTCTACCGCACCATTTACTATTTCAGGCAAATCTGGGAGTTCTCTAGGAGCCAAAGATTTATTGGCCATGGATTCATTTGCACTCCAATCCATTCTTATTGCATTAGTTGTAATAGTTTTAACATTACTAAAAACAGATCCTAGCCAAGAAAAATATAAAGTTCCTGCAGTCTTAATACCATCAATTGATTTAAAATCAATATCTTTTCCCTTTAATGTAACTAAAAAACTAACATAAGTAAAAACAATAAGAAGTATTAAAAAAATAGCTAATAATTTATGCCTAAATCTTTTAAATTCAATAATAATCCAAATTCCTACAATCAATATTCCTACAATTAAAAGTGTTGTTCCTATTATCATTTCTTCTCTTTTCCTTCCTCTTAATTAAATAAAGAAATACGAGTATAAAAAGATTTATATAAACCCCAAAGTAAAAATTAATAGAATAAAAAAAGCCCTGTAGTATAGTGGTCAAGTATACGACCCTCTGGAGGTTGTGACCCAGGTTCGAATCCTGGCAGGGCTATGTTTCCAAAGGATTCGATGGTTGCAGGATAGAAAACCCGCAGGTGGTTTTCAGTTCGAATCCTGGCAGGGCTATATTCCCCTTCATTTTCAACTCTTACTTCATATTTTAAACTACATTCAGAAGCGCTTCTGGGAATATTAAATTCAATTCTTTCCACATAATCTTTTCCAAGAGCAATATTAATAATAGCACTTTTACCAGTAACAATATAACTTTCTGCTTCTCTTTCAGAAATACCACAATCTCCTAAATCTAAAACCCTAACATCATATCTAAAATCGCTATTGGAATCTTTATCTTCATTTGTAATAACAAAACCAACCCCATAATAGATACCTATTTGAATTTCATTTGTTTTTTCTTTAACAAGAACATTACTTTGTTGCTCCCACTAAAGCCTATCAATTTCAGATTTAGTAAAATCACTTATTGAATCAACACCTTTCATTCCTTTACACATAACATTTTTAGTGAAAATCAGTCCAAAAACCAAAACAGCTAAACCAAGAATAATAACAACCATTGAATTTATTGCGAGCTCTACCCCTTTTTTATTTCGGATAAATAATAAAAGAATAAGTATTTTATAAATATATTTAAATAATCCAAGAAATAATTTAACACACGCAAAAAATGCCCCGATAGTACAGAGGCCAAGTATGCCACCCTCTCAAATAGCCAGAGTTTAGTCGTTGAGATAATAACTCTAGCCTTCTCTAAGGCAGGCGATAACGATTTATCACCTCCTAATTTCTAAGAGGTGATGGAGAACGGTGGTGACCCGAGTTCGAATCTCGGTCGGGGCGTAATACTTTATAGGCCAATTTAATGAGACTCTTTTTGTTCAAGATTTATCCAAAACAAATTAAAAAAAGAAAAATCCAAGACGAATATGAAGATAGATCCATATAAACATAAAGAAAGATATCTTAAATGGAAAAGAAAAGCAGAAGAATCAGGAATTCCAGAAATAAGTAAAGAAAATTCAGAAATTATATTAAAATACCTTAATGATATGGAGATTGGTGTTAATATTTCTTCAGTTAGTGTTAAAGGTTCGCGAGGATATAATAGATTAAACACATTAAAGGACAAACTTATATTCTTCTCGAAAAAGTTTAACACAACCTTTAATTTGGGGTCTATAACGGAAATTAAAGAGGAACAGCTATTTCAATTCTTTTCAGACATGGAAAAAGGTTTAATAAAAAGAAAAGATGGACAAAATTTCATGGGGGTTAATAGCTATGTTAAAATATTCAAAGCATTTTGGCATTGGTATCAAAAAGTTTCCAGAAAACAAGGAATAGAAATTAAGGATATTACTTTGGACTTAAATACTCATGCAAATAAACCAAAATGGGTTTATTTGACAGAAAAACAAGTTAAAAAGCTATATGAAAAAGCAGGAGACAAATATAGAATTTTAATTATGTTCTTATTTGATACAGGAATTAGAGCTCCAACTGAGTTAATTAACATTAAGGTTGGAGATTTGTTTAATAATTACACTGAATTGCAAATAAGAGAAGAAATCTCTAAGACTTTTGGAAGAAGAATTAAATTAATGATTTGTTCTAAAATGATTAAAGATTATATTGAAGAAAATAATTTAAAGCCAGAAGATCAATTATTTCCAATAAATCCAACTGTTGTGAATAGATATCTTAAAAATCTAGCTTTGAAGGTTTTAGGAAATGGAATGAGTGAAGCAGGAAAATATTATTCCAGATTATCTATGTATGATTTTAGGCATTGTTCATGTTGTTATTGGTTGCCAAGGTATAAATCTGAAAGCGCTTTGAAATATAGGTTTGGTTGGAAAAAATCAGATAAGATTCATTATTATTCTGAGATGTTGGGAATGAAAGATACAATTTCTGAAGATGATTTGTTAATTGATGTTACTAAGACAGAGATAGAAAAAAGATTAGCAAAATCTGAGCAAGAAGTTAAGTTTCTAAGTGAAGATAATGAGTATATGAAAAAGCAAATGAAAACAATTCTAGAGCTTATGGGAAATTTAAAATCAAAAGTGGAGGTGGTTGTGTAACAAGAGATTCATTTTCTGGAAAAGTTGGAAGAACTGTAATCATAAGAGTTGATGAAGATGAAAGATATTTTAGAGAAAAAGATTTGAATGAAGATGAAATAGAATATCTTATTTCAAAAGGATATTTAATTGCAAAATACAAAAATATCTTAAATGATGAAATGCAAAAGTTTCTTTTGTTGCCAAGACATAATGAAAGTTTAACTCATCACTTTATGGTTTATAATATTTCAGAATTTTTAGAGAAAAATGGGATTAAAGTTAAATTGTATGTGACAAAAAAACCAGATATTGTTTTTAAAATCAGGAATAAAAAATATGCAATTGAAATTGAAACAGGTTCTGCTTTTTCTAAAGTAAAAAATCTAAAAGAAAAAGTAAAATTGCTAAATGAAAACTATGACAAGTGGTTTTTTGTTGTAACAAAAAGAAAGTTTGTTAAGAAGTTCAAAGAATTTGGTGACTCTGTTGATAAAAGATATGTAAAACAAAGATTAAATAAGCTCATAAAATTAACAAAAATTCCTCAAAAATAGGACTCGCGTTTCTCAGGATTTTTCGTGGTTTTTAAGAGTATGCTCGTCGGTCAAATTTCTAAAAGAGCCACCAACAGTCAGTCGGCATAATATATATCTATGGGCAAGTGGCTCTATAATTAAACTATACTTATATCTACTAACTCTGATTCTGTGTACAGACTTCCATCATAAGATTTGTTAGCAAAGGCAAAGAAAATATATTCTCTTTCTTCTCCAGTTGCATTCACATGCCAGATTATTTTTTCACATTGATCTTCTTCAAGATCTAAATAATAAGGATTAGAAATATTTGTATAAAATGGAGTTTCTCCAACATCATTAGAAACTATTCCTTTTAAAAAATATGTTACATTCAAATAAGGTCTCTCAGTAGATACATCTTCTTTTGAGCTGAATTTAAGATAATCATAAGAGTTTCCTCCTTGGTTTTCATGTGCGATTAGATAAAATGATTCATTATCTCTTTTATTTTTAACAACAGAAGTTACGTCCCAAGCAATATATACATCTTGAGGTCTTCCAGTCCCCCCTGTTAGATAATTAGAATCTAAAGGAGAAATATCAAAATCATTTAGACTTGGACCATTGTTCCAAGTAATAGAATTTTCATTCCAAGAATAATTATCATAAATTCTATAAATTGAAACATTATAAGACTCACCACTGTCCAAATAATTGTAATCCAAATATAAATTCAACTTTGCATCCTCAACTACAGCCTTATCAGATAAATGAGATAAATTAAATTTTATTAAAGAATGTATATCTTCTCCAGAATAATTTTCAACATTTAATGCCGTATTGCTTCCATAATTAGAATTTGGAGTATCCTCATTTATATAAGCATCCCCAAGATTTCCACTATTTGTATCATAAACAGTTACAATTGTTGAAGCATCCCCCCATTTAATTTCTTGAGTTAAAATATTTTCTTCTGTATCTAATAAGTCAATAGTTAAAATTTCAAAATCATCTTTATCTTTTAATTTGATATTTAAATCTTTATTTATTACATTCCCTTCTAAATTAATTGGTTTCTCTCCACTTTCTTTATTATAAACTTTTAATGGAATTGGAGAAATTCTTAAATTAGATTCAATACCTAATTTCAAAGTTATTGAAGTTAAGTTATAATCCAATACTTCTAAAGGAAATTTAGGATCTTCATCAATATTTACTAAGAAAACTCCTTTAAGACTTCTTGCATTTTCTACCTTCTTCCATTCATTATCTTCTAATACAAATCTTGTTCCAGAATAAATTATTTTATTACAAACCCCATTCTCATTACAATGTGTTTCAGTAGTTGGTGTAAATCCTTCATCTAAAGGATCTAAGTAAACATCTACTCCCCAACAATCATTATCCCTACAACAAACATCTAAAGTGTAATTAAAGAATTCATTCTTATTAACATTTATATCACTTAAAGGATATGAATTATTTAATTCTAATCTACCCGAATTTCTATCAGAATAATTAACATTTATTGGTATGTGAGCTTCTTCACCATAAGAAAAAATAGTTTCCTCTGTATCAGTAAACCTACTTAAAACATTTCCAATAGAATCAAAAACATAGGAAAATTTTTCATGTTCTTTTGTTAAATAATTATAAATTATTGTTTCTGTTAATCTATTTAAAGAATCATAAGCCATCCTATAGACTTTAGAATTTTCAGTATCATTAATTAAATTTACATTTCCAACCTCATCATAATTATATTCAAGACTTTGAAGTCCATCAATTTCTATATTTGAAACTCTTCCCAAAGAATCATAACTAATCTCATTTATTAAAGAATTCTCATAAGTTTTATTTTTAATCTTTCCAAATTCATTATAATTAATTTGAGATAAAAATCCTTCTATGTTTTGTAGTTTTCCGATTTCATTATATTCATAAGACAAAGTTTGATTAGGAAAATACATATTCAGAATTCTATCTTGTGAATCATAATCCAATGAAATATTAATCCACTCTCTTCCTGCAGGATGATTTTGTTTTACATGCATTGACATATTTTCCCATTTAACTCTTAACCTATTATCATAAGAATATTTGTAATAAATAGGATAGAAATATCTTGCATTAAGAGTTATTTCGCTTAAAGTCCCATTAATATCTTCATCATAAGCAAAAGTAATATTTGTTTCTCCAGAAGAATACTTTTGAGTAACCCTATTTAATTCATCATAGGTTAAATAAGTGGTTATATTTCTCCCATCTGTTTGATTAATCAAGTTTCCATTTAAATCATAGTAATAATTCCAGGGTTCCATGTTTGGATCATCAAAGCTAATTCTTCTTCCTAAACTGTCATAGCCGAATAAAAAGATATTTTCAAGAGAGTCCGTGATGTTTATTAAATTGCCATCATTTCTATAAGAGTAAGTTGTATTGTAAATACTCTCTCCATTATGTTCTCTTATTTCAACTATTCTTCCATGGGCATCAATAATATAATCAATTTCTTCTCCTTTTTCATTTGATTGTGTTATTTTTGTTTTATTAAATTTAATTAAAGTGCTGTTTCCATCTTGTTTAGTTATATTGGCTACTCTTCCAAGACCATCATACTCATAAAAGATTTTAGATTCACTTGAAGGAGAGACAAATGTTGAAGAATAAGCTTCAAAATAAGGATTCATTTCTTCATTTATTCTAAATAATCCATCATAAAAATAATTTTTAACAATTTGTATTCCTGAATTAAACATTGTTCTTGTTTGAATCATATTTCCAAATCCATCATAAACAAAGATATCTTCAGAATAATCTGAACCATTTATTCTTGTCTCAAGTTGAACATATTCTGGAGAGGTTCCATCCATATTATAAGTATAATTTACTGTAGGATAATCCAAATTATCTGGAAAAATTGCCTCTTTAGAAATTCTTCCAAAAATATCATACTCCAAGGTTTTATTCATCTCATCTCTTTCCTCGTAATTTAAAGTTCCAAATCGAAAATCATAACCATATTCTACAACATGTCCCAATGGATTTGTCTCTTTTATTCTAAATGTGTTTGTAGGGTCATATTCATAATAAGAAGAATATCCTAAAGGATTAATTTGAGAAATTAAATTTCCATAAGAATCATAAATATAATTCATTTCAGGGTTTGCTCCATTATCATTATAATATTCAACCTTAGTTAAATCACCTTTATTAACTCCAGAAGATAAATTATCATAAAAATAATAAGTTTGTCTTACAACAGTTGAATTATCTGATTCATAAAGCGTAGTATTAGCAACTTTGTTTAATATAAATTCACCATTATTATAAAAGTAATCAATAGATTCATATATTTCATCTCCAGAAGTACCAACATCTCCCAAATTATTTAATCTCCTTAAATTTCCATATAAATCGTATTCAAAGGTTACATTTGTCACAAAGGGTATTGATTCTCCATCATAAATTTCATTAGTAGAGAAATCCAATGTGATATCATTATTATCAGAATAGCTAAAGAAATTAAGTTCCTTTTTCAAAAGATCACCTAATTCAGAATAAATAATCCTCTCATTTTCTCTTCCCTTTAAAACAGCATCTTGATAGAAAATATGGAAAATAGAAGAATTATCTGGTAAAGTTTCATTAACTTCTCCAAATCCTCTAAACTCTTTTCTAGAATAATCAAATAATCCATCCCTGTACAAATAAGAGTGGATAGAGTTAATACCCAACTCTCCAGAAATAGAATTATTAAATAAAGTATTAGCAACCACCCAAATATTAAATCCTAATTCATTATCTGTTAAAGTGGATTGATTATAATTTATTTCTATCTCCCCTCCATAAATATTGGTGACCTTCTTCAACAAGAATGAACTAGTAGCATTTCTTATATGAGTTACTTTCTCGAAAGAAGAATCTTGATATGCTACAATAATATCAGAATATCCATCTCCATTAACATCGGCTATTCTTCTACCAATATTATGTCCTTCAGAGGTAAATCTTTCTGGACTTAACCATCCTTGTCCTGCAACCCACCCACTTCCATTATTTATATTTGTATTTGTAGAGAAAGTCACATTATAAGAATAGGTAGTACAATTCTCTGTACTATTTGTTTCATTATAGCAAGTTTCATTTAAGTCTTCTATTGTTACATTACTTAAGAAATTTTGAAGCATATCAACTAAACCATCTCCATTTATATCCATAAACCTAACCCCTAAATCAGGTCTTTCTCCATCATAATCAGAAAATTGCAGATTAGGAGAATATTCAGATCTTTCAACCCATCCGAGACCTGTGTTAAACCAAGCATTTCCTGGTTCCCCTCCTTTAATCAAATCTGGTAGACCATCGTTATTAAGATCTAATAATCTTAATTGATTGTCTTTATCATCACTATTCACAAAGTATTCTGGAACAATCCAAATAGAAGAAACATTTTCCCAACCAGCTCCATTATTTAAGAAAGCTTCCTTTCCAGAGGATTCTTTTGATTTAAGAATATCTACTTTCCCGTCTCCATTAAAATCAACCAATCTTACCCCCAAATCCTCGTTGCTATTATCAATAAAGTCAAAAGGAAAAATCCAATTTGAATCTAATTCCCATCCAGTTTCATTATTGATATAAACTTCTCTAGAAGAACCTTGCTTTGCAACTATTATATCTACAAATCCATCACTATTAACATCTTCGAATCTTACTCCTTGATCAACTCCGTCTCCATCAGAGATATTAATAGAATTTGGTAGAATAAAAATTGAAGAAATAATCCATCCACTTGTTTTATCATTCAGACTAGTTTCATGATCTCCTTGTTTACCTCTTATTAAATCATAAAATCCATCATTATTTACATCCAATAATCTTACTCCATAATCTTTTCCTATTTCGCTTTCAGAGGAAAATTTAAAGTCAGAAGAGACTTCCCATTTTCCAGTTGTATTATCAAATACTTGAACATCATCATAATATTCAAAGTAAATTGTTCCAAGAGAAGAAGAATCGTCTGAACCAATATAAGTTATATTATCTAATGCAGAAATAGAATCTTCATTTCCTATTGAAAGATAATCCAAATCATATTTCCTTACAAGAGAATTATTAAAGAAAACAGAAATTTCACTTAATCTTCTACTTTGTTTTACAAGGTTTCCTTGTTCATAAACAACTCGTTTATCTGGACGAACATTAGACTCATAATCAAATGAAATTAATCTAAGTTCATCGTTATTATAGGTTATGTTAGATATATATACTGTTCCTTTATCCTCTGCATAAGGGTCTTCTTTATATCTATAAAAGATTTTATTTCCATGGACATCTTCAATTAAATCAAGACTCCATTTCAAATCATAACTCTTTCCAGTATTAGATTCTAAACGAGAATCATCATTATATCCAAACCTATATTTTGTTCCATCAATTGTAAATATCTCCCAGTATTGGTTTCCAGAAATACTTAGATTATTTATTTTTAGTTGGCTAGGATTTATTTCTGAATTAAATGAAGTTCCATTATACAAAATCTTGAATAAATTATTATTCAAAGAAAGAATAAAATAATCATCAGAAGTATCACTTAAACTGTAATTAACATGCCTCACAATATAGTTCTCTGTTAAACTCCATCCAGATCCTAAAACCCCTTTTCCATCAAGATAATTTTGGCTATGATAAGACAAAGAAACATAAGGTTGTAATCCCCCTATTCCTTGTGGAACAGTTATTTCATAATTATATGTTCCTGCTCCAACAAATAAACCTGTTTCATAAGTCCCAAACACCTGTAATTCTGGAACATCTCCAACACTTGGATTGTGAATATATGGTTTATATTCATCAAATTCATTTATTGCGGAAACAAAAGAAACATTAAAAGATAAAAAGATAAAAAAAATCAAATAAAGACAAGTAAACTTAAGGAAATTATTTTTTTCAAAATTATCTCTTTTGTTATAATGCATTTTCATTTAGAATAAACCTCCTTTAATCAAAACATACAGTAAATACACAAAAAGAACTCCACAAATTATTGAGAAAAGATATAATAAATAAGCTTGGAACATTTTCTCTTTTATAAAATAATCTTTTGGAATAAATAGAGGGAGAAAAAATAAAATCCAGCCCGGATAAATCTTTATATCTTTCCGATAATAATTTTCTTGTAATTCCTTTTTAACACTAAAAAAGATGTAACCCAAAACAACTGCCAAAATAAGAACTATCACTCCAATAATCATCTTCCAAATAACCTCCCAAAAAAATCCTTTGCTTTAGAGAATACATTACTAACTGTAGACTTTACATTATTAAAAAAGGTTTTGCTTTCCCCAAAAGTAGATTTACTAGGGGAAGTAAATGCTGAAGAAAATCCCAAGCTTCCACCAGATCCAGATGACACACTTGAGGATTGATCATATTCTATTGAAGAACCCATATTGCTTATGGAATCAAAAGAAGGAACTTCCAAACCATATTCTGAAGAGAATGAATAAACACTATTCAAGAAAGAAACTGATTCGACAGCACCTCCAAAAGCAATACCTCCAACAGAAAGTAAAATGCTACCAAAACCAAAAACTACATCCTTTGTGGATTCAAATAAATCTTGAGACGCAAAAGGATGGTCTTCTCCAGAACCATAAGCCATCAATTCAATTCCTCCTTTAATCACATCGTACCCTGGTTTTCCAGTCATAGCCCAAAGACCACGATAAATTGCAAACTCATTACTTTCCCAAGTTTCAGTTAAATCTTGACCAAAATCAGAAAAAACCTCTGGACGCCCATATCTTGGGGCATATTTAAAATTATTTATAGCAAAAATATCTGAAGGATCCGCAAATGTCTTTCCATCAGAATCAACATAAGAATAAGGATTATTTCTTTCAAAAGAATATCTATTTAATGTTTGAGGATCATAAAAATTCTGAATCATTGAATCAGGTTGTGTAAAAATCATTAGCTCTGGGTCATATTTCCTAAAATGATAATCAAAATCTTCTGTGTTAGTACTAAATTCTTTTCCTTCATAAGAATATCTACTTAAATCCCCTCCTTCAAGAACATCTCCATAAGGACCATAAAAAGAATCTTCTTCTAATAAACCAGATTCATTTGTAATTAAAGAAACACTACCCAAATGATCTCCGTGATAGTATAATTTTCTAAGAATAAGATAATCGTTTCCAAGATAAGAAACATTTTTTGTTATTTCTCCAACCATTTCAATTTCATCATAAACATAATAAGTATCATTAACAAAAGGAGTTCCTCTAACATTTGTATATTCTCTATTGAGATTATCATTAAAATAAACTACTGCCCCCTCAATATAATATTTATCATTCTCATCTGGTTCACGCACATATTTTACTAATATTCTATCTTCAGTGGGGTGATAAACATACTCTTCCAATATTTGATCAGAATCGTTAGTACTTCCATTATAAATTCTTATAAGTTGGTTAAATTCATTATATTCTCTATATTTCCCATCACCAGAAATTAAATTGCCATTTCCATCATACTCTAAGGTCATATTTGTTTGTGCTGATGAAACCATTGGAATTGATAATAATAGCAAAAATAGGATTAAAAAATAAGAAAATACTCTTACCTCTTTTCCCATTAAAAAATCATAGGCATCAAATTTAAATAATTTTACATAAACTATCAAGTAGTCAGGAAACTATTAACTAATAAATAATAAAAGCCATTTCTATAGATAATTTTTTATCAAAAAGATACAAGATTATCAATAAGATAACATTAAGAAGATCATTTTTATAAATGTTTCTATAAAGTTCTCTTCTTTTTCTTAATCCATATACTCTCCCCCGACAATCTTTAAAAAGTTAAAGAGTTTCAACAAACCATATTAAATCAGCAGAAAAAAAAGAGTCCCATGATTTTGGTCTAGATGCTCTCCCATTCGGTCGGGGCGTTATATGTAATCTTTAGATTACGTATTCTCGATCTTAGAAAAGGACCTCGATTCAAGAATCTCCAGCAAAGCTGGGTC
>CAYURQ010000007.1:0-15780 GCA_964447315.1 Candidatus Woesearchaeota archaeon
TTTTTCTTTTCTACTTTTTTCTTTGAAACTTTCTTTTTATTAGTTTTTTTCTTTTCTACTTTTTTCTTTGAAACTTTCTTTTTATTAGTTTTTTTCTTTTTTTCATCAGCATTTTTCTTTTTAGTAGCTGCTCTTTTTTTTGCTGCTTCTGCTCTTTTTACTGCACGTTTTTCGGATTTTTCTTTTTCTTCTTTTTTAATTATTTTTTCTTTTGCTTTATTTAATCTTGATTTTTCTTTTTCTATTTCTTCATCAATTTCAATCATTTTGTTTTCTAATTTTTCTAGATTCTTTTTCATTTCTTTTAATAATTTTTCAGAATCTTTTGTCGTAAATATATCTCCGCATTCTGGACATGAAAATTCATTTAGCATTGCTTTTTCTTCATTCATTTCAATATTACATCTTTCGCAAATATAGAATATTTTTGTTTCTCTATTTTTTATTTGATTTTTTAATTGATTTGCTTTTTTTTCTAATTCTTGTTTTAAAAATTCTAAACATTTCAGAACCTCTATTTTCCAAAAATAAGTATACCATCCTTTTTTCTTGTCTTTTTTTCTTATTGATGTTACTAGTCCTTGGTCTGATATTTTATAAAGTATGTTTCTTGTCTGATTTATTGTTATATCTAATTTTTTTGCTATTAAAAATTCATTTACATGTTTTTTACCGTCTAATAAATCTACTATTCCTTCTGATTGCTTTCCAACAACAATAGATATTACTTCTTCTAGAAATTTTTTTGTCATTTTAATTTTTGATTATGATAAGTAAATAAAAAGGTTTTTTAAATCTTTGTTAAAATTAAATTAATTTTTGATTATTTTATTATATATTTTAAAAAAATAAAGTTTTTAAACCTATATTATCTCATATATATATTAAAATCTATATATAAAAAGATGGGATTGCTTAAAAGAAAGAATAAAAAGAAACCTAAAAAAGGTGTTAGTGATTATAAACTTCCTGAATTGCCAGAATTACCTGATTTTCCTTCTGTTGATTCTCCACCTCGAAGTGTTGATTCTTCATTTAAAAAAGATGATTCAATTCCTCAATTACCTAGTTTTCCTAATAGTGCAACTGGAAATAAATTTTCAGAAAATAGTTATAAAGAGGCAGTTACTGGGAGACAAGAGGTGGTTAAAGAAGGAGATAATGCAGATGATTTTGCTTTGCCAGGATTACCCGAGGCACCCCCTTCAAAAGGGAAAATGATGCAAGAACCTCCAACTCATGAGCCAATACTTAAACCAATGATAACTAGACCTTCTGATAAAGTTACTACTGAGCCTAAGGTTAAAGAATTTCATAAAAAGATTAGTGGTTTAAGTCCTAGAGAAACAATGAATGAAATGATGGAAGCTGAAGAAAAACCATTTAATCATGAATATGAAGATAAAATGAGGCACGCTAAATCTAGAGTTAGAAGTGGGGCAAGTGCTAGAGATGAACCTGTTTTTATTAGGATTGATAAATTTGAAGAAAGTTTAAAAGTTTTTGAAAAAACTAGAGAGCAAATAAAAGAAATTGAAGAATTAGTTAGACATGTAAAAGATCTTAAATCAAAAGAAGAAGAAGAATTAATCAAGTGGGAAGAAGAAATTCAAACTATAAAAGAACAAATAGGTAAAGTTGATAGAGATATTTTTTCTAAAGTAGAATAAAATGAAACAAGAAAATTTAATACATATAAAATTGAATCACAGCGAGGCAGTTAATGGTAAAGTTGATGTTCTTTCTACTCAGATGAATTTAATTAAAATGCTTAAGATTCTTAAAATTTTTCATAAGTTGCGTTCAGAAGAATTAAAAACCAAATCTAAAGTACAAAAAAAATTAAAAGAAGTTGAAGGTAATATCCATAAATTAGAAAATTTATTGCCTAAAATACATATTCCTAAAATATTACAACATGGATCTGAAGAAGTTAGAGAAGAAGTCAGTGAAAAAGTTAAAAGTCTTGTTAAAAGCAAAGAAAAAGAACCTTATGATAGGAATTTGGAAATACAACTTAAAGAAATTCAAGATAAATTAAGAAAATTAGAATAAAAGACATTTAAATTTATATACTTAAAATTCTAAGTTAAATTATGAATAGAAATAAATTAATTGAAAAATACCTTGCATTTTTTGAAAATTATAATCATAAATTGATTCCTAATTCTAGCTTGATTCCTGAAAATGATTCAAGTGTTTTATTTACAACAGCGGGAATGCATCCTTTGGTTCCCTTTCTTTTAGGTCATCCACATACTTTAGGAAAAAGACTTGTAGGTATTCAAAAATGTATAAGAACAGGAGATATTCAGGAAGTTGGAGATGAAACTCATCATACTTTTTTTGAAATGCTTGGAAATTGGAGTTTAGGAGATTATTGGAAAAAAGAAGCTATTGAAATGAGTTTTGAATTTTTAACTAAAAAATTAGGAATTCATAAAGAAAATATTTTAGTTACTTGCTTTAAAGGTGATGAAAGAGTAAAAAAGGATGAAGAATCAGCTAATATTTGGAAGAGTTTAGGAGTTCAATCAATTGAATTTAAAGGACGTTCTGAAAATTGGTGGGATTCTCCAGGAATTACAGGTCCATGTGGTCCTGATACAGAGATGTTTATAAATGGAGTTGAAATTTGGAATAATGTTTTTATGCAATACAAAAAAGATTCAAAAGGAAATTATAATGAAAGCAATCAAAAAAATGTTGATACTGGGATGGGTGTTGAGAGAACAGTTGCAATTTTGAATGATTTGAAAGATAATTATTTAACTGATAGTTTTAAACCAATAATTGATAAAATTGAAAAAGTTTCAGATAAAAAATATCAGGAAAATTTAAGGATATTTAGAATAATTGCAGATCATATTAAGGCAAGTGTTTTTATTTTAGGAGATGGAATTGTTCCTGGAAATAGTGAGCATGGATATGTTTTAAGGAGATTGATTCGAAGGGCTGTCAAGTATGGGCGAGAAATTAATTTATTTAACTTTACAGGAAAAATTGCAGAACCTGTTTTTAATATTTATGATGATTATAATTATTTAAAAGAAAAAAGAGAATTTATTTTAATTGAATTAGATAAAGAAGAAAAAAAGTTTAATTCAACTTTAGAAAAAGGGATAAATGTTTTTGAAAAAATTACTCGTGATAAAAAAGAAATAGATCCTAAAAATTCTTTTTTGCTTTATCAAAGCTATGGTTTTCCTATTGAAATGATTGAAGAAGAGTGTAAGAAAAAAGGAATAATTTTTTCTAAAAAAGGATTTGAACAAGAAGTTAAAAAGCATCAAAAATTATCAAGAACTGCATCAGCAGGAAGATTTAAGTCTGGTTTAGCAGATCATAGTGAAAAAACAACAAGGTTGCATACTGCAGCACACCTACTTTTAGCTGCATTGAAAAAAGTTTTAAAAAATGATTCAATAGTTCAAAAAGGCTCTAATATAAATCCAGAAAGAATAAGATTTGATTTTTCTTTTCCAAGAAAAGTTGAAAGAGAAGAATTAAACTATATTGAAGATTTAGTTAATGAATGGATTAATAAAAATTTTCATGTAATAAGAGAAGAGATGACTTTAGATAAAGCAAGAGAAAAAGGAGCTGCAGGAATATTTGATGAAAAGTATGGAGATAAAGTTAGTGTTTATACAATAGATGAAGTTTCAAAAGAACTTTGTACTGGACCTCATGTTGAAAATACAAAAGATATTGGACATTTTAAAATTATTAAAGAAGAGTCTTCTGGAGCAGGAGTTAGGAGAATTAAGGCTATAGTAGAATAAAATTATAATTGTGCTAGTCCATTAACCATTCCATATTTTTTCTTTAAACGCTGGTTCATTAAATATTTATAGAAATCTAAACGTCCTTCTCTTTTTCTTAATGATTTTCTTATTTTATCCATTCTTTTTGCATCTTTAAATTCTCCCATATTATTAGGTAATGAAAAACCATCACTCAATAAGAAAATAGAAGGTGTTGAGGTTAATTTTCCATACCCTACATAACTTATTTGAGATTCACTGATAATTGAAGGGCCTGTTGTTTCAATAAAACAATATCCACTGTTTCCAACACTTTCTTTAATAGGGCATTTTATTCCTAGTGCTTCATGGTTTTCTTCTTGATAATAAAAGAAAGAAATACCATAACCTAATTCTCTTAATAAAAATGCTAATAATTCTACTTTTTCACCGCAAACTCCTTCTTTATCATATAAAACTTGGTATGGATATCTAAAATAATTTATTGAACTTCCTCCAAAGTTTATTGATGCATCTGAATTACCAAATGGAATATTTTGCACTAAGCTTATTGCAATTCTTGCTTGGTCTTCTTTTGTTTCTGCTTTATTTTGAATTTCAATAACTAATTGTTTTAAGAAGTATTCTTGAGATTTTTCATTTATACTATTTAGTTTGAAGTGGGCTCTTGATGAAATTTCTCCTTCTTCATAGCTTATTGACCTTGGAATTGTATAAAGATAGTCATAAAGTCCTTTATACATTATAAAATCAATTCTTCCTTCTTTTCCATTTAAAATATAATCAAATGAAAGTTGTCTTGGTTCACTGGCATATTCAGAGACACATATTGTGTCTTCTTTTTCAAAATTCTTATGGCATCCACAAATGTCTGATCTTTCAACTAAAATTCCTTGATTACAAAAATAAGGTTTAGTTATTGAGCATGTGTTATAAAAAGTTCCATCTCCACAAGTTTTCATTGGATTATTTTTTGTAAGATCTTTCATTTCAAATATTATATAAGCAGCAAGAATAATAATCCCTATTATAAGCAAGATTAATATTACTGATAATATTTTATTTGTAGTGGATTTTTGAAATTTTGCACTTCCACGTTTATCACCTGGATTAATCATAATAAGAATTGGTTTAAGAATTATAAAAAGGTTTTTATTCTAAATAAATACCTGGTTTTCCGGGTTTTGTTTTTTTTGATATATTGTTTGGGTCATATTTTTCTGAATTATTTACTGCAAAAACCTTGACATTTTTGTTGGTTCTTTTGCTAATTTCATCTTCATTGAAAAATTCAACTTCATTTGGCAGAACATAAATGAATGCATTTTTTTTACTTTGGCCTTTACTTTCTATAATTTTTACAATATTTATTATGTCAGTTACTATTTTTTCAATAACTTGTTCTTGTTTATCAAATTTTTCATTAATTTTATTTTCTTCTGTTTTTGGCCACTGGCTTAAAGAAATTAAATTTTTATTTCCTAAACCTTGCCAAAGTTCTTCTGTGATGTGGGGACAGAAAGGGTGTAGTAATTGAAGTGATTTTTCAAGAACTTCTTTTGAAGTTTCTTCTGGCAAAGAATTAAATAATTCACGAATTTTTATAATTGCTAAATTATACTTGAAATTTTCAATTTGGTTTGTAACTTCTTTTATTATTTTGTTTAATTTTGATTCTGTTTTTTCATCTGCTTTTTTTATTATTTTTATTCTTTCAAATTTAGTGAAGATGTTTTTTATCATTTTTAAGCTGCCTTGAATTCCTTGTTCACTCCAATCTCTTTGTTTTTCAGGAGTTGCTAGAGATAGTAAGAAAAATCTTGCAGTGTCCATTCCATATTTTTTAGATACCTCATCTGGATTAATTACATTTCCTTTTGATTTTGACATTTTTTCACCATCTTCTCCATGGAGCATTCCTTGATTGAAAAGTTTTGTAAATGGTTCATCAAAATTTAAGTATCCTAAGTCTCGAAGTGCTTTTGTGAAAAATCTGGCATAAATTAAATGCATGCAAGCATGCTCTGCTCCTCCAATATATTGGTCAACTGGGAGCCATTTTTCAACTATTTTTTTATCAAATGGTTTTTTTGAGTTTTTATTATCTGGATATCTTAGGAAATACCAAGAACTATCAAAAAAAGTATCCATTGTATCTGGTTCTCTTTTAGCTTCTTTGTTTCCGCATTTTGGGCATTTTACTTTCAACCATTTTTCATTTGTTTCTAAGGGATTTCCTTTTCCAAATTCAACTTTTTCAGGAAGTTTTACTGGCAAGTCTTTTTCTGGAACTGGAACTAATCCACACTTTGCACAGTTTATCATGGGAATCGGAGTTCCCCAGTATCTTTGTCTGGAAAATCCCCAATCTCTTAGTTTATATTGAGTAATTTTTCTTGCAAGATTTTTTTTACTTAAAAATTCTGTTATCTCATTTTTTGCTTTTTCATTTTCTATTCCAGAAAATTTTTCTGAATTAATTAAAACTCCTTTTCCTAAGTAGGCATTCTCATATTTTTTTTGTTGCTTTTCAGGTAAAATAACTTGTTTGATTTGAATGTTATATTTTTTAGCGAATTCAAAATCTCTTTGGTCATGTGCTGGTACTGCCATTACCATTCCAGAACCATAATCAGCAACTACAAAATTTCCAGCATAAATTGGAATTTTTTCTTTATTTATTGGATTAACTGCATAACTTCCTGTGAAAACTCCTTGTTTTTCAAGATTTTCCATCTCTTTTTCAGAAACTGTTTTTATTTTTCTTAAAAATTTTCCTACTTCATTTTTTTGTTGTTTTGTAACTAGGCTCATTAATTCTGGGTGTTGTGCACTCACCACCATGAATGTAACCCCATAAATAGTATCTGGTCTTGTTGTGAAGATTGGCCATGGTTCATTTGTTTTATTTATTTTGAAAGTTATTTCTGTTCCATGACTTTTACCTATCCAATTTTTTTGCATTAATTTTATTTGTTGGGGCCATTGTAGCTCATCTACTTTATCTAAAAGTTCATCTGCATATCTTGTTGTTTTAAGATACCATTGATCTAGATGTTTTATTTGAATTTCTGTATCTTCATGTCTCCAGCAAACACCATTTTGAACTTGTTCATTAGCAAGAACAGTGTTGCATTTTGGACACCAGTTTACAGGAGCTTTTTTTCTATAAACCAATCCTGCTTGTAAAAATTTTAAAAACCAAAATTGATTCCATTTGTAATATTCTGGTTGCATTGTGGAAAGAGTTTTACTCCAGTCATAACTCAAACCAATTTCTTTCATTTGTTTTATGTAGTTTTTTTGAGCTTTTTCAGTAAATGGTTTTGGATGTTGTTTTGCTTTTATAGCAGCGTTTTCTGCTGGAAGTCCTAGTGCATCAAATCCCATTGGGTAAAGAACATTAAATCCATTCATTCTTTTAAAACGTGCATGAACATCTCCTATTGAATAGTTTAAAGCATGTCCCATATGCAATCCAGAAGCAGAAGGATAAGGAAACATTTCAAGATTGTAAAATTTTGGTTTTTCTGAATTAATATCTACTTGAAAAGCTTTTTTTTCTTGCCATGTTTTTTGCCATTTTTTTTCAATTTTTTTGAAATTAACTTGTTTTTCAACCATATGATATATTTAGAATTAAGGTTTTAATAAATTATTGTTATTTTTTTGGATTGTAAATATTTTTTATTGGGTCTTTATATAAAGGTTTTATTGGCCCTATGTATTCATAATTTGTTACTTGAGGTATTGAATCAACTTCAAGATTGTTTAATTTTTTGGGATTTCCATTTTCCATTAAAGAATCTAGTTTACTTCCACTTGCTAAAATAAATACCAAAGTTCCTAATCCATATGCAATGTATTTTACTTTTTCTCTTGTAGTTATTTTTGTCATTTTGTTTTTAATTTTTTTATGTTTAAAAGAATTTATATAGTAATTTTTATTTATTTTCTTATGAAAAAAATACCAGTTCAATTATTAGGAAATGTTTTATCAACTAATCAAGCAGAAGCAATTCAATTTCAAAAAAAATCTTTTTTTGGAGAGATTATTAATAGTAAAGTTCAATATTCTTTAGTGGAGGGTCTTTATTTGCTTAAGAAAGGCAAGATTGATATATTTCAAAGAGGTAAGATTGTTAGTTTTAATGATTTAATTGCAAAATTTAAAAGATTAGATAATAAAATTCAATTAAAGTATCCTGTTTTCAAGGATTTGCGTGATAAAGGATATGTTGTTAAAACAGCTCTTAAATTTGGGGCTGACTTTAGGGTTTATCCAAAAGGAAAAAAACCAGGAAAAGAACATGCAAAGTGGATTGTTTTTGTTGAACATGAGTCTAAATCAATTAGATGGCATGAATTTGCAGCTAAGAATAGAGTGGCACATAGCACAAAGAAAAATTTGTTGCTTGCTTTGATTGATGAAGAATCAAAACCCACTTATTATGAAGTGAGTTGGGTTAAAACATAAATATTTATAATCATTAAGACATTTTTTTTCTTATGGCAAATCAAGATACAACTGCATTAAAAGAGAGGATACTATCTCTTATAAGAACAAAAGGACCATGTTTTCCTGCACAGATTTCTTCACAAGTTGGGATGAGCATACTTTTTACTTCAGCATTTCTTTCTGAGTTGCTTTCAGAGAAAAAACTTAAAATTTCTAATATGAGGGTTGGAAGTTCTCCTCTTTATTTTATTTCAGGGCAAGAAAATTTATTAGAGAGATATTCTGGAAGTTTAAAATCAAAAGAAAAAGATGCTTATGAATTACTTAAAGAAAAAAGATTTTTACTTGATTCAGAACAAGACCCAGCTATTAGGGTTGCACTTCGTGCTTTAAAGGATTTTGCATTTCCTTTTCAAAAAAATGATAAACTTTATTGGAGATATTTAACTGCAAATGAGAATGATTTAGAAATTAAAGAATCAAGAAAAGAGGAACCTAAAAACCAAGATAAAAAAGAAATTAAACAAGAAGAAAAGAAAGTACAAGAGAAAAAACATGAAGATAAAAAAGAACATAAAACTAAGAAGAAAACTTTAAGTAAGAAAAAATCAACAACAAAAAAGAAAACAAGTAATGTAAAAAATGACAAGTTTTTCAATAAAGTTAAAGAATATTTGCTTGGAAAAGGAATTCATATATCTGATATTGTTAGTTTTAGTAAAGATGATTTGGTTTTAAAAGTTAAATCAGATGAAAAAGAATTTATTGCATTTGCTTATAATAAAAAACGTGTAAATGAAGAAGATATTGTTAAGGCTTATAAAAAAGTAAGTGAATTTAATTTGCCTTACACTATATTTTGTTTAGGAGACCCTGCTAAAAAGACTTTGGTGTTGATTGATTCTATAAAGAATTTGAGAAAAATAGAAAATATTGAGTGATTTGGTTTTTTATAGTATGGGGTTATTAATAGGTAAAGAATAAATCTCTTATGAGATTTTTGATTGGATTTGATAATTGTTAATTAATTATTTTTTAGTTTATTTTAAGTTTAATGAGTATTTTTAAGGCAATGAAAAGCTTTAAAAAAGAAATTTATCTTGGAATAGTCATGGGAAAAATAAAATCAAAGATGATGAGAAGAACTGCAGAAACTCTTATGAAAGATGAAGAGATTGAGTTTAATCAGGACTTTGAACAAAATAAAAAGATTCTTGGAGATACAATGCCTAGTAAGAAACTAAGAAATAGAATAGCTGGTCTTATTTCTCGGATGAAAAGACAAGAAGCAAAAAGAAAAGCAGAATTAGCTTCTGAATAATCTCTTTTATTCTTATTAATTAAACTTTTAAACCTTATATCTATAGTAATTTTACATATAGGGCTCCGTAGCTCAGTTGATTAGAGCGCTGCTCTCATGAGGCAGAGGTCGGGAGTTTGAATCTCCCTGGAGCCATTATTTTTTTATTATTTTAAAACCATTTTGGAATTCCATCATTTTCTGAACGTGGAATAATATGAAAATGTAAATGTGGAACAATTTGTCCTGAAGATTTGAAATTATTTTGAACTACATTAAATCCAGTGGCATTGAAATCTTTCATTATTTTTATTCCAGCTTGTTTTAATGCTTGGATTAATTCTGTTCCTAGTGTTGTAGGAGTTTCTAGTATTGTTTCTGCGTGGTGTTTTGAGATAACTAGGGCATGACCTTTTATTGATTGGTCTTTATCCATTATTGTGAAAAAACTATCATTTTCCTGGAGTTTATCTACTGAGATTTCTCCTTTAGCCATTTTGCAGAATATACAATCTTGTTTTGCCATTTTTTATTAAAAGAATTTTAGTTTAAAAATTTAATTGAGATTTTTTCCTTCCCAGAGAACTTTTTCACCTTTTAGTTTTTTATCAAGAATTACTAATTCGTCATATATTCCTTCAATTAAATCGTAATTTTTAGCTTCATTTAAATCTACCCAAACAAATTCTGTTAATGCATCACATAGTCTTACATTTTCATTTTTTGAATTTGCAAATAAACTCACAATTATACAAGGAATCTTATCTGGACGTATATAAACCATGCTTGTAACATAATCAATATCTTCTATTTCAAGACCTACTTCTTCTAAACACTCTCTTTTCAATAAATCCTCAAAAATATTATACCAATGATGAGGAGAATCTTTTTCTTTTAGAGCATAATCTAAAACTTCTAGTTTTCCTCCTGGAACAGTCCACCTTCCTGGAAATGCTTTTTCCCAGTTTGCTCTTTTTGTAATTAAATATTTTCCTTGTTTATTTATAATTATTCCAGTAACAACAACATAATGTAAGAGATTTTTGTTGTATTTTTTAGTCATCAAAAAAGTTCATCACAATAATATTTAAATAATTCCTCAAAAAATTTGACTTAATGGAAAAAAACATAATTAGTTTGTTTATCAAAGAAATTCAATTAAAGTTTAATGAAATAGAAAAGTTGCTTAAGATTCGTTCTAATAAATTAGATTACCATTTAAAGAAACTTGTTAAAAAAGGTGTTTTGAACAAAGAAAATGGTTTTTATAGTTTAAGTGAAAGTTCAGAATATTTGATTCCTTACTTATCTAATAAAGAAAGTGTTTTGCCAGTTATTTTAATTTGTATTGGAAATTCAGAGAAGGCATTTTTTTATAAACGTGAAAAAAGGCCTTATAAAGGATTTTTAAGTTTACCAGGTGGAAGACTAAGGTTAGGAGAGGAAATTAATGGAGGAGTTAAAAGAATAATGAAAGAAAAACATAAGGTTAATGCTGAATATGAAAAAATTAATTCTGTTTCATTGGAACATGTAAAGAAAAATGGAAAAATAATTCATTCTTTTTTATTGATATTTGTTAGTGCTAAGATAAAACAAGAGGTCAAATTAACCAAGGTTAGTAGAAGTAAATCAAAAATAATTCCTAGTGATTATAAATTAATTAAAGAGGATTTGAATAAAGAAGTTGGTATTAAGAGCATTTTTTCTAAGGGTTAGGATTTGTTAATTTGTATTTGAGAAATTATAGTTAACTAGAAATAATAAATCTCTTTCAAGATTTTTAAATTGGATTGGTTAATTTTATTAGAAGCTTTGATGGGCTTTGCTGGAAGATTCGTTTTACTTAGCCATATAAATAGTTCTTGAAGGGAATGCAAATCCAACTCCTAATTTTTCTACTTTTTCTTTTATTTGTAGATTTATATCTTCTTGAATATCCATGTATTTATTATAGTCATTTGTTCCAACATAATATACAACTTCAAAGTTTAAGCTTGAATCTCCGAAATCCTTGAAATGTACTCTGTCTAAATCAGCACCCTCTGTTTTGTTTATAATTTCCTCAACAATTTTTTTTATTTTTTTAAGTTGGGCAGGTGTTGAATTATATTCAACTCCAAATGAAAATACTACACGCCTTTTATTCATTTTTTTGTAATTGTTTATTCTTGTAGAAGTTAATTCACTGTTGGAAATTACTAATTCTTGTCCTCCTAGGGCTTGGATTCTTGTTGTTTTAATTCCAATATGTTTTACAACTCCCATATCTTGTCCTACGATTATGAAATCTCCTTCTTCTAATGGTTTATCAAAATAAATAGCAAAAGCTGAAAATAAGTCTCCTAAAACATTTTGTAATGCTAGTCCAATAGCAATTCCTGCAACTCCTGCTCCTGCAAGCAAAGGGGTTATGTTTATTCCTAAATTTTGAAGAATCATAAAGAATGCGATTACCCAGATTATTAATTTTGCAATGAACTTTAAAACTTGAATCATTGATTCCCCGCTTTCTTTTCCTTTCTTTTTTTGTTTTTCTCTATATCTATCTAAGGCATGACTAGTTATTGAGATTATTCCTTTAGATATATAAAAAATTATAAATATCATTAAGATAATTCCTAGAACTTTATCAATTATTTCTGGAAGGGTTAGGTAAGAAGTTCCAATAAAGAAAGCTAAGTATGCAAAAAAAGGCCACTTAATTGATTCAAGAAAATCAATTGCTGCATCATCCCAGGTTATTTTGGTTTTTTTGCTTAGGTGTTTAAGCTTGTAAACTCCCCAAGAATCAAATATTTTGAAGACTATAAATAAACCTACAAACATTAATATTGCTATCCAGTAATCTCCACTATTATTATTTGTAATTATTTCTTGTAATAAATCATTTAATCCCATTTTAAATTTCTCTTTTCTTTATTTTTAATAAGAATTTTCACTTTAAAAGTTTTTGGAGTTTATTAATATTCCTTGTGTAAATAATAAATCTATTGCTAGATTTTTGAATTGTTTTGGATAATTATATTTATGAATACATTATTTCTATGGGATTGGGTTATATTTTATTGAAAAGTTTTTCACTTGAAATAAATTTTCTTAAAGTATCTTTTAATTTGGATATTTTAATTCTTTTTTGAGCTTTGGTATCTCTGAAACGAATAGTGACTGTTTGGTCTTTTAGAGTTTGCTCATCAATTGTTATACAAAAAGGAGTTCCTATTTCATCATTTCTTGCATATCTTCTACCAATACTTCCTGATTTGTCATAAATAACATTAAATGTTTTTTTTAAATCTTGAGTTATTTCTTTTGCAAGTTCATTGAAATCAGGTCTTTTAACTAAAGGAAAAATTGCTGCTTTAATTGGAGCTAAATTTAATGGAAGTGTTAAAACTATATTTTGTTTTTCATCTTTATGGTAGGCTTTTGTTAATAGTGCTAAAAAAACTCTTTCCATTCCAAAAGTTGGTTCAATAACTTTGGGAATAACTTTGTTTTTATATTTTTCATCAAAAATTTCCATTTTTTCTTTGCTTTCTTTAGCATGTTGGGTTAAATCATATTGCCCTCTGTTTGCATTTCCTGCAACTTCTTTTGAACCAAATGGATATTCATAATCAATATCAAAAGTTGCTGAACTATAATGGCTTAATTCTTCATTTGTATGCTCACGTATTTTAATTTCTTGAAGCTCTAAATTTTTAAACCAAATAATTTGTTCTGCTAACCAATAAGCATGCCACTCTTCAAGTTTATTTTTTTCAAGTAATTCTTTTATTGAAGTTTTTACTAGTTTTTGATTTTCTTTAGGGTTTTCTTTTTTTTGAGTTTCTTTTGATAAGAAATTAAATTCTGTATTAAGATGTTTTTCTTCAAGTAATTCACATTTTTTTTCTTCTGGATTTATGAAAAATTCAAATTCACCAATATGAAACTCCCTGGATCTAAAAAGAAAATCACGCGGGGCAATTTCATTTCTAAAGCAACGTCCTATTTGAGCAATTCCAAAAGGCAAGACTTGTCTTGTTGTTTGATTTATTAGTTTAAAATCTAAAAACATTCCTTGAGCTGTTTCTCCTCTTAGGAAAGCTGGTTGTTTTTCTACTGTTGGACCTACGCTTGTTTGAAACATTAAATTGAATTTTCCTTGACTTTCATATTCTCCGCCGCAATCTGGGCAGTTTACTTTTCCTAATTCATTTTCATCTAATTTAGAAGTTTTTTTACAAGATTTACATTTTACAAAAATATCATTAAAGTTTTCTAAATGTCCAGAAGCTTTCCAAGTTCTTGGATGTGAAATAATGCTTGCTTCCATTCCAACAATGTTTTCTTTATCATGAACAAAATGTCTCCACCAATCTTTTTTTATGTTGTTGAAGAGTTCAATTCCTAAAGGCCCAAAATCCCAAAATCCAGAAAATCCTCCATAAATATCTGAACTACGGTAAACAAATCCTTTTTCTTTGCAAAAGTTTGCTAGTTCTTCAATTGAAATTTTTTCATGAGTTAACATGTGTTTTTTTGAGTGGTTTAGGTTTTTAAGAATTTCTAGTTTTTTAGCTTCTGCTTCTGAACGGGTTTTTCCTAGATATGCAATTGATTTGCTTTTGACTTTTCCATTTTCACGCACAGATTTTCTAAGATAATAGTAATCTTTTCCATTAACTTTTTGTTTTACAATATAAACCATTTTATTAATTATAAACTACAAAAGGGTATTTAAATCTTTTGTAAACTACAATATAAAATACATACATAATAAGTAATGTTTATAAGTAATAATACACACATAGTAGGCATGGGAAGGACTAATCTAGCAAAAGCTAGAGCTAGAGCTAATGCTCTAAAAAAAGAGTTGCATGATGCAATTGAAAAAAGAAAAAAGATTTCTAATTATTTGAGAAAATTAAGAAAAGATTTTGATTCTAAAAAAATTTCTTATGAAAGGTATCATTCAATATTAATTAAAGAGCAAAATGGAAAGATGCTTGATGAGTGGGTATCTCATTATGATGAGAAGATATCTAAATTAAAGATTTTAATTCATGAAACAAATAATTCTTCAAAACAAGAAAAAGTTTTTTCTGAGAAAATTCAAACCCTTAAGGAATTGCAAGGGAATAATACTCTTACAAAGAGCAAAGAGAAAAAATTGGGGATTAGTCCTTCCCATAAAAAAACTTCAGACACATCCGGGGTTAAAAACCCGGATAAAACTGAAGTTAATAGTCAAAATGAAATTAGATTAAATATTCGTTCTTGCATTGAAAAGAGAAATAAAATTCAGAATTATCTTAAGGCATTACATTATGAATACAATGTAGGCAGGATTTCTTTTGAAAGATATCAAAAAATACTCAACAAAGAAAACCAAGGTAAAACATTGGAAGAATGGGTTTCTTATTATGAGGAGAAAATCTTCTCTTTAAGAACTCGTTTGTACCATAAAGAAAAACAAAACCTTAGTTTAGAAAAAATAAATTCTGGAATTGCTAGAACTGAAAAGCAAGAAAGTGGAAAATCTGCTGAAAACTTTTTAGTTCAAAGAAAGAAACTTTCAATTAAAGCAAGTCCAATAACTATTTTTTCTGCACTACTTGTTGTTGCTGTTTTTTTGGTTTTGTTTTTTGGCAAAGGAAGCTTTTTAGGTTTTGCAATTTTTGGCCAAGGTTCTCAAGTTGAGTTTACCCAGGACATTGGAAAGGGTTTTTATGAAACTACAAATTACTCTTTTTCCTTGGATGCTCAAGGAAATTTAACGAGGTTTGAAATTTCAGGATATATTGAAGGTAGCGGTAGCGTTAAGGTTTATTTAGAGGATTATTTAGTTTATGAACGTCCGCGGCAAATAATTACACAAGAAACACAAACTCTTTCTCAAGAAAATATAACTAATCAAATAATTCAAGAGGATAATCAATCAAATTTAAGTCAAAAAATAATTAATGAAAATCAAGATGAAAACATTTCTTCAAGCATAATAACTGGTTTAGCAACAGAAGACTCAGAAAGTGAAAGTAGTGTACAAAATTCAGATATATCAAATTCAGAAGAAATTGTTGAAACAGTATCTCAAATTGGAATTGAAGATACAATGAGTGAGGGAGTTTCAGAAACAGAAAGCGAAGTTAGTCTTTCTCAAGAAGAAATCTCTTTAATTCCTTCTGAAATTCAAGAAACAATATCAACGGACACATCATATTCAGAAAATCAAACAGAAGGGGTTTCAAAAGAAACATATAGTGGAA
>CAYURQ010000007.1:15880-38667 GCA_964447315.1 Candidatus Woesearchaeota archaeon
CTCTTCTATTTCTGAACAAGAGATTAATGAAACAGAAATAGAAATTCCAGAACAAAATACAGATATTACAATAAATCAATCAGTGGAAATATCAAATCAAACATCATATTCAGAAAATCAAACAGAAGGGGTTTCAAAAGAAACATATAGTGGAATTAGTCCTTCCCTTGAAAATGAAACCTCTTCTATTTCTGAACAAGAGATTAATGAAACAGAAATAGAAATTCCAGAACAACCAGACGAGATAGTTCAGGAAATAGAACAAGCAATAACTAGATTTATTAAGACTTGTGATGAAACTTGTGATTTAAAGCAAGAAAATTTGAGTAAGAGCAATTATACTCTTAAAATTGAAATTGATAATTCAAGACTTTATTTAGAGAGTTTTACATATTTATTGGAATTATCTGAAAATTTAACTACAGATTCCTTAAATCAAACAAATATTACAAATTATACTGTTAAGCAATATCCTGCAAAAGTTGGAGAAATGGTTAAATGGGAGAAAATAATTGAATTAAATGAAACAAAGTTAAATGAATCAAAAGATAAAGAAGTTGAAATTGAATTTGAAATTGAAGATTTTGCAGAAGAAATTCTTGTTGAAGATGAAAAAGGAAAAAAGATTATTGATGTAAGAGATGTTGATGATATTCGAAATAAGTTTGTAGAAAAGAAAGAGCCTAAAGAAATTGGCAAATTAAAAAATGTAACTCTTAAGCTTAAAGAAAAAGACACTAAAAAATATAATCTTACTTATGAGACCCCTCCTGCTGAGAAGTTTGAAGAAAATGTTTCTGAATCCAAGAAAATTGTGAATGTTTCTGCTCCTATGAAGTATAAAGAGATTATTGTTGAAGTTGAATTACCTAGCCCTGTTA
Source organism: Candidatus Woesearchaeota archaeon (assembly GCA_964447315.1). Taxonomy (GTDB): domain Archaea; phylum Nanobdellota; class Nanobdellia; order Pacearchaeales; family GW2011-AR1; genus MWBV01. The sequence continues at coordinate 16,762 of CAYURQ010000007.1, forward strand.
AAAATAAATCTGCCCAAGTTACTTGGGTAAATAAAGACAAAATAATTCCCAAAGAAAATTTAACCTTTATTGATGAAGATAATGATAGTTTATATGAAAAAATATCTTGGAATGTTTCTGGTTTTTTAAATGAAACAGAAACTTTTGAAATTGATTTAGTGATTTTAAATCCAATTGAATATCTAAAAGATGGAGATGTTTGGATAGTTAGATTTGAAACAATTGGAACTGCTAACCTAAGCATTTGGAGTGAAAATGCTGCATTTGAGGAAATTCAAAATGATTCAAACTTAACTATTGATGAGATGGAATTTTTGAACTTAAGTTGTGGAAATAAAAGTTTGAGTGAAAGATTAGTTGTTTTGGATGAGGAAAATAATTCTTATAATTACACTGAAATTTCTTTTAATGATAGTATTAAACCTTACAAATTTTTTGTTGAGGATTATTATTGTGAAGATATTGGAAGTTTCAGTAATTACATGAATATTGCAGGATATGCAATACTTGAATTTGAATTTGCAAATGAAAGATATACTCTTAGAGAAAGGGCTATTGATCCTATTTCAGCAATTACATGGGAAGATCCCACTCCAGATGACGGGGAGAGGATTAATGATGATTTTGTTTATTTGAATACAACAATTGTTAGTGATGAAGAAACTTCAGCATGGTTTGATTGGAACAATTCTTTAGTAGGTTATTGGAGTTTTGATTATTCTAATTCAACTGGAATTTTTGATAATTCAAGTTATTCTGCCTTTGGAGAATTTGTTAATGGAATTGGAGAAGAGAATATAATTCCTGGTGTTAGAGGAAATGCAATAGACTTAAGTTCGGATACAGGTTATATAGATTTAGGAAATCCTTCTTATATGAATTTTACCCATTCAAATGCAACATTTAGTGTATCTTTTTGGATGAAAAAAAATTCCAACACCACAAACAGTGTTCCCTTGGGACATGTTGCAGGAGGGGTTGCAGGTTGGATGTTCTATGGAGTTAATAGTTTAGGATTTTATGTTTATGATTATGAAGATGATTCTGTTTATATGGAAGTTCCAATAAATAAGTGGATTCATGTTGTTGGGGTTTCTAATGATACTCACTCTTGTATTTATCAAAATGGGGTTTTGAAAGATTGCGATGCAAAAGGAGCAGGAGCTCCTCTTCCAGATAACGATAACCTTCTTATCGGAACTTACTATATTACTCAAGATCCTAATTATAATGGTTCAATAGATGAGGTAATGATTTTCAACATAAGTCTATCAAGTCAAGAGATTAAAGCCTTGTACAACAACACCGCAAACAGGCTTTACAATAACTTCACAGATTTAGATTATGGAGATTATAATTATAGTGTTTATGCAATCGATGAATCTGGTAACTTAAATATAACAGATGATAGAGAGGTTACAACTTCTGAAGGTTCACAATGTGGAACAATTTCAGCTGCCAACCAAGTTTATACTTTGCAAAATAATGTAACTAGCACTGGAACTTGTTTTACTTTAGCTGCTAATAATATTACTCTTGATTGTAATGGTTATTGGATTAATTATAGTACTGGAGGAGCACAATCAACTTATGGAATCTATAGTTCTGGATATGAAAATCATACAATAAGAAATTGTTATCTTACTGATGGAAATAATGCTTCTGCTAAGAATTATAGAACAGCCATTTCTATGGTTTCTGTTAACAACACAATAATTGAAAATAATTATATTCAAACTTACGGTCCCTGGTTACGTGGAATTAGTTTTTCTTTATATAATAAAGGAATGATTGTTAGAAACAACATAATTAATCTTTCTGGAGATTCGGGTTATGGAGTTCAGTTTGGAGGATCAAAAGAATCTGGAAATTTAACTTTTTTTAATAATTCAATCTACACTTATGGAGAAAGTGTCCCGGGAATTTATTCTGCTAATATGGATACTAGTGGAGGTAATCCTATTCCGAGTAATTTTAGTTTCAATAAAATTTTTACTTATGGACATAATTCATTTGGTATTTATGTATATGTGTCTTCAAATTCAACTTTTTCAAATAATGATGTTTTTTCTGATTCTAGCTATGGTTATTATTCTGTTGTTTCCCATAACAATACTTTTTATTCAAATAATTTTTCTGGTTTTTATGGAGGATATCTAAGTAGATCTAAGATGAATTATTTTTATGACAATCTTTTCAATTCTTCATCCAATTATGGGATTTATCTTTATGATTCTTCTGAGAATATTTTTATGAGAAATAACTATTTTACTTCTGGTTCATATGCAATTTACTTTAGTTCAAGTAATTACACTAATTTCACTGATTGTGTTTCTGTTTCAAGTGGAAATACTGATGTTTATGTAACTTCTGATTCTGGAAGTATTGAAAATTATTTTACTAATTGTTCTTATGATTCAGAAGATGTTAATGGTGCTGGGAATTGGATTTCAAGACAATGGTATTATCAATCTTATGTAAATGATACAGATGGAAATGCTTTAGAAAATGCAAATGTTTCTGTTTATAATAGTTCAGGTGTTTTGGCATTCACAGAATTGGTGAATGGAAGTGGTTGGATTTCAAGATATAATTTAACAGAATATATTAATACTGGTGGAACAAGAGTTTACCAGAATAATTATTTAATTCATGCTAATTTGTCTGGATATAATAATCAGACAGAGCAGTATAATCTTAGTGTGGAGCAGAATAATCTTAATGATTACTTTACTTTGTCTGAAACATCTGAGTGTTTGTATATGGATACTGATAATCAGGTTTATACTCTCCAAAATAATGTTAGTGATATAGATACTTGTTTTAGTGTTGTTGCAGATAATGTTACAATTGATTGTAATGGTTATTGGATTAATTATAGTTATGGTGGAGGAAATTATGAACATGGAGTTGTTGGTAGTGGGGTTGATAATTTAACTGTAAAGAATTGTAATTTTATTGATGGAAACTGGACAACAACAAACGCAGGAAGAGCAGCACTTTATTTTTCAGGAACAAACAACAGCCTGGCTTTAAATAACACTTTTGACGTAAATATTACTTATGGTATTTTACTTAATAATAGAGCTAACAATAATACTTTAACTAATAATACTGCAAAGAGTTGGTCTGGAATTGCAATTTATATTTTAAGTTCTGATAACAATACTTTGATTAATAATTTTGGTAATAGTACTTTAAATACTGGTTTAGGGTTGTCTTCTGCTGATAATTGTACTTTAAGAAATAATACTGGAATGAGTGCTTCTTCAAGTGATTATGGTTTAAGTATTTCAAATTCAGAGGATGGTTATTTTATTAATAATACTGGTATGAATAATATTTATCGTGGAGGTTTAGTTTCTGGTGATAGAAATAATTTAACTGAAAATAATTGGAGTACAACAGGAGGAAGCATTTCAATTATTGTGACTGGGCACAATAATACTTTCATAAACAACACAGCTTATGGAGGTTCTGGACATGGATTTTATATTACTGGAGAAAGTAATACCTTTAAAGATAATACAGGAAAGAGTAGTAGTCAAAGAGGATTTGTTTTTGCAAGTTCTCATAATGGAACATATATAAATAATACTGCGAGAAGCGATAGTAATATTGCTTGGTATATTGATTCTTCTGAAAATAATACTCTTGCTAGTAATTTTGTTGAAAGTCAATCAAGTTCTGGATTTTATATTGAAGATAGATCTTCTCACAATACTTTACTTGGAAATAATGTCTCAAGTTATGGAAATGCAGTAGGAATTTATATTCTTTATAAATCTACAAATAATACTTTAATAAATAATTATGGAAGTAGTGGAGGAACTGCTTATGGTATTGCATTATCTTCTGGAAGTGATGATAATATTTTAATAAACAATACTGCAAGAAGTGCTTCAAATAGAGGTTTGCAAGTTTTTAATTCTTCTAATAATGTTATTATTGGATTGAATTCTTCAGGTGTTAGAGCATTAAATATCGGCAATTCTAATTATACTAATGTAAGTGATTGTCTTTACTTATCTGGAAGTAGTGCAGATGTTTATGTTGAAGGAGATTTTTATGCTACTGGAAACATTTTAGTTAATTGTTCTTATGATTTAGGTGAAGAAACAGTTACTGGTTCAAATTCTGAAATTTCAAGACAATGGTACTACCAAACTTATGTAAATGATAGTAATGGAAATGCTCTTGAGAATGTTAATGTTTCTGTTTATAATAGTTCAAATATGCTTGCATTCACTGAATTAACTGATGCAACAGGATTTATTTCAAGAAAAAACCTTACTGAATATATTAATACTGGTGGGACAAGAAGCTATCATAACAATTTTACAATCTTTGTAAATTTATCAGGAACCAACAATGCAAGTGATATGAATTATAATTTGTCTATTCAAGAAAATAATTTAGAGGATTATTTTGAACTTGAAGATACGCTTGATTGTGGAACTCTTTCAGATTCAAACACTGTTTATACTTTGACAAAAAATGTTACAAGTTCTGGAACTTGCTTCACAATTAGTGCAGAGAATGTAACTCTTGATTGTAACGATTATTGGATTAATTATGGTGCAGAGGGTTCATCGGGTTATGGAATTTCTGCTAGTTCAGATGGAGTTTATGTTAAGAATTGTAATGTTATTGATGGAAATTTTTCAGGTTCTACTGGTAGAAGAGGAATTGTTTATGCAAATTTAAATCATGGAATAATTGAAAACACTTTTGTTAATGTTAGTAAGAGTTTTGGTATTAGAGTAGAAGGTTCAACAAACATAACTTTAACAAACAATACAGCTTATACTTATAGTGATAATACAGAGGGAATTTATTTAGTTAATCTTCATAATAGTTATTTAGAAAATAATACTGGAATTTCTAAAGGAGACTCTGGTTATTTTATTTCAAGTAGTTCAAATAACACCTTTGTTAATTTAATTGGAGAAAGTATTTCTAGTAATTATGGGTTTTATTTAACTAATGTTTCTTATAGTACTTTTATTGATTGTTATGGAAATGGTTCTGGTAATTGGGCTGGATTTAGATTAACTGATTGGTCTCATGATAATACTTTCATAAGGCCAAGTGCTTTTGCAACTTATGGATTTTGGATTAAACAATCAAACGATACTATTCTTCAAGATTGTGTTGATATAGAAAGTTCAAGCTTTGATGTCAATATTCAATCAGATGATTTTTCTCTTAGAACAACACTAATAAACTGTAGTATTGATTCTTCAGGAGTTGGAGGTTCTAATAATCTTATAAATCAGTGGTATTATCAATCTTACGTTAATTTAAGTAATGGAACTTTAGTTTCAGGAGCAAATGTTAGTTTTTACAATAGTTCAGGTGTTTTAGCATTTACAGAACCAACAAATTCAAGTGGATGGATTTCAAAACAGAATTTAACAGAGTATGTAAATTATGGAGGAACAAGAAGTTATTATAATAATTATTTAATTAATATTAATGATTCTACATATGGAAATAAAACAGAACAATATAATTTGAGTGTTGATTTGAATAATCTTAATGATTATTTTGAATTTGATATTGATTATCCTTTAATTAGTTTTGAAAATCCAACTTCTGAAGACGAAGAAACAATTAATGATAGTTTTATTTATGTTAATGTTTCATCTTCTGATTCTGGAAGAGGAAATAATAATCTTTCAGTATTCATAAATTTTAATGACTCTGTTCTTGGTTGGTGGAGGATGGATGATGTTAATTATAGTGGTTATGGTGCAGAAGTTTATGATTATTTTGGTAATTACAATGGTACTGCTCAAGGAAATGCAATTCCTATTTTAGATGGAATTTTTGGAGGAGGAATAAGTTATAGTGGCACTCAAGGAGCAGGGGGAAGTGGAGGGTGTGTTGTTTTACCTGATATAGATACCCCAGATGAAGTTACTTTGAGTATTTGGTATAAGCCTAGAACTGTTTCAAGTAGTGCTTCTGTTATTCAAAAAAATCCAGGGGGATGTGGAGACCCTTTTGAGATTTATACTTCTACAAACCAAGTTGCTTGGAGAATTTACAATGAAACAAATGATTGTGTTACTTATTACTCTGGAGCTGTTTTAACAGTTGGTGAATGGACCCATATTGCAACAACATATAATGGGACTTTGATGAAAATTTATATTGATGGTGTTGAAGTTTTGAGTGAACCAAATACTGGTAAAATGAACTTAAATGATTATCCTATTTCAGTTGGTTCAGCAGTTTTTTCAAATGGAACTTGTTCTTCTTGGTTTAATAATGGTACAGCAGATGATTTTATTATTTTTAATAGATCATTAAGTTTAGGAGAGATTCAAGGATTGTATGCAAATACCTCTTCTAAATATTTAGAACATAATTTTACTTCTTTGTCAGAAGCAAACTATACAATAAAAGCATATTCCCAAGATATGTCTGGAAATGTTAATTCAACTGAAGATAGAACAATCAGGCTTACTTTACCTGCATCTATTTTTGACCCAGATGAAAATTTAATTGGACATTGGACTTTTGATGAGGGAGATGCAACTTTTGGAACAACAATTGTAGATGAGAGTGTTAATGGAAATGATGGATCAATTGCTGAATCTCAAATGTGGTCTATTGATGGGATTATTGGAAGCAGTGCATTATATGGAAATGATAGTGCAGGTTATGTTTTAGTTCCTTATGATAGTTCTTTGAATTCCCAAAATATAACTATTTCAGCTTGGCTTTATAATAATGATAGTTCTACAGATACTTATGCGTATATAAGAAGAGTTGGAGAGTGGCATATAAGGAGATCAAGTGGTTATTGGGACTTTGATGGTGAAGGTTCTTGGAACCCTGGTTTAATTAATCCTCAAGAGTATAGTTTTGCAAGTAATCAAAATCAATGGCACTTACATACATTGGTTATTGATATGAATGCACAAGAAGTAAGGTTTTATGTTGATGGTGAACAAATAGGAGGTAATGAATCTTTTACAACTGCAGCTTCATCAACTACAAATTCACTTTATCTTGGGAGATTTTCTAGTGGTTATAGATGGAATGGTGGAATGGATGATTATAGATTGTACAATTATTCTATGAGTGGAAATGATGTTTATAATTTATTTGAATATAATACTCAGTATCTTGCTCCAAGATATTCTTACACTTCAACAAATAATAGTTTTGCAGGACAAATTACAAAGTTTTTAACAAAAGTAGAAGACTTTAATTTATATCCAAATGGAACATATATTTTCTCAACAAATAATACTGGAGAATGGGTTAATGATTCAGAAGTTAATTTCACAGCTAACTTAGATTATACGGATTCAGTTAGAACTTTGAATTCCACTGTAGGTAATTTTGTTTCGTTTAGATGGTATTTATGGGATAATGCAGGAAACATAACTACTACTAAGATTTATAATTTAACTGTTCTTGAAGCAGATGCCACTTCCCCAACAATAACTTTTGAAAGTCCTACACCAGATAATGATTCTTATACAAATTCAGATGTTAATATTGTTGCAAATATTTCAGATTTATATGATACTAGTTCATTTATTGATTTTGATAATAGTTTATTGCTTTGGTTACCTATGGAAGGAAATAGTTTAGATTATAGTTCTTATAATTGGAGTGTTACAGATGGGGGTGTAACTTATGGAGATGGTATTCGTGGACATGGTGCAGAAGATTTTACTTCTTCTGCAGATTTAACTATTGATTCTGATTTAGATTATGCTTCAACAAATATGACTATTGCATTCTGGATGTATGTTGAAAGTAATGCAATTCCAAGTAGACAGAATCCTCTTGGTAAAGCTTATGGAGGGGATGGAACCTTTACTTTAGAAAGAAGTGGAAGTATTAGCTTCTTTTTTGGTAGTTCTGGAGCTAATGATCAAAATTATACTTCAGATAGTAGTGGAGATATTGCTGAAAATGGAACTTGGGCTCATTGGGTTATTACTAGAGATAGAACAAATAGAATAACTCAATGGTATAAAAATGGTCAAGCTTCTGGAAGTCCTTATCAGTATTCATATATTTATGATCCTGTCCATAGTACTAATGCATTAAGCATTGGAGATGATTATGTTAATCCTTTGAATGGTACTTTGGATGAAGTAATGATTTTTAATAGAACTTTAACCCAAGAAGAAGTTTTAGCATTGTACTCTTCTCAGACTAATAAATTTAATGTTTCATTTGAAGATTTAGATGAAGGACAACATGATTATGTTGTTTATGCAGTGGATAAATATGGAAATCAAAATAGTTCTGAAAGAAATTTCATTGTGGATTCAACATGGCCCCAAATTACTTGGGAAAATCCAACTCCTGATCCAGGGGAAACTGTTACAGAGGATTTTGTTTACTTGAATGCCACAATAACTGACAGTTCAGAAACTTCTGCGTGGTTTGATTGGAACAGAAGTTTAGTTGGGTATTGGAGTTTTGATTATTATAATTCAACTCATGTATTTGATAATTCAAGTTATGGAATTTTAGGTGAATTTGGTGGAAATGATTTTGGAACTTCTAACTTGACTAATGCTGTTCGTGGAAAAGGAGTTGATTTTGATGCAAGTGATGATATAATTACAATTTCTAATGCTGATAATTTACAATCATTTACAGAAATTACTTTAGCAACTTGGATTAAATTTAGAGGTTTAGACTACTCTGGAGGAAATGGTACTTTGAATACTTTTGCTAAAAAAGGTCATCCTGATAGTTTAGATCCTCACTCTGGATTTTGGTTTTCATATGATAATAGAAATAATGAAGGTAAATTTACTTATCTTTGTTTTGGAGATACTGAAGGAGGATATTCTGGGGGAGAAAATAACTTTGGAGATCCTGAGTACCAATATACATTTGAAAATGATGTTTGGTATCATCTTGCAATTACAATTGATAGTGATGAACAAGCAAAATTATTTATTAATGGTTCTCAGCATGGTTCAACTAAACAATTTTCTAATTTGAATTTATCTAATGTAGATAGTGTTTTAGAATTAGGAGAATTTAGTGTTCATGATTTTAATGGTAGCATGGATGAGTTCATGATTTTTAATAGAAGCTTTTCAGAGCAAGAAATCTTAGCTTTATACAATAACACTGCAAACAGACTTTACAATAATTTTACTGACTTGCAGGGTGGAAATTATACCTATAATATTTATACAATTGACAGTTCAGGGAATCTCAATATAACTGATGAAAGAGAGGTTAAGTTTGAAGCTACTCCTAAGATTTATGATATAATGGATGTTAGTGATGTTGATTTAACTCTTGGCCCAAGCGCAACTTATGTTATTGTTAATTTTTCAGTTAGTGATGAAAATGGAGCAACTGATTTAGATGATTCAACAGCTATGATTAATTTAACTCAGTCAGGAGAAGAAACTAGATTTAGTGAAATTAGTGGATGCACAAAATATGAAAGCTCTGGAGTTTATGCAAATTATACTTGTAATGTTACAATGTGGTGGTTTGATGGAGATGGGGTTTGGAATATTTATGCAAATATAAGTGATGGTCAAGGAAATAATGCTGGGAATTTAACACAGACTTTAACTGTAAAAACTTTAACTGGATTTGAGATTAGTCCTAGTAGCTTGGATTTTAGTGAATTAACTCCAGGAGACACAAATATTACTCCTATAAATTATATATTAATGAATAATACTGGTAATCAGGAGATTATAAGTGGAAATGTTCAGATAAATGCCAGTGATTTGCGTGGAGAAGATAGTCCTGGTTATTCATTATGGGCTGGAAACTTTTCAGCTAGTCCAAACTCAGGAGTTGATTCTTGTGATATTGGAGCAGGAAGTGCAACCCAACTTGTTAATTTTACTAATGTTAACATTGCTGGAATTAGCATTCCTGTTGGAAATTACACTAAGAGTGATAGTACAGGGCAAGAAGAAATGTATTTTTGTTTGAGAAAAGTTGGATGGGATTTAACAGAGCAGAGATATTCTACTAATAATTTAGGGGCGTGGACAATAAGAATTTTAATGGTTGCTCTTGCATTTAGGAGAAAGCGTAAAAAAGATAAGGAAAGAAATTATGTTATTCCTATTAGTATATTTAATAAGAAACTTGGAGCTCTTGAGACACTAAGTAAGTATATGAAAGAGAATTTAGGATTGAGTTACCATGATATTGCAGAAATTTTGAAAAGAGATGATAGAACAATCTGGACTGCTTGTAAAAAAGCTAATGAAAAACAAGAAGGAAAGATAGAGAATAGAGATGTTGGAAAAGAAATATACTTGCCAATGGAAATTTTTGAAAATCGTGATTTTACTCCTTTAGAAAGTATAATTAATTATTTGAAAGTAAAAGGAATGAAATATTCTGAGATAGGAAGATTATTGGATAGAGATGAAAGAAACATCTGGACAGTATATAATAGAATGAAGAAGAAATTTAGTACTGAAAGTTTAGAAAGTAAGGTTGAAGATATTAGTTTTGATGGATTGCCTACATCTATATTTAATAAAGAGCTTGGGACACTTGAAAGTATTAGTAAATATATGAAAGAAAATCTAGGAATGAGTTATAAAGAAATTGCAAATGAATTAAATAGAGATCAAAGAACAATCTGGAGTTCTTATCATAAAGCTATTGAAAAGAAAAAAGATAAATTTGAATTAGAAAAAGACAAGGTTTATGGTTACATTGATTTAAATATTTTCAGAGATAGAAATTTTACTCCTTTAGAAAGTATAATTAATTATTTGAAAGTAAAAGGAATGAAATATTCTGAGATAGGAAGATTATTGGATAGAGATGAAAGAAACATCTGGACAGTATATAATAGGATTTTTAAGAAGAAAAAACAATAATCTTTAAAAAGAATATTAGACATTACTATATCATAATAAAAAGGATGAAAAAGATGAAAAAGAGGAATTTATCAATAGTAAGTGTTATATTATTAATGTTATTATTGATTTCTTTTACTTCTGCTGGTTTTCTTGATTTTTTAAGACCAACTGGTAAAGCAATGGATTCTCCTCTTGATATTAATGTTTCAGTAACTTCTGGAGCTCCTGATATTTATTATGTTTTTTCAACTCCTGCAACTGGTTTAAATCTTGGTCCTAATCCCACATATCTTCATATTAATTTTTCAGTAAGTGATTCAGATGGGGCTTCTAATATAAATAATGCTACTGCTGCTGTTAATATTTCTAAATCTGGTGAAGCTGTGAGATATAATAGTTCTTGTGCATTAGTTGATTATTCAGGAGATTATGCAAACTTTAGTTGTCTTGTTATTGCTTGGTGGTTTGATGATGATGGTGATTGGAATATGAATGTAAATATAAGTGATTTAAATGGCAATGTTGCTTCTAACACCACAGAAACTTTTTCCATTGATACTCTTACAGGATTTGAAATGTCTCCTTCTTCAATAACTTTCTCAACACTTACACCAGGAACTTATAATCAAACACCTACAAATTATATAAGTATGAATAATACTGGAAATGATCCTATTGCCTCTGGAAGTGTATCAATTAATGCAACTAATCTTATAGGAGAGGATAATCCTTCTCAAGCATTATGGGCTGCAAATTTTTCAGCTAGTTCTCTTACAGGGGGGAAAACAGAATGTAATATTACTGAAGATGCAACAGCATTAGTTGAAGATGATTTTGTTGGAATTACAGGAGTTGTTTTAAATGATGGAAATTATACTGTTAATGGAGGTGGAAATGGCCAAGAAGATATGTATCTTTGTTTGAGAGAAGTTGGAGCTGAATTGTCTCAACAGTATTATTCATCAACTGGAGCAGCAAGGGCATGGACTGTACAGGTAGCATAAAATGAAAAAGAATAATTTAACTAATAAATTTGCAATGGTTTTATTACTTGGGGTTTTATTTTTAATTCCAGTATCTGCTTTTGGAATATCCACCCCTTATATGAAAGAAGTAGAGGGTGTTAGAATTTATGAAGCTTATCAAAATAATGTAGAGGATTTTATTATTGTTTTACAGAGTGGAACAGAGGAACCTATGAATGTTCAAATAGAAATTATTGAAGGATCTGAAGTAATAGAATTAATGGAAGAGAACAACCTTTTTTTAGTAAATCCTGGTGAAAAAGTTCCTGTTCAATTTAGAATTGTTTCTCCGCCAGGGGCTCAAATTGGAGATAAATATAGTGTAAGAGTTTCTTTTTCATCTTCAGAGGTTGGTGAAGGAGCTTTAGCTTTTAGTACTTCTATAGAAAAATCATTTGATGTCTTATTGGTTGAATTACCTATTTTTACTAAAACTTCTGAACCAGAAGACCAAAGGAGTAAAGTGGTTTTAATTATTTTTATTGCAATAATAGTTCTATTGGTGTTTTTGATAATTTTAATTAAAGTTAAAAAAACTAAAAAACAAAGTTCAATAATAAAATCTGAATCTAAAACTAAAGTTAATAAAAAGGAAAATTCTTTAGTAAAGAAAAAGGCTGTAAAAAAGAAAAAATAAATATTTTTTCTAATCGGGCAAATTTTAAAAGTCTCTATTAACTTTAAATTAAATGAAAAGAGGAATAATTTTTTTTGTTTTTTTGTGGGGATTTATTTTGTTTTTACCTTTTATATCTCCTGATACTATAACAGGAGATACAGTAACAGGAGAGGTAATTACTGGAGAAGCAATGAGTCAACAAATTAGTATGAAGATTTTTGTTGAAGTTACGGGAATTTATCTTTCACTTGATAGGCCTCTTAATGAAACATATAGATTTACTAATTTTATTCCAGTTGATTATACTATTCAAAATTACGAAAGTCTTTGGTATAATATAGATAATACTGAAAATATTACTCTAACAGAGCCATCAACTTTTAGTACCATAGAAGGAGCTCATACACTTTATCTTTTTGCAAATGATTCTAGTTCAAATTTGAAAATGAGGACAATTAGTTTTTTTGTCAACACCAGTGCCTTTATTGTGAATTATGATGAGTTTAAAGGGCTTAATAAAGGAGATTCAACTGATTTTGATGTTTATACTTATGAAAGGTTGCAAGATTTATATTCTGTTGTTTTAGAAAATACAGAATATGGTAAAATTGAATTTCATCAATCAATTAATTTAACTAATGATTCAAATCCTTTGGATGCAAGAGCTTATATTGATGAGAATGTTGAAATTTCTTTTAATAAAGTAGAAATAGATATAAATGATCTTCCTAATTTGAATAAATCTGCAAGTATTTGGTTATATGGATTGGATTTTGATTATCCTAAAATTTTGAGAAATGGCGAAGATTGTCCGAGTGATATTTGTATTTTTGAGAGCTATAATTTTAGTACAGGAACTTTAAAATTTAATGTAACAATGTTTAGTTATTATTCTGCAAAAGAAAATACTACTGAAGGAGAGGAAGGAGATGGAGGATCTGGTGGAAGTTCTGGTGGAAGTGGAGTAGGAATTTTTGAAGGACCAGATGTTCAAGTTCCTGTTTTTCCTCAAACTTCTTATTTTGATTTAGATAAAGAAGAAATTAAAGTTGAGCTTAAACAAGGAGAAACAAAACAAGAGATTATAAGGATTAGAAATAATGATAATAGGACATTGCAATTTTTAATTTTACAAGAGAGGCTTGATGAGGTTATCTTGATTGATGAAAATAGTTTTTCTTTAAAACCTGGAGAGGAAAAGGAAGTTATTCTTGATTTTATTGCCAGAGAAAATAACTTGCCGGATTTGTATTTAGGAAAGATAATTGTTGAAAGTGAAGGCTCTTCACAAGAAATTTTTGTTTCAGTTGAAGTTGAAACTAAAAAAGCATTGTTTGATGTAAAAGCAACTATTCCTTGGAGATATAAAAATATAAAATCAGGTCAGGAAATTCTTTCTGAAATAGAATTAACTAATTTGGGAGATGTTGGCAAGGTAGATGTTAGTGTAGAATATAGCATTAGAGATAGAGATAATAATGTTTTAATTAAAGAACACGAAGAATTAGCTGTTGAAACAAGAGTGGAGTATGAAAAGAAGTTTTTAATTCCAGAAGATATTGAAAGTGGAGATTATGTTTTTTATGTAGCTATATTTTATGATGGTGAAGTTGCAAGCTCTAGTTCTTGGTTTTCAATTAAAGATAAAAGAACTATTAATTGGGCTTTGGCAAGTCTTTATGCTTTTTTATTGTTTATTGTGTTTTCTATAATTAGATTGTATCAGTTATATGTTAAAGAAGAAAGAAGAGAGCATGTTAAAAAAATTGAGGAAGAAGAAGCAAGACAAGAAAAATTAAATAAATCCAAAGATAAAATTAATACTAAGAAAGTTATTAAAAAGAAAGTTTTTAATAATCCTGAGAAAAGAAAAGGAATTGACTTGCCTGATTTAGAAGAAAAAAAATCTATAACAGATATAATTCTAGGAAAAAAGTAATTTATTCTCCAAGAACTTTTATTAAAATTCTTTTATTTCTTTGGCCGTCAAATTCTCCGTAAAATATTTCTTCCCAAGGGCCAAAATCCATTTTTCCGTTGCTTATAGCTATTGTTGTTTCTCTTCCCATTATTGTTCTCCAGAGATGTGCAAAACCGTTATCTTCTCCTGTTTGATGATGATTGTAATCAAAATCTTTTGGAGCTATTTTTTCCAGCCAATTTTTGAAGTCTTGAATTAATCCAGATTCATTATCATTAATAAACACTGAAGCTGTTATATGCATTGGATTAACTAAAACAATTCCTTCTTTAATTCCTGAATGATTTACTGCTTCTTGGACTTCATTAGTTATATTAATAAATTGAATTCTTTCTTTTGTGTTTATTGTTAGATGTTTTGTGTAGGTTTTCATTTTTCTTTATTTAATTAGGACAAAAGGTTTATAAAAAGATTATTGTTTCAGATGTTATGGCATGGAAAACATATCTTGTTATTTATTTTGGAACAAAGAAGATGAAACCTTCTGAAGTTGCTAAGAGACTTGAGAGCCTTGGATTTAAAACAAATTTTGGTTCTGTTGATTT
This sequence comes from Candidatus Woesearchaeota archaeon, assembly GCA_964447315.1. Classification (GTDB taxonomy): domain Archaea; phylum Nanobdellota; class Nanobdellia; order Pacearchaeales; family GW2011-AR1; genus MWBV01. The sequence continues at coordinate 31,776 of CAYURQ010000007.1, forward strand.
TATTTATGAATGGAAAGAAAAACCAGTAAAAGAGCAGGTTCTTGAATTAGCTGATAAAGTTAACGACAAGTTGAAAGATAGTGGAGTTATTTTTAATTTAGATACTCAAAAGCAATTGGGTTATAAATTTTAGATATATTCTATAAAAATTTACTTAATGAATTTTAATATTTCAGGAATTTCTTTAATATTATTAAAATGCTCATGATTTTTCTTAATTATTATTTTTGAACTTAGTTTTTCTTTGAATTTATCTGCTTCATCAATATGTACATAAGGATCATTTGTTGAAAATATACTTAAGAAATTATTACAGTGGTCTAATACTCTGTCAAAGTGTATTTCTGTATGAATCCAGGGGTGAGCAATTTCAAGTTCTTCTGGAAGCAATTCAATTAAATCAAACCATCCTGCTACAAAAACACATCCTCCAACTCTTTTATGTTTGTGTAGTTTTTCAAGAAATCTGATTATTGTTTGACATCCTATACTATGTCCTATGAAGTAAGTTTCCTCGTCGATATTCTCTAAACTTATATTTTTTTCAAGATATTCTATCCATTCTTCTATTTTTGGATTTTCTGTGTTTGGCATATCAAAAGATATAACACTGAACCCTTTTTTTGGAAGTTCTTTTTTCAACCAATCAAACCATCCTCCAGAGCCAGTTCCACCCCATCCATGTATTAAGTATACTGTTTTCATTTTCTTCACTTCGTTCAGTGAGATTCTCCTTTGAATTTGGAAATCTCATAAAGCGCGGAACCAGCAGTGCTGGGGACTTTAGGCCTCAACATACAGTTCCACACTGTTGTATGAAGCGCGGAACGGGACTCGAACCCGTGAAAATCTGCTCTGCAGGCAGACGCAGTAGCCGCTGTGCCATCCGCGCAAACGCCCCAGACAGGATTCGAACCTGCGACCTACTGCTTAGAAGGCAGTCGCTCTATCCAGACTGAGCTACCAGGGCAAACTTCCCTTAATATTGACTTAAGGCCAGTATAAAATTTAAGAAGATGGGTTATTTAAAAGGTTTTGTTTTATTAGAATTCTCTGAATCTTGCATTTCCTTTATGCCCCTTTACGTCTAAAAGTAAAGATTTATCTGAACCATAATGACTTCTTGTTACTTTTAAATTGTATACTAATTTATCTTCTAGAACTTGCATAAATCTAATGCATGTTTTTGAATCTCCTAAATTATTTGAGAGATGAGCAAAAGGAAGTAAAACAACATTTTTTATCTTAACTTCTTCTGCAAACTTTGAAATTTCTTTATCCATTTCTTCTGAGCAAACTTCAATATTATCTCCTTTTTCAACAGTAATCATTGCCACGATACAATTTTTCATTGATTGCTTTTTTTCTTTTATTGGTTCTGGTTTAATTCCTTCTGGTTTATTTGCTATTCCAACTATTTTTGTTTTATATTTTTTACAGTGAAACATTAAGGCTTTCATTTTCTTTTCTTTAAATTATGAATGTATCAAAATCTTTAGCTACATGAACATTTTTGAATGATTCTTGAGCTTCTTTAATCAAAGGTTTTGTGTTGTGTTCGTTTCTTTGGGATATGTGAGTGAGAATTAATTTTTTTACTTTTGCTTTTTTTGCAATTTCTCCACATTGCTTAGCAGTAAGATGCAAATGCTCTTTTGCTAGTTCTTTGAACTCATCTGAGAAACTTGATTCAATTATTAAAATGTCTGCGTTTTTTACAAAAGGAATTATTTTTTTATTATTTAAAGTATCTAAAACAATTGAAACTTTTTTTCCTTTTTCAGGATAAGTTAAGTCTTTTGCTTTGTATTTTTTTCCTTTATAGATTATGTCTTTTCCCTTTGACAAAAGGGCAAGATGTTTTCCTGAAGGCAATTTTGATTTTTTAAGGGCTTTTTTGTTTATTCTTATTTTATCTTTTATTACAAAGTTATAGGCATTTACTGGAATTCCATGCTCCATTTGTTGTGCTTCAAGGTAGTAATCTTTTGTTTCAAAGAAAATTTCTGGCTTGGAAACTTCATGAGTTTTTGCTTTGAATTTAAATACAGGTGCAAAAACATCAATAAAACTTTTCAAGAATTCTTTTGATTTTCTTGGACCGAAAATATTCATTTCTTTGTTATAGTCCATGAGAGTCATTGTTTGAAATAAAGGAGGCATTCCTAAAACATGATCTCCGTGCCAATGAGTTATAAGAATTTTATTTATTTTCATTGGATTTAGTTTTGCTTTACGAATTTGTCTTTGAGTTCCTTCTGCACAATCAATTAAGATATTTTCATTTTTATATTGTAAATGAATTGAGGTTGGATTTCTGCTAGCGCTAGGAATTGCTGCACTTGTTCCTAAAAATGTAATTTTAATATCTTCTGGCATATTTTATAGAAGAAAATATATTTTATAAAACCTAGCTCTAGCTCACACTACAAAAAATCACTATTGGACCTTGCGAAACTAAAGGCAAAAACGCTTATTCTTTTTTCAAGGCTGTTGAGGCCGGAGAAATAAAGATAATGGTGTCTCCTCTTAGAAAAGTCAATCCAAGGTTTCTTTTTATCTCGTTGTTTTCCATTTCTTTGACGTTTTCCAATACTAAGTTGATGTGGATATCAAATGCAAGTAGTGTACCTACAAATTGTTTATCTCCTTTCAAAGTTACAAGTACTTCTTGTCCCTTAGAATTGTTCAACAAATCAAGTGGTCTTTCAATTCCGTTAACCATATCGAGATATTGAGGAGTTTGTTTTTAAATGTTTCTTTGTTAGAGTATAGAAATTTATATAGGAAACTTTATAAATGAAAATCAAATCAGATAATTGTTACGATGGCAACAAAGAAAGGAAAGAAAATTACTGGTGGAAAATACATCAAGCAAAGAAAGAAAAAAAGAAATGAATTAGCAGGGCAAAGGCGTGTTGTTAAGATGTCTGAAAAAGATAAACGTAAGAGCTCTAGAGTAAGAGGAGGGAATAAGAAAACATATCTTTTAGCAGCTAAATTTGTAAATGTTAAAAATGATTCAGGTAAGATTGAAAAACTTGAAATAACAAAAGTTGTTGAAACTCCTTCAAATACATTCTTAGCTAGACAGAATATTATAACAAAAGGAACAATAATTGAAACTTCTAAAGGTAAAGTTCGTGTAACTAATAGGCCTACACAAGAGGGAAGTGTTAATGGTATTTTAGTTAAAGAATAAAATATTCATAAATTATGTCTTTTACTACTATTGTAAAATTACTAAAACCGAAAGCTTTATATATCCGAAAGCTTTATAAAGTTTATCTTAATAAACTTTTATAGACGATAATAATATGGCAAATATAAGAAAATGCCCAGAGTGTGGGAGTATTAACTTAACTTATGATTCGCATCTTGGAGAAGTAATTTGTAATGATTGTGGATTAGTTGTAGAAGAAAAGATGGTTGATACTGGGATTGATCTTTCTGGTAAGTTTGATAAAGGAGAGAAAAAAGGACGTGGAGGAGCTCCAATTTCTATGCAGAAGTTTGATAAGGGTTTAACTACAAATGTAGGTGAAATTTCTGATATTTACAAATTAGAGCCTAAACAAACACGTAAATTCTTACGTTTAAAAAAATGGCAAGAAAGAGTTTCAACTTCAATTGAACGTAATTTAAGGCTTGCAATGGCTGAATTAAGAGTTATTTCTTCATATTTGAACTTGCCTAATGTTGTGAGAGATGAAGCTTCTAGAATATATAATTATGTATTGCAAAGAGGTTTAGTCAGAGGAAGGTCTATGGAAAGTGTAATAGCTGCTTGCTTATATGCTGCTTGTCGTTCATATAATATTCCAAGAACACTAGATGAAATGGCTACTGCTTCTGATGTTGAAAGAAAAGAAATAGGTAGAACTTATAGATTTATTATAAGAAAGCTAGGAATAAAAGTAACACAATCAAGTCCAAAAGATTATGTTTCAAGATTTTCATCTGTACTTAAATTAAGTCCTAAAACCCAGAATGATGCTCTTAAGGTATTGAAAGATGCAGAAGAAGTTGAATTAACTTCTGGAAGGGGTCCTGCTGGAATTGCAGCAGCAGCATTATACGTAGCAGCTCTTATGAATGATGAGAAGAAAACACAGAGAGAGGTTGCTGATATTGCGGGAATTACAGAAGTTACAATTAGAAATAGGTATAAAGAACTTATAGAAAGGCTTAATCTTGAAGAAAAGATTAAACAAAAGGAAGCTGAATCTAAAAAGAAGAAAGCTGAGTGAATTTGAATTGTTTTTGTTGGTTTTTTGAGGATTATTAAAGAGTAAATAAAGAAAATTTCTTGGAGAAATTTATTTTGGTTTGGATAATTATTATATTTTAAGTTAAGAGGTATTATGGAAATTAAGATATATTTTTAGGTAAGGTGCGTTTATATTCTATCCAAGATTTTTTGTGTTTGAGCATATTTTTTCTATGTTTTCTTTTGAAGATTTCATCTACGGAAATGAATAAAAATAAAAATATTAACAATGCCAATAATACTGCAAATTGAAATGTCATTAGATTATACTGAAAATTTTTATTTTAAAAGATTCACAATCTTTTTATAGTAATTACATCAAGTATTTAAATAAGTTTTATGCACTTACCCATAATATGCGGGGATGCCGGAGTGGTCAAACGGGCGACGCTTAGGACGTCGTAGCTTAGTGCTTACCAAGGTTCGAATCCTTGTCCTCGCACTCAAAAGACATCTAATGATTTCCTTTGTAAACTTCCTTTAAAGCTTATTTTTTAGAAGTTTTGTCAGGTATTCTTTATATTTTAATTGAGATTTAACTGAATTAAACATTTCCAATGCAATGTATTTTCCAAAAACAAAATTTGGAAGAGTTAAAAGATAATCAAATTGTTTTTTGTTTTTTACTTTATGTATGTCTATTTTCTTTTTTTTATTATATCCATTTAAATGATTTCCAATAAACATTTTTTTCTTTGTTTTTCTTTTCATTATATAATCATATTCTTTTACTTTTCTTTCTTTTGCAGCTTTGAAATGGGAAAGGTCAACACAAAATCCCCCTATTTTTTCAACAATAACATTTTTTGGAATACAATCATCATAATTAAATTCTAAATAAAGATATTTTTCATAACCCTTCCATTTTTTTAGGTGGTTGAAACTGGACTCATGAATTGTTAAACATTTTGAATGGAAATTTTTTATTAAAAATTCTAATTCTTGTTTTTCCATATCATTTCTTATGTGCACAAGAGGAAATTCTTTGATATTTGTTTTTTCTAGTAATTTGTATATTTTTTGTTTTCCTTTTGGAGAAACCATTTCAAGAAATAAAGCAGCTTTTGTAATTCCTAATTTTTCTGCTTGTTTTATTTTTTTGATAACTTGTTTTTCATTTCTTCCTGTTAAACCTATTAATAATCTTTCAGATTCCATATTATTTATTTTTTAAGCATTCTATTTTCAATTCTAGTTAATTGCTTTCTTATTTCATCTATTTCACGTGCTGATTTTCTATTTACTGCATAATCATATTCTGCTCTTTGCCTGTCTTTTTGAGTTTGTCTGTTTTGACTCATTAAGATTATTGGAGCTTGTATTGCTGCTAAACAAGATAGAACTAAGTTTAGTAAAATAAATGGATAAGGATCCCAAGTATTTATCCATGCATAAACATTTGCTGCCATCCATAAAAATAATATTATTAAAAAACTAATTATAAATCCCCAACTACCTGCTACTTTTGTTACTTTATCTGCTGCTTTTTCACCAAAAGTTGTTGGAACTACATTTGGATGTGTAATTGATTTTAAAATTCCTAATGGTTTTTGTTTAGATTTAGAAAGAATTTTTTTAGTACTCTTGTTAACCCCTTTTTTCATTTCCATAAATATATTTTAGTAAATTTTAGTTATAAATTTATTGTTTTTAGAAAGTTTTAAATAGAATTTTTTTAAATTAATTATTCATGAAAAATAATGATAAAATTGAATATATAAAAAATAAAGCAAGAACAACTAATAGAAGAGATTCTAATTGCATTGGAACTGCTTTTTATTTAGTTGGAGAACAAGATAAAGATGTTGCTCTTGGAAGAGAAAAAGCTCTGGAGATTATTTCTGGGCTTGAAGATTGTGGATTTCCTGAACAAGGAAATATTGTTTATTGGAAGTATAATAATTATTTTATTCATGCAGGGGTTGTTTTTGATAAAGAAAAAATGACAATGATTCATAGAAGAGAGAAAAAAGGCCTTCTTGAATTATGTTCTATTGAAGAATTAAATAAATATTTTGGACAGGCAAAATATAAAATTCCAAGAAGATTTAGTTAAACTTATTAAACTATAATTTCTTTAATTTTTAATGGAAGAAAATAATGATTCAAAGATTAATTATCAAGAATTAAAATTTAAATCAGGTTTAGAAATACATCAACAATTAGATACTCATAAGCTTTTTTGTGATTGTCCTAGTTTGCTTAGAAATGATGAACCTGATTTTCAAGTAACTAGAAGGTTGCATGCTGTTGCTGGTGAATCAGGAAAAGTAGATAAAGCAGCAGAGTATCAAGCTGGTTTAGATAAGGAATTTGTTTATCAAGGAAACCATGAAAATACTTGTTTAATTGAATTAGATGAAGAACCTCCAAAGCAAATAAATAAATATTCTTTGAAAATTGCTCTTCAGATATGTTTATTACTAAATTGTAAAATTCAACCAATAACACAGATAATGAGAAAAACAGTTATTGATGGAAGCAACACAAGTGGTTTTCAAAGAACAGTTCTTATTGCAAGAGATGGATATGTTGAAACAACTCAAGGAAGAGTTGGAATTGATACTGTTTGTTTAGAAGAAGATTCAGCCCGTAAAGTAAAAACTGAAAAAGGAAAGATTC
>CAYURQ010000007.1:38677-45512 GCA_964447315.1 Candidatus Woesearchaeota archaeon
ATTCTGCTCGTAAGATTAAAGAAGAAAAGGGGAGAGTTTACTGGAATTTAGATAGACTAGGAATTCCTTTAATTGAGATTGCAACTGCTCCTGATATTAAGAACGCAGAAATGTGTAAAGAAGCTGCTCTTAAGATTGGAGATGTTTTAAGAAGTTGTAAAGTTCGTAGAGGAATAGGAACAATAAGACAGGATGTTAATATTTCAATAAGAAACGAAAATAGGATTGAGATGAAAGGTGTTCAGGATATGAAGATTTTTTTAAATGTTATTGAAAATGAAGTTTTAAGACAGAAAAAACTTTCTGATGAAGGCTCTCCAACAAAAGCAGAAGTAAGAAATGCCTTGCCAAACGCTGAAAGTGAGTTTTTAAGACCTATGCCTGGTTCTGATAGAATGTATCCTGAAACAGATTTACCTTTGTTGAAAATTTCACGCGATTTTATTAATGAATGCAAGAAAGACTTGCCTAGATTAAAGAGCGAAATTCATGAAGAGCTTAAAAAAAAGGGACTTGCTGAAGATCAGATTAAATTATTATTTAAAATGAATCGGGTTGATGAATTTAAGAGTTTGCTTGGAACAGTAGATAACACCCAATTAGTTGCAAAAATTCTTTTAATTTATCCAAAAGAGATTGCATCTAAATTTAATATAAAATTTGAAAAAGTTGAAGAAATAGTTAGTGATTATTATGGAGATATTTTCCTTGAGTTAAATAAAGGAAAAATAGAAGAAAGCGATGTAAAAGAAATATTAATTAAACTTGTGCAGGGTGAAAGCTTTAAGGATGCAATTAAAATAGAAAAAGCACATTTAGAAGATGTTGAAGAAAAAATAATGAAGATTATTAAAGAAAAACCAGGACTTAATCCAAACGCATATATGGGATTGGTTATGAAAGAATTTAAAGGCAAAATATCTGGAAAGGAAGCAATGGAAGTTATTGGGAAGTTTTTGAAGAAGTAAATAATTTTCTAAATAACCCACAAACTTAATAAATATAAGAAACTCTGAAATAATCATGTTAAGAAGTCATAAAATATCAGAAGTAGATAAGAAATTAGATGGAAAAAAAGTAGAATTATGTGGGTGGGTGGATTCTATTAGACATTTTAAGAGTATGATTTTTATTGTTTTGCGTGATAGGTATTCTAAAGTTCAATGTGTTATTCCTAAAAAATCAAAAGCTTATGCAAAAGCTCAAGCAGTTACTTTAGAAAGTTCTATTAAAATTGCGGGGGATGTAAAAGCAAGACCTAAAGGACAGGAAAATGAAGAGATGGGTAAACAAGGAGAAGTGGAAGTTAGTGTTTCAGAGTTGGAGGTTTTTAACTTATGTCCTAGAATGCCTTTTGATTTAAAAGCAGAAAATGCAGAAGAAGTTAGACTTGAGAATAGATTTTTAGATTTAAGAACAGAAAGAATGCAAAAGAATATTATTTTACGTGGGAAAGTATTTTCTTCTATTTTAGAGTTTTTTGAAAAAGAAGGGTTTGTTTATATTGAAACACCTATTTTAGCTAAATCAACACCAGAAGGTGCTCGTGATTTTTTAGTTCCTTCTCGTAAAGAAAAAGGAAAAGTTTATGCATTGCCTCAAAGCCCTCAGATTTTTAAACAATTAAGTCAAGTTGCTGGTTTTGATAAATACATTCAGATTCCAAGATGTTTTAGGGATGAAGATTCACGTAAAGACCGTCAGCCTGAATTTACACAAGTAGATGTTGAAATGAGTTTTATTGAGCAAGAGGATATTATTGATGTAATTGAAAGACTTTTGAAACATGTTTTTAAGAAAGTTCTTGATAAGGATATTAAAATTCCATTTAAGAGAATTTCTTATGAGGATTCAATGGAAAAATATAAGAGAGATAATCCTGATTTAAGAAAGAATAATCAAGATAAAAATGAATTTGCTTTTTGTTGGGTTGTTGATTTTCCAACATTTGAATATTCAGAAGAAGAAAATCGTTACAAATCAGTTCATCATCCTTTTACAACTCCTATTGCAGGAAAAAAAGGAAAATTAGATTTCAATGAAAAATCTAAATCAAAAGCTTATGATGTTGTATTAAATGGAAGTGAGATTGGAGGAGGAAGTATAAGGATTCATGATTCAGAAGTTCAATCAAAAGTTTTTGATATTTTAAAAATTTCAAAGCAAGAATCTCAAAAGAAATTTGGGTTTTTACTTAATGCATTGAAATTTGGAGCACCACCTCATGGAGGAATTGCACTTGGACTTGATAGATTGGTTCAATTAATGGCAGGGGAAGACAATATAAGAGAAGTAATTGCATTTCCAAAGAATAAAGAAGCAAGAGATTTAATGATGGATTCTCCTTCTGATGTTTACAAAGAACAACTTGATGAAGTTGGTTTAGAATTTAAAAAAGAGACTAAAAATAAAAATTATAATAAAAAATAACATGACAAAATTTATTTCAATACAACAGGCAATTGATAATAAAAAAGGAAAAGTAGCAGTGCGTGGATGGGTTTACAGAGAAAGAGGTAGCAATAAAATGAAATTTATTGTTCTTAGAGATAGTACAAATATTGTTCAATGTGTTTTGAAAAGAGAAGATTTTGAAAAGCAATGGGGTGAAATAGATAAATTGTTAATTGAAAGTTCTGTTGAAATTGAAGGTATTATTAAACCAGATAAAAGAGCTCCTACAGGATATGAAATTGAAGTTAGTAAAATTAATGTGATTCATATTGCAGAAGATTTTCCAATAAATAAAGATTTAAATGAAGAATTATTAGGAGATAGAAGACATCTTTGGCTGAGAAGTAGAAAAATGACTGCTGCTATGAAGATTAGGAGTACAGTTATGTTTGCTTTACATGAATATATGCATAAAAATGGGTTTACTGAAATTGAAGCTCCTTCATTAAGTGGAGCTACTAGTGAAGGAGGTTCAGAAGTTTTTGAAGTTAAATATTTTGACCGTAAGGCTTATTTAACTCAATCTTGGCAATTTTATGCAGAGAATTTTATTCATGCAGTAGGAAAAGCATATGCAATGGCTCCTAGTTTTAGAGCTGAGAAATCAAAAACTCCCTGGCATGTTACTGAATTTTGGCATTTTGAAGTAGAAGGTGCTTGGATGGATTTACAAGATGATATGAATGTAGCAGAAGAATGTGTTTCTTATACTATTCAAAAAGTTTTAAAAGAAAATATCAATGAATTAAAAATCCTTGAAATCGATATTGATTTTTTGAAAAAAGTAAAAATTCCTTTTAAGAGGGTTACTTATGAAGAGGCTATAAAGAAATTAAAAGAAAAAGGGCATAAAATAAAACAAGGAGATGATTTTGGAAGTGCAGAAGAAAGAGGTTTGGCAAAGTATTATGGAAATCAATTTGTTTTTGTTACTAATTATCCTTTAAGTTTGCTTAAATTTTATCATGGTGAAGATCCTAAGAAAAAAGGAACAGGAACTAATTTTAATTTATTGGCTCCTGGTGTTGGGGAGATGGTTGATGGTTCACAAAGAGAACCAGATTTAAATAAAATAGTTGAAAGGTTGAAAAAGAATAAGATGGATTTGGGGGCAAGTGATTGGTATTTGGATAGTAGGAGATATGGAAGTGTTCCTCATGCTGGGTTTGGTCTTGGAGTAGAAAGATTTGTTGCTTGGATATGCGGTTTTGAAACAATAAAAGATGCAATTCCTTTTCCAAGGACTCCTACGAGGTTGTACCCTTAAATAATTGCTTTTATAAATATTTATGTTGTTTTTTCTTAACCCTTGAGTGTAAAAATAGGTTTAAAAGAGAAAAATTCTTATTTGTTTTAATTAAATTTGAGGTTTAATAAATGACAGAAGAAGAAATGAATAATACTGAAACTCCTGCTGAAGAAGTTCATGAAGAAGCTCCAGCTGAAGAGACTCCAGAAGAAACTCCTACTGAAGAAGTTCATGAAGAAGCTCCAGCTGAAGAAGAAAAACCAGCTGCTGAGTAATCCTAGAAATTTTTTATTTTTTTATTTAAATTTAATTTATATTTTTAAAAAAATTCAAATTTATTTTAATTTTAGTTTTTAAAATGCCAGAAGAAGAAATAACTGAAGACGAAAAAGATTCAGAGAAAGAAGAATCTGAAGATGAAGATGAGGAAATGGATTTAGATGAAGATTTTTAGTTATTTTATATGAAAATCCTTAAAAACTAGTTCTTATTTGGGTAAATGTATGAAAATAGGAAATATTGAAATAAAATGGTTGGGGCATTCTGGATTTTCAATTAAAAATTCCAAGATAATTTATATTGATCCTTATCAAATAAAAGAAAATTCAGAAAAAGCAGATTTAATTTTTATTACTCATAGTCATTATGATCATTGTAGTGTTGCTGATATGAAAAAAATAGTTAAGGAAGGAACAAAAATAATAATGCCTGCTGATTGCCAAAGTAAAATAACTAGGTTTGATGTTCCAATAAATATGGAGATTGTTGAACCTAATCAAGAGTTTGAAATTGGGGAAATTAAGATTTCTACACTTCCAGCATATAATATTGATAAACACTTTCATTCAAAAGATGAGTCTTGGGTGGGTTATTTAATTAAAATGAATGATGTTTTGGTTTATCACCCTGGTGATAGTGATTTAATTCCTGAAATGCAGAAACTTACTGGATATAAGCAACCAGGAAAAGAGTTTGTTGCATTATTTCCAGTTGGAGGGAGGTTTACAATGAATGCAGAAGAAGCAGCAGAAGCTGCTAAACTTATTAAACCAACAATAGCAATTCCTATGCATTATGGAAGTATAGTTGGAAGTAAGGATGATGCTCAAGAATTCAAGGAATTATGCGAAGAAAAAGGAATTAGAGTTGAAATCTTAGATAAAGAATAAAATGAAAATAGGAATTATAGCACCAAGTAAAATTGAAGGATTATTGAAGATAAATAAAAACGCAGAGTTAATTATTGAAGATATTGCAAGAACTCTTTCTGGTTATGAAATTTATTTGGTTCCTGATAAAGGAAGTGTTTCTGAGTTGTTTGCTAAGAAATATTTAGAATATGGAGGTAAAAAGTTATGTGCTTTAGTTCCTTCTCAAGACACTGAATTTGGGTTTGATTGGATTAATAAGGATATTGGAAAAAATGTTACTTGTGGGACTTGGAGAAATCAACCTGAAAATTTAAATGAAAGAACACAAGCAATTGTTTGTCTTGGTTTTTCAGCAGGAGGTTTGGCTGAAATTGCTTACAGTAAATGGTTTAATCCAAAACCAATTTATATTATTAAAGAATTAATTTCCAGTAAACTTCCAGAAGAGCTTGAATCTAAATTAGATTTAAGATATGTTGGTTATGATAATTTAAGAGTTCAGAATGACAAGAGATAATTTTCTTCAACGTAAGCAATCAGTTCTTTCTAAAATAGATAAATCTTCTATTGGAGATTGGGATAAGCCAATAAAACCCCTTTGTGATAAAATAAACAAAACTTCTGATTTTTATACAACTTCTTCTTGTTCTGGTAGGGTAGTTTTAATGATTGAACAAGAAAAAAAAGCAAAAGGTCTTTTTTTTGAAGTCAGTCATGAATTAATTGGCTTTGATTGGATTAAAAAAGCATTGATTAAGATTGAGAATTCTGGAAATAAAGATTTAATTAAGTTTAAATTAGAGCAACCAATACTTCATGTTGCTTGCAGAGATATAGATAGTGCAAGTGATTTTCTTGAAAAAGCAAAACATGTTGGGTTTAAGCGTTCTGGCATTCTAGCTTATGGTAAAAATATTATTTTGGAATTAAATTCAACTGAAAGGCTGGAATTTCCTATTTTAAATAATAGTAAGGTTCTTGTTGATGAGGAATTTTTAAAGTTAATTGTTGAATTATCAAATGAAAAACTTCAAAGAGGGTGGGAAAAGATAAATGAATTGAAGAAAATTATATGATTTGAATTTTCTTTTTTGATTTGTAAAATGACAAGTTTAAGAGAGGTGATTGATAAGGCTAAAGAAGCTCATTTGGGGGTTAGGATTATTAGTATTTTATTTTGTTTTTTGTTTTTATTCCAATTTATTTATTTTTAGATTTGAAAGTTAATTATTTTTTCCCTAAAGCAGCATAAAATACCTTCATTTTACCCCCATAATTCTTATAAATAAGAGGATATTTGTATTTTCTACCTGTTTTAGGTTTGTACAGGCCTATAAAGTTGTAAGGAGGTAATAAATAAAGAAAAGATGGTTTTAGATTTTGCAAAAGAGGCAATTTCCAATACTGAAAGTCACAGTATTAATTTTGATGAATTAAGAGCTGGAAAAGCAAACATTAAAGTTATTGGATGTGGTGGAATGGGTGGAAATGCTATTACTTGGCTTTTCAATAAAGGAATTAATGGAGCTACAATTTATGCTGCAAACACTGATGCACTTCATTTAAGTGTTACAAAAGCTGATGAAAAAATACTTATTGGTAAAGAATTAACAAAAGGTTTAGGTGCTGGTGGAAAACCTGCTGTTGGTAGGGAAGCTGCTAAAGAAGCTTTAATGGAGTTAAAAAAATCTGTTGGAAATGCTGATATGGTCTTTGTCTTAGCTGGACTTGGAGGTGGAAGTGGTACTGGTGCTGCTCCGGTTGTTGCACAATTAGCTAAAGAAGCTGGTTCAGTTGTAATTGGTGTTGTTACAATGCCTTTTGAATCTGAAAAAGCAAGAATAGACAAAGCAGAATTTGGTCTTCAAGAATTAAGAGAAGTTACAGATACCTGTATTGTTTTAGATAATAATAGACTTGTAGATATTGCAGGACAATTACCAATTGAGCAAGCATTTGCAGTTGCAAATGAACTTGTATC
>CAYURQ010000008.1:0-31970 GCA_964447315.1 Candidatus Woesearchaeota archaeon
TTGCCAAGCTGGAATCCCTCTTTTGAAATCAGAATCTGAAATCCTCTCTATAATGAAGAAAACAGGTTATGATTCAGATGTTTGCCAAGCTGGAATAGATGTTCTTGAAAAGATGAGAAATAAATAATTTCTTGTGAAGTTGAAAGGAACCAAGACCTCTCTTTGAAGTGCTTGGTTTTTTGTTTTGGAAACAACGTTATATCCTACAATTATATAGAGAAAAATTATTTTGATATTAATATTAATTAAATAAATTAAGTTATGAAAAATTTAATCATTGTGTTTATCAGTATTTTTGTATTTGCAATAAGTGTAAATGCTCAGGAAACAAAGGACACTACCAAAACTAAAGAATGGTGGGATGGACTTTCAGCAACTTTTGTTACTGGAGAAACTGCCCTTACAGATGGAAATACTCTTTTCCTTGCTTGGAAAAAAGGAAAATCAGTTCTTATGGCTGACTTTAATGCAGAGCTTGGAGAGTTCATGTATTTTTACTACCCAAAACCCTGGTTTTCTATAGGCCCTTCTGTGGGTTTTCTTTGGGGAAGACCATATGCAGGACCAATTGGAACAATTGAATTTTACAAAGGAAACTTTAAGTTCAATACTCTTAACTGGTTTGGATGGGATTTTGGAAATGCCCTGAATGAGTTTAACTTCTTATTTTCTTTTCATCAATTTAATTTTGGATATACTTTTAAAGAAAAGTTTTCAATTGAAGCATATTATGTTCTTCAGCATTTTAAGAAAAATGTTCCAGAACACATTCCAGGAACAAAACTAACCTTCATTCTTAATGAAACCTGGTCTGCTTTCGGAGGATGGGCTTATATGGTGCATGAGAATTACCATCTTTGGTCGTGTGGAATTACTTTTAAACTTTAAAATAAATTTAGAAATCATGAAAAATTTCATTATTTTTATCGAAATTATTGCATTATCTATGAATTTTTTAGTTCTTAGGTTTTGTTGGCTCAAAAAAAGTAAAAAATTATGAATACTTTTTCTAGATTTAGTTTTTTGAGTATGTTTTTTACAGCATAATAAATTATTTAAGAAAATGACATAAACAAAGAAAAATGAGAAATTTCCTTATTGCTTTACTCGCAACTATTGTATCCACTTTGTTTTTTGGATGCGCAGACAACTTTTATCCTCAGTATTATTTTGGAGGCAGCACTCTTAATTATCCTATTGTGGAAGAATTTGAAATCAAAGAAACCGGAACAATTATTCAATTCAAAACCCTTCTTTTGGGAAAAGAAAAAAATAATATTCTCCAGGTTCAAATAAAACAACTAGGGGAGTATTTTCAGGCTTATCCTCTTGGGTATACCAATAGATTTTTGCAGGAAGCAACTTCAATAAACCTTGGAAAAGGATACTATCTTTATTTGGTTAACGGAAATGATGGGGAAAGGCACATTTTTTTAAATGCTACTCTTAGGGATAAAAATTGGAGCCCTTTTGGTTCTTTTGAATTAGAGTATCCTACACAAAATCTTTCAATAGTTCCAGGAAAAAAAGGAAGTTACCAAAATATAAAGGTCCTTAAAACCCTGAACTGCACAATCACCAAAAGAAATGAAGGGTAATGTCAGTTTATAAAAAAGAAGAGCCTTCAGCAATTATCCTCTTTGCAGGAATGTTTATAGTGTCTGGAATAGGATTTGCAGCTGATTTAATTGAGCTTAATGCAGGAAGTAGTCCTTTTTGGAATATAAAAGGATGGGTCATTCTTTTGTTGATTCTCTTAGTATTGCTAGGTATATCTATTTATGCAAGGATAAATCAGGTTAAAAATTAAAAACAATTAAACAAAATACAATGAAAGAACAAACTCAATTTGATTGGAGTTATGAAAATGACCTTTTTAGAGAAATGTCCTTTTCTCACAATGGAGATTCAAGAGCTAGTGTAAGAAAAGTAAACAGAAAAGGTTCCAGCAAAGTCCGGAAAATGAGAAGTTAAATTAATCTTTTAGTTAAATTTTGTGAAGTTGGCAAGAACCAAGGCTTTAGATGCGCTTGGTTTTTATTAATTAATTTTGTTTGAAGATAATATTCTGCCAAGGCCATGGAGGGCAGAACACTATATATTTTATTTTATTAGAAAAAATTAAACAAATAAATAAAAAAACTAAAAATTAGAAATCATGAAAAATTATGAAAAATTCATTGAAAATCTTCAAGGAATGAATTTAGAGACACAAGTAGAGGTCTTGAAATCTGAACTTGGAAGAGAAAATGACAGAAAAAAATCATGGAGATTTTCTACTGTTGTTTTTATTGTAACTACTATCATCCTCTTAATTATATCAAAATGTGAAGGAGATAAAATGGCAAAAAGAATTTCTGAAATTGAAAAAGCAAACCAGGAATTACTTGTTGAAAACCAAGGTTTGAAAGGAGATGTAAATGTTTTAGTAAAAGAAGTTGAGTGCCTGAATAATGAAATCTCTCACCTCAAAAAAGAAATTGATTTTCTTGAGGATATTGTTAATACTCAGAAAAAAGTTATTGATAATTATGAAAATCAAAAACCTGCTTTAGTAATTTCTGAAGAAACAAAAAATGGAAAGAATGTCGTGAATGTTAAAGCCATAATTGTTACTAAATCCTCTAATCTTCTTAGTGAAGAAGAATTTGAATGTTCAGATGTTGAGGAATCTTTTTCAGAAGGATTTATTTCAAAAGAAGAGTGTGACTCGTACATTGGTTTCTTAGAAGCATCTTTAAATGAATTGAAAAATGAATCAGTTGAAGTTGAAATGAATAAGAAAAGTCCTGATGGTTCTTTTTTCCTTGGTTCAAGAAAGATGTCTTATGCAGATATGCTTAGCATGGAAGTAAATCCTGTTATGGGTCTTTCCCATACATTTACTGAATATTGTGAAAATCCTTACAGAACAAAGAAAGAAAAATCTTTCAGAAATGGGTTGATTTTTGGTATTGCAGGAGTAGGAGTATATGGAATTACAGAATTGGGGCATCCTATATTCAGAGACCCTCCAGCTGATAATTCAGATGCAAAGCGCAAATCAAATACAATAAAAGGATTGCGTATTGGTGCAGGAGTTCTTGGAGCAGCTTCTATTGTAGAATTTACAAGAGCTTGGCATTTTCACAGGCTTGAAGGGAAGTATATTGTAGGTCCAACCACTCTGGGAGTTTCTGTAAATTTAAGCAGTTTAAGCAAATAAAATAAAAACCAATAAAAATAGGAGGAATTTAAAATGAAAACTTTTTTTAGTAATTTCGTAATTAT
The DNA here is from genome assembly GCA_964447315.1 of Candidatus Woesearchaeota archaeon. Classification (GTDB taxonomy): domain Archaea; phylum Nanobdellota; class Nanobdellia; order Pacearchaeales; family GW2011-AR1; genus MWBV01. Next base: position 3,271 of record CAYURQ010000008.1, read on the forward strand.
GTTTGCAATTTCTATTGCAGCATTGTCATGCTCAGAAGATATCTGGGTTCATGATGGAGCAGACGGTAAGGATGGAGAAGATGGATTTACTTCTTTGATGCATTTTGATGAAGTAACCCAAACCAAGATTTTTTACCTGGATAGGGATAGGAATCTTAGTTTAACTTCTCAAGACTCTATCTTGTATCAGGAATCCAAAGAAGGATTCTTGTTTATTCCTGTTGGAGATTGCATTGAGTTATATAAGACAGTGGGAACCACTGAAATCTTTGTGGGAAGTATATGTGATGGTGTTGATGGAGAAACTGGACCACAAGGGCCTGCAGGAAATGATGGAGAAGCTGGTTCAGATGGACAAGATGGAGAGGCAGGAATTGTTGTTTTTAGTATTGTTCCAGACTCTGTTAATTGCAAAAGTGGTATGAGAGTAATTATGACAAGTCTCCAAGGAGGAGAGGAAATAAGCTCTGTTTCATTCTGCGTTCCTAGAGATGGTGAAGATGGAATGACTGTGGTTCAAAGAGACACTATAGTAATTATAGATAGTATTTTTATTTTCAATACAGATTCTATTGTTAGGATAGATTCCATTTTTGTTATTGGAGAAGATACTACTATAAAAACTTGTGAATTTCTCTCTTTGCCAGATTTCCAGGATAAATTCAACAATCCTGATAATAGTTGGCATTACTGGAATGAAGGATATCTCTTTGAAAAGGGTTTGATTTCAATAAATGGAGTTGATTCTCCTGAAGGAAATGGAACAGTGGTTTTGCATAAATATGGTGCAAATTGGGCAGAATTCTGGACTCCAGAATTTCCTGAAAGCGCAATAACAGGGGTTGAACTTGATGTTGGAAGTAGAAGCACTTGGAAAATTGAGTGCCTTTTTCTAACAGAGGATAACCAAGCTTTTGTTGTACATAGCCAGGTTATTGAAGGGAAACCAGATATGGTGTGGTTTGATAATAATTCTTATGGAAATCCATTTACTTATTATATTCCTTGGAGCAATATACGTTTCAAAGATGTGGTAAGAGTGGGTTTTAGAATCCATAAATATAGAGACTGGAAATCTTTAAACCGAAACCATTCTTTCAATGGAGATAATTTGCGTATTTCTAGGGTAAAAGTTCTGAAATAACAACTGTTTATAATCTGAATCCAAAAGTCCCTTTAATTCCTAGAAAGTTTCTGGGACTTTTGGTTTATTTTCTTGTGAATATTCAACATAATGTCTAACATATTTAATTATTGGAGGATTTCAATATGAAAAATTCATCTGAGAAACAATTTCAGGAGTTGAGAGACAATATGCCTCCAGCATATTTCAATTGCCCCTTTAAATTTGCCAGAAGGAGAGATTATATGAGGGACAAGGCCTGGAAGAGAAATTAATTTATTTTTTAACTTTTAAAAAATCATCTAGAGTTTATTAAAAAAAGGAAAAGAATTTTTTATTACTCTTGACAGGGTGTTATGAGCACTGTGAAAGAGGAAACTTTGTAATGTATGTAAGAGTATTTCTTGGGTTAGCAATTTTCAGATAAGAAACATCTGGAATTTTTAGTAGTAGATATCTCTCTGATTCAGATGAATTAAATAGCTTGGAAGTTTATAGGAAGGCATGTTCAATGTTCAGGCTTGTTTACTTTGAAATTGGATTTTCTAGCATTAGTTTCTTTGAGAAAGATTTAAACCTAGGAGGAATTCTCATAAATGCAGGTTTGTTTTTATAAACTATAAATAAATTAAATAATTAAAAATAACTTAAAACTAAAAAATTTCTATAAAAAATTATTAGGAGATTATTACAAGGTAGGAAACATAGCTTGTTTATCTGGAATTAATTTTGTTAATTCTTTTTTAATTATATTTCCTTATCTTAAATTATTATTAACTAAAAATTAAATGTTATGAAAAAGACAGCTTTTATTTTGGTTATTGCAACGATTTTTTCTTTTTTGAGCCCTCAAATCTCTCAGGCACAAAATGCCTTCTCTGCTTATGGAGGATACTCTTGGATAAATGGTGCAGTAGGTGCTGAACTACAAATGGGATACTGGTCAGCCACTGTGGGAATGATGCCAACTTCAATGCCTATGTCCGGAGAATCTGTTCAGGCCTGGTCTTTGGCGGTTACCTGGTACGGAGATACCTGGGATGCCTCTGCTATGTATATAGCACTGGGATACAATTTTGCTGGTTATCGTTCAGAAACTACTGTTAATGGGATTTATACAGAGAATGTAATTGAAGGAATGCCAGTTTTCACAGTGGGATATAAGATTCCGCTTAGTGAACTTTTGTATGTTAAAGGAGGAATTGGTTATGGATACCATAGCAAAGATGACTTCTTCACTTGGGAACTTTTATTGGGAATTTATATCTTTGGAAATTAATTTATTTTTAAAACCTCTAAAAACATTTTTTAAATGAAAATTTTTGAAAGTATTTTAAGCAGAATTTTTAGCGTTCATTTTCTGTTCGCGATGTTAGCCCTTATTACTCTCTATTCTTGTGAAATAATTGATCCAGAACCTCCAGAACCTCCTCCTCCTGACTGTGAAGTTTATGAAACAGGAAACGTAACTGTGAAAAACAGAACTGGTTACGGAGGATATGTTGATTGTACAAGGAATTCAAATACCACCTATGATGAAAGATGGGTTGGAAATGGCTCAAGTACAAAGTACAGGAATGTAGATGCCAATGAAACCAAACGTGTTTGGTTTAGTTTGGATAAGGATTCCTGGATTTATGATACAGAATTTCTTTCCCCCTGTGAACATTTGGAATTTACCTGGACAAATTCTGGAAAAAAGTCTACAGGAGAACAAAAATCATTCTTTATAGAAGTGAAGAGTATGAAAACCGGGCAAATACTGGACGTGTGTGAAGTTCAGAGGTGGGTTCAGAAAGAATGATGCTGTTTAATAGGTTTTTTAATGGGCAGGACTCAAAATACTGGGCTTCCTGCCCATTATTTACTTTAAAAAAAGAAAGATGAAAAAAATACTTTTCTTAATAACTTTATTTTCCTTAACCGGAATGCTTTACTCGCAAGACCTTATGATTTTTTGCGACCCAGGGTATCGAGTATACATAGATGGGAACTATGAAGGAACAACGAACGAAGCAGAAGAAGGATTACACATAGTATCAATTACTATTGGTGAGCATTCCATGGAACTTCGGAAAGGAAAAGAAGTCGAAGCCTTTGATTTGCGAATTGAATCTGGATACAACGAATTCAACTATGCGGATTTTAAAGATTGGAAACACTTTAGGACAGATGGATACTACGTCGCCTTACTTGGAGAAAGACCTTCTTTTAATTCAAGAAGACGAATGGAACACTATGTTTTCATGTACTTTGGTGTTGATAATCCAACAACTCACGAAGTTGAACTGAGATGGTGTTTTGGAAACATAGTCTATGTGAATTCAGTACCGCAACAGTCGTTTGAAGATTACTATGGAGGTGTTTTCAAAAATAAGTTTCGTCACAACATAAATAATTGGGGAGGCTATTTTGACATAGATGAAGATTTAGAATACCATTTCTTCGGAGATGTTGGGATAACTTCGGACTTCCAATCAAGAATAAGTTGTGGAGGATATTTCGTTCCATCAGGCGGATTCAGACTAAAAATGAATATCTCTTACAGGGATAATAGAAGACATCTTTTCGCAGATTATTTGGACTTTGAATTTTATCCAATGTCATATTAAACTCTAAAAACAAAAAGGTATGAAAAAAACAATTCTTTTACTCGTCGCACTGTTTTCCATCATCGGAACTCTACGTGCGCAAAGCCTGCTCATCATCACAGAACCGGAATACAGGGTTTATATTGATGGTGATTTCAAAGGTTTTACTACAACAGAACAGGACGGAATCTATATTCCTGAAATCTCTGTTGGTGAACACTTTCTTGACTTTAAGAAAGGAGATTTTGTCGCTTCGTTTGACCTTACAATCGTGGAAGGACACAACGAGACAGAAATCGAACTCTCTACAACGGCTCCAAAAGGCTTTCGAACCGACGGGTATTATTTAGCATATTACAAAAAAAATACTGGTGGTGGAAGCTTACTTAGAGGAAAAGTGGAATCAGATACCTACTTCTTACTCTATTTCGGTGATGATCAATCATCAACAGAAGAAGTAGAGATAAAATGGATTTCTCCAAGGATTAGCCAAAACTCTTCAAGAAATAATTATACCATTGAAGAGCAGTTTCAAGGACTTTTGAAAGGACGCAACATTGGTGACTTACCTGAGAAAAGAACAGAGGAATTTCTATGGGAAGGAAGTGTAAATGTTGCTTCTGACGGCACTTTCGAAGGAGATTTATTGATGGTGTCGCACTATGAATACCTGGATAGGCCTTCAATTGCCCATCATTGGCTTCACTGTTTTGGTTCATTTGAGGAGGACTCGGATAATTTCACGCTTGAATTTATTGTTCGGGATGTGAATGATCCAACAAGAGACGAATTCGAGAAAGAATTTCTCTTTGAATTCAAGGAGAGTAATTAAGAACCAAAAAAATATTTCCGATGAAAAAATTCATTCTTTTAATCTCATTGATAAGTATTGCATTTCTCGCAAATGCGCAGGTAATGGTAGAAACCTTCCCAAAAAACAACATGAAATATGCTGTTGATATGTATGCCAGTGGCACTGGAAATCATTTCGTGGCGAAAATTATCCAGGAACCAGGGGGTAAAGGAGAATTTGGCTATTTTGATATTCGACAATCAATCTTGCTTGGTTTAGCCTTGGAAAAAGCAGATAGTGTACGAACAGCACTTGAAGATGTCAAGAACGTCCAAGTTGTGACTATCGACACTATACCTTTTGATGCTGTTTTCAAAAGGAAAAGGCAAGAATTTGACATTGAGACGCAACTCATTGTTTCAGTCAGTTCTTTTCCTTACGAGGGAGAGTATCATGACCAAATAACCTTCCAAACAATGCCCATAGATGTAGCGACTGATAAAGGAGTGCCTATCCATATCAACGCTTCATTATACTATTTATTTTATAATCCTCTTCACCAGGAGATCATGAAGTATCTGCGATCACAATTAAAGAAAAAATAATCTCCTTCTGAACAGAAAAACCAAGTCCTTGTCTACTGATTTATTCGGGGCTTGGTTTTTGTAATTTTTTATTAATCCTTAAATTTTATTTTAAAATGAAAAATGTAAATGTGATTGGGATGATTTTCTTCATCCTTGCAATTGTTCTAGGAACTAGTTGCAAAAACAAGAAAGATTCTGAAGAAGTTGTGGTTCAGGAACCCGAGAAAGTAGAAAAGCCTGCTCCCCCTCCAACAGAAGAGGAATTTCTTCAGAGTGCAATTCCAAACCTGTCCAAAGACCTGAATGAAGGAGAACTTACAACTGTTTCCCTTCCTTCTGGAGTTATTCCTGGTCAGAATTCCCTGAAAGTCAGCAAGTTTCCCCTGGAATTTAAAAGCCCAGAAGAAAAGCCGTACGTGGAAAAGTACCTTTTCCCTTCAGTGGTTGTTTTATTCGAAAGCGGAACCCGGATGGATTACTGGGATTTACCAGAATATTTATTATGTTGGGAAAAAGGGGATAAAGTTCAAATTCTTAAGGAATCAGGAGTGCCTGGTTTGGTATATGAACATGTACCAACAACCCTTGTTCAAGGAAGCAAAGATTACTTTAAAGTCCTGGACCAGAACGGAGAGGAAATGCCCCTCAGAGCAGAATGGCCCCAGTCCTTGAAGTAGTTTTTACAGCTTTGGTTTTGAAACCCCCAGAAAAAAAGAAATCCCTGGGGGTTTCTTTTATTTTTAATTTGCAAACAACGAATGCTCAAGAAGCAAAATAAAATATTTCTCTTAATTATAAATAAAATAAAATTTAAAAATCATGAAAAATTTATTTTTTATTAATTTTTTTATTGTGTTTATAACAATCTTTTTCACATCTTGTGAAAAGGCAATTCCTCCTGTGGAAGAAAATAAACCTCCCACAATTCTCTCAGTAACTTCAGATAAGACTTCTGTTTATGGAGGAGAAGAAATTAAGTTTTATTGTACTGCTCTTGATCCAGATGGGGACCCTCTTTATTATGAATGGAATGATGTTGGAGTAGGAACCTTTCTTTCAAATGGATCTTCTTCTACTGTTTGGAGAGCTCCAAATACTGAAAGTGATTTTATTATTGGTATAGGAGTTTTCGTTGGAGATGGACAGCATAGAGAATATGAGTCAATAATGATTACTGTTCTTTCCAAAGAAGAAGAGCCAAATCCAGAGCCAGAACCTTCTTATTATATTAAATATGTTACTGATGATACCTATGTTAGTGAAGATCATCCAGATAAAAATTATGGAGATGAGCTTTTTTTATCAACAGGCAAAGGAAACTATACTTATTTAAAATTTAATATAGAAGATATTTTTGATTATATCCAGAGAGATAATCTTTCTTCTATAGAAAAAGTAGAGATAAGTTTGTACGTAGCCTTTAATAACACCCTTAATAAACCAGTTGGGACTGCAAAAATGTATGAAATCCCTTGGGGAGAAACACTTTGGTTTGAAAATCTAATAACCTATAACAAAAAACCTTCTTTTGGGGATAAAATTGCAGAGGTATCAAATATAACCTTTGAAAAGAGTGATGTAGTTTCATTTGATGTTAAAAAAGATTTTCTTAAAAAGGTACAGTTGCATGATAATTATAGTGTGATGATTCATACCCCCTCGCCAACAATTAATGCTTCTTGTTCTTTTTATTCAAAAGAATTAAAAGAAAATCATCCAGAATATGGAGATAGTGCAACCCCTGTTTTGTGGATAAAATATAAATAAAATAAAATTTAAAAATCATGAAAAAAAATATTGTTAAAAAATTTCTTTTTATATCAATTTTATTGATGCTTCTCCCTTTTATTATTTTATTGATAAAAGATACAAAAGTGTTTGAAGGTGAGCAAGGAATTTCTTTTTTTATTTCAATAGGAGTTATGTTTGGAATGGGCTTTGTTTTCTTTTTTATATCATTCACGTATTTAATTGACTCTTGGATAAATCAAAGAGAAAATCCAATAAAAAAATATTCTGGAATTGGAATAATTCTCTTAATCATCTTTCCTTTGTTTTGTTTAGGTTGTGATTATCAAAAAATTCCAAAACCCTATCTTGTAGAATATTCAATTGAAATTTTGGAATCCTCAGGAGAAAAAGATACAGTTAGTTTCAGTGATACTATTTTACTGAAAAGTCCGAAACTCCGGCTAGTGAGTGTAATAAATTTTTCCCAAGTAAGTATTTTAAGGTTGCATTACAAAGGAGAAGACTCTTTTCCACAAAACCATTTTATTGCAGACAGTGTTTTACATTATAGGATTCTGAAAGAACCAAAAGCAACTCATATTTTTTTATTAAATTTCTTAGCTCTCTCAACCTTTCCCTTTAGAATTATTTATGTTTGAATTATTTGTTTAATCTTATAAAATACATAAATTATGAAGGCAAAAATAATAGTAGCAATTTTCTTAATTTTTCTTGGAATTTATAGCATATTTTTTATGTTGTTTATGGAAGGAATAATTCCTGGTTCTTGGTGGTTAGCATTAATTCTTTCTTTTTTTGGAGGATTTTTTGCATTGGGATTTATTGTTCTTTCAGTTTGCATTCTAAATAAATTCTCTTAATTTTCCATCATTGAATGGATTTTTCGAGCTAGTTTGTTTAATCTTATAAAATACATAAATTATGACAGAAAAAAATAAAATTTTTATGTCATTCTTACTTTTCTTAGGATTATTTTTATTCATTAGTGGAATTTTCCAATTTGTGGTTCAAAGGATAGTACAACCAAGTTCTTCTGAGATTATGCTTTTAATTGGGGCAACATCTGGAATATTCTTTTTTGTTTTCATAACCCTTTTATTTAAATGGGTTTATCGTAGGAAGATTGATTGGAATTCTGTGCTTCTTGTAAGTATACTTTCATTTGGAATAGGCTTTATTCTTTCTATTATTTTTTATTTTGTTTAACCCCTCAAAAAATATCCAATATCAATCATTAACTTGATTTGAGGATATTTTTTTTGCAAAATACATATGAAAATAATTTCATATGTATCCTATTAGGTGTATTTAGTTAAAATTATTTAGTAAATAATAAAATTTTCAATGGAAAATTTCTTTGGATTAATTAATGCTGTTAATACATTGAATATTGGAAAACTTATTTTTTTTGCAAAATTTAAGAATTATTCAAATTTTATTTTATTTTTTTTGCAACTTCTTCAAGCTCTTTCTTGAATTCTTCAAGAGCTTTCTTAAAAATCTCTTGTGTTTTGATTTGCCCAAAACTTTCTATATTAAAAATAACTTTATTTAAAGGTTTTATTTGAATTTCTTTGCCTTCTTTTTCACAAATCCCTTCACAAACATCTACAATTTCTTTCTCAAGTTCATCAACAATTACTGCATTACTTCCCTTTGTTTTGATTTCAATTTCAGGAACAATTTGTTTTACTTTATCAGCACAGCTTTTATCAAGGGTTAATTCAGCAACTTCTCTATAAGTTAAATTTCCTGGTGAAAACTTAGCATGATCATTTCCAATTCCAGAAGTAGTTGTTCCTTTAATATCCATTTCCTGTCCTTTACTCAATAATGTAATAGGTATTTTATCATAAACAACTTCAATACCTTCAATCTCTCCTGAATAAACATTTCCTTCTTTTTTTGTTTTTAATTTAAATTCAGCATTTTTCTTTAATTGTTTCAAGGGAATTAATCCCATTCTATGCGCAATTGTTTCATCATATAATGGAGAATCATTTCTTGATATTTCAACTTCATCAATAGCTACGATAGGAATTCTATTAACATATCTTCTTATTCCATTGGCTAATGTAGTATTTATCTCTGATTCAAACACTAATTTATTTTTTTCTTCTTTTATTTTTTTCATTTTAATATTTATTCAACAAAAAGAGTATTTTTAAACTCTTCTTCCTCTTCTTCCTCCTTTCTTCTTTGGTCCTCCACGTGGAACACGTGTTGCATCTAATATATTCAAAATTCTATATCCTTCTCTAGATAAACTTTTAATTAAAGCATTAGCCCCTGGTCCAGGAGAATTATTTCCTGTTTTTGCTCTAATTCTTACATATAATGATTTAACACCTAATTCTTTCATTGTTTCTGATATTCTTTTAGCAATAAACATCGCAATTGTTGGATTTGCTTTAAGTCTATTATGTTTTGTAACCATTCCTCCAGAAACTTTTGTTAAAGTTCTTCCAGACATGTCAGTAACATGAACAATGGTATTATTAAAAGAAGTATAAATATTTACAACAGCTTCAACATTTCTTTCCTTTTTTTTATCTTCATATTTTGCTTCAGCTTTAAATTCTTTCAAAGGTTTTTCTTCCTTAAGTTCAACTCCTACTTCACTAGCGGACTTTGCTAAAGAATCTTTCTTTGAGCTTATTTCCACTTTATCTTCTTTTTCAATTTCTTTAGGTTTTGGAATTTCTTTATTTTTTGTTTCTTGTTCTGCCATTTTTATTCAGTTTTTTCTTCCTCCTTTAGTTCGCTTTCTTTTTCTTCAGCTGGAGCTTCTTCAGAAACTTTCTTGTTTTTTTCTTTTTTTGGTTTTACTGTTATTTTGCTTTCAAGTTCAAGAGGAACAATATATGAAGGTTTATCAATAACTCTCCCATTAACTAAAACTTTTTTATGAGTGATTAATTGCCTTGCTTCTCTAACGCTCTGAGAAAGTTCTTTTTTGAAGACAATTGTTTGTAACCTTCTTTTAAGATAATTTTGAATTTCTAAAGCTAAAACATCAGCAATTGAATGAACATCCATCCCAATTTTATTTAATTGATTGAAAAGTACTTTTTGATCTTTTTCATTTTTACCAATTAATTTCTTAGCTTTTTCACGCATTTTTTTAATTTGTGCATTAGCTTTCCAAATCTCTCTTTTATTTTTTAATCCAAACTCCTTTTTAATTATAGATTCTTCATCAATTCTTGCTTTGTCAAAAGGTCTTTTAGGTTTTGAATATGATTTATGTTTTCTTTTCATTTTTATTTACTTTTTTTCTTAATTCCAGAACCTTTAGCACGGTTTCTTCTGAAATTTGATTTAGTTCTTTGCCCTCTCATTGGAAGGTTTATCATGTGTCTTAAACCTCTGTAAGATTTAATTTTTTTTAATCTTTTAATATCAAAATCCTTTCTTAATTCTAAATCAGTTCCTGTTAAGTGTTTGTCTTGTCCAGATTCAAAATCTTTTTGCCTATTAACTAAAAAACTTGGAAGTCCTTCTGGATTTTTTAAGAATTTTTCAATTTCTTTAATTTCATCTTGAGTTAAATCCCCAATTTTTTTATTTTTTGGAATTTTAATTTTTTTACAAGCAGCATTTGATAAACTCCATGAAACACCCTTGATTTTTGCTAAACCAGCATAAACACTTGTACGGCCTTCAATATCTTTTTGTAGGATTCTAACTATTTTATATTCTTTATTAATTTCTTCTTTCTTAGGTTTTTTTTGTTCTTGTTCTGCCATTTTTTTATTTTATTCCACTAAATAAATTATATCTTTCAAGATTTGTTAGCTCTTGAATTATTCTTCTTTCAACAGCTTTTTCTGGATCAGGAAGGTTTTGAATTCTTTTTTTCATTTCTTCAAATGTTTCAAATTCTTTTTCTTTCCTTTGCTTTAGGATTTCCATCATATGTTTTTTTCCTAAACCAGGAAGTAATTCAATTTGATGAATTCTTTTATTAATTGCTTCAGATTTGTTGAAGAATTCAACAAATTCTTTCTCTCTTTTCTTAATGATATCTTTTATAAATTCTTCTAATTGTGCTTTTGCTTGTTCTGTAATTTTTTCCTTTTTTAATCTTCCAAGAATATAATATATTTTATCACGTTTACCTTCTCCAATATAAACTCTTTCGCCAACTTCAAGGCTTTCTCCTCTACGAGGAACTAATTCAAGAAGTGTTAAACCTGATTCACCAATAGCCTGAGCTATAGGCATCATTTTCTTTTCCAAAGGATAACCATTTGGCAAGTATTCTAGTATTATTGCATATTCTTCTTTTCCCATTTTTATTACCTGTATTCTTTAACAATTTCAAGTATTTTTTGTGTTTCATCCTCATCTAGTCCCACATCAGTAAATATTTTATTTACTTCTTCTGCTTTTTCTGGTAAAATATCAATAACTTTTGAAATGTGTGTTTCACTTATTTTTATATTTTCCAGATTTTGAATTTTTTTACGTAATTCTTTTGCTTTTTCAGGCTTCATATTTGTAAATTTTTTTATAAAAACTAATGTATCGTTGCCTTTTTCAAGGTATTCACTAGATTCTGCCATGCTTAAGGGTATTGTATTTTTTATCATTTTATTTCTTCTTCTCAATAGGCTTTATTTTTTTTAAATGTATTGAATTGATTATAAATTCTTTTTCTTTTGTTTGGTCTTTTATTTTTACTATATTTGCTCTTCCTTTCTTTCCAATTACTACTCCTGTTCTTCCTTGAAGTCTCTTTGGGAAGTTTATTCTTTCAGATCTTTCAACAACAACTGAAACTGAATCTCCTTTCTTAAGATTTTGAAAGTATTTACTTAATTGAAGTTTTCCTCTAGTACGAATACTTTTTCTATTAACCATGAAAAACTAGAGAAAATTTCCTTTAAAAAACTATGCTTTTATAAGATTTAGAATTAATTTTATTTGAAATTAGTTTGAAAATCATTATTTATAGAAGTTGTTTGAGATTTGTTTAATGTTTCAAAAGCAGCATCTTCTTTTCTATTGTGACATAAATCTCCATTAGTACGTGCACTTTCCATGTTATCTACAATTGTATTAAACATTTTTTCACCCCAAACACCCACTCCGCATCTTTTACAGAAATCAATCACAGAATCTTCTGGTATTTCAGCAGAACAATAAATACATTTTTTTGTCATCATTCCTCCTTTTAAAATCTCATTTTGAGATTTAAGACTTTAAAAGATTGTTTAAGTTTTTAAAGATTTGTATTGCCTAAAAAATAAATCAAATTTCATTTAGAGAAAACTTTAAAAACTAAATTACAGCCTTATTATTATGATAATTCCAGTTAGATGCTTCAGCTGCGGTAAACCCATTGGTCACCTTTGGGAAGAATTCAAGAAAAGAGTAGAAGCAGGAGAAAATCAAAAGAAAGTCTTAGATGACTTAGGTCTTGAGAAATTCTGCTGTAGAAGTGTTTTCTTAGGACAATCAGATAATATTGAACTTGTTGCTAAGTTCAAGAAATCGTAAAATTCTTATATCCCTTAATCATATAATTTTTATGGATTTTAGACCTAAGCTTTACAAAATAACAATAGGTTTGTTACTTGGATTAATCTTTGGATTTTTATATTATAGATGGCATTTAAGTTATGGAATAGATAAATTTTCATATTATTTTCCAATTGGTTCAATAACTATTTTTGTATTAACTTATTTAATAATCAGCTTATCAGAAAAGAGGTGGTAAAAAAATAAATAAGACAGCTTGAAACTTTTCCGCCTTGTAGGGCAGTACCAGCAACAACGTAATAAGCTTAACTTCTGTGTTCGGAAAGGGAACAGGTGTTACCAAATTACTATGGCTGTCTCAAAATTTCAAGAAATTCTTTATTTATAAAGCTTTCTCTTCTTCAATACATTTAATTAATTCTTCAATACTTGTAGTAGAAGTTCCTTGTTTTTCAACTACAATTCCAGCAGAATAATTTGCTAACTTAACAGAATCTTTAATAGAAAAACCAGATGACCTAGCTGTTGTTAATGTGCTTATGAAACTATCTCCTGCACCAGTGACTTCAACAACTTTTTTGGCATTTGTAGGAATCAATAAATTATCTCTTTCACTATAATAATAAGCTCCTTCTTCTCCTAAAGTAATTATTGTTTTTTTAGAATTCATTTTTTTAGATAAGGTTTTTCCCATTTTTTCAAGAGTTTTTTTAGTTCCATCATATTTTATCCCTGTAATTTCTTCTGCTTCTTTTTTATTTGGACTTATTAAATAAGAACTTTTGAATGATTCCGCATTTTTAGGTTTAAAATCAGCAAATAAGTAAACTCCTTCTTTTTTGCTTAAATTTATTATTTCTTGAGTTAAATTTTTTGTAAATAAATGTTTGTTATAATCAGAAAGAATTATTCCATCTAAATCATGTATTTTTGCTTTTAATTTTTTTAATATATTTTCTTGAATTTCTAGAGAAATTTTTTCTAATTTATCTTCTCCTAAATCTGATCTATGTTCATATTTTCCATCAATAAAAATACGTGCTTTTACAATTGTTGGATGATTTACTTCAATAAGATTTTCATAATTTATTTTGCTTTCTTTTAATAATTCTTTTAATCTTTGACTGTAAAAATCCTTTCCTAAAACTCCATATAATATTGTATTTGAACCTAAAGCAGCAACATTTCTTGCAACATTTCCTGCCCCGCCTAAATAAAATTTTTCATCATAAACATTGATTATTGGAACTTTTGAATTTTCAGGATTTACTTTATTTGAAATCTTTCCCCATTCTGTTCTGTCGAGCATTAAATCTCCAATAACCGCAATGTTTTTTTGTTTAAATGATTTTATTTTTTTTATTAAATTTTTTTTCATATTAATTATTTGATTTATTTATTTTAAAGCATTTTTATACTTAGAAATAGCTTTTTATACCTTAAATTTCTAGGTTTTTTATGCAGGGATGCCGGAGTGGTCAAACGGGCAAGATTAAGGCTCTTGTGGCTTAGTGCCTACGCAGGTTCGAATCCTGTTCCTTGCATTTCCTTGTTTGCCCGGGTAACTCAGCCTGGATTAGAGTGCTTCCCTCCTAAATATTAGGTATTTTGGAGAGAGGAAGAAGTCGCAGGTTCAAATCCTGCCTCGGGCGTTTATTTCAAAAACAAAAACCTTTAAAATACACTTAAAATAGTAAATATAATGCGCGTTGGTAGTTCAGTGGCAGAATCCGAGACTTCCACTCTCGTGACCCGGGTTCGAATCCCGGCCGGCGCATATATATTTTAATCAGAAAATATGGAACAACAAACAGAAAATAAACCAAAAAAGAACTGGCATGACCGCAACTATAAGTTGCTTTTATTAATTCCAGGAATATTAATTCTCGCTTCAATAATTTATATGGGAGTTTTTTATAGTGAAAATGGAGATTTAATAAATAAAGATATTTCCTTAACAGGTGGAACTTCTATTACAATATATGATAATATTAATCCAGATGATTTAAAAAATTCAATTAGTTCTCAATTAGATGATTTAAACTTAAGAGTAATTTCTGATTTGGTTACTCGTGAAGAAATAGCTTTAATAATTGAAACAAAATCTTCTGTAGAACTTACAAGAGAAGTTATTGAAGAATATTTAGGATATGAATTAACAGAAGAAAATTCAAGCATAGAATTTACTGGTTCAAGTTTAAGTGAAAGTTTTTATAGGCAATTATTAATTGCAATTTTAGTGGCATTTGTTTTCATGGCAATTGTTGTTTTTATAATATTCAGAACAGTGGTTCCATCAGCAGCAGTAATAATTTCAGCATTTGCAGATATTTTAATGACATTAGTTTTAGTAAATATTTTAGGAATGAAAATGTCAACTGCAGGAATTGTTGCATTTTTAATGCTTATTGGTTATTCAGTTGATACAGATATTATGCTTACAACGCGTGTTTTAAAGAGGAAAGAAGGAACTTTAAACAAAAGATTGATTGAAGCAACAAAAACAGGGTTGACAATGACTTTAACTTCTTTATTGGCAATGTCATTAGCACTAATTGTTGTAAGTTCATTTTCCCCAATATTAACCCAAATATTTTCCATAATTGTTATTGGTTTAGGATTTGATATATTAAACACTTGGATAACAAATATTTCAATACTTAAATGGTATGCTAAATCAAAAGGAATGCAATAAAAAATGGCAAGAAAAAAGTTAACATTTAGAATTTGGTTTTTAATAATAATTTTACTTTTTAGTTTAATTTCTATTTTTGGATTACCTCCTACTTTTACTGAAAAAGGAGTGATAATAACAAGTATTGAGAGTAATTCAACTGCCTTTGAACAGGGATTGCGTCAAGGACAGGTAATTACTAGTATTGATGGAAATATAATTTATGATTTAGAAGATTTTACAAATATAATTCAAGAAAAATTTCCTTCTCAAGAAAAAGTTAAAACAACAATAACAACAAAAAAAACAGAATTTATTTTATTTTCAAATGAAACTCCAGATATGATTGTTTCTGATATTCCTAAAACAAATATTAAAACAGGTTTAGATTTAGCAGGAGGAGCAAGAGCATTGGTTCAAGCAGAAGATAGAGAATTATCAACAGAAGAAATAAATGATTTAGTTACTATAACTACTAATAGATTAAATGTTTATGGTTTATCAGATATTCAAGTTAGTCCTGTTTCTGATTTATCAGGAAATCATTTTATGTTAATTGAAATAGCTGGTGCAAGTCCAAAAGATCTTAAAGAAATGATTGAAAATCAAGGAGAATTTAAAGCAAAGATAGGAAATGATACTGTTTTTGTTGGTGGAGATAGAGATATTTCGTCTGTTTGTAGAAATGATGCAACTTGTGCTGGAATTGAATCTTGCCAACAAGCACAAGGAGGATATTTTTGTAATTTTAGATTTGTAATTTACTTAAGTGAGGATGCAGCAGAAAGACATGCTGAAATAACAGATGCTCTTGAATTAAATACAACAAATCCTGGGTATTTATCTAAGCCTTTAGACTTATATTTAGATGAACAACTTGTAGATACTTTGTTGATTAGCGAGGGTCTTAAAGGACAAGTAACAGTTCAAATTGCAATATCAGGTTCTGGTTCAGGGGAAACTCAAGAAGATGCTTATGATGCAGCAGAACAACAAATGCATAAACTTCAAACAGTTTTAATAACTGGAAGCTTACCTTACAAACTTGAAATAGTTAAATTAGATACTATTTCTCCTGTTTTAGGAAAAGAATTTATAAGAGCTATTTTATTTGCAGCACTTGCAGCTTTGGTAATGGTTGTAATAATTATTTTTATAAGATATAAAAGGTTTAAATCTTCAATAGCTCTTTTATTTACAAGTATTTCAGAAATTATAATTATTTTAGGAATTGCTTCATTTATTGATTGGAATTTAGACCTTCCAAGTATAGCAGGAATATTAGCAACAATAGGAACAGGAATTGACCAACAAATAATTATTTTAGATGAATCAAGACAAAAAGTAATACTTAGCTTAAAACAAAAACTTAAGCGTGCTTTCTCAATTATCCTAGGAGCTTATTTTACAGCAGTTGTTGCTTTAATACCTTTATTGTGGGCAGGAGCAGGATTGCTTAAAGGTTTTGCAATAACAACTATCATAGGTATAACAGTAGGTGTTTTAATTACAAGGCCTGCATTTACTGATATGGTAAGTTTGTTTGAAAAAAATTAAATTCACTAATAAATTATCATTAAAATGAAATATTTTAAAATGAAATATTCTTATTATTAATAATATTCTTTTCAGATAATTCTTAGAACCTTTTAAATAATAAAATACCCTATTAAATAGATGTTACCTAAATATCATATAGCATATGGAATTGCTTTTTCAGTTTTATTGTATTTTATTTTACCTGAAATAGGATTAATTGGAACTATTTTAGTTCTTGCATCAAGCATTCTTATTGATACTGATCACTTTATTTATTATGCTGTTAAAAATAAATCCTGGAATTTAAAAAAAGCAATAAAATATTTCAAAGACGCTCGTAAAAAACGTTCAAAAATTCCAGAAAAACAAAGAAAAAAATATTATGGTGGATGGTGTTTTATTCATGGAATTGAAACTTTGATTATTTTATTTTTATTAGGAACCTTTTTTTCAATTTACTTTTTTTATATTTTAATTGGAGTTGCATTTCATTTAACACTTGATTTAATTGAACAAATACAAGGGGGAAGCAGAATTGACAAAATTTCCCTTGTTTATGATTATTTTAAGTTTAAAAAATTAAAGAAGATAAAAAGTTAATTATTGCTTTTTATTATAATAATCTTTATAATTGTATTTAAAGAATTAAATTTATGATATTATATTTTGACAATTATATTACAGACCAACCTTTTTATTCAGGAGGACACGAAGTTTTAGGGGAAGTTAGAAACTCAAAAGCAAAAATTTATCATATGCCAAGCAAGTTAGATATAACAAAATACACTCTTTTAAGTTATGCTGAAATTCCTTTTTCCAAGATAATAATAAAATATGAACTAGAAAATAAAAAACAGAGAAAAGATTTTGAGGATTTTCTTAAAAAAACATTTCCAAAATCAAAATTAATAATTATATATGGAAGAAGTGATTCTCAAAAAAAATTTCAAGAATCAATAGAATTAATGGATAAAATAAACGATGATTGGATTTTTTATGCAGGAAATAATGATCATCCTTTTGTTGCTCCTGATTTAGATACTCTTAATGCTTGCTTAAGAAGAGCAAAAGAAATTGCAAAAAAATCAAGAAAAAAATTTATTTCAATGCCTGTCTCGCATTTTTCAGAATTCTTAAATAAAGATGTTAAAGGAACCCCTCATCATGAATTGGGCAATAAAAAAGTTAAATTTTTAGATGAAGATGAAAATTGTAAAGTGTGTTTATTTCCAAAAGGAATGTACCATTCAATGCAGATTGTTCATAAAAGAGCATTCAAATATTCTTTTTATTCAGGTGATGTAAAAAAAGCATTAATTAGAAGGTTAGAGTGTATGGAGCCTTTTATGAAAAAAGTACCCCACATAGTTATTATACCTAAAAAAGAATTGTGTGCACATTTTGATGCAGAAATTCATACTTTAAAATCTTCCCATAATATTCCTTATGATTTATGTCCTCCTTTATTTATTCCCCCTGGATTTTTTGAAAAAAATATTAAAATTAGATATGGATATTCTGATTATAAACAGGGGTGGGTTAATATAAATCCTGCAAAAAAAAGATATTCTTTCCGTGATTCAAAAAATGGAACTGATTTGAAAATTTCCTTAGATAAAATACCTTTATTTTGGAAAAAAAGAATAAAAAAAATTGATAAAAATCCAAATTTAAATAAACAGCAAGAAGATGAAATAAGAAAAGCATTGTTTAGAAGAGAATATTATAGAAAAAATCCATTTCCAAAAAAATCAAAATTCTTTTATTTTAGATATAAAACAAAAAAAGGATTTTTTGTATTTTTAAATAAAATAAATTTTATAAGTAAACCAATTAAAAAATTGATGAAAAAATCAAAATCTTTTAAAAATTTTTATTATAATTTAGTTCAAATAAAATATTAAAATTATTTTTATTTTGTTTTAATATAAATTACTTTTAAGAAAATATTGTGTGCCATATATTTTATGAAACTATAATCAACTGCATGTTTCTTAAACTTAATCAAGAAATTAAATAAATGAACTATTAAAAATCTTTTTGTAATAAATAAAGGATTAATTAACCAACTTAAAAATCTTACTTTTGAATGATAGAATTTAATTTTATCAATTTTAAGTTCCATTTCAGGTTTTTCATAATCTGCTCTATTAATATAGCTTAAAAATGTTATAACATTGAATGGTTTTTTATGATAAATTCCATCCCAAGTAGTTGTTTCATAAGGAACTCTAAAATCAATTTTACCCCCAGGTTTTGTAATACGAACTAACTCATCCATTATTGGTATTGGATCAATAAAATCTTCAATAACATGAGAACATAAAGTATAACTAAAAGTATTATCTTTAAATGGCATTTTTTTACCTTTGTATAAATCATTTAAATCAAAAATACAATCAGCACCTAATCTATCATGCATATCTAAATTAACCCATCCTTGTTTTTTTGGTCTAATATCTTGTCCAGAACCAACATTGATTTTTTTGGAAGGCTTTCTCTTAATAATTTTTTGAGTTTGTTTTTTATTTTCCATTTTTTTATCTAGAGAAATCAGTTTATAAAATTATATCTTTAACAACAACTATATTAATAAATGAAAAATTTTTGAAAACTATATGCAAGAAAGTAAAAAGAAAATTAATTTCATACTAGATGTTGATGGAGTTTTAACAACAGGGCAGTTTCTTTATGATTCAAAAGGAAAAGCCTATAAGATATTTGGTGCTCATGATGCAGATGGATTAAAATTATTAAAAGATAAATTAAATATCCATTTTATAACAGCAGACAAAAGAGGTTTTCCAATTTCTAAAAAAAGAATTCAAGATATGGGATTTACAATTGAATTAGTAACTGAGAAAGACCGTTATTCTTATTTTAAAAATAAATTTGGTTTCAAAAATACAATTTTTATGGGAGATGGAATTTTTGATGCAAAAATAATTCAAGATTGTTTATTTGGAATTGCTCCAAAAAATTCAAGAATTGAATCAAAACAAAGTGCAGATTATGTAACCCCCTCAAATTCAGGAGAAGGAGCAGTCTGCGACGCTTGCATTAAAATTAACAAAATTTTCTTTGGAGGAAAAATATGAAAGAAAGAATAAATATCTCAAATATACTTAGGATTTTTAGTTATTTATCAAATTACCTAGAAAATAAAAACAAAAATTTGGAAAAAGCAGATGGAGCATTTGTTTTTGGAAGAGCAGATCCTCTTGTTGCAGAAAAAGCATCAGAGATTTATCATTACGGACTTATTAATTATATAATGTTTACTGGAGGAATTGGAAAAGACTCAGGAATTTTAGCACATTTACAAATACCAGAAGCAAAGTTTCAAGCAGGACTAGCAAATATTTTATATAAAGTTCCAAAAGAAGATATGTACTTAGAAACCCAAGCAAGTAATGGAGCAGAATGCTGTGGATTTGGGATAGGCACTATTTATTCCAATAATTTACCTCATGAAAATTTAATTCTTGTAGCCCATCCAACTTCTTTAAGAAGAATGCAAGCAATGATGGAATTTATTGGACCTGAAATTAATTTTAAAGCAAATTATCAAACAGCTAGAACAAATTATGAATTTAATCCAAGAAATCCTGTTGATCAAAAAGAAGCAGTAGATGAGTTGTTAAGATTAGCAGATTGGCCTGGAAAAGGATGGCTTCACTCACAAAGAGATTTGCCAGAAGATTTACTAGAATATGCAAGATATGCTAAAAAAATATTAGATAATTAAGTTTGAGTATGATTTCTTATCTTGTAATTCAATAATATTTATAAATGCTAATTTATTGAAATGATTAATAGTCGATAAGAGTGCCTATGATTGAGCATTGAGATGACTATGAAAAAAGGAAGCAAAAAGATGAATTATAAAGTTTGCATATTAGCTGCAGGAGCAGGAGCAAGATTAGGGAGTTTAGCAAAGTATGTCCACCCTTGTTTATTACCAGTTAATTTTAAGCCTTCTATTTCATATATTATTGAAAAGTTTCCAAAGGAAAAAGAAATTGTCATTGCTGTTGGACATAAAAAAGAACATATTATTGATTATTTGCATTTAGCTTATCCAGATAGAAATTTTACTTTTGTTGAAATTGAAAATTTTGTTGGGCCTGGCTCAGGACCTGGACATTCTTTATTGAAATGTAAAGAGCATTTGCAAATGCCTTTTGTTTTCTTTACAGCAGATACAATTGTTCTTGAAGAAATACCAGAACCAGATAAAAATTGGTTTGGTATAGCTCCTGTAAAAGAACCTGAAAATTATTGTACTGTTAAAATAAAAAATAATTTAATATGTCAGTTAGATACCAAAATACAAATTGATAATAAATTTGCATTTATTGGACTTGCAGGAGTTAAAGATTATGATATTTTTTTTGATGCTTTAGAAAATAATAGGGAGCCAATAAAAGGAGAAGTTCAAGTAATAAGTGGATTTAAAAAATTAATTGAAAAAAGATTAGTTCCAACAGGTTTTACTTGGTTTGATACTGGTTCTAAAGAAAATTATATTGAAACAAATAAAAGCTTGTT
Source organism: Candidatus Woesearchaeota archaeon (assembly GCA_964447315.1). GTDB lineage: Archaea > Nanobdellota > Nanobdellia > Pacearchaeales > GW2011-AR1 > MWBV01. The sequence continues at coordinate 24,368 of CAYURQ010000008.1, forward strand.
AGGTGGAAATAAAAAATTTGATTTCAGCAAAAATGAAGAATTTCTTTATTTTGTAGATGGAAAAGTAATAAAGTTTTTTGCAAATAAAGAGCATGCAAAAAAAAGAGTTGAAAGAGCAGGAATTTTAAAAGGATTATGTCCAGAGATTCATGGACATAAAGGAAATTTTTATTCTTATAAAAAAGTAGATGGGCATGTTCTTTATGATGTTTTAAACCCTCAAGTTTGTTATGATTTTTTAAATTGGTCGAAAAGAGAACTCTGGATTAAAAAAATTTTATCAGAAGAAGAATCCAAACATTTCAAAAGCAAGTGTAAAGAATTTTATTATGATAAAACAATTAAGAGAATTAATGATTTTCATGAAAAAAAAGAAATTATAGATGGGCCTAATAATATTAATGGAGTTTTAGTTCCTTCATTAAATGAACTTCTTTCAAAAGTAGATTGGGAAGATATTTACAATGGAGTTCCAGTTAGATTTCATGGAGATTTCACAGTAGCAAATATTTTAGTAACTAGAGAAATTGAAAGCCAACTAAATAAATTTATTTTACTTGATTGGAGACATGATTTTGCAGGATTAATTGAATATGGAGATTTATACTATGACTTAGCTAAACTTTACAAAGGGATTATCTTATCTGATGTTTTAATTAAAGAAGGAATGTTTTCTTTTGATATGGGTGGAACAAGCGTTTATTATGATTATTTCTTAAAACAAAACCAAGTAGAAGCAAAAGAAGAATATGAAAAATTTATGAAAGAAAATGAGATAGACATAAATAAAGTAAAAACAATAACTGCAATTGCATTATTAAATATGTCTCCTTTACACCAAGATAATTTTAATTATTTGGTTTATTATTTAGGAAAATCAATGCTTCATAGGGCATTAACTGAAAAACAAAACGGCAAATTAAAAGCAGGAGGATTAAATGATAATCTCTAAATTAGGTTTTGGTCCAATGAGCACTGAAATTATCGAAGCTATTTTTAGAATTTCTAATTATCATAGAAAACAATTAATGATAATTCCTTCAAAAAATCAGATTGATTATAATGGAGGGTATGTAAATAATTGGACAACAAAAGAATTTACAGATTTTGTTAAAGAAATGAAGCAAAAATATCCTCAAAGTGATATTTTGCTTTGTAGAGATCATTGTGGACCTGGATTTAATGGAATATATAATTTAGAAGATACTTATAATACAATTAAAGAAGATATAAAATGTGGATTTGATTTAATTCATATTGATTTTTGTCATTTCAAAGGATCAAGTCAAGAAAAATTACAAGAAACAAGAAAAGCAATTGAATATTGTCTTAATTTAAACCCAAAAATAATGTTAGAAGTTGGAACAGATGAAAATTTAGGAAGCAATTTTAGTATTCCCAGTTTAATGGAAATACAAAAAGAAATAGATTATATTAAAACATTTTGCAATCCAGAATTTTATGTTGTTCAAACAGGAAGTTTAGTTAAAGAAATAAATCAGGCTGGAAATTTTAATAGAGTTTTTATTGAAAAAATACATGATTCTTTGAAATCTCGTGGAGTAAAATTAAAAGAGCATAATGCAGATTATCTTAGTGCTGAGGAAATTCAATTAAGGCAAGGAGTTGTAGATGCAATGAATATTGCACCTCAACTAGGAGTTGTTCAAACAATGGTTGTTTTAAAGAAATGTTTAATTTATGGTGTTGATTTTACAAGTTTTACAGAAGAGGTTTACAAAGGAAATAAGTGGAGAAAATGGTTAGATAAAAATACTCAAGAAAATAAATTTCTTTGTACAATAATTGCAGGGCACTATCATTTTCCTTCAGAGAGTTATAAAAACCTAATAAAAGAATTAGAAAAAAGAGAAGATATAAAAGAAACAATAATAAATGAGATAATGGAGGTAATTAATCACTATGGACAAAATACTAAAAGTAATTCCTAAACCCTGGGGTCAAGAAGAAATATTAGAAAGTAATTCTAATTATACTGTTAAGAGATTAACAATGAATCCCGGTAAAAGATGTTCTTATCAATATCATGAAAAAAAATTAGAAACAATAGTTGTTCTTCAAGGAGATTTAACAATAATTCTTAATGAAGAAGAAAAATTATTCAAACCAGGACAATCAATTACAATAAATCCGTATGAAAAACATAGAATGGCTGCTAAAAATGGAAAAAGTGTTTATTTAGAATGTTCTACGTCTGAATTAGATGATGTTGTGAGAATTCAAGATGATTATCACAGACCTGAAAGAGATAAATAATGTAATTTTAATAACAACAATTATTATAAATAAAAATAAATAATTAAGGTAAAATGACAGATTATAAATTATTCATACCAAGTGCGGGAATTGGAAGTAGACTTGGAAATTTAACAGACAATACAAATAAAGCATTAGTTAAAGTAAATGGAAAAGAAGTAATATCTTATATTGTTGATAAATTTCCTGAAGATATTGAAATTGTAATTGCATTAGGATATAAAGGAGAACAAGTTAGATATTTTCTTCAGAGTAAATATCCAAATAGAAATTTTACTTTTATCGAAATTGATAATTTTGATGGGCCAGGTTCGAGTTTAGGATACACAATGTTTCAATGCAAAGAACATTTACAATGTCCTTTTGTTTTTATTTCAAATGATACAATAATTCTTGAAAAAATTCCAGAACCAAATGAAAATTATATGGGATATTCAAGTGAACGTGATGTTTCAAAGTTTAGGAGTGTTCGTTTAAATCAAGAAGGAAATGTAATAACTGAATTATGTGAAAAGGGAGCTCAAGGAAATATTAAACCTTATATTGGACTTTCAGGGGTTAAAGATTGGAAAGAATTTTGGAAAGTTCTAGAAAAAAATAAAGAATCTTTTATGAAAATTGGGGAAAGTGCAGGATTAAGATTAATGATTGAAACAGGAATTCCAATGAAAGGAATTGAGTTTTCATGGTTTGATACTGGAAATTTAGATGATTTAATTAAAACAGAAAAAGTACTAAAAGAATTAAATAACAAAAAAGAAATTAAAGAAAATAATAAAATACAAGAAAAAAAATCAATTGAGAAATACATAAAGAAAAGAACAAAATGCCCTTTATGTCTTTCAACAAATATTTCAGAAGGTATTGAACCTCATATTAATTTGAAATTTCCTGTCTTACCTGTTTGTGTAAATCAACCACTTGAAAAAGATGATGTTGCACCATTTACAATTTGTATATGTGAAAAATGTGGATTAATAATGCTTCAAGATGTTGTTGAACCTGAAATACTTTATAAAATATTTCATTCTGATGGAATTGGAAAAGTTTGGGAATCTCATTACTCAAACTTTGCCGACTTAATTAAGAAGCACCTTCCAAAAGGAAAATTGCTTGAGATTGGAGCAGGACAAGGAAAATTAATTATAAAACTTCTGGAAAGGTATGATTCAGGTATTGAAGTTGTAGATCCATTATATCAAGGACCAAAAGAAAATGTAAAAGTACATGAATCAATCTTAAACCAAGATACTGTTTCTAATTTTTCAAATGATTTTGATGCAGTTATTTCTTCTCATACTTTAGAACATTTTTTAGAGTTTAATGATTATTTCAAGAGTGCTTGGAAAGTTCTAAAAGACAAGGGACTTTTGTTTACATCAATTCCAAATCAAGAATCTAATTTTGCAAAAGGATACGGCAATCAATTAAATTTTGAACACCCTTCGATTTGTACTAATGCTCATTGGATTTATTTACATTATTTGAATGGATTTAAAATAAAAGAAATTTATTTCTTTAATGACCATTCTGTTCAATTTGTTGCTGAAAAAACAACAGAACCTCAAGATTTTACAGTTGATGTAAAAGAACTCTCTAGAAAATTATTAGATCAATATTGGAGCAATATCAAAGATAGAATGCAAAAAATAAAGCAATTTGCAAAGCCAAATAAAGAAAATTGGATATTTGGGGCAAGTAATTTCACTCAACCTTTATTTGTTTATGGTCTTTCAGAGGATTATTTTAAAGGAGTTTTAGATAATAGTCCTTTGAAACATAATAAAAGACTTTATGGAACAAACTTAATATGTAGAAAACCAGAAGAAATAGTAACTAATGAAAATAATGATTTACGTGTTTTCCTTAATATAGGACAGTATAATTCAGAAGTTTATCAACAATTAATAAAAATAAATTCAAATATTGAGATAATTTTTCTATAAATTTATAAAATAATATCTTTAAAAATAAAAAAAATCTTAAATTATAATGGATAATTTAGATAAATCAGTAAGCAAACAAAATCTTTCAAAAATAGCATTAAAAAATTCTTCTTATAATTTTTTATCTTTAATATTTCTTAAATTTGGAGGATTAATATTTACAATAATAATAGCAAGAATTCTTTTACCGGAATTGTTCGGTATTTATGCATTAGCTTTATCATTAATAACTTTAGCAGTAACTTTCACTAATTTAGGTATTGATCAAACTTTTACAAGATATTTTTCAGAAGCATTAGGAAAAACAAACAAAAAACAAGCAAGAAGTTTTTACAAATATTTTCTTAAGGTAAAATATTATTTAATTGTTTTAGTTACTTTAGGTATATTCTCAATATCAAAGTGGCTTTCTTATAGTTTTTATGATAAACCTTTGCTTTTTCATGCGCTTCTTTTTGGGTGTTTATTACTTGTAGCAGATTCAATCAGAAACTTCATAGCAACTTTATTTGTTGGTAAAAAAGACATTAAACCAATTCCTTTTTTAGAATTAGTACATCAAATATCTAGAATTTTATTTTCTGTATTGGCCATTTTAATATTGCAAGATTCATTAAAGGTTCCTGGACTTTTTTTAGCATTATCTTTAGCAGGATTAGTTCATTTGTTTTTAATGAGACTTTTAATGCAAAAGAAAGATAAATCTATTTTTAAAGGTAAAAAGGTAAAAATAGATAAATCTCGTATTTGGAGCTATCTTGGTTTTATGAGTATTGCAACTATTTCTCTTGCATTTTTTACTTCAATTGATACTTTAATGCTTGGGAAATTTGTTGATGCAGAATATTTAGGATTTTATAGGGCAGCTTTAAGTCTTGTTTTAACTTTTTCATCTTTCTTTTCATTATCTGGAATACTTTTACCAATATTTACTCAAATACATGATAAAAGATTTGAAAGGGGTTTTCAAAAAACAATAAGAGCATTACTTATTTTTGCAATCCCAGCTGGAGTAGGAACAATATTTATTGCAAAGTATTTAATTTATACAATTTACGGAGGAGAATATCTTCCAGCAACACTTCCATTATATTTTTTAACTGCATTAATATTAACAGGACCATTAATTACTTTGTATAATACGATATTTCAATCAAAAGAAAAACCAAGATTAGTTGCTTATGCAACAATAATTTCTTTAGTTATTAATGTAATATTGAATTTTGCATTAATTACATTTTTCTTAAGATTTGGGCAAGAATATGCAATTTTAGGTGCTGCAATTGCAACATTAACAAGTAGGTTATTCTTATTAGGAATCTTAGCTTTAACAGCTAGACAAAACTTTAATTTAAAGCTTAGAGGATTAGGAACAAAAGGACCTATTTTTGCAACATTAGTAATGGCTTTGTTTTTAATGACATATAATTACTTTATTGATATAAATTTAATTTATGGAATAATTGAAATTGTATCTGCAATAATAATTTATTTTTCTGTTTTAATCCTTGTTAAAGGAGTTAAAAAAGAAGATTTGGATTTAGTCAAAAGTTTAATTAAAAAATAATTTTCAACTAATTTAAACATTCAGAATAAATTCTTTCTAATTCTTTGTTTCTTTTTTTAATAGAAAATTTTCCTTCAGATATTTCTTTTAAATTATTTTTTCCCATTTTTTCACGGAGTTTTTTATTTTTAATTAAGATTTCCATTTTTTCTGCAATTTTTCTAGAATATGCTTCTTTATTTTTTTGAAAAGCTTTTTCATAAGCATCATAGTAAGTCCAATCATCTTTCCATAAGTGTTTGCCTTTTTTATCATGCCAAATAATCAAAGGTTCAATTAATAATCCATTTTTTCCTGGTTTAATCATTTCTGGAATTGCATAAAGATTCATTGTTAAAATAGGCAAACCATAAGCCATTGCTTCAATTATTACAAATCCATAGGTATCAATTCTATTAGGATAAACAAAAATATCGCATTCTTTGAAATGCTCTGCAAGTTCTTCCCTTGAAAGTTTTGCTTGAATTAATTTTATTTTTTTATCATTTTTATATTCATTAATTATTTCTTTTGGAAACATACTTATTATTCTTAATTCACAATTATATTTCTCTTTAATATTATTGAAAGCTTCAATTAGTTCATATCCTCCTTTTTCTTTAAATCTCCTTGATACAAAAAGTAGTTTTACTTTTTTATTTTTGTTCTTAAATTTTTTATTTAAATTAATTTCAACTTTATGGTGTGTGGGATAAATAACTTCAATTTTATTTTCAAATTCCTTTCCAAAAACTCCTAAAAATCCTTTTTTACTTATTTCACTCCAACAAAGAATTTTCTTGCAACTTTTTTGATTTAAAATTTTTTTTGCAATATTTAAAAAGTATTTTCTTTTAGATAAAACATATTTAAATCCAAGTAACCCATGACCACTTTCTGTATCAACAATCCAATTTTTATTTCCAAGAATCATTAAGTTATTTGTAGAGTGTATTAAATCGCAGTTTGGATATTTTATTGGAGCAAAAGGAGGCATTTTTTTGTTGAATGCTCTCCAAATAAAATTTCTTATTTTTCTCTTAATAGAATCTGATTCTTTTGAGTAATGTTCTGTATCTTTTCTAAAAATATATTCAATATTTTTTGGAGGGTGTTTCCATAATTCTTCATATAGGGGATGGCTTTTTTTACTTAATCTTAAGAAAACTTTTATTTTTTTATTTTGCATTTTATTTTTTTATTTAATATTTGAATTCATCCCAAATTTTTTCATCCCTGTGTTTTCTTTTGTAAAAAACTTCTTTAAGATGCGGAATTACTTTGAAGTAAAACCCATAATCTTTTTGGAAAATTTCTTCTAAATTTTATTTTTCCATTTTCTTTTGAAAAAAATACAGCACCAAGATGAATAAGCTGCCAGTAAATTATTTCAATGAAAGAATAATTCATTAGCTCAAGCATTATTGAGTTTTTCTTTGAGATTCCCCAGTGTTTTGTTATTTTTTTTGGATTTGTTGTTTGTCCTCTAATATGAATTATTGTTGTTTTAGGAGTATAAAGCATTTTAAAACCATTTTTTTTTGCTCTTTCACAATAATCAATTTCTTCTCCATAAATTGGAAAAAATATTGGATCAAGCAAACCTATTTTTTCAATTAATTCCCTTTTTATTAAAAAAGTAGCACCAACAACATGTTTTACTTCTTGAATTTGATTTTTTTCTAGGTTCTCTTGATTCTTTTCTGAATTAGTTAATTGTTTTTTTTCTCCAATTGCAAACCCATAATTTTTATTATTTAATGCATAATACTGCAAACTTTTATCCGGGTAAATTAATTTACATCCAATAACTCCTGCATTAGGAACTTTCTCC
>CAYURQ010000009.1:0-28622 GCA_964447315.1 Candidatus Woesearchaeota archaeon
GCAGGCATGTCTGTATTTGGATGTGTAGCAATCAGACAGTTGAGATACAATAAATTTAAAGGATTTTTTTATTAATGTGTAAGATAAGTGTTTTATTGTCTACATATAATCGTGCTGATTATTTATATCAAGCTTTAGATAGTTTGAAAAATCAACATATTACTAAATATAAAAATAAAGAAATAATTTGTAAATATCCTAAATATGAATTTTTAGATTTTGCAAGAGATTGGGAAGATGGAGAAATTGATTGGAGTAGAGATGTTCTTGGAAAATATGATTGTCAAGGAAATTTGTCTTTATTTTAAGGATTAAAAAACGACCCTGGTAGGACTCGAACCTACGACACCACGGTCACTGCTAATTTTTATTGAGTATGAAAAATTTTAACAGCCGTGCGCTCTAACCAACTGAGCTACAGGGTCATGTAATCTTTAAATTTGATCGTTATTTAAAGGTTTTTATTGTTTATTTTTTAAGCCTAAATCATCAATAGGTTTTGGTCTTATTTTTTCTAAATGAGAATAAACGTTTGATTGTTTTGAACCTTTTATTATTGAAATTATTGCTTCTTGCACTACTTCAATTGATTCTGGTAAACCAATTATCCCAATATTATTTTCTTTTGTTTCAATAAAACATTCTGAAAGATTTGAAAGTGTTTTTAGGGTTTTTCCTCCTTTTCCAATTATTCTTCCTCTAATTCTTTGTAAATCTTTACGTTTTGTATGGTCTTTGATGTTTATTATCTCAAACATTAAATCTTCTTTTTTTATTAATAATGCTTTATTTGTTGCAAATCCAAAATTAATAGCATCAATTACTTTTTCTGCTAAATACTCTTCTTCAGGAGAACCTTCCAAGTAAATCTCTTTTCCTCTGTTTGTTATTTTTACTTTAAGTATCTCTGAAAGTTTTTTCTTACTTTTTAATATTCTAGTTAATTTTTCACAAATTATTTTTTTCATATTTTATATATTATAAATCATTTATTTAAGATTTATGCATTTTCGCATCCAACGTATGTTTCCCAGATTTCATAATTATCATTTGGTTGAATATCTGTGGAAGAGGTTACAAATCTTACATGACTCATATTATAAACTTCTGGAATTACTGGAATTATATATTCACGTATTTGTAAACATCTTGTTTCAAAACTTCCTGGAAATCTTGCGTAATAATTAGTATAATCTACTCCTGATTTAGGTAAATCATCACTATCAAAGTAAATGCCCGTTCCTATTGGCCAAACACTAAATACTGTTCCATTATTTATATATTGTTCTTCTAAACAAATTCCTTGGTCAGAACACCATTCTCCAATTGAAATGTTGCAAGTTCCACAACTTTCTGAACATACTGGGTCTGGCCCACATTCTCTATCTGTACAGTTTTGGACACAAGTTTCATTACTGCAAGTTCCATTGTCACACCACCACCCATTTTCAGTATCACATACCCCGCATTGAGTTTGTCCTCCACATCCATTAGGAGAAGGACCGCAATTTAAATTAAAATCAATACAATTAGGAGTACATACAAGTTGACAAGTTCCTTGATAACAATTATATCCAGGTTCACATTCAGAGCATATTAAAACACATCCGTCTGGGGAAGGTCCACAACTAACTGATGCACAAGTAGGATTTATTGATGGGTTTGTACTTACAGTTCCAGGACATGTTTCACCACATCCCCCAATACAATCTGTACCTTCGCAAGTTGTTTCTGCACAAGAACAATCACAATTATCTTCTTCTTCTTGACATTGTCCATCAATACACACTGGAGTTGGTTCTGTACAAACTCCACATTGTCCTCCGCATTGATCAGAACCACAATTTTTATTTTGACATTTAGGTGTGCAATTTGCTTCTTCTTGTCCATTTAAACCTCCAAATCCACTAATAAAATATATATCTAAAATTGGACCACGAATTATTTTTCCTGATTTTGATTCAATTAAAGGGGCTATTGCAATTTTTGATACTGTTCCTGTATGATCTAAAATAAATGTTTTTATTTCTAGTGGCTGAATACTTGCGTTTTCTTTATCAAAAACTAAACTGTTAAATTCATCATAATAAACTATAAAAGCAACTCCTTTTAAGTCACCTTCTCCGGGATTTCTTGAAACTTTTACTTGTACACTTTCATTTTTTATTGTTACTCCATCAATATTTAAGTCAATTGTAAATTTTGATAATTCTATTTGTTCTGAACCTTGCTTGAAAATAGTTCTAATGGAAACCCAAACAATTGCTATTGCAATCAAAACAATTAATATAATTAAGATACTTGCTATAATAGTTGACATACCTCTTTTTTTCATTATTTATAATATGAATTTTAGGTTAATAAATGTTATTTTATTTATTAGAATTCTTCATCTTCTGTTTCTAAATAACCATTTCTTTTAAGCCATTCAATTTGATTGCTTGGATATTTAAATAAAACATCTCCTTTGGTATTATCAAGTTCCCAAGGTTCAACAATTACTGTGTCATTAGGCCTCAACCACAATCGTCTTTTTAATCTTCCTGGAACTCTGCAAACACGAGATTTTCCATCAAGGCAGTTTACACGCATTTTATTTCCTCCTAAACGTTCTTCAATCATTCCAATAACTTCATTTTCTTTAGGAAGTTTGGCTCTAGTTATTTTAGGAGCATCTGGGCCTTTATTATTCCCGTTTTTATGGTATTTATTTTTATGATATGCCATTATTATTTTAGAAAAATTTGGTTTATAAGAGTTTGGTTGTTTAAGAACCAAACGAAATATAAAAAATTAAATATTTTTATTTTGTACTTTTAGACAAGTACGAGTGCAAAAGGAATATTATCTATTATTTTAATTCCATTTTTTTGAATTATTCCTAATTTTAAAGCAAGATTTGTTGATTTTTCACCTACAATATTAAATGTGGCGTCTTCCATATTCATATCAATTAATAATTGTTCTGCTTGTTTTTCATCAACTTGCTTATCTTTAAAGAAAGATTCTTTTACATTTAATTGGAAATTTCCTTCTTGGAATGTTTTTCCAATTAATTCTTTATCGCAGATTCCTACTACATACCTATAAGAATTTTGTACTTTTACAAACATAATTATAAAAACTAAATCAAAAATTTAAAAACCTTTTTATTTGTTTTTAGCTGCAAAGTCTTTTCCTACAACTCTCCAACATTCATGAGGGCCTGATTTTGACTTTGTTACAGCAAAAAATCGTCCTTTCTTCTCTACAATCCTGTATTCAGAAGACATGAACTTTTCTTTTGATTTTACATCAAAAAATGATAATTCTTCTTTTGCCATGTTATATCTCCTTTTTATTATTTAAATTGAAATTCTATGAATTCCTTATTTTATATAGTAATTTCTGTTTTATAAACGTTTAGATAGCATATTACAGATGAAAAAAAGAGAAATTTATACATGAAATTAAATTTTACTTCGTATTGGATGTTTTGCTCCACATGCAAGGCAGTGTAAAACATTAATTCTGTCTTCTTTTATGATTTCAGTATCTGGTTTTCCGCACTCTTTGCATAAAACAAATTCTTTTGTGTATTGTTCTATTTTAGGGTTTATTTTTGAAGAAGATATTTTTTTATTAAGTACTAAACGTTCTTTATCTTGTATTGCTTGTGCTGCAAGTTCTTTTGAAATAAATTTTTGCAAGTGTTCAGGTGTTCTACGTAAATGTGTAGCTATTTGTGTGAAATTAGTTATAATTGTTTTTTTACCTTCAAAATGTCCTTCTACTTTAGGTATTTCAAATCTTTCTCCATTTCCGCCTAGATTTTTAACATTATCATAAGCTTCATTTAATAGTTTTTCATAATTGTCCATTGAAATTAAAGAAAAAATCTGTTTATAAGTGTTTACTTATAATTTTTTTGAGCTTGCTTTACATTTTTTAATAGTTGTTCCATGCTATCTTCTAATTGTTGTTTGTTTTTTGTTCCTGTGCAAACAAGTTTTCCATTTGAGAAAAGTAAGAATGTTGCTGTTGGTTCAATTAATTTATATACTAAGCCAGGAAATTGTTCTGGTTCATATTCTGTATTTTCCATTTCTAATGCTAAGAAATTCAAGTTTAGCTTTAAATTAATATTCCCAGAAGCCACAATATTTTGAACAGTTATTTTAGGTTTGGTAGTTATATTTACACTTATTTTTTTTAATTGTTTTATTACTGCTTCAATTACTTGCCTAACTTGAGTAGTTGATTTTGTGCCAGTACATACAAGATTTCCTGAACTGAATACTAAAACAGCTGATTTTGGTTCTTTTACTCTTAAAACTAATCCAGGGAAAGTTTCAGGATTATATTCTGTATTTGGTTGTGTTCTAGCTAATTTTGTTAATGGAACTGGTTTTCCTAAAGAAGCAGTTGCAACAATATTTTGAACTTTATATGATGATTCTTTTGATTTTTTACTAGCCATTTTAAATATTCTTATTTATAAATGCCTTGGAGGGTTTATAAAGGCTTCGAAGATGTTTTAAATGCCTTATAATTTTTACTTGAAATTTTTTTAAAAGATATATTTTTTATTTTTCCTTTTTAAATCTTTTAACAATATATTCAACTAAATCACTTCCTTGAATTCTTTGACTTGAAGGGCCTACACGGATGTAAAATTCTTCTTGTTGGGGATTCACTTTCAAGAAAACTGGTTTTTGTGATTTTTTAGAAATAACTTCCACTATTGTTCTGTCACCTATTTTAATTTCTCCAAAATCTATTAAATGTAAATAATTTTTTCCTATTTTTTCTTTTACTAAATTTGTTAAATGAAGTAAAAATTTATCTGTATTTGGGAATTTATCTTCTTCAATTCCTAGAACTTTTTTATCATCTGTTACACCTAAGAATAAACTTCCTCCTTTTGAATTAAGAAAGGCGGTAATTGTTTTTAATGCAGAATGTTCTATTTTTTTATCAATTTCATTTGTAAATATATTTGTTCTTAAGGTTGATTTAAATTCCAATACTTCTGATTCTGGTTTTTTTATTGTATTTAGAATTTCTTTTTTGTGGGATTCTTTGTTTTTAAATAAATTTGGATTTTTATCTGTAAAGCTTCCTACTAATCCTTTTAATATTCCTTTTTTATATCTCATATAAATATATCCTAAAATTGCTGAAATGCCTGCTCCAAGAATTACAAATGTCATTGTTTGCATTGAGTAAGAGTATAAGTCTGGTCCTAAAGGTTGTTTCAAAATTATCTTAAGATAATATTTTAATAATTCAATTCCAAAACCTAGTGCAATAGCAAAGTTAAATGAGAATAAAATTATTAAAAAATAATTCTTTTTTATTTGGTTGCTTGAATATAAAATTGCAAGAATCATAAATCCAATCATTGCAATTGCTATGCCAAAGATTATTGGAGTTACAATTCCTGAAATTTTTCCCATGAATATTGTTGAAAAAATAAATAAAAGTAAAAACCATTCAAATTTTGAAGGAAATTTTATTTCATACTTTTTTATTGTTTGTGGTAAGAACATTAAAACTAATAAAAAAATATTTGTTGAAACTAAATGCCATAGACTGTTATAAATCCCATTTATTATAGATATAACTAAGATAACTTTTATGCTTAAAGATAAATAATCTGTTGTTTTTTCCATAAAAAATTAAAGTTTGGTATTTTTATATTATTTGTTGTAATTATCTTAATTTTGGGTCTTTTGTTGTATTTAAATTGCTTTTATTTGTTTGATTTTGAAAATCTTGTGGTTGTTTTAATCTTTTATTATTACGAAATTCTTGGAAATCATTTTGAGGTTGATTTATTGGTTTATATTTTTGTTGTTGAACTGGAGGAATTTGATATTGTTGGTTTTGAGGCAATTCATGTTCATGTATTTCATCATCTGGATTAGGATTATGAGTTTGTCTTTGTATTGGTTTATTCTTTCTTGAACTTGTTAAACTTAACATTAAAATTAAACCAATTAAAAAAACTAATAATCCTAATAAAATCCATATCAAAATGTTGCTTTTATATTCGCATTCTAAAGTTTCTGAGGGTTTATTTTTTTCTGAATTACAATTATTTAAATCAACACAATTTCTTGTTTTTTTCTCTTCTTTAGGACATTTTTCTGGAGACCAATCACTGCAATCCCAACTAGGAGTACAAACAATAGGACATTCTTTGTATTCAAGAGGCATATCAGATATGTTTCCACAATTATTTAAGTCAAGGCAATTTCTATATCCACATTGTTCTTTTTGGTTTGTCCATAATTGACAATCCCAGTTAGGAACGCATATATTTGGTTGGCTTGGAAGAAATTCAGTTACAGCAGAATGCATTAGTCCAGTAACAAAAAATGAATTATTTATTATTTCACAACTATAACTTTCTAATGTTCCTGGGCAATCTAAGAGATATTCATCAGATAAGTTACAATCAGCACTTATTTCTGTTATTGATTGTATTTCAGAATCTTTAATACAAACTGATTCTGAATCTTCATTTAGTTTATCTAAAGTAATGTTTTTTGAAGCATTTAGTCCATTGATTATTATATAACCTACATCTGAAGAAGAATCTTGTTCGTGAGTTTTTAAGGTTACATTTGTTAAGTCTAGATCATATAAATTTATCTTTACTTTAATTAATGATTTGTTTTTATGGAAAATTTCCATATCTTCTTCTTGAGAATAATCTCCTAAAATATTGAATTTTGTATTATTTACTTTTATTGTTATTTCATTTAAAGAAGTGTTTATTGGAGAGGTCCAATTTTCATAATCTTTTGCGAGGTTTGCCAACATTCCGTTTATTGAAACTTGTAAAAAAATGTAAATATCAATGTTCTTTGTAGCATAAATCATCCCTACTTTTTCATTTACTCCAGAAGGGTCTATTTCCTCTCCAAAAATTGTTAAATTTTCCATTAATGCCGACTCATTGAAACCAAAAATTGTTAGATTTCCAGAAGTGGAATTTAAATAATCTTTTTCCCAAGATTCAGAAGAGACTTTAAAGGTAGATTCAAATTTGGTTTGTGCCTCTGAAATTTCTGATATGCTTCTTGATGTTGTTTTATTTCCTAAACTCTCTAAAAAAGATGCCTGCAAAAAGTAACTGGCATTTGAAGATTGACTACTAAATTCGCTAAGACCCTCTGAAGTTAATTCTATATTTATAGCCGTTATTGCTTCCATACTTGTAAAAAGCCACAGGTCCATTCCTTGGAGTATTTTTAAATTATTTCCATTTAATTGATAAGCAGCATATATTGGACAACCGAGCATTCCTTCTTTACTTTGAGTTATTTCAAAGAAACTATCTTCTGAATAATTTGTTAAATTGAAAATTGTTAGGTTATTTGAACCTCCTTGAAATACGAAGTTCCAAAGATCTATTATGCTTTGATTTGAACATCTGTAGTCAGGGGTTGGAGGTTCTTCAATAACATTTCCTGTTAAATTAAAATTTATTGTGAAGAATATAAGAAAAATAAATCCAGTTATAATTAAAATTAAAGTTAGATATTTTTCCCTCTTTTTTTCCATTTAATAATTAATTATTAATAATTTAAAAGCTTATGTGTGAATTAGCCATATTGCCAATTTCTTTTTTGAGCTGCAAAGTCTTTTTCAACTTCGTTTAAATCTGCAATTTCTGAAAGAGGTTTATCTTCACGCAAGGCAGTAATTCTTGGAAAACGTAAAGCCCAACCTGAATTATAATTTGGAGAATGTTGTATTTCTTGATATATTACTGTAACAATAATTTTTGGTTTGATTGATACTGAACGACCTTTTTCAGAAATTATATTTGGTTTTATGAGTTCATTTAGTTTATTGAAAGTTACTCCTTGAATTTCTTTTGATTCATCAGGATTGTCTAACTCTTTTATTCCTGTTCCAACTTTTCCTATTTCTAAAAATTCACGAGGTTTTTTTCCTCGACATGAAATTATAAAACTTGAAATCCATCCACTTCTTTTTCCTGTTCCATATTCTCCTCCTGTAATTACTAAATCTAAATCTTTTTCTTCTGGTTTTACTTTTAACATATGTCCTACTCTGCTGCCAGGTTGATATTTTGCTTGGAGATTTTTCATCATAATTCCTTCTTGATTATTTTTAAGAGCACTTTTATAGAATTTATCTGCAAGTTTTTCATTATCTGTTATTATTTGTTTTGAACAAACAATTTTGTATTTTTGTTCTTTGATTATTTTTCTTAGTATTTCTGAACGTTTTTCGAAAGTTTCGTTAAGAAGGGATTTTCCTTTGTAATATAAAATATCAAAAACATTTACTTCTACTGGAAGTTCTTTTTGCATTTTTTCAATATCATACTTACGTCTGATTCTTTGGGAAACTGCTTGAAAAGGAGTGTATTGTTTTGTTTTTTTGTTATAGCCCACTGCTTCACTATCTAAAATAAAAGAATCTCCTTTTGTATGCTTTTCAATGAACTCTTTTACTTCTGGAAATTGTTTTGTTACATTTTCTAATCTACGCGTAAATAAAGTTATTTTTTCTTTGTCTTTGTGAATTATTAGTCTAAAACCATCGTATTTGTATTCTATTGCACAAGGTTTTCCTACTGCTTTAAATCCTTCTTGAATGTTCTTTGCTTTTTGAGCTAGCATTGCTTTTATTGGCTTTCCAACTTCTAGTTGTATTTTTTCAAGGTCTTTTATTGAACGTTTTTTGCATGAATCAAAAACAGCTGCCAAATCATTAGATTTATCAATTGCCTCTTGAATTTTTTTTGAGATAGATTTTTTATCTTCATTAGGAAAGAAAGCCAAGGCAAGAGAATCACGAATGGTTGATTCTTTTATTCCTATTCTTAAATCTTTTAGAATTGTTCTTGTCAAATATAATGCTTCAAGAGAAGAAGCAGAAGTTAATAATTCTGTTATTAATGCTATTTTTTTCCCTACTGTTCCTGCTCCTTGAAGTTTTGGTAATTTTCTTAAATTTTCAATAACTTTTTTTGTTGTTAGTACTTGTGAAGATAAAGTTATTTGTTTTTTTGACTTTGTTAGTTGTTCAGCAACTTTTCCTAAATCTCCTATTTTTTTCCAATCTTCTAAAACAATCTTTGGATCAACCCCTGTTGCTTTTGCAAGAGATTTTATAATTAATTGGTTTGATATTCCAATGTCTTTTTGATTATATTCCGGGTAAATATCTCCTTGAAGTAAATACAATACATCTCTATCGATTTCAGACAAATCATCAAGAAACTCAGAGAGGATTTCAATTTTTTTTAAACGTTTAGCTGTTGAAGATAATTCTTTATATAAATTAGCAAGTTTTTCGTATAGCATGTTTTTAATAAAAAAGAGAAGTTTTTAATATTATCTGGTAAAGAATAGATTTTTTCAAGGAGAAATTCTTTGGATTGGCTAATTTATAGAGCAATGTTTTTTTTTATTTTTTCTTCATTAATTTTTCTTTTCTTTGTTTTATTGCCATTTTTGTTAAATCCTCTTTTTTTCTTATAAATAATTTTTCAAGCAAAAATAAAATCCCAATTAAAATTAAGGGCAATGAAACTAATAAGAATATTAACCAGTTAGAGTATGTTTTAAATATTAAAGTAAAACCAAACCCTAATATTAAAAATATTATTGCAGATGAAAGTGGTTTTTTCCAAGTTAAAGATAATATTACTATGAATATTGTGGTAGGCATTAAATTAATAAACCAAGGTAAATCAATTACAGGTTCATTAAAAGCAAAAATTGTTATAAATATTATATAAATAATAGCAAGAATTCTTGGAGTCCAAGTTATTACTTTTTTATAATTTAAATTTTTTATTTTATTTAAAAAAGAATTTTTATTTTTTTTTGAATTTATTTTCACCTTTACTTTTTTTGCTTTCATATTAGAATATTTAAGAAATATTTATTTTTAAAGGTTTACTCTTTTTTCCATAATCCATGCAAATTACAAAATTCACGAGCAGATACAGGCTCAAATGAAAACTCTGCTTCTGGTTTCTCATTTGGTTTTAAGAAAACTTTAGCTACTTGTCCATTACTAGAAGTAGCTTCAATCCATTCAATATAATGAACCTCTTGCATTGGGTGTTCAACACTTCCTATTGTTACTTTTTTTCCTTGAATAACTGGAACATGTTTTTCAGTTGCAGCATCTTCAGTATTTTCTTTCTGTAATTTCATTGGTTGTCCACAACAAACTAATTCTCCTATTCCTTGATGAACAACTTCAACAATGTTTCCACATAATTCGCATTTATAAATTTCATTTCTTTTTGTCATTTTTAATAATTTAAATTAATTATTTCTTTTTTTTCATTTCTTGAACTTCTTTTTTTCCTTCTTCATATTCTTCTACTTGCTCTGGGTCTAAGTCAAAAAGAAGACTCTGGAATTCTCCAACATGTTCTTTTTCTTCTTTTGCAACTTCTAACATAACTTTTTTTACAATAGGATTTTTTGCATAAGAAGCAAGTTGTTCGTAAAGACTTATTGCATCAAGTTCTGCAATTGTTCCAAGTCTTAGGATTTCCTTGTCAATATCTTCTCCAGAAACTTTGTCAAGATTTATTGGTAATTTTGATAACATTTTTTTCCTCCTGTTTTTAGCTTTAATAACTTTTAGATTAAATAGTTTTTAAGGTTTTGCAACTACTGGATGATTATTTATAATTTATTTTCAATAAATAACATCTTTTTTCTTTTAGCTTTATTAAACTAAATTCAGAGACAACTTCCAGGTTAGCAGTTCTGAATATTACTAATCTTGATGATGTGGTAGTTTAATATAATTTAATCTTATTTGCATTATTAATTGTTGTTAGTTTAAGATTCATTATTGTTTTATTTATATTTAATTCTAATAATATCATTAATTTAATTTTCTTTAAAAAAATTATTGCCTTAGGAAATTACTTTCCTCTTCTTTTTCCAGCTCTTACACTAGGCCTTACTTTAGAAGTAGGATGTTTGTTTCTTAAACCACGAGATTTCTTTCCTGCAGATGTTAATCCTCTAAGAACTCTTTTTTTGTTTTCTGGTTGAGTAAGCCATTTTAGGTTTTTATCATTTTTAATTTCTGGTTTTGAAGGATCAACACAAATAACTTCATAAAAATAATTCATTCCATCTTTTCCCACTACATAAGAATTTAGAACTTCAAGGTTTTTGTGTTTATTTTGAACTCTGATTTCAGCAATCCATTTGTAAGACATTTTCAATGTTTTTCTAGCATGAAGTCTTTTTGATCTACGTCCTTTGTTAGGTCTTGGTCTTTTATGTCCTCCACGTTTAACTCTTACTCTAATTACGATAAATCCTTTTTTTGCTTTATATCCTAAAGATCTTGCTTTGTCTAATCTCAGTGGTTTTTCAACTTTAACTTGAACTGGCTCTTTTCTCCAAACAACCATTTTTTGTTTTAATGTTTTTGAATCTGGTTTTTTCCATGCTTCACCTAGATAATGATACATTCCTTTAGCTGATTTTTGGCTTTTGCTAAGATTTTTCTTTTCAGATTTTTTTTCTGTTTTCTTTTCTGCCATGTTTATTTTATTGATAATCGCTTTAAAAGGTCTTCGGTTTAAGATAAGAGTGAGGCTACACGGATTTGAACCGTGGACCTCTGCCTTATCAGAGCAGCGCTCTAACCAGACTGAGCTATAGCCTCTTATCTCAGATTAAGTTATAGCTTTTAGAGTGGTTTTTGTCATGGGACAGTAACCAGACTGAGCTATAGCATCTTATCTTAGGTTTTCAAGAAATATTTCTTATTTAAAGGTTTTTATTGAATTTTTTTAAAGAAAGTTTAATTTTCCTTTAATTCAAGAACTAATTTTCCATCAGATAAACCATATTTTTCAATAGGTAATCCAATTTGGATTATTTTTTCATAAGCATTTTTTTTAGAAACTGCACGTATTTCAATACTATTTTCTAATTGAGTTATTGAAATATTTTTTATTGATTCAACACCTGGAACTTCTATTTCATAAACAATTTTGTTTGAAAATCTTCTAACATTTGTCTCTGGTTGTTTTTTTGGAAGTTTTTGAAAAGATTCTTTTATTTCACTTGAAAATTTTGGAATTTCAGGATTATAATTAAAATTTCCTATTTTGCTTATTTCTTTTTTTGATAATAATTTTTTATTATTTTGCTCTGAATTTTGAATTTGATTTGGTCTTTTGGTAACTCTTATTTTTTCAGGTGATATCTTTTTGCCATTTATATATAATTCAAAATTTGTTTTGTTTATATTTGGATTTTGAAAGTTTTTTTGTTCTTTTATTGATTTTTGCATTTCTTTTTCAAATACTTTCATTGCATTATTTAGCATGCTATTCATTATTTTTCCACTAAATCCACTAAACATTCCTCCCATCATATTTTCAATTTGATTTAATGGATCTTTTTCTGGGATATAATCATTTTGACCTAGCATCCCATAATCTTTTTCAGATTTTTTATTTTTAGAAAGATTAAAACCACAGCTAGGACAAAAAGAATATTTTTCATTTATTTTTTCATTACATTTAGGACAGTTTTTTTTCTTGAACATAGTTTAATAATTAAGTGCCTAGGTTTAAATAACTTTTTGTTATAATAATACTTAAATATCTACTATTTTTTTTAAATTTATGATAAATAAAAAAATACCTTATGTTAACTTGTCAAATGTTGTTACAAAAAACGACCCCCACATTAGATGGGATTTTGAAAAATCTCCTAATAGTAGTGAAGATAGGGGTTTAGTTAGGTATCATTTTGTTGTTGTTGATAATAGAAATCTTCAAGAAAAAATGAAAAAAATTTTAAATAAAATTCAAAGAAAGAGTATTAAGAACTTTCCTTTTGATAAAGTAGATGAATCTTCTGGGATTGTTGATGGAAGTGAAAAGGATTTAGAATACTTATATAGGTGTTATGATACAGAATATACTCCTCATTATGTTGATTTTTCAGGAATTTCCAATAAAATCAAAAAAGATTCTAAACTTTTGGGAAGAAAAGTTATTTTTAATAAAGATTATCTTGAGAGAATTTATGGTCCTAGACATTAAGTTTTTATATTCACTATTTCTTTTATTATTATAAAAAAGAGGTATAAAAATGATTGAAGATTATGTTCGTTTTAAAAAAGATTTTAAAGAGGCTTCTAAACTTGGAAAAGGAATTATTTTACCTAAATTCAATAAAATGATTTTTTGTGGTATTGGAGGAAGTGCTTTGCCTGGTGATGTAATTGAAAATTTAGATTTAGGAATTCCTGTTTTTACAACTAGACAAAAATTACCTAAAATTGCTGATGAAAAGACTTTGTGTTTTATTGTAAGTTATTCTGGAAATACCAAAGAAACTTATAGTTTGTATAAACATGCTAAAGCAAAGAAATGTAAAATAATTATTATTACTTCTGGAGGTAAATTAGGAAAAGAAAAATCCAAAAAAATAATTGTTCCTTCTGGTTATTTGCCTAGAGAAGCATTTATTTGGTTGTTATTACCTGTTTTAAATATTTTAAATATACATTATGGAAAACCTTTAAAAGTTAATCAAAATAAAATAAAAAAAATTGCAAAAATTCTAAAAAATAGATCTCCTTTAGTTTATTCTGGTTCAGAACATTTAGGATTTTTATCTTATAGGTGGGAAACCTTTTTTCAAGAAAATTCAAAAGTAATTGCTCAGTCAGGTTATTTTCCTGAACTTAATCATAATGAAATTGAATCAAGATTTGACCCAAGAGTATTTGAAGGAATTTTATTGTATGATAAAAAAGAAAAAGGAATTATAAATTTTAAAAAATTAGTTGGAATTGATTTTATAGATGTTCAATTAAAAGGAAAAACTTTTGTTGATAAAATAATTTATGGATTATATTTTGGTTTTTTAGTTAGTTTTTATTTGGCTCAAGAAATGGAAGTTGATTATAGAAAAATTGATAGAATTAAAAAATTAAAGAGGATGAGTAGATGAATTATTTAGTTGTAGATATTGGAGGAACTAATACAAGATTTGCTTTTTTTAAAAATGAAAATTTAATTAAAAAAACAAAGTTTAAGACAATCAAGGATAATGGTTTGCTTATTTTTTTGATTAATGAAATATCAAGGATTCAAAAAAAATTTGAGATAAATAAATTTGATGGAATTTGTATTTCTGCTCCTGGTTTTCTTGAACCAGAAAAGTTTAAGTTAACAGCGCCTACAAATATCCCAAAAATTAAAAATTTGAATCTTGGAGTTTTAAAAAAATTTACAAAAAAATTTATTTTAATTAATGATGGAGATTGTGCTGCTATTGGAGCTTATATTTTGGAAAAAAAACAAGATAAAAATGTTAGAAATTTAGCTTGTCTAACATTAGGAACTGGTTTTGGTATAGGGCTTATTCTTAATAAAGAAATTTATAAAGGAGCTGGAACTGGAAGCGAGTTTGGGCATACAACAATTAATCTTAATGGAAAAAAAGATAATTCTGGAAATTATGGGACAATTGAAAATTTTGTTTCAATTAGAGGAATTAAAAAGATTATGGAAAGTAAAAAATTAAATATTGGAACTTATGAACTTAATAAAAGAGCAAACCAAGGAAACAAAAAAGCATTATCTGTTTATAAAGAATTTTCAAAATATGTTTCAACTGCAATTGTTAACATTTCTAATACTCTTGATTTAGATGTAATATATTTAACAGGAGGATTAATGCATGGAAAGAAATTCTTTTTTAAACAAGCAGTTATTGATGCACGCGCTAGAATATTTAAAGGAATAAATCCTAAAATAAAAGCAACCAAAGAAAACTTATCTTTTCTTGGAGGTTTGGAGTTGTTGAGAAAGGAATAGTTTTTTGTTTATAGGTATAATATTTTTGTGTTGGTTGGGTTATTATATTTTTTGTGTAGATGAATAAAAAAGGTAGTTTTTTATACTTTTATCATTATTTGGAATTATGAAAAAGAAAAAATTTTATGTTACAACTGCAATAGATTATCCTAGCGCTAACCCTCATATTGGACATGCTTATCAGAAAGTTGTCGCAGATGTTTTAGCAAGGTGGCATAAAGTTCTTGGAGAGGATGTTTGGTTTTTAACTGGAACAGATGAGCACGGGAAGAAAATAGAAAATGTTGCAAAAGAAAATAATAAACAACCAAAAGAATTTGTTGATGCATTATCTAAAAAATTTAAAGAGGCATGGAATTTTCTGAATATTGAATCGAATAGATTTATTAGGACAACTGACCCAGATCATGAAAAATTAGTTCAAGAAGTAATACGAAAATCTGCGAAAAAAGGAGATATTTACAAGGGAGAATACAAAGGATATTATTGTACTAATTGTGAGGCATACATTACTGAAAAAGATTTAGTTTATGGTGAATGCCCTTACCACCCAGGTAAGAAAGTTGAACTTTTGAGTGAAGAAACCTATTTTTTTAAATTAAGCAAATATCAAGATTTTCTTTTAGAATTATATAAAAAAAATCCTGAATTTATTTTACCAAAAGAAAGAAGAAAGGAAATAATTAATAGAGTTAAAGAAGGACTTAAAGATTTGAGTATTTCTAGAACAAGTTTTACATGGGGTATTCCTTTTTCTTTGGATAAGAAACATATAACTTATGTTTGGTTTGATGCTTTGTTTAATTATTTATCTGGTTCTGGGGAAAACCATAAATATTGGCCTGCAGATGTCCATCTTTTAGGAAAAGATAATTCTTGGTTTCATTGTGTTTATTGGCCTGCGTTTTTAAAATCAGCAGGATATAAATTACCTAAAACTATTTTTATCCATGGTTTTCTTAAATTTAATGGTCAAAAGATTTCAAAATCTTTAGGAAATTCAGTTTCTCCTAAAGTTCTTACTGAAAAATATGGTGCTGATGCTGTGAGATATTTTTTATGTAGGCAATTTCCATTTGGAGATGGGAATGATGGGGATGTTGTTGAATCTGCATTAATTGATAGACATAACAATGAGCTTGCAAATAAATTAGGTAATTTAGTTTTAAGAGTTTCTGGACTTATTGAAAAAAATGGTATTGAGAAATGTGAGAATAAATTAATTAAGAAATTAAGTTATAGAAGAATTAAAACTCATTTTGAAAAATTTGAATTTGATAAAGTACTCAATGAAATTTTTGCGTTTATTGATACCTGTAATGAATATGTTCAAAATAAAAAGCCATGGGAAACTAAAGATAAAAAAGTTCTTTATGAGTTAAAAGAAAGTATTTTAGAAATTTCAAAATTTCTTTGGCCTTTTATTCCTGAAAGTTCAGAAAAAATAAATGAAATTTTTAGTGCAAAAAAAATTAAAAAGGCAGATGTTTTGTTTAATAAGATTGAAATGGATGGAAAAGTTGAAAATAATCAGGAAAACAAAGAAGTGGAAGGTGTATCAAATGTTAATTTTCAAGATTGGACTAATCTTGATTTAAGAGTTGCTCAAATCAAAGATGCCCAAGATATTGAAGGGGCAGATAAATTGTATAAAATAATTTTGGAAGTAGGAGAATTAGGAGAGAGGGTTGTTTGTGCAGGATTAAAAGAGTATTATTCTAAAGAAGACTTGAAAGGAAAAAAAGTAATTTACTTTTCTAATCTTAAGCCAAGAGTTATGAGGGGAATAGAAAGCCAAGGAATGCTTTTAGCTGCTTCAACTTCAGATCATGAAAAGGTTGTTTTGTTAGCCCCTGAAATAGATATTGAGAATGGAAGTAGAATTAGTTAATATGAGTAAACAAAAATCTTTAGATATTTTAGAAAAAATTCTAGAAAAAGCAAAAAGATACGAACATTTGTGGGAAGGAAGTTTAAGTCCGATTCAAGAAGTTTCTCCAAGGGATTTTGCTTATAGGAAAGATAATAAATTGAATATTTTTGGTTTTTGGAGTAATTATGAAAAATCCTTAAGATTTTCTCCTAGTACAGGGGGTTATGTTTCTGTTATGAAAAATAAATACACTTTAGATAAAAATAATAATTTTTGTTATTGTTTTGATGGTAATTTCTTTTTATCAGAAGAAACTAATCTTCCAAAAACTTCTGATGATGTTTATTTTCTTTTAATTAAAATTCATCAAGGTGAAAGAAATTCTGAAATTAATGTTTTTGAAGAGATATTGAGAATGAGAGGCTTTTTTAATCTAGGAATTGAAAAAGCATTAAAAATTACTAGAAAAGACGAAGATGTTTTTGGTTAATTAATAAGTTTTCTTTTTAAAAATTATTTCAAAAATTGTTGGTGCATCTTTTCTAGAATTATATTCCACGTCAAGTATTCTTGCTGCAATTTCTTTGTATGCACGTGCTGGTTTTGATTTTGGAAGTGTGTGTACTGCAGGTCCTTTTAAATTAAGTGCTTTTTGAATATCAATATGTTCTGGAATCATTCCTAAAACAGGGGTTTCTAACATTTCTTTTACTGATTCTGGTTGCATTTCTGATTTATTTTTACGGACACGGCTCATTATTATTCCAGCTATTGGAATCTTCATTTCTTGAGCAATTTTTACTGTTTTAAGGGCATCTGTTATTGCAGGTAATTCTGGATTTGTTACAATAATTAATTCATCTGCAATTTCCAAAGCAGAAATAGCTTCTGAACCTAAACCAGCAGAACTATCTACAATTACATATTCAGCTAAATTCCTTAAATCTTCTTTTAAATGTTTTAATTTTTCTGATTTTACTTTTTTTAATTCATTAATAGAAAGAGATGAAGGCATTATTTTCATTCCTGATTCATGTTCATAAATTGCCTCATGAAGTTCTGCTTTTTTAAGTAAAACATGATTTAAATTTATTGGAACTTCTGGAGAATTCATATGTATTCCTATATTTGGGGTTGAAAGATTTGCATCAACAACTAAAACTTCTCCTCCAAGATAATTAATTGCAGCTCCTAAATTAACTACAGTTGTTGTTTTTCCTACTCCCCCTTTTCCAGACGTTATAACTATTATTTTTCCCATTTTAATTTTAGAAGAAAATCTCCTAATTGTCTTTTTTTATGCTAGAAGGAATTGTTTTACATCACTTATAAACTTTTCCAAGAGTTCTGCATAAATTTTTAACTGTTCAAGATTCACGTTTATTTCTTCTCCTCTGTAGAAAATTCTAAATGTAACGTTTTTTCTGAACTCACCAATTCTTTCTGTTCTAAGTTCTTCTAATTTTCTGAGCATTTCATAAAATTCAAGGACTTCAATAAATTCCTTGTTTTTTTTGAATAATCTTTTCATTTCTTGTATTTTTCCAACAGGATTAGCAGGCACTGATTTTATTTTTTTCTTGTTTTTAGAATGTATTAGAATACTATCTATGCTTGTTTCAATCATTCTTCTCCACCTTAATAGTAAGTTTCTTATAACATCACATGTTTTAGTGTATTTTAAACTTACATAGAGAAGATGGTCTGCACTTATTTTTTCTTGTATGATGTCTTCCATAGCAGTGGCTCTGTGTAATGTTTTAGAATTATTTTTTATAAGGCATAAAGGGTTTATATACTTTTTGTTGTTTTAAAGGGGTGAAAGTTATTTTTAGATTTTGTTTAAAATTTCCAGTAGTTTCAGAATTTGTATTATTAAAAAGAGTTTTTAGTAGCAAATAAAGATATTTTTAATAGAGAATTTTTTTGGCTTAGATAATGTTTTATGAATTAAGTTAAGAAAAAATTAATTTCTTATTATTTTTTAGGTATTTGTGTTGATTTTTAAACGAGCTTTTTCTAATATTTTTTTTGCTAAATTTAAAAATTCTTTTGTTGTTTTGAAATTTACAATTAAATGAGAATTTGTATCTGAAAGAATAACTATATTTTCACCACGTAGAAATTCCATTGAAGAATCTTCATGGCTTTCAACTATTTTGAATAATTCTTGAATTTTAAGAATTTCTGAAGAATTTATATTATATTTTGGAGCACATTTTTTTTTGAATGTTTCAAAATTATCTTTTGGATTTTTATATAATTTTATTCTTTTATATAAATATTCATTTTGCAAGATTGCATTTATTGTTTTTGAAATTGCAATTTTTATTTCAGGAAGAATTTTAATTAAAAGTTTTTGATCTTTTAATAAAGTATATGATACATAAATTAAGTGATCAGATGTTTTAATTAATCTTTCAGCTTCATTTAAGTTTTCAAAATATCTCATTTTTCTGTGTTTAAAATTATATAATTTGTAAGATATTATAGTTAATATGGATTTTGGTTTTAGAGAATAGATTTAAATTCTTGGATTTATATTTCTTGTTCTTGAGTATTTTGAAATATTTATTTGATAATTATTTTCTTTTTTTGATTTTGTTTGATTTTCTTTTTGGACTTTTTTTGGTTTTAGTGAAAAAAGAGTTTTTTTGGCGTTTTCTTCACCAATTTCTTGAATTGCCTTTTCCAATGTTTTTTCATAAAGAGATCCATAATTACTTAAAAAATCTTT
The DNA here is from genome assembly GCA_964447315.1 of Candidatus Woesearchaeota archaeon. Lineage (GTDB taxonomy): Archaea > Nanobdellota > Nanobdellia > Pacearchaeales > GW2011-AR1 > MWBV01. The sequence continues at coordinate 19,468 of CAYURQ010000009.1, forward strand.
AAATCTAAAAGAACTCATTAAGAAACTAAGATAATTTTTAAAGTAAAGATTTTCTTCAAGAGAATTTTTTATGTATGAATCTGCTTTTTGAAAATCTTTTTCTGAATATAATTTTTCCATTACATTAAAAATATGTTTTTTAGAATTTTTATCATTTCTTTTGATTATATTCCAATTAATTTCTTCTAGGTTTTTGTTTGGCATTTTATTCAGAATACCTCATTGGATAATAGAAATCTTCTGGAATTATTGGATAATTTTCTATATTTAATTTTTCCATTGATTTATCTATTTTTTCAATTTCTTTAAGATGTTCTAGTTTGTTTAGAATTTCTACTTTGTTTTCAAGCCTTAATTTCTTAATTAAATCTTGTCCATTAGTTAATCTTTCCATAAAATTAATTATTTTTTATAATATTTAAAGATTTATTTGGTAGAGAATTATCAGAAAATTTATTTTACTCACTTAATTCAAGAATACTTTCAGCTAAATCTCCTGTTTTTTCAAGACTTTCACGAGCTTGCTGTTCTGAAACACTTGTTTTTTCAATAATTGTTTTTATGTCTTGTTCTGAAACAGAAACCTCTGCAGTTTCTTCAGAAATAATTCCTGCAATTTGGAATGTTTCTTGTCCTTGCATTTTTATTTTTTGAACTGAAGGTTCATTGATAATAATTTTATTTCCATCTGAACGTTCAATTATAACTTTTTCAGCAGGTATTTCTTCTTGGGAAATTCCCATCTTTTTCATCATTCCTGCCATTTGTTTTGGATTCATTCCTGGTAACATTTTTTAAATTACTGGAGTTTGCATAATTAAAGGAAGAGCAACTCTCAATCCTAGAATTAAAATTATAAATATGACTACATGAACTGGTTTTAAGTTTACATAGCTATCAAATTCATCACTATATCTCATTAATCCTCCAAATCCACCTGGAAGATTTATTTTATTGTCTTGTTTTGCCATGATTTCTGGAATAATGGATAGTTTTTAAAAGTTTCCTGACATTGTTTTTTTATGAAACTTAAAGATATTAAAAATTGGAGTCCTGAAATAGAAAAATCTATTGTTGAAAAATGGAAAAAAGAAGAGAAGTTTAAATTAAATAAAAAATCAAATAAAAAGATTTATTCAATAGACACTCCCCCTCCTTATGTTAATGCTCCTGTTCATATTGGACAAGCTGTTACTTATTGTTATATGGATTTTTTTGCAAGATTTAAAAGAATGAAGGGGTTTGATGTTTTATTTCCATTGGGTTTGGATAGAAATGGATTGCCTATTGAAATGGCTGCTGAAAAAAAATTCAATGTAAATCCTTTTAGAGATGGTCGTGAAAAGTTTTTAGAAGCATGCCATAAATTGTTGCACGATACTTCTAATGAAACACAAGATACTTTTGCTAAATTAGGAATTTCTTTTACTTCATATAAAGAAGGAAAACATATTGGAGCTGTTTATAAAACAGATAAAGAATCTTATAGAAAATTAACTCAGCAAACTTTTTTAGATTTGTTTAAGAGGGGTTTAATATATGAAGATAAAAGAATAAATAATTGGGATCCAAAACTTCAAACAACAATTGCTGACTCTGAAATTGAATATAAAGAACTTGGAAGTGAATTTGTATATGTTAAATGGAAAATAAAAGAAACAGGGCAAGATATGATTATTGGAACTACAAGACCTGAATTAATTTGTACTTGTGGAATGGTTATTTTTCATCCAGATGATAAGAGGTATCAAAAAATAAACGGTTTAACAGCAATATCTCCTATTTTTCAGAAAGAAGTTAAGATTCAGGCACATAAGCTTGCAAAAATGGATAAAGGTACTGGTTTAGCAATGATGTGTTCTGCAGGAGATTTAAGTGATATTCAATTTTTCAGAGAAATGAAAATAAAACCAATGATTGCAATTAATCAAAGTGGTAAAATGAATGATTTGGCAGGTCCTCTTAAAGGATTGAAAGTTAAAGATGCTCGTAAAAAAATTTTAGATTTATTGAAAGAAAAAAAACTTATTGTTAAACAAGAAAAGATTGTTCATAGAACTCCTGTAAGTGAAAGGTCTGGTGCTGAAATTGAATTTATTGGTATGCCTGAATATTATCTGAAACAAATTGATTCAAAAAATGCAATTAAAAATATTTCTCAAAGAATTAGATTTTTTCCTTTAGGTGCTAGAAAAATTTTAGATGATTGGATTGAATCTGTTTCTATTGATTGGCCTATTTCAAGAAGGAGATTTTATGCAACTCCAATACCATTATGGACTGCTGAAATAAATAAGAAAAAAGCATATGCTCTTGCTGAAGAAGGGAATTATTCAGAGCCTTGGAAAGAAAAACCAAAATCAAAATATGAAGTTTATCAAAATGGTAAGAAAATTGGATTAGTTAAGGATTTCAAAAATATTGATTGGAAAGGTGAAGAAAGAGTTTTAGATACTTGGATGGATTCTTCAATTTCTGAATTACATTTGCTTAAGTATAAAGAGGATGAGGAATTTTTTAAGAGAGCTTATCCCTGTTCTTTAAGGCCGCAGGGAAAGGAAATAATTAGAACTTGGCTTTATTATACTTTGCTTAGAGGGTATTTAGAAACAGGTGTTGCTTGTTTTGAAGATATTTGGATAAACCAACATATTACTGATTCTAAAGGATATAAAATGTCAAAGAGCAAAGGAAATGTTATTGATCCTCAAAAACTTCTTAGTAATTATGGAGGGGAAGCAATTAGATTTTGGTCTGCAACAGAAGGTGATTTAGCTAATCAAGATTTAAGATGTTCTGAAGAAAGAATTAAAGGAGAAATGAAAACTTTAAATAAATTGCTCAATGTTTCTAAGTTTGTAATGCTTTTTAATAAACCCAAGAAAAAACCTATTTTATCTGCTCTTGATGAGGTTTTTATTGATTATATAGAGAATTTTACAAAAAGAACAGAAGAAAGTTACGAAAAATATGATTTTTATCATCCTGCTATTGAAATAAGAAGATTGCTTTGGGATGTATTTGCTTCTCATTATATTGAAATGGTTAAACCCAGGGCTTATAATCAAGAAAATAAATTTACACAAGAAGAATCTGATTCAGCTAAATGGACTTTATACTATTTGCTTGAAAGGCTTTTGTTATTGTCATACCCAATAATTCCTCAGATTACTTCAACAATTGCAGATGAATTAAAAATTGATAGTTTTAATTATGAATGGCCAAAGATTACAATTGGAAAGAGTGATTTGAAAAATATTGAACGATTAATGGAATTTAATTCTTGGGTTTGGAAACAAAAAAAAGACAAAAAACTAAGTTTAAAATCTCAAGTAGAGATTGAAGCTGTTCCTATTGAAATTAAACTTTATGAAAAAGATTTAATTGCTTGTCATAAGTTAGTTGTTAAATAAATATATTTTTTATATAGCTCTTTAAAAAATAATTTTTTATTGTTAAATTAGATTTAATTATTATACAGATTCAGAATAAAATGTTTTTTTATAATTTTTTGTAATGTATTTTAAAATCTAGTCTGGGATAAAATTCTAGATTAAAAACAAGGCTTGTCTATGGAATTATTAATAAAGTAATTATTAATTTTTATTAACTAATTTTATAAACCCTTCACTATTACAATTATTATGGTAGCTAGTAAACAAGAAGTTGAAGAATTAATTGAAGAACTTAGTGAATATCATGGAAGACATACTGAATTAATTACAGTTTATATTCCAGCTGGTTATGATACAAATCAGGTTCAAAAACAGTTAGAAGCTGAAAGATCTACTGCTAAGAATATTAAATCCACTGCAACAAGAAAAAATGTTATTGATGCCCTTGATAAAATTGTGCGTTTTTTAAAAGAATTTAAGAGTTCAACAAAAAACGGTTTAGGGGTTTTTTGCGGAAATGTTGCAAAAGTTGAAGGGCAAGATGACTTGCAAATATGGAGTATTGAACCCCCACAACCATTAAACACTAGACTTTATAGATGTGATAAGGAATTTGTTTTAGAGCCATTAGAAGAACAAACAGAAATTGACGAAATTTATGGTTTAGTTGTTATGGATCGTAAAGAATCTACAGTAGGTTTTTTAGAAGGTAAAAGAATTGAAGTAATACAGCATATGACTTCTGGTGTTCCAAGTAAGGTTAGGGCAGGTGGTCAATCAAGTCAGAGATTTCATAGAATTACAGAAGGTTTAACTAAAGAATTTTATAAAAGAATTGCAGATGAAGTAAAGAATGCTTTTTTTGAAGAGAAGAGACTTAAAGGTATTTTAATTGGAGGTCCTGTTCCAACAAAAGATGAATTTTTAGATAATGAATATTTGCCAACACAACTTCAAGAAAAAGTTATAGGAAGAGTAGATATTGGTGATACAGATGAAGCAGGATTACATGAATTAGTTGAAAAAGCACAGGATATTCTTGCTAATCAAGAAATAATTCGTGAAAAAAAATTACTTGAAAAATTTTTTGAAACTTTAGGAGAAAAACCTGATTTTGTTGTTTATCATTTAAAAGATATTGAAAAAGCAATTGAATATGGTGCTGTTGGAACTTTGTATTTATCAAAAGAACTTTCAAAAGAATTAGCTAAAAAACTTAAGATTAAAGCAGAAAATATTGGTGCAGATATTGAGATTATTTCCACTGAAACAGAGGAAGGAAAACAATTTTATCAATTATCTGGAATGGGTGCTCTTTTAAGATTTAAGTATGAATAATAAAAATAATTTTATAAACTAAGATAACTTTTTACGTATAAGAGGAATTATTATGGTAACATCAAGTTTAACAATTGATGAAATTGATAAATCAAAAGAACGTGAGGATTTAAAGATTCTTGAAGCTGTTTTTTTTGTATCTGGAAGATATCTTAATATTCAAGAACTTATTTCACTTAGTGATTTAAATCCTATTGTTATAAAAGATTTAATTGAAAAACTTAAAGAAAAATATGAGGGTGAAGATTTTGCTTTAGAAATTGTTGAGAAAAATGGGGTTTGGAAAATGGATGTTAAACCAGATTATGAATATTTAGTTAATAAACTTGCAACAGGAAGTTCTGAATTTACAAAAGCAGAGCAAGAAACATTAGCTATTGTTGCGTTTAAACAACCAATAAAACAGTCTGTTATTATTAAAATACGTGGAAATAAAGCTTATGATCATATAAAGAAATTTGCAAGTTTAGGCTTAATAAAAAAGAAAAAAATGGGTCATACCCATGAATTAAGTTTAAGTGATGATTTTTATGATTATTTTAATATTTCAGAATCAGAAAAAAAAATTGTTCCTGAAATTAATGAAAAAATGAAGCAAGAGATTGAAAAAGCAGAAGCAGAAATTAAAGAAAATGAAGAAAAAGGAATTATTTTTAATAAAGAAGAATTTCAAGATTAAATTTGTTGATAATTTAAAGAAAAAAGAGTTGTTATATAAAAAGTGATAAGCAAAAATTATCAAGATTATGGAGTTCCTGGAACATTTCCAATTACTTTATTTTTCTTTTTTACAGGGTTCTCTTCATGGTATTCTTTAAGAGGACTTCTTAATAATACTAAATAAATTATTGGAACAAAGGGTATTAAAACTGCAGATAATATTACTTCAAGGATTATCACCATCTCTTTTTCATATAAATTAATCGCTAATATTAATATAAATAACCAGTAAATAAATACTATTGCTCCAATTAATAATTGAAGAATTAATAATGCATTTACTGCTCCAAAAATTTCTCCATTCAATATTTCTGAAGAAGTAACTCCTGATATTACTATTGAAAGAGCTATAACTAACACAAAACTAATAGCAGTAACTAAATCATAAAACCCCTTTTTTAGCATATTATTATTTGTAATTTTTCGTTTATATTTCTTTCGAATTTATTTTTTTAGTATAAATATCTTTATAAGATAGGTTTTTTTATGAAATAAAAGGAAAAAAGAGAAAATGGATCCTATAACTGTAATTTATTTAGCATATTCTTTTATAGCTTTTTACTTTTTGTTTTTGTTTGTATTAATTTACTTTCAAAATAAGAAAGAGATTTTTTATTGTCCAAAGCCAAATAAAAATTATGGTTTAAGTATTGTAATTCCTTGTTATAATGAAGGAAAGACTATTGAAGAAACAATAAAGAGTGTTTTAAATGATGGTTATAAAAATTTAAAGAAAGTTATTGTTGTTGATGATTGTTCTAAAGATAATTCATATGAAATTATAAAGAAATTATCTAAAAAATATTCAAAAGTAATTGCTGTTCAAACTCCAAAAAATACTGGTTGTGCTGCTGGTTCTAAAAATTATGGAGCAAAATTTGTTGACACAGAATTAATTGGGTTTAGTGATGGAGATTCTTTTGTTGCCAAAGGTTCAATTGATAAAATGGTTGGATTTTTTAATGATGAAAAAGTAGCTTGTGTAACTGCTTCTGTTTTAGTTGAGAATAGAAATAATTTTATTGAAAATTTACAAGGAATTGAATATAAAATAATTAAATTTTCCAGAAAACTTTTGGAATTTGTTGATTCAATTTATGTTACTCCAGGTCCTTTAGGAATTTTTAGAAAAAGTGCTTTTGATGAAATAGGTGGTTTTGATGAAAAAAATCTCACAGAAGATATTGAAATAACTTGGCATTTTCAAGCAGAAGGATATAAAGTCAAGATGGCTGTTCCTGCTCGTGCTTATACTATTGCTCCTTCAAAAATAATTCCTTGGATTAAGCAAAGAAATAGATGGAATATGGGGGGTTTACAAACAATAATAAAGTATGGAAAAACTTGGTTTAAGAAAGGAATGTTGGGTAATTTTATTTTGCCTTTTTTTGTTTTATCTTGGGTTTTAGGACTTTTTGGTTTAACAGTTCTTATTTATAGGTTAATTAGAACAATAATTTTGAGAAGCCTTTCAGCTTCTTATTCAATCCAGGCTCAAACAGCAATAATACAATTTAATGATATTAGTTTAATTCCTAATATTTTGTTGTTTTTTGGGATAACTCTCTTTGTTTTAGGACTTTTATTTACTTTAGTAGCATTAATTAATATGAGAGAAGATAAAAAAAGAAGAGAAAGGCCTTTAATAGTTGGTTTTTATATGATATTTTATTTAATGATGTATCCGATAATTTTAATAATATCAGCTTACAAGTTTATCAGAGGGCATAATAAATGGTAGATTTTTTATCAAGTAAAAAAAGGGTATTTTGGGAAGCATTAATACTTTCAGTTGTTGTTTTTTTGTTTGGGATGTTGATTGGAATTGCATTTGAATCAAGTAAATTAACTGATATTAATGATTATTATATTCAATCAGAATCTTCTATAATGGATGCTTTTGCATTAAGTGCTTTTACTGAAATTGATTTGAGTTCTTGCGAGGTTTTGAAACAATCAAATATAGATTTTGCGAACAATATTTATGAAGAAGCTATTTTATTGGAGGATTATGAAAATGCAGGTAAAATAACAGATAGTATGGAAATTATGCATAAAAAATATGATGTTTTGAGAACTTTTTTATGGATAAATACAATTAAAACAACTGATTTGTGTGGAAGAAATTATAATACTGTTGTTTATCTTTATATTTCTGATTCAGAAGAATTAACTCAAAAAGCAACTCAAAAAGTTTGGTCTAGGGTTTTATATGATTTAAAACAAGAACAAGGAGAAAATGTTTTACTTATTCCTTTAGCTGCTGATAAAAATCTTGTTTCTTTGGATTCAATTTTAAAAACATTTGATATTTCTAATTATCCTGCTGTTATAATTAATGAAGAAGTTGTTATCACTGAACTCAGTTCTGTTGATGAAATAAATCAATATTTAATTTGATTTTAATTAATATCCTTTATTACAATAATCAATAAAAACAAAGATTTCTTTTAAAAATTATGGCAGAATGTATAAAATGCGAGATAAGTGATGAAAAAGCCTTGCTTTTTGATGCTATTTCCAGAGAAGGTGTTGTTAAAATATGTAAGAAATGCAATAAAGAAGAGGGACTTCCTTTAATTAATCAAGTTAAACATAAACAAGGAATTGAACGTGAAAGAAATGTTTATAACAGATTAGCAAAATATGCAGGTATTAATCCTGTTGAGCATAGAAAAAAATTTGGTGTTGGAGGAGAAATAAAAGAAAGTAGTATTGATGTTGATAATAAAAAACTTAAAGATATTGTAGATGAGAATTATAAAAAGAAAGTTTCTGATGATTCTGTTTCAAGCAAAAAAAGAGATGATTTGATTTATAATTTTCATTGGTTGATTATGAGGGAAAGAAGGAAAAGAAAACTAACTCAATCCCAATTAGCAAGAGAAATTCAAGAACCTGAATCAGCTATAAAATTAATTGAACAAGGATATCTTCCTGAGAAAGATTGGGAAAAATTAATTATGAAATTAGAAATTTTTTTGAGAATAAATATCTCAAAAAAACCAGTTATTGTTTCAGATGATACTCGTTATAGAGAAAGGGATCCAACTAAAATTAAAGTTCAAGAAGATTTTAAAGAAACTGGAAATTTTGATTTAATGACTACAAAACATTTAACTATCTCTGATTTAAAAAGAATGAAAAAAGAAAAATCTCTTCCATCAAGTAAATCAGTGTCAACAAATTCAGAATATGATAAAGAAGAATTTTTAGATCCTTTTCAAGAAACAAATTTAGACAAAAATAAAAATAAAAAATGGTGGAAAAGAAATAAAGAATATGAAATGGGTGATAGGGATTTAACTCCTGAAGAGGTTGAAAAAATTATTAGGAGTTAAGATTGATAAAATCAAATAACCGAATACTTTAAAAACTAATTTTATTGTAATCTTATATGGATTTGAAAATAATCAAAGAAGATAAAGAAGAAATTGAAGTAGAAATTGATAATGTTACTTTAGTTGAGGTTCTTAGAGTTTACTTAAATGAGGATAATAATGTTATTTTTGCTGCTTGGAAGAGAGAACATCCGACTAAAAATCCTGTTTTAAAAGTAAAGTCTAAAAATCCTAAAAAATCCATAAAAGATGCTATTTCTAATGCTACAAAAGATTTACATAAAGTAGAAAAAGACTTTGATGGTTTAAAATAAACACTTTAGTTTCATAATTCTTATAAAGAATTTTATTTTATTTATTT
>CAYURQ010000010.1:0-28410 GCA_964447315.1 Candidatus Woesearchaeota archaeon
AGAATTTGGCGTCGACCACATTGTGAAGTTTACCAATAATAAAGGATTGGCTGAAAAGAAATGAGAATATCTAAGTGGGTTTTCTTTGTAATGTTAATATTATTTGTTTTAATTATTGGGGTTGTTCTTTATGTTGTTGTTAGTTCATGGTATGATAAAAAATATGAGCAATACTTATTTCCAAACAGAAATAACTTATATAATTTAATTATATTCATAAATAATTCAAAAAGAAAAGGAGTAAATGATGAAGAAATAGTAAAGAGTTTAAGAAAATCTAAATGGTCAAACGAGCAAATTAAATATGTTATGAAAAAATATGCTGGAAAAAGAACAGGAATGGCTAAACTTCCTTTTCAAAAGATTAAAAGAGTTCCAAAATACGCTGCACAACCTCAAAAAGGCTTAAATCCTGGACCAATTAAAGGGCCTACTGGAGGTCCTAGTAGAAGATAAGTTAAATATAGTGTGTGTAGCATAAAAAACTTAATAAACCTTTTTTACGAAAATAAAGCATGGCAATAAGAGTGTTTAAAAATTTCTTTAAGAAAATATTTTCTAGCTTGTTTAATGGAAAAAAAGATGTTAAATTAGGATTTTACGGGCCTCCTAACGCTGGAAAAACCAGCTTAGCTAATAGAATATGCAAAGATTTTACAGGAGAAGAAATTGGTTCAGTGAGTAAAATTCCCCATGAAACAAGACAAGTTCAATTCAAAGAAAAAGTTGAAATAGATTACAAAGGAAAAAAAATGATGTTCAAAATGATTGATACTCCAGGAATTGCTACTAAAATTGATTATGAAGATTTTTTGAAATATAAAGTAAATAAAAAAGAAGCAAAATCTCGTGCAAAAGAAGCTACACAAGGAATAGTAGAAAGCATAAAATGGCTGGATGATATGGATGTTGTTGTAATTGTTTTAGACTCTACTGAAAATCCCTACAATCAAGTAAATATAACTATCATAGGGAATTTAGTAGCTAGAAAGATTCCTGTTTTAATAGTTGCTAATAAAATTGATTTAAAAAGTGCAGATGTTAAAAAAGTTGAAGCTGCATTCCCAGAATATGATGTTGTTGGAATTAGTGCAAAACAAGGAAAAAACCTTGAGGAATTTTACGAATCAATATTTAAATTAACTAAAAAATTATAAATTTAAAAAGTATATTTTGTAATATATATAATAGAAAAATGAGGTTGAAAAAATAAAGCCGCTGAAAATCAGTGACTAAAGAGAAAAGAATGGCTAAAAAATCAAAAAAAGGTTTAGGTAAGATAAAAGGATTTTCAATTCAATTTTTGCCTTTTTCTGAAATAAAAGACTTAAATAGTGATGAACGTATTAAAAAAATTCTAGGAATTGTTTTAGGAAACAATATACTTATTTTACAAGGTAAATTAAAAAGTGATGAAGAAACAAGGCTTATTGGAGATACAATGGCAATGATTGGGCATGTTAAAGATTTTAAGGGAATTGAATTAGCTGTTATTTCTGGAAATGGAGAAATGAGTATTATGGATAAAATTAGAAAAAGTTTAGTTCAAATACTTGCCAAAGGAGATTTAGGAGCAATTACAATTATCGGACCAGCAACTATTGTTAAAGAAATTAAAAGAAATCCAAAAAAGATTGAGTTGTTATTGAATAAATAATTGAATTAAAGATATTTTTAAAGCAATCAACTAATTTTATAAATAATAAAAACTAAATAATTAAATGAATAAAAGAGGTTTGAGCACAAAAAATAGTTTACTTATTATTGCAATAATTATTGTTTTAATTGTATTGGTTTTGTTGATTTCATTTAGTGGGAAATTTGAAAAAAAAGACAATTCATTGATAAAAAGAGTTGAATTAGATTTAGAAATAAAAAAAGTAAAAGTGCAAGAAGATTCTAGTGTAAAAGTTAGTGTAAAAAGAGATGTTGGACAAGGAAACCTCACTGGAATCAGACTTGTTTTTCAAGATGAATCTAATTATGAGATAGTTGATTTAAATTATACTCTTAGCCAAGAACAACAAGTTGATTTTCAGATAATTTTAAAAAAAGTCAGTCCTGAAAAAATATCAAATGTTAAGATTTTTCCTATAGTGGGATTAGAAACAGGGGAATTAGTTATTGGAAGTTTAAAAGATGAATATAAAATTAAGAAAAGAAAATCTTCAAATATTATTACTAATTATAATGAAGAAATAAATTATGAAAATGGCAATAATCAAAACATAAATCAAAATTATCAATTAAATGATTCTGGAAATCAAACACAATGTACTGATAATTGCTCAAGTTTAGGATATGAATGTGGAAACTGGAGTGTTTGTGGTTTAGGAATTAATTGTGGAATTTGTAGTGAATTGCAAGATTTTGGAGAAGGTTTTGTTTGCTCTAGTGGAAAATGTGTTCAAGAACAGAATTGTTTTGATAATTGTAATACTTATAATTATGAATGTGGAAACTGGAGTGTTTGTGGTTCTGAAACTAATTGTGGAACTTGTTCTGAGGGATTTGTTTGTAATGTTTCTGGAATGTGTGAAATAGATTGTCAAGATAATTGTTCAATTTTAGGATATGAATGTGGAATGTGGCCTATTTGTGGAGAAACAACTAACTGTAGTGTTTGTGGGGAAGGATTTGTTTGTAATGTTTCTGGAATGTGTGAAGAAGAATACACTTGTCAGGATACTTGTGAAAGTTTTGGATATGAGTGTGGAACTAAAAATATTTGCGGAGAAGATATTAATTGTGGAACTTGCTCTGGATTAGGAGAAGGATTTTTATGCAATATTTCTGGTATGTGTGAAGAAATATGCACTGATACTTGTTTAAGCTTAGGATATGAGTGTGGAAGTCAATTAGTTTGTGATTCAGTGGAGAACTGTGGAACTTGCAATGATGGAGAGGTTTGTACTTCAGATACTTGTAATGCAGGAACTTGTGAATTTAATTTAATTTGTGGAAGTGATGGAAATTGCTGTGAGAGCCAGGGATGTGCTGATGACCCTGACTGTCCTGAACCTTGGGAAACAGGAATTGTTTCTTGGTGGAGTTTTAATACAAATGCAAATGATGATAAAGGCAGTAACCATGGAATTGTCAATGGAGCAACACACACAAGTTCTGGATGTAAATTTTCTGGATGCTATTATTTTGATGGTAACAATGATTATATTGATGTTGGTGATTTTTCAATGCCTGGAGATAAATTAACAATTTCTGCATGGGTAAAATGGGAAGCAAGTAGTTTTGATTTAGACCCAAGAATTATTTCTAAAGCACATGGTTCAGAAACAAATGAACATGTATTTTTACTTGGATTAGATGATTTTAGCTCAGGAGCTTATGCTCAATATAGGTTTAGATTTACAGCAGGAGGAAGTGTTTTAAGCCACAACCAAGGAACTGTTTATCCAAATACAGGATGGTATCATATTGTTGGAGTTTACGATGGAACAACCTCAGAAATATACGTTAATGGAGTTTCCCAAGGAACTCAAAGTAAAACTGGAACTTTAACAGAAAATTCTAATGCAGTAAATATAGCAAGAAATCCTGTTGTATCAGATGGAGATTATAGGTACTGGAATGGTAAATTAGATGAAATAATGATTTGGAACAGGGCATTGAACTCTTCAGAGATTAATGATATTTATAATTATTTTTAATTAATTTTATATAGGCTAATATCTTATAATATTAGTATAAAAGGGGTTTAAATAATGAATAATAAAGCAATGTCTACTATTGTTGCATCAATACTTATTATTTTACTTGTTTTAATTTCAATTGGAGTAATTTGGGGTGTTATTAGTAATGTTATAAGAGAAAATGCAGAAAAAATTGATTTAGACAAAACAACTCTTGATTTAAAAATAAAAAGCATAGAAATTAGCAATGATTCTGTTGCACTTGTTTTAGTTAAAAGAGGTTCAGGAGAAGGAGAATTTATTGGATTTAAACTTGTTTTTGATGATGGACAACAAACAGAAGTTATAGAAATAAATGAATCAATGGAAAAACTTCAGCAAAAATTAGTGGTTGTATTTTTAGAAAAAATTAATTCTTCTGAAATAAAAAGTGTTGGTATTTATCCTATTTTTAGAACTCAATCTGGAAAATTAATTGTTGGGACAATAAGAGATGAAATAGAAATTAAAGATAAAATAATAAAGAGTGAGCCCCCTCCAGAACCTCCTCCTGGGTGTAGTGATACTTGTTTAAGCTTAGGATATGAATGTGGAACTCAAACAATTTGTGAAAATCCTGTTGATTGTGGAACTTGCAATGATGGAGAGGTTTGTACTTCAGATACTTGTAATGCAGGAACTTGTGAATTTAATTTAATTTGTGGAAGTGATGGAAATTGCTGTGAGAGCCAGGGATGTGCTGATGACCCTGACTGTCCTGAACCTTGGGAAACAGGAATTGTTTCTTGGTGGAGTTTTGATAAATATAATTCAACACACATACTTGATAACTCAAGTTATGGACATGATGCAGAATTTTTTGGAAGTGGTTTTGGAACAAGTTATCTAGTTCCAGGAAAAGTTGGAAATGCTTTAAGTTTTACGCTTGACAATGAGTATTTAAATGTTGGAAAAGAAGATGAATTAAATTGGGAAAATACCAATGGTGAATTTAGTGTAGGTTTATGGATAAGACAAGAAAATACAGGAGCTTTTGGATCTAGTTCAGTTCCAATTGTTCAGAGAATAGGAGGAGCAACAACCAAGGGATGGAAAATGTACCAAGGAACTGAATCAGCTTCATTAACTTTTTGGGTATATGGTTATTCTGATTCTTATGTTACTGATACAGGTCCTTTACCAGTGAATATCTGGACACATATAATAGCAACATCTAATTCAACTCATACTTGTATTTATAGAAATGGGGGAAATACTTATTCTGATTGTGATGAAAAAGGTTCTGGAAGTTATAGTCATCCTGATAATGATTTTTTCATTGGAACTTATTATGCTGGTCAGAGTTCAAACTTTTATGGTTCTTTAGATGAAATAATCATGTGGAACAGGGCTTTGAGCTCTTCAGAGATTAATGATATTTATAATTATTTTTAATTAATTTTAAATACTTTAAAATTTTTACACTTTTATGCCACACCAATGCGTTAAATGTTCTAAAATAATTCCTATTGGAAGCAAGGAAATCATAGAAGGATGCTCAGAATGTGGGAGCAAATTTTTCTTTTATATTAGAGAAGAACAACTTGAAAAAATAAAACAACAACCAGTTATTGATATCCCTGAACCAGAGAAAAAAGCAATTGAAAAAGATGTTAGGGAAATTGCAGGAATAACAGATGAAGAGGCTCCTGTTATTTTAGATTTAGAATCAATTAGATTTTTAGGTGATGGAAAATATGAAATTGATATTGTAAATTTATTTAATAAAGAAAGGCCTTTAATATATAAGTTTGAAGAAGGAAAATATATGATTGATTTAGCTTCTACATTAAAAAGAAGTGTTAAAGATTTGGAAACTAAAAAAGATGAAAAAGAGTGATTTAATCCTTAAACAGGTTTTAAATAAAATTGAACCTAGTAAACAAGATGTTGCTTTTATTGGCAAATTTCTAAAAGATTTTCTAAAAAAAGTTAAATCTAATACTAAAAAACAAAGAATTACAGCAGAGGTTTTTATTGGAGGAAGTTTTGCAAAAAATACCTTAATTAAAAAAGATAAGTATGATATTGATTTATTTTTAAGGTTTGATAAAAAGTATCAAAATAAAGACTTATCTAGTTTAACAAAAAAAGTTTTAACAGGAATTAAAGGAATTAAAATTGTTCATGGGTCTAGAGATTATTTCAATATTAAAATAAAAGATAATTTTTTCATTGAGCTAGTTCCTGTAAGAAAAATTTCAAAGCCTAAAGATGCAGAGAACATAACTGATTTATCTTATAGTCATGTTAAATTTATTAATAAAAATGTAAAAACTCAAAAAATACTTGATGATATAAAATTAGCAAAGGCATTTTGTTATGCTAATAATTGTTATGGTGCAGAATCTTACATAAAAGGTTTTTCTGGATACTCTTTGGAATTGTTGGTTTATCATTATAAGGGTTTTCTTAATTTTATTAAAGCAATAAGTAAAATGAATCCAAATGAGCAAAATGTAATTGATCCTGATAAATTATATAAAAATAAAAAACAAGTTTTACTTGATATGAATACTTCAAAATTGATTTCTCCAATAATTTTAATTGACCCAACATTTAAGCAAAGAAATGCACTTGCTGCACTTTCCAAAGAAACTTTTATTAAATTCCAGAAAAACTGTATAAAATTCTTAAAATCTCCTTCGATAAAATATTTTCAAGTTAAAAAAACAGATTTAAATAAAATAAAAAAAACAGCTTTAAAAAATAAAAATGAATTTCTTTTAATTGAAATAAATACTGAAAAACAAGAAGGAGATGTTGCAGGAAGCAAACTCTTCAAGTTTTATAATCATATAATTTCTGAATTAGAGAAATACTTTTTAATTAAGAATAAAGGATTTAATTACAATAATAAAAAATCTGCAAGAGTGTTTTTTGTTTTAAAGAAAAGAGGGTTTGTTTTGTTTAAAGGTCCGTTTGCAAATGATAAAAAAAATGTTGGAAAATTTAAAAAACAACATAAAAAAACTTTTGTTAAGGGAAAAAGACTTTTTGCAAAAGAAAAAGTTGATTTTTCTGCAAAAGACTTTTTGCAAAATTGGAAAATAAAAAATAAAAATAAAGTTTCTGAAATGAGTATCTCAGGAATTTCATTCCTTTGAATATAATTCCTCTAGATTAGCCATTGTATATTCTGAGTAGTTTAATCTTTTTGTTTCAATTTTATTCCATTAAAAACATAATAAATTTTCCTATTAATATTGGTAATACAATAAAAAATAATCCAATTACCATAAAAAAAACAGATACATTATCCCAAAATTCATCTTGTTGCATTTTAAAACTACCTGATAATTCTCTCTGGATTTGTTATTTCAAATTCAACTTCATCTAATTTTTTAAGGGCTTTCTCTTGATTTTTCTTGTTAATTTTTGTTATTCCTTTATTTGCTAAATAAGAACCAAGCATAACTCCTAATCCTGCAACATATTCCTCAGGATTTCCATTCTTAGCTAATTCTAATGCAGAATAAGTTAAACCACCAAGAGCAGTAATAAAGCATGTAGCATCAGCAACACCTTGTTTAACACCATATCTACGACCAACTTGAGCAGCTTCAGTATATTTAATCTGATTATTTTGTTTTGTCATTTTTTACCTCCTTGTCTCCTCTCTTATTTAATATTTCCAGATTTATCTTTATCAAATCCATTTTCAAGTACTTCGTTGTAAAGTACATTTAATGAATCTAAATTAGCATATTTTTCAAGCTTGTCTCCCTTTGGAACATTTCTTAAATATATTTCATCAAATCTTCCATCTGGGATACTATCAATCCATTTATCCAAGGCATATAAATGTGGTTCATCAATATTTTCTTTTCCATAATCTATTCTAAAGTTAACTCCCATTCCATTACTCCAAGCATGCATTTCAAATCCCTCTTTTTTGAGAGTTTTAGAAAAAAATTCATATTTATTTATACATCCATTTAATCCTAATCCTAAAACTCCTGCCCCTATTAAACTAATTATTCCTTTTTTCATTTTATTTTTTTTCCTACTTTGACTTGTGATTTCATTGCTGTTTCAAATAAAGCAGCAAATGCACTTGCAAAAAATTCTGAGTTCAACCAAATTGCTATTTCATCTCTATCTGATTCTTTACTTAAATAAAATAACATTTGATCTCTATCAATAATAAAGAATTTAGCTTCAATTTCTGTTTTAAGAATTTTCATATTAAAACTTTGTTCTGCTTGTTTTACTGCTTTTTCCTCTCCTGATAATGCAAGTTTAACTTTGACATTTGCTTTTTTTAAAGCTTCGAATGTTTGCTGGAATAATTTTGTTTTTGAATTTATTTCATTTGCTTTTGTACAAATTAATACTTCTTTATTTGCATTTTGAATTATTTCTCTAAGATAACTTGAAATAGTTGAACGTCCTTTTAAAGCAGCAGAAATTTCTTCTCTTTTAATTGGATCAATTCCTCCATTGTATAATTCTTCTAATTGTAAAAATTCATCTGTTTCTTTTATATTTGAAAGACTTTCAATTCTATCATCTGCTTGTTTTTTAATATTGTTTCTTAATTTTTCAAGAATCATTTTAGGTTTTACACCTAAATACTTAACTGGTTTACCTAACTTAACAATTGCAAAACCTTTTTTTTCTAATGATTCTAAAACATCATACGTTCTTGAACGAGGAACTCCTGATAATTCAGCAATTTCACCTGCTGAAGCAGTTCCTTTACTAAGTAAAGCCAACCATACTTTTGTTTCATACACATTTAAATCAAAATAATCTTTGATTTTGTTTATCATATCTTGTTTAACTAACATTTTAATCCAAATTCCTTATATGCTTTATTTAAATCATTTTTTAATGAATAATTTCCAAGACCCTCAATCATCTCAACTAAATAACCCACATTTTTTCCTGAAACTCTATCTGGATTTTCTTTAAAATAATTAAAAATAGTGTTTACTCTAAACTTACTTTCTTTTGTTAAAGACTTGTCTGTTAAAAGTATTTCTCTTGTTTTATCAATATTGTCTAATATTGGTTCTACTGCTAAATTTTCTTTAGTTTTTTGCACTAATCCTTTATTTTTCATAGTGTTACTATTCTTTAGGGATTTATAAAGGTTTCTATTGTGTTGTTTTTATATAGTGACAACAAATAAGAGAATTATGTGATATTATAAAGAACTCATGTGTAATTTATATTTAAAACAAGAAAAATATCTTTAAAACAAGGAAAATAACAAAAAGTTTTTACAATATAAAAGGCAAACTAGCTAATAATCCTAAGAAAATTCCTGCTGTTATGAAAGGCATTGCAGGATAAAACTTTTTTGGAGAAGCAAAGAAAAGTAAATATCCTAATCCAAGAGTTGCTCCTAATATTACAAATAAAGCAGGCCAAAAACCAAAGTTTACAAGCATAACACCTGAAGTAATTATTGGGAAAACAACATCTCCACCTCCAAGAATAGCCATGTTGACTTTAATTTTAACTTCTCCATGATCTTTCTCAAACTTTTTAGGATTTTCTTTCTTTAATGCTTTAAGTTTCTTTACTTTTTTCTTTTGATACTTAGATAAATAAGGTATCATTAATCCTCCAAAAACCTTTAATTCATTCATCTGATATTTTGCCATTTTTTGCATTATCCCAGAACGCCAGACAGCCCACATATCATACAAAGATATTAAAATCAGTAAAAAAATTGCTGTCCAAACATTTAATAGAGGTACAAAAACAGCTGCAATTGAAGGATAAATAACTAATTCTGTAATATTATGAACAAAAATATTTTGTTTGTATATTTTAATCAAAGCCAAAGGCAATGCAAAGATTAATGCAATAATTCCTGTATATTCCCCAATAGGCAATATTGCTTTAAAGAAGATTCCTAAAGCAAGCATAACTACTAAAAAAAACCAGATTCTTAATATAAATGCAAGTTTAAATTTTGTTAATAATATTAAAATAAATATTGCAATTACAAATGCGATTAATATTGAAGGTAAAAAAGAAGTATAAAAATCATTTGGACTTTGAATTTCAGGGGTTTCCATTCCATAAGGAAGAGAATTACCTTGAACATTATAATGATTAACTACAAACAACCCAATAAATTGAGTTAAAAAAAACATTGCTAATAAAAATAAAGTAATTTTTATATTATGTTTCATTCTAATAAATTCCAAGAACGTTTAACTGAAAATAATATTAAAAATCCAAAAAATATTGATAAAATAAAACTCAATGGAAGCATATTAGGAAAAAAATACAAGTCCATTATTCCCCATATTCCTCTCCAAAAAATAACAATTGCAAATGCAACTAAAATAGTATAAGTAAATTTTTTCTTTTTTTCTTGAATCTTGATTTTCCCACTCTCTTTTTTCTTTTTCATAAAAATACTATGTTTAAATAGTTTATAAGATTATCTTAAACGTATTGTTTCAAGATTTCTAGGAACAGTTGTTTCAACACGATTTAACTTGTAAAGTGCAGAAGCTAAATCTAATGATTTAGAAACTTCACCATGATTCACAATAATTTTTTTTGGTTTTGGCCTCATATTATTGAAATATCCTATTAATTCATTTCTTCCTGAGTGTGGTGAAAGCCCATTAACTAATTCAACTCTTAAATTTACTTCAACATCAATCATTCTTCCTTCAAATTCCATTTTAACTTTTCTTTCACCTTCTTGTAATTGCCTTCCCAAAGAACCAGGTCCTTGATAACAACTTAAAATTAAAAGATTGTTTGGATTGTCTGCAAATGCCTTGAGATACTCAACTGAAGCTCCTCCAACAAGCATCCCAGAAGTTGCAATTACAATGCAAGGGCCTCCCTCAATAACATCTTTTCTTTCATGAGGAGAACCAACTCTTTGAAAAATATCTGATATAAATGGATTTTTATCCTGAAATATTAAATTTCTTACGTTACTACTTAAAAAATCAGGATAAGCAGTATGAATTGCATTAATATCCCAAATCATACCATCAATATACATTGGAACTTTAGGAAGTTCTCCTGTACGAACTGCTTCTTCAACTCTAAGAATTGTTTCTTGCGCGTGTCCTAAACCTAATTCTGGCAAAAGAACTTTCCCTTCTTTTTCAATTGTTTCTTTAACCATGTCAATAAACTTTTTTTCTGTTTCTTTTCTAGAAGGTAAAGTATCCTCTTTTCCACCATAAGTTGATTCAACTTGAATAGATTCCACACGAGGAAATTTATTTACAGCAGGATCTAATAATTTTGTTTTTGCATATTTAATATCTCCTGAATAAACAAAATTATGCAATCCATTTCCAATATTAATATGAACTTGAGAAGAACCAAGAACATGCCCTGCATTGTAAAAAGTAATTCTTATATCAGGAGTTACATCAGTAACTTCCCCATAATTCAAACAAATGCTGTGTTTTACCATTTCTTTTACATCTATTGAACTAAATAAAGGAGTAGAAGCTTGTTTATATGCAACACCAATGAAATCAAGAGCAAGCAAAGACGCTATATCTCTTGTAGGAGCAGTCATATATACAGGCCCTTTATAACCCATTTTATACAAATAAGGCAATAAGCCTGTATGGTCTAAGTGAGCATGGCTTATAATAACTGCGTCTAAATCATTTATATTAAACTCAGGAATATTAAAATAAGGAAATTTATCATTTCCTTCTGAAGCTACATCAACTCCGCAATCAAGCAATACTTTTGAATTATTTGTTTGTAATAAAAAACAACTTCTTCCTACCTGCCTGCCTGCACCCATACAAGTTAACCTAACCCATAAATCCATTTTTTCTGGGTTCCATCCTTTGTAAATTTTTTCTCCTATTTCATTCAAGAATTTTCTTCTATAATTATTATTTGCGTAAAGAACTTCACGAATATTTTCAGTTATTTTACTTTTTATTGCTGAAGAACGTTGAACTTGTGGAGTCCAGAAAGTCTTTAAACGTATTTCTTCAAGAATTGAACCACCTTTACCAATAACAAGTCCTGGTTTTTTTGCTTGAATAACAACAATACTTCTATGTTTTTCAAAAAGAACTTCTTCTATTTCAGCATCTTTAGGAACTATATCTCGAATTTGCTTTTCAGTTGTTGTTTCATCTGGAAGAATCTTTGTATCAGCTCTTAGTTCTATACGTTTTTTGATTTCATCTACAATTTCTTTTATTTTTGGTTCTCCTTCTCTAAAGAAATTTTCATTATCTGTATAAAGAACAATATTTGCACCTTCAAAATTTGCTTCTTTAACTTTTCCGTGTAGTTTTTCCTTTATATTGTTTAAAATTTCCATTTTCAAAAATATTTTTTAATCAAGTTTTAATTTAATTAATCGTCTTTGTAATTAGGCAAGATTGTTTGCTCAACTACTTTTTTTACTCCCTCTTTTGTAATTGTAAAAATATCAATACCATACCCAGAACCAGTATCTCTTTGAGTTGAAGATTTTAGGGCTTCTTTTGCTAATTCAACTCCTTCTTTAACTGTTAAATCTTTTTTATATTGTCTCTCTAATAATCCTAAAACATAAGGCATTCCTGAACCAAAATTTGCATCATAATCATCTATTTTTACAATTGCTCCATCTGGTGTAATAGTGTATAATTCTGTTGAGCCATCCTCATCAAAACCTGCTAATAAAAATCCAGCCATTGCAGGAATCATAGAAGGTTGTCTTATATTTGAAAATGAAAAATTTGCTAAAAAACTAGCAGATTGTTTTACACTAGGTCTACTCTTTGAACGCAATTGTTTTAACCTTAATTCAGCTGGAATTATTTTTTCAATTCTTTGAATATCTGAAACAGAACCTGTTCCAGAGATAACTAAATAATCATTTAATTGTCTTACTTTTTTTGAATTCTTATTAAAAACAATACTTCCTGCAGTTGTTTGCCTATCTCCAGCCATTACAACACCGTCTTTACAAACAATTCCTAAAATAGTAGTGCCGGTTTTCAGTATAGAATCTTTTAATTCTTTGTCCATTTTCTTTAATATTAGAATAACCTATAATTTAATTTTTATTATAGAATTTATAATAATCTAATAAATGTTTATTTTATAAAGTTTTCTATTGTCAAATTTATTTCCTATAAACTATGTCATGATGGTTGAAATCTAAGTGAAAACATATTAAATACAATAAAAACCTGGAAAAACCCTTACTGCAAAATATTTTAAGGAAGAATTCAAAAATAAATCATTCTGCAATACCTGAAAGTCCTTTTTCCTTACGTAATCTTATAACATTATCTACAAATCCTTCTATTTTTTGCTCATGACTTACTATAATCATCTGGTTTGCATTTAATTCATCTAAAACTTCACGCATTTTATCTAATTGCTGATCTGAAAATCCATCTGTTGGTTCATCTAATATCACTAAATCTCTTGTTTTAATTTTGCTAAGCATTGAATTTATAACTTGGTTTAAGGCAAGTCTATATGCTAATGCTATTGCTGTTCTTTCTCCTCCTGAAAGATATGCATAATCTATTTCATAATCTTGTTGTTCAATTATTGGCGTGAAATTTTCATCAAGTCTTACGTTAAATGTTTCAGAAACTAACATTGAAAACCAATGAGAAAATAAGTTTGAAAAATCCTGTTTTAGTTTTATCATAACATTTCTTTCAATGTTTGAAATCAATGGAATGAAATGTTTTGAAATCCATTCTTCTAAATTTGAAAGATAATTCAATTGAGATTTAACTTGCTCTGTTTGCTGTATTTTTTGTTTTAATTCCTGGATTGTTTTTGTAAAAAATTCTATTTCTCTTTTTAATTCTGCAACTTTTATTTCAGCAATACGTTCTTGTTGCTGTGCTTCTACAAGTGCTTTTTGTTTCTCTTGATAAACTCCTTCATATTTATTTAAATCAAAAATATTATTTTCAAAAGAACTTATCTGATTTTCAAGAAGAGTTATATCTGATTGAATTGCATTGTTATTTTTTTCTAGGTTTTCAATATGCTGCCTCTTTTCTGTGATGCTTTCCACTTTTACTTTTGTTATTCTTAATTCTTGAATTTCTTTTTCCTTTAATGAGATTTCATAATTTATTTTACTTAAGTCTTGGCTTAATTTTTGTTTTTCTAATTCAAATTCTTTTATTTTATTTACATTTTCTGAAATTTCTGAATCAAACTTAATAACAACGTTGCTTTTGTAAACAGAATCAACTTCCTGAAGACAAGTTGGGCAACTTTCAAGGTGTTGTAACCTTTTTTTTATATTCTCATGGTCGGAATTTTTACTATATAAAGTATTAATTTCTGTTGAAAGTTGTAAATTTTTATCATTTAAATCAGGTAGTTTATTTTTTAATTCAAAAACTTGTTTTTCAAGAAATTCTAATTTTTCTTGGCTAAATCCAAGTTTTTCTAAATCAAGTATTTGAGATTGTAAATGCTGAATTGTTTTTTTATTTTCAATAATAGAAGTATTTTTTGTTGAAAGCATTATTTTTGTTGTTTTAAGTTCATTTTGTAAATTATCTCTTTGTTTTATTTTTTCAGAGACACTTTCTAAATCCACTTGACAAGACTCACGAAATGATTTTTTTAAATTAAAATCTTTTTCAAATTCCAATAAAGAATCTTTTTTTATTGATAATTCATTTTCTTTCTGTATTACTTGAGATTTATCTTGATCTAAATTTGATACTAAAGCTTCTTTGTAACGTTTTTCTTCTTTTATTTTTGTTAAAATAATACTAGAGTTTTCAATTACTTTTTTATATTTATCAATTCCAAAAACATGTCTTAAAGTATTTATTCTGGTTTCAGAATCCTGCAATATTATTTGTTTCATTTCTTCTTGAGGAGTATATACAGTAAACTTGTAAAGGATGTTTTGTTTTTTTGAAAATTCTTTTGGATAATCTAAAAGGGTTAAAACACGATTTTTTAATTCTGTTACTGCTAATTCTTCTTTTTCACCATCAACTGTTATTGCTGCATAATCTTGAGAAACACTTTTTCCTCTTTTTAAAGTACGTTCAATAATAACAAATTTATTGTCAACTTCAAAATTTATTTTAACTCCTCCTGCAACAGCACCATTTCTTAAAATTGCACTTCCCCTCTGTCCTGGTTGTAGTCCAAAAAGAGCAAATTCAATTCCAAGGAGTATTGATGTTTTTCCTGAACCAATATCTCCTGCTAATAAAGTTGAACCTTCGTTGAAACTAAATTCTTGGTTTTCATAACTTCTTATGTTATTTAAGGATATTTTATTTATTTTCATTTTACGCTAATTAAAACTTTAATACCTTTCTTGCTTCATCTAAAATACGATTATTGAAAGTTTCATTTTTTTCATCTTCTTGTTTATCTTTAGAGAGTGCTTCAATAAGCTGAGTTATTAGTGTGTTGAAATCAGAAAAATTTTCTTGAGAGAATTGCTGAATTGTTTCTTGCTCTATATTAGAGTCATCTTTTATTTCAACTTGCAAATCAACCTGCTTAACAGATAAGTCATGTATATTTTTCAATAAAAAATAAGCTTTATTTTCTTTAAGAAAATCCTCTATTTTCTGAAACTTAATATCAGAAACCTTTCCTCTTTTTAATTCTCCTTTTACTCTTAAAAGAATTATTTTATCATTTAAATCAATTTTATTTAATTCAGATATTATTTGTTCTGTTGCAATCAACCCATCATCAACTTGAACTGAAACCGAATGTACTTTTTTATTTGGCAAAGCTATTCTTTGAACTTGTTGGTTTGATTCTGTATCTACTAAAACAAAATGACCTTGCTTTAAATCCTCTAATTCTTTGAAATTATTTGGAAATAAAGGTCCTGGATAAAC
This sequence comes from Candidatus Woesearchaeota archaeon, assembly GCA_964447315.1. Lineage (GTDB taxonomy): Archaea > Nanobdellota > Nanobdellia > Pacearchaeales > GW2011-AR1 > MWBV01. The sequence continues at coordinate 15,506 of CAYURQ010000010.1, forward strand.
AATATTATCTTTATCATATAACACATGAATATGCCCTAAGGCATAATAATTAGCTTTAGGTAAAGTTCTTGATTCAATTGAATCTATTGGCAATGAACCAACTACTTTATCCAGTGTTGTATGAAGCATAAATATCTTGAAAAGTCCTGGAGCATCATTTAATTTTAATTTTCTTATATCTGGTATTTCAAGTCCTGATTTTCTTCCTGGATATCCATATATTGCAATATTATTATAAATATGAGGATTAAGAATTATCTCTGAAATATTTCCTTGACTATCTAAAATTTCTTCTGCATCATATACATTTTTACAAAATCCTGCTTTTTCCAAAACATCTAAAAAAGTTTTTCCAGAAACACTATAATCATGAGAGCCTGCAATTAAAAAACAAGGAATATTTGCATCTTTTAATCTCTTAAATTGAGCAAATGTTTCTTTTAAAATTTCAATTGGAGGGTATGCACTATCAAATAAATCTCCTGCAAATAAAATAAAATCTAATTTATTGTCAATACAAATATCAATTGCTTTAACAAAACTTTGAAAATTCAGTTCTTGCAAAGGTTGTTGCTTCCAACCTCCCAAATGAACATCAGCCATATGTGCAAATCTCATTTTTCTCTTTTTAATGTTTATTTAATTCAAAATAGTAATTTAGCTTGAGTATTTAAAAATTATTGGGTTGTTCTGCCATAACAATAACAATCACTCAGAAATAAACCTTTTGGAAAGGTTTCCAAACCAAAACTTTTAAATAACAAGTTTTAAATAAGTAAATTAATTTTAATAAGTATTTGAGGTGAAAAATCAAGAAAATGGGTGAACGTTATAATATTCTTTTTGGTGGTGCAGCAGGATTAGGACCAAATATTTTAACAAGAATTTTAGGAAGAGGACTTGTCAGACTGGGGTATAATGTTTTTTACACTAGAGATTATCAAAGTTTAATCCGTGGAGGACATAATTTTAATGTATTGACTTTTTCAGAAAATCCTGTTAATAGTAATGATTCTAAATTAGATATGATTATTGCTCTTGATGAAAGAACTGAAAAACAACACAAACATAATTTGAAAAAAACAGGAATTGTTTTGAAAGGACATAAAGAAAATATGTATTATGCTGGAAGAATGTTCAAACTTTTAGGAATTGATTTCAGTATTTTAGATGATATATTAAAAAGTTTAAAGAAAAGATATGACGAGAATTTAAAACATGCTAAAGAAGGATATTATGAAGAAAAAAAAGTTTTAATTAAAACAAAAAAAGTTGGAAAAAAAGGATTGTTTATGAATGGAAACAAGGGAATTTCCCAAGGAGCTGTTGAATCTGGTCTTGATGTTTACATTGCTTATCCAATGACTCCTGCAACACCTATTTTAGGCCAACTTGCAAAAAATCAAATTGAAAAAAATTATGTTGTTTTAGAAATTGAAAATGAAATTGCTGTTGCAAATGCTGGTGTTGGAAGTGCAATGACTGGTGCAAAAACAATGATTGGTAGCTCTGGAGGGGGAATTGATTTAATGGGAGAAACAATTAGTTTAATGGGAATTGCTGAAATTCCTTTGGTTATTTACTTAGCCCAAAGACCTGGTCCTGGGAGTGGAGTTCCAACTTATAATGTTCAGGGAGATTTACAAATGGCAAGACATATTGGGCACGGAGAATTTAATAGATTAGTTGTTGCTCCTGGTGATCCAAAAGATGCAATGGAACTAACAAATCAATGTTTTTACTTTGCACAAAAATATAAATTACCTTGCATAATAGTTGGAGATAAACATTTAGGGGAAAGTGCTTATACTATTCCAGGAATGGGAAAAATAGTAAAAGTTCCTAAATCAACAAAAATGAGAAGATATAATTCTTATGAGCAAGATTCAAAAACAGGTTCTGGAACAGAGAACCCTGAATTAATAAAGTCAAACATTAAAAGAAGAGCTACAAAATTTCCAAAGATTGCTGAAGAAGCAAAACAAAAATTTGAAATGTATGAAGTATTTGGAAAAAAGAATTCAAAAAATATTGTTTTATTTTGGGGTTCAACAAAAGGAGCTGTTAAAGATGCTATTCAAGGTTTAAATTGCAAAGCAATTCAAATTAAATATATTGAACCTTTTCCAAAGCATATTATAAAAGAATTAAAAAATAAAAAAGTTTTGCTTGTTGAAAATAATTCAACTGGAATGTTAAAAGATATTTTAATGGAAAAAACAGGATTTGAAATTCCTGAAAAAAACAAAATATTAAGATATGATACAAGACCTTTTTTAGCAGATGAATTAAATAAAGAATTAAAAAAAAGGTGTAAATAAAATGAACATTTCAACAAGCACAAAACCAACTTGGTGTCCTGGATGCTGGAACTTTCAAATACTAGCTGGATTTAAAAAAGCAATTGAACCAAAAATTAAATCTGAAAAAGACAAAGAAAAATTTGCAATTGTTTCTGGAGTTGGATGTCATGCAAAAATTTACGATTATTTGAATTTAAATGGAATTAATAGTTTACATGGAAGGGTTTTGCCTACTTGCTTAGGATTAAAAATTGGAAATCCCAACTTAACTGTATTTGGCTTTTCAGGTGATGGAGATGCTTATTCAGAAGGAATATCCCATACAATTCATGCAGCCAGATATAATCCAGACATTAATTATATTGTTCATAATAATCAAGTATTTGCTTTAACAGTTGGACAACCAACTCCTTTAACTGAAAAAGGTTTCAAAGATAAAACAACTGCTCCCCTAGGAATGGTTCATAATCCTTTTAATACAATTAAACTAATGCTAAGTGCTGGAGCAACTTTTGTTGCTAGGGTTTATGCAAAGCCAGACCAAGTTTTTAATGTTTTAAATGAAGCAATGAAACATAAAGGATTTTCATTTATTGAAGTAATACAGCCTTGTATTATTTTCCATCCAGACAAAAGATATATTGAAAAAACTTACAACTTACAAGAAAAAGGACATGATAAAACAAACTTAAAAGAAGCGATGAGAAAGGCAGAAGAATTTAATTATGATGGAATTAATGATAAAACAAAAATTCCTTTAGGTATTTTTTATCAAACTCAAAGACCTACTTTTCAAGATAAAATTCCTCAATTAAAAGATTTAAAAAAGAAAAATATTTCTTGGAAAGACATTCCTAGGTAAAAATACTAATTCCTCCTAAAGTTATTATTGTTACTAAAATTCCTGCAATTAAAACACCTAAAATACATGCTTTGTAAAAATGTTTTTTATCTAAACCTAAAACAAATGCTCCTAAACTTCCTGCATAAACCCCGCTTCCTGGAAAAGGAATTCCAATGAAAAATGCAACTCCTATTGTTCCATAATTATCAACAAATTTCTTTAATTTCTTATGGCTTTTGTCCATAAATTTTGAATATTGTTTCTTGATTATTGATTTTCTTAATTTATGGTCAAAAGATTTCCATACATGGAATAAAAAAAATCCAAGAAGAATATTTGATAAAACTGCTATTGCAAAAACAATTACAGGATTCATTCCTAATCCACTAAGAGTTATTCCAAATGGAAAATCTATTGAACCAGAAAGTATTCCTACTGGAATTGACAACCTTAATTCTACAAAAGGCAAAAAAGTTAGCAAGATTATTATTAATATTGGAATTATCATTTATTTTCTAATTTTTTAGGGTATTTAATTTTAATTCTAATTCCCAAAGGCACAGTGTTTCAAAAAATAGTCTTTCACATCCAATTTCTTTTTCAACATATCCAAATTCAGAAAAATTTATTTGTTCTGAAAGGCTGCTTGTTATCAAATAAATTTTACCATTTTTATTTAAGAAATCTTTTGCTTGTTCAAGAAATCTTATTATTATCTCATTTCCTTTTTTTCCTCCAGTTGTTGCAACTTTTGAATCTTCTGGCTCAACTTCCTTTGAATCATGATGTTCAGGCAAGTAAGGTGGATTAAAAATTATTAAATCAAAAAAATCTTTACCTTTTTGAAAACTATCAAATAAATCAGATTGAACACAATTAAACCCTAAAAAATTACAATGGCTAACTGAATCAGGATTTATATCACTTGAAAAAATATTTTCTTTTTTAACTCCAGAATTTTTTGATGCTTGAAGGTGAATTCCTGAGCCTGCACCAATCTCAAGCATTTTCAAATTTGTATTTTTTGCAAGAATTTCTGGAATTTTTGATTTCAAAGTATCTGTCATTAAGAAAGAATCTTCCGCGGGTTTGTAAATTGATGATTTCATTTTTTATTTTCCTAAAAATAAAGGAAGTAAATATTCTAAAGTAAATGTATTGAATAAATCTATTAATTCTTCTCTGAAGAAGAATACAGCTGCTAAAACTCCAAGTAATAAAATCAATAAAAAAATCAATAAAAAAGTTACTGCTTTATTAACAGGTGTTGGAGGTTTCATTCCATAGTTTGATATTTTATTTACAACTTGAGGTTTTTGTTTTCTTTCTTTTCCTTGTTTAACCACTACTTGAGGATTAACATTCATATTACTCATTGCTTTAATCATTTCATCAACTGCTGCTTTAAAATTTTCAGATGCTGCAACTTGGTCCTCTCCGTATCCAGAAACAACTTGATTTTTCTTTGGAGAAGATTCAGAGTATCTTGAACCTGAATCTTTATTCTTAGCAGATTTATCTTTACGAAATTTTCTTGATTTTTTTGATTTTTTTTCACTACTTGAAGATTCTTCTACTTTTTTATTTAATTCAGCTTCTGAAGAAGATAAATCTTCATCATAATCCTCTGAAACAGATTCTTCACTTGAATTATTTTTTTTACCATAAGTTCCTCCTTGAATTCTTTTCTTAGAAGAACGAGCATCCATTTCTGCTTTTTCAAGTTCATATTGTTCTATTAATTTTTCACGAATTTGAACAGGCACAAGTTTTTTTTGTTTTTCCACTTTTTTTTCTTGAGTGTTTTTTTCTTGCTGACCATAAGAAGAAACAGCTCCTTGAATTTTTGGTTTAGTTTTATTAGGGTCTACTCCTAATTCATGAAATCTTCTTCTATGAAGAACTTGAAATTTTCTAGATGCTTCTTTTATATTTTCCTCTTTATATCCTGCATTACGAAAACTAGTCATTGCTTTTTCAAGAGGTTGCCCTCTTGCCAAGGCTGATTCTAATCCACCAAGAATTGATTCTACTTCTATATTATATTCTGAGGGTGCTGCCATTTGAGATTAAATATGAAGTTTTCCCAAGCTTATAACCCATTTCATCTGCCACGCAGATTAAGTCTTTTTCTTGTTTTTTATCTCCGTGAGCAGGGATTATTATTTTTGGTTTTACCAGATTAATTAATTTTATTTTACTTTCTTTACTTCCATGTCCATGAACATGAACATTTTTATGAAGAATCACTCCCATTTTTTCAAGTCTTTCATCAAGAATTTTTCTTGATTGAATGTTAACTTCAGTTGGAATCACTGAACTTGAAAAAATTATATTATCGCCATTATGAAAACTAAAAGGAGTGTTTCCTTTGGAAATCCTATCTAATATTGAACCTTCTTCTCCCTGATGTCCTGTACATACAACTAAATAACGTCCTGGATTTTGTTGTACTTTACGCAAAGTGGAATTTACTTGTCTTCTATATTTTATTATTTTGATTTTATTTTGAAAAGGGCATTTTCCTACTTTTATCGCACAATCAACATATTTTGCAAGACTTCTTCCTAAGAATATTATTTCACGTTTTGTTTTCAAACCATGTTTTACAATGTTATTCAAACGTTCAATATGAGAAGAAAAAGTTGTGATAAAAAGTGCTTTGTCTTTAGTTTTTGTTTTCTGAAATGCTTTTCTTAGCATTTCATCTGCATTTCTTTCACTCATATTTGAAGTTTCTTTTCCAGAATAAAGAGTATTTATTACAGCTGCTCTGATATTTTCATTTTTTAATTCATTTAATCTTTTGTAATTTGGAGGTTTTCCAAATGTTGGTGTATCATCAAATTTAAAATCAAGAGCATAAAAAAAACCTCCTTCTGGAGTGTGTAAAACTACAAAAGTTGAATCTATTGTTGAATGAGTTACATGAATAAATTCTACTTTAAAGCTATTTGAAGTTCCTGGAATTTTATGTATTGAGTTTGATTGAACAACTTTTCTTTTATTACGAACAACAACTTTTGAATCTTGAATTAAAGATTCTAAAACCCGCATTGTAAATGGAGTTCCATAAATTGTTGCGTTTGGATATCTATCAGCTAAAAAAGGAAAACCAGCTACATGATCTAAGTGGGCATGGGAAATAAAAATAGCTTTAACTTTTTTTCTCCATCCATTTTTATCAAGAATTCTATCATCAGGTATAGCTTTATGTCTACGCAAACCTTGTTTTGTATAATTTATTTCTCCTTCTTCTTGCAATTCAATTACTCCAGGCAAGTAAAATCCGCAATCAAATAAAAAAACATTCTCTCCTACTTTTATTGCAGTCATATTTTTTCCTACTTCATCATATCCACCAACAGCACAAAGTTCCATTTTTTATCACCCTCTTTATTTATTTTTTATTTAATATAAGATTAAAGAGATAAATAGATTTAATAAGGTTTCTCTACTAGAATATATAAGAGAAAGGTCATTTAAATGAAAGCCCTTATACCAAGTCATAGAGAAAGTAAAAGATATTTATTATTAAAAGGAAAAGATTTAAAGAAAAATGTTGAAAAAGCAATTTTAGAATATTCTGGAACTCTTGGATTAAGTAAATGTGGGTTAAGTTTCATTAAAAATAATATTATTTGTATTAATAGAGAAAGTGTTAACTTGGTTAAGGCAAGTTTTGCTGTTTTTCCTGAAAAAATAAGTGTTTTGAAAATAAGTGGAACTCTAAAAGGATTGTGAAAAAATAAATAGAAAAACTTAAATACTTTCTAAAATAACAAATTTTGGTTGAGAAGAAAATTAAATAAAATACAAGAATATTAAAAATTCTCAAATAAAAATATGGAAATGCAACATCAAGCAATGGGTTATGACCGAACAGCGACAATGTTTTCACCTGATGGACATTTGTTGCAGGTTGAATATGCTGAAAAAACAGTAAGACTAGGAGTTTCTAGTATTGGAATAGTTTGTTCAGATGGTGTTTTTATTTTAGCTGATAAAAGAATTAATGATAAGCTTATTGTAAGTGAATCAGCTATAAGAGTTCATGAAATAGATGAACATATTATTGCAAGTGCTGCTGGAATTACTTCTGATGCTCGTGTTTTAATTGAAAGAGCCCAAGTACTAGCTCAACAACACAGAGTTACTTATGATTCTGCTATTGAACCTGAATCAATAATAAAAGAATTATCAAATATGAAACAACAATTCACACAATATGGTGGAGCAAGGCCATTTGGAGTTTCAATGATGCTTGCTGGAATTAATGGAAAAAAACCAGAACTTTACTCAAGCGATGTTACTGGAAACTACTTTCAATACCATGCAAATTCTATTGGTGAAAATGATGAAAGAATAAGAGAATTATTAAGGGATAGATACAAAAAAGATTTAACAATTAAACAAGGAATTAAACTTGCTTTAGATATCTTTAAAGAAGTTAAAGATGGGAAATTTGACTTAGAGAAGTTTGAAATAGCCTACATTAAAACTTCCAAAGAAAAAATGGAAAGGGCTGAAGGCAAGGAAATTGAAAAAATATAATGACAAAAACAACTGCGCGTATTGATAAAAAAGGAAAACATTTTGAGATCTTAGTGGATTTAGAAGATGCAATTAAATTTAAGCGTGGAGAAGTTTCAAATATAGTTGCTGATTCAGAGATCATTTTTAGAGATGTTAAAAAAGGTGAAAGAGCTCCAAAAAGTGAGATAGAATATGCTTTTGGAACAACAAATACAGATGAAGTTATTCCAAAAATTGTAAAAGATGGAGAAATTCTTACTACTCAAGAATTTAGAGATGCTGAACAAGAGAAAAAATTCCGTCAAGTTGTTGATTTTTTAAGTAAAAATGCTATTGACCCTCAAAGTGGAAATCCTCACACAACCGAAAGGATTAAAAATGCACTTGAACAAACTCATGTTAATATAAAGAATACATCAGTTGAAAACCAAATTAATGATATTCTTGGGGAAATTAGTAAAATAATTCCTATAAAACTTGAGACAAAAAAAGTAAAGATAACTATCCCTGCAATTCAAACAGGAAAAGCGTATGGGGTTATCTCAACTTACAAAGATAAAGAAACATGGAAAGATGATGGAAGTCTTGAAGTAATAGTAAAGATTCCTTCAGGAATGATCATGGATTTTTATGATAAACTAAACAACGTAACACACGGAAGTGCTGTTACAGAAGAAATACAAGATAAAGAATAAAATGAAAACAAAAATATGCAATAAAGCAGGAGAAATATTAAATTAAAATGAGTGAAAGAAAAATAGTAATTCCAGGAGAAGCAATTGTTTCAGGAGATGATTACTTGCCTGGAGAAGGAACTGAAAAAAGAGAAAATGATATTATAGCTTTAAGATATGGATTAGCAGAAGAAAGCAATAAGTTAGTTAAAATCATTCCACTGTCAGGGCCTTATATCCCAAGGCGTGGAAATGTAGTAATTGGAAAAGTTGACCTTATTACTCACAATGGTTGGGTGATTAACATTGGATGTGCTGAAAATGGATTCTTAAGTGTTAATGAAGTTCCAAGATATGTTAACAAAGATGCAATGAATGAAGTAATGTCTATTGGAGATATGGCTGTTGTTAAGATTTGGTCAATGAATGGAAGAGGGATTGATTTAAGCCTTAAATCAAGAGGATTAGGCAAAATTCATGAAGGAATGATTTTCAAAACAAATCCCAACAAAGTTCCAAGAGTTATTGGAAAAGAAGGAAGCATGATTAAATTAATAAAAGATGAGACAGGATGTAATATAACTGTTGGTCAAAATGGATATATTTGGATTAAAGGAGATAAAATAGAAGAAGAATTATTAGCCAAGAAAGCTATTGAATTCATTGTTGAAAATTCTTTTATTGAAGGACTTACAGAAGAAGTTGAGAAATGGTTTAAGAAAAATGGTGGAAAAGGAAACTCTGGTTCAGGGCATAAAAAGTCAAGAGATGTTCAAGAACAAGTAAATAAAGAAGTTGAAGAAATGGAGAATTCAGAATAAAATGACATTCAAAAGACCTGATGGAAGAAAATTTGATGAATTAAGAAAACCCCTTAAAGCAGAAGTGGGAATAATAAAAAATGCAGATGGAAGTGCAATGTTTCAAATGGGAGATACAATTGCTGTGGCTGCTGTATATGGGCCAAAGAAAATGCACCCTCAACACTCTCAAAATCCCTCTAAAGGAACATTAAGATGTACTTATAATATGAATAGTTTTTCTGTATCAGATAGAATTAGACCTGGTCCAAGTAGAAGAAGCACTGAAATTTCAAAAATAACAGAATGGGCATTAGAACCTGTTGTAATGCTTGAAAAATTTCCAAACACAGTTGTTGATGTTCATATTAATATTATTCAAGCAGATGCTGGAACAAGATGTGCTGGAATTAATGCAGCTGCAATTGCATTAGCACATGCAGGAATTCCTATGAGAGATATGATTACTAGTATTTCTGTTGGTAAATTAGATAAAACTATCGTAGCTGATTTAGACAAAGCAGAAGAAGATTTTGAAGAAGGAGAAGGGCCTACAGATATTCCTGTTTCAATGACTCATTCAGGACATATTACTCATTTACAATTAGATGGAAACATTGATGGTAAACAATTAAAAGAAGCTTTGGAAATGGCTAAAAAAACTGCTGAAGAAGTTTATGAAGTTCAAAAAAAAGCTTTAAAAGAATCAGTTGATCTTAAGGGAGGTAAAAAATGAGCGCAGAAGGAATAGAAATTGCACCTGAAATTAATTATGAAAGACTGGAAAAATACTTAGCAGAAAGTAAAAGATTTGATGGAAGAACTCTTGGACAATTCAGAGAATTAGTGATAGAAAAAGATATTTCAAAAAAAGCAGAGGGTTCTGTTAAAGTTAAATTAGGGAATACAGAAGTTATAGTGGGTGTTAAAGTTGCTATTGGAGAACCATATCCTGATTCACAAGATCAAGGAAATTTAATGGTTACAGCTGAAATGTCTCCATTAAGCTCTCCTAGAATTGAACTAGGACCTCCAAGATTTCCTGCAATTGAATTAGGAAGAGTTATTGACAGGGGGATACGTGAAAGTAAAGTTATTGACTTAAAGAAATTATGTATTAAAGAAGGTGAAAAAGTATGGACTATTTTCATTGATATTTATGCTATGAATGATGATGGAAATTTATTGGATGCTGCTGGAATAGGGGCATTAGCTGCTTTAAAAATTGCTAAATTACCAAAATATGATGAAAAAGAAGATAAGATTTTTTATGGCGAACCAGATAAAGATATGCCATTAACAAAGGTTAATCCAATTGCAATTACTGTTCATAGAGTAGGAGATAGTTTAATTGTTGATCCTACAAGAGAAGAAGAAGATTTAAGTAAAACAAGATTAACTATTGGCATTTCAGACGGAAGAATTTCTTCAATGCAAAAAGGAGATGCTGGAACATTGACTATGGAAGAAATTGAAAAAGCAGTTGAAATGGCTGATAAATCATGGAAAGAATTATTTAAAAACTTGGAAAAACAAATAAAATAGTATTAGAAAAAATACAATACACAAAGGAAAAATAAGAAAATTAAAATGGAAAATCAACAATTTACAAAATATGAGGAAGCTAGGATAATTGGTGCTAGAGCTTTGCAACTTGCTATGAATGCTCCTTTGCTTGTTAAAATTTCCGAAGAGGATTTAGAAAAAATACATTATGATGCTCTTAAAATCGCAGAAATTGAATTGAAATCTGGTGTTTTACCTATTTCTGTTAAAAAACCTTTTCCTGAAAAGAAAGAAGGAAAACTCAAGAAACCAGTAGCCCCTAAAATCAATGATAAGAAAAAGAAAGAACTTGAAGAAGCAAAAGAAGAAGAAATTGAAGGTGAAGGGGAAATTATGGAACTTGCTAAGCCTGAAGATGAAGATGATTCTGAAGATACTGCAGATCCAGGTAAAGAAGAGTTAGAGTAAACAACAATTCTTAAAAACTCTAGAAAATTAATTAAGTTATGGTTAAGATAAAAGAGGTTTCTGCAAAGGTAATTAATGATTCTCGTGGTGAGAAAACAATTGAAGTTAAGATTAAAACAAATGTTGGGGTGTTTAAAGCTTCTTCTCCTCAAGGAAAATCCACAGGTAAAAATGCAGTTAAAGTTTACAAAAAAGATCCTGAAAGAGATGTTAAAAAATTAAATCAATCCAGTGAATATTTTGCAGAAGATATTATTGAAAATTTTAATGACTTAAAACGTATTGAAGATATTATTGAAGGCCATGTTGGAGCTAATGGAACCTTTGCTTTGGAAAGTGCTGTTCTTAAGGCTCTTGCAAAAGAACACAAAAAACAAGTATGGGAATTTATAATGGGTAAAGACAGTGTCAAAAAAATTAAATTTCCAAGACTTATTGGAAATTGTATTGGGGGTGGAAAACACTCTGAAGAAATTGAAGGTAAAAAACCTGATTTTCAAGAATTTGAGATTATTCCAAATAGAAAAAGTGTTGAAGACAATTATAATTCAAATAAAAAATCAAAACAACAAACAGAACAATTACTAAAAGAAAATGATGAAAAATTCTTAAGTAAAAAAAATGATGAAAATGCTTGGATGACTTCTTTGAATGATAAAGAAGTATTGGATGTTCTAAAAAATCTTAAAATTCCTTTAGGACTTGATGTAGCTGCTTCTGGATTTTCTAAAAGAAAAAAATACAATTACAAAAATCCAATGTTAAAAAGAGATGCAAATGAACAATTTGGATATTTATCTAATTTAATTAAAAATTATAATTTATTTTATATTGAAGACCCTTTTGATGAAGATGATTTTGAAAGCCATGCTAAACTTCTTAAGAAATTTCCAAATTCATTAATTGTGGGGGATGATTTAATTGTTACAAGCTCAAAAAGATTACAAAAAGCAATTGACATGAAAGCAATTAATGCAATTATTGTTAAACCCAATCAGTGTGGTTCACTTCTTGAAGTAAAAAAAGTTGTTGAATTAGCTAAAAAAAATAACATTAAACTTGTTTTTTCTCATAGAAGTGGAGAAACAGATGAAACAATTCTAGCTGACTTGGCTGTTGGATTTAAAGGTGATTTTTTTAAGTGTGGAACTGAAGGAGATGTAAGAGTTAAGAAAATTGAAAGATTAATTGAGATTGAGAAAAGCATAAAGTAACATATAAATCTTTAAAAATAATTTTTTGTTATATTTTAAATGCATCCAAATTATAATCCTATTAAAAGAGATTTATCTCTTGAAGAAATTGAAGAAGGGATTAAAATTCATAAAAAAAATATTTCTAAATTAGAAAATAAAATTAAAGGTATTAAAAAATTAAAACATATTAAATTGACTGAAGGACAAAGAAGAGATTATGAATCTTGGAACAATGAACTTACAGATATAATGATTCCTTACAAAGATGAAAAAGATTATTTAGTAAGAAGAATAAAAAGGCCTCTTGGAATGCAGAAACATTTACTTAGTAATTTAAAAAAAATGAAAATTTGTGCAGAAAAAGGACATAACTACAAAACAGAAGGATATATTGGAAATGGACTTGGTCCAGGAAAAGTCCAGAGAACTTGTACAAGATGTAGAAAAACAGATTATGTCTCTTCTACAATTAATCCGACCCATATAATATTAAGATAAAATGAGAACCATAAAAGAAAAAAGAAAAAATCTTGAAAAAAGAATTTCTTCTTTGAGAAATTTACTATTTGCTAGATAAT
>CAYURQ010000011.1:0-26513 GCA_964447315.1 Candidatus Woesearchaeota archaeon
GCATAAATAGCATCTTTATGTACTTTCCAAACTTTAAAAGCACCTTCTACTTCTTCATCTTCTTCTTCTTCACGTTTTATAATAAAATACATATAAGGTAAACTAAACATTATACAAAATGCAACAACCAACATTCCAGATGCTTTGCTAAGCGCAAAATCAGAAGAAAAAAACCAGTGAACCAGCAGTAAAGAAAGTGAGGCATATATTAAACCAACAAAAAACATTCTCCACTGTCTATGTTCTGTTTTTCTAGGGTTTATTATTGCTTCTAACATTTTTTATTTTTCTAAAAAAAAGAAAGCCTGGTTTTTAAGATTCTCTACTGTCTTAATCCAGGCATTCTTTTTAATTTTCTCTCCTCTTTTTTACCCAGATGATGTGCTTCTACATAATTAAAAACACTTTGCCAGTAATCAAAATTACCTTGACAACACCAAGTAAAGCATAATCTCAACCTCTCTGATTTTTGAGAAAAAATGAAATTCATTTTTATTTTTCAACTCCCTTAATAAATTTTTTCTTATTTTTTTCATGAAAATCAATTAATTTAATAATAATATTATCAAAAGTATCTTTTTTTACAAAATCTAAATTTTCAAGAATTTCTTTAGTGTCTTGGCTTATACGTATTGTTGTAGATTTTATATGCTTTGTATTTTTTGCATTTTTTGTATTTTTTGCAGACATATTATACACTGTATACAAAATCTTATTTAAATGTATCTTTTTCATAAAAAATAAAAATATTATTAACTACAATAAAAAAATATTATATAAATTATTAAAAACTCTTTAAATATGATTTGTTTATGACAAATTTCAAATATGAAAAATTTTATAAAGAGGACCATGAATCTTGGAATGTTGAAAAACAAAATTAAAATGTTAGAAAAAGAAACATATGAATTATCACAATCACAATTAGACACTCTCTATGAAAAAATAAAAGGAGCTGTCTATGAAGAATTTTCAGATGCAATTTTGCATTCTGAAGACAAATATCATAGTTTTATTACTGTTAAAAGAAATAAACACGAAATAGTTGCAATAATTGATACAAATAAAAAATTATTAAAAACAAAAAATAAAAATTATAAAAATAGATTATTTGAATTAGCAATGTCTCTTCAAGAAAATGTAGGAGGTTCTTGGTCTTATATTTACTCTCAAAAGAGACTAATTTAAAAAATAAAAAATGACAAAAATACAATTAAAAAAACTAGAGAAAATAACAAAAGATTTTTTCAAAAAGAATTTAAGTGAAAAAATTTCAACAAAAATTCTTTATCCAATAAATACTTTAGAAATAAAAAAAAATAAAGAAACTTTTTGTTTTTCATTAATCAGTCAAGGAAAAAGAAATAATAAAATAATAATTAATAATGAGCAAGATTATAATTTAGCAAGTAGATTAAAAGAATATTACCAAAATAATTATCCTAAATTAGGAGATTGGTTAGTTGATTATAACTCAATTGAACCTCCTTCTCAAAGAGAAATTGAAAGATTCTTAGCAAAGATGAATTAATAAAACATTTTTTATACTAGATTTTCTATGATATTTCATGAAAAAGAGTGTTAATTCAAAAAAAATTAATCAATTCAATAAAATTTGTAAAGATATTAAGGATATTAAAATACAAGGGGCAAGAAATGTTGCAAAATCATCATTAAAAGCGTATTTCCTTGTACCGAATAAATCTTCTGTTAAAAAACTATTGTCTTTAAGACCCACAGAACCAATGTTGCATTATGTTTTAGATTTAGCTGAAAAAGGACTTTCAAAAAAATTAATCCTGGAACATTTTAAATTAGCACAACAAAAAATAAATCAGCATGTATTCAAATTAATAAAAAATAATTCAGTGATATTTACACATTGCCATAGCACAAACGTTACTAATGCTTTAATATATTCTAGAAAAAAACAAAAAAAATTTGAAATTTATAATACAGAAACTCGTCCATTATATCAAGGAAGAAAAACAGCAAAAGAGTTAAGTAAAAATCACATACCAGTAACTATTTTTGTTGATAGTGCAGTTGGAGTTGCTTTAGCAAGAGAAATGAAAACAAAAAAAGTGAATATGGTTTTATTAGGAGCAGATGCAATAACTCCTAAAGGAGTAATTAATAAAATAGGTTCAGAAACAATTGCAATATTATCTAAAAAACTAAAAATACCAGTGTATATAGTTGCTGATTCATGGAAATATACTAAAAAAAATCTTCCAATAGAACAAAGAAAAATAAATGAAGTTTGGGATAAAGCACCAAAAGATGTAAAAATTAAAAATCCTTCTTTTGAATTCATCCCAAAAAAATACATTTCTGGAATAATAACTGAAAATGGATTGAAAAAGTGGATAAAATAAATCTAATTTTATTGTTCTTTTTTCTTAGTTAATTCTTCTGGAATCCTGTATTCTTCCCAACGAACTTTTTTATTTTTAACTGCGTCTCTTAAACTTCTTTCTGTTTTGCTTAAATTACTCTTTCCAGATTTAACTTCAACAAAAATTATTTCAGAGATTTCTTTTTCATCTAACCCTTTAAAAACCATGAAATCAATTGGTTTTCCTAGGAATTTACACTCATTTGGATTATATTTAAAATCAGGCAAATAAGGAGCTAATTGTTCTGAAAAACTTCCACTTAATATTGCACGACTTCTTTTTATTGCATCTTCTCTATGAAGCGGCAATTCTTGTTTCCATTTTGTATCTATTTTGCTTGCACCAGTTTTATATCCTATTTTATAGGCAATATATCCTACAAGAATAAAAATTAAAATCAAAATTATTGTTATGAAATCCATATTATTTTATTTGAATTCAATATATAAAAAATTAACTAATTCAGGAAATGATTTTATTTTATCAATAATGCTTTTAATAATTGTATTTGTAATTGCAGTAAGCTTTTTTTTGTTTAATCTCAAAAACCAAACTTACCAAGATTTTTCTACGATTAATTCAAATTTAAGTGAACAGCAATTAAATCAACAAGAAAATCAAGAGGATTCTAAGAATATTATTCAAGATTCAGGAGTTTTATATTGGAATTTTTTGTTGAAGTAAACCAAAGCTAGGAAGATTACGATATAATTGTAAAAGATTCTAACAAAGTTCAGACAGATGAAAGAGCAGGAGAAGGAGGACCAACAAAGCTCAAAGGAAATTTAATACTTAAAGGAGAATTAAATATTTATCCTTATAGAAATTGTGGTACTTTTCTAGATGTAGAATTACATGAAATAATGCATGTTTTAGGATTTGGGCATAATGAAAGTTCAAGATTAAACTTAATGCATCCTTATAATTTAAAGTGTGATGGAAGTTTTAATCAGTATTTATCAGATGCATTAGTTGAAATTTACAGCCTAGGATAATTATTTGTCATATTCATATTCTTCACAAGCAATCCCATCTTTATCTTCATCTAATTTATGAATATCAAAATCAATTCCTCCACAAGCCTCATATAAATCTTGAGCAGTTCTTTGATTGGCGAAATTTTTACAATCAAGCTCATCAACTTCACAAGGGATACTTACTATAATTGTTTTTTCTGAGTTATTATTTAAGTTTTCTGTATTTTCAATAAATTTTCCATCTGTATAATCTTCAAGATTTATTTGTTTTAAAATACTTTTTACAACTATTGCACTAACAATAAATAATACAATAAATATTATCATCACCAAAATAATTCTTTTCATAATATTATTTATTTAACTTATTATAAAAAACTATCTCATATGATACGGAATCTCTTCTGAAGAGCATTTATAATCATGGTCTTTCCATTTATATTTTCTTTTTTGTTTATCATAATCTCCTATTTGTACATGAACCTCTAAAACTCTTTCTTCTATTTTTTGATTGTTCATACTTTTATGTTGTATTTTTTTACCTAACCATTTACAATATTTCTTATCTAATTCACTGTCCCATTTATTATTTCCTTGCCATTCTATATCTCTCCAAGACATTATTTCATTTTCTTTAACTACGATTAACCTATACTTTACATAATTATTTTTTTTATTATTTTTTTTCATTTTAAAAACTTTTAATTATAATATAGATTAAAAGTCTTTCTAAGAACTTACAAATGATAAAAGTTATTTTATATTCTAATGGTTATGCCCACAATGACATTCTCCATCATGACAGTGGCAATCTTCACCATGCTCTTTGCAGTCATCATCACAATCACATTCTTTTTCTGATTTAAGTTTAATTCCAAAATCTTTTCCAGAATCTTCTTTTTCATGCGATTGAGTGTGTTTTTCTTGAGCTTCTAAAAATGCTCCTGTAATTTCTTGGTTTATTTTTTCTAATTCCTTTTCTAAATCACCTTTAATATTATTTAATTTTTTAACCTGTTCTTTTATCACTTCTTTGGTATTATCAATACTCTTTGATACAAAATTTTTTCCTCCAACATCAACTATTAAATCTTCTGATACTAATTTTGCTTTAACAAAAATTCCACGTCCCACTTGAGCTAATATTTCTTTATCTTTTCCACTTTTTAAATCATCTAAACCTAAATCCAATTTTTGCAATTCAAGGCTTGTTTGTTCAACTGATTGCAATTGTTCTTGAAGCATTCTTATTTGCTGCTCAAATACTTGAAATTTTCTTGCTAATTCTTGTTCTAAATTTCCTTCCATGTTTTAACCAAGAAATAATAGGTTTTTAAGGGTTTTCCTTAAACAACATCCATTTGTTTTCTTAATATAGCACTAAATATCATTGCAAAGATTAAATAAAATAAAATCCATCCTAATAAACCAAAGAATTTTACTGGCTCACCAGTAGCAGATTCTATTGCTCCAAAAAAGTCATAAAACCATCTGAAAAGCAATATAAATGGAACACCTGTATAAGCAATTCCTCGCATACTTAATTTCATTTGTTTAGGAAACATTGCAAATTGCTTTTTTTGCAATTCTGCTAATTTTTTAGGATGCTCTCTGAATTCTTTCATTTGTTTTTGTATTTCTTTTTGTTCTTTTTTTATTTCTTTGAGAGTTTCTTGATCTGTTGCGTATTTTTGAACTAAAGTAGTAATTAAAGTTAAAACAAATACAATAATTAACATTCCAATTGTTAAGTTCCAATTAAGAAGCCATCCAGCTGTGGGATTTAAAACAAAGTGAACAGCATTACTAATAAAAGGCATTCTATCCCAAAATCCAGCAATAACTAAAGAAATCAACATTACAATAATTATTGGTTTAAAACTTCCTTCACCTTTCTCACTTTTAGCCATTTTAATATAAGAGTTAATTGGTTTTTAAAGATAAGGGTTTAATGAAAATGTTTGTTCTTACCAATTAATATTAAATCAATAAATCCTCTAATTAAAGATAAAGCATATTTAATATTATTTTATATTTTGAAACTAGTTTTTATGAATTTCCCATAAACTTTCTCATTGCAGGATTCATATCCGTCATATGTTGTTGTGCAATGTTCTGGTAGAATTGGAACATAATCATAATAACCAGTAAGATTGCAGTACCTGAAACTAATGCTCCAAGTAAGTTTGTAAATGCTGCTAGAAGTCCAATTGCAGCTCCACCCATTATAGTTAATGGCATAATATATCTATCTAAAATACTTTCTAAAATTCTATTGTCTTGTCTAAATCCAGCCACTTGTAAACCAGATGAAGCTATTTTGTCTGCCTGTGCTTTTGCATCCATTCCAGAAGTCTTAACCCAGAATACAGAGAATAAAGTAGCTAATATTATATAAGCTATTATATGAGTTAAACCCTGAAGCATATATCTCCACATAAACCCCCCTCTAATAAATAGTTCAAGTATGTTACTTGAACCTAACCAGAATCCCAAACCAGATACTGCTTGTCCATTAACAAAATGTCCTAAGAAAGTTGGATTGCCTCTCCAATTTTCTAAAATTCCTCCAAATAATTGAATATTTGCTATTAATGCAGCAACTAAAATAATTGGAATAACACTTGCGTAAAAAAAGTTTAATGGCCATTTCATTCCATACCCTCTAATTCTTCCAAAACTTAATGGAATTTCAACTTTAAGACTTTGAGCCCAAACAACTGCTAAGAAAATAAGCACAGTAACAATTATTGCAGCCCCAGAAGAGTATAATTCAATAGGTGATTTGTTTACAATAGATTGTATTAAAACAAGAACTTTCCCAGAGCAGGGGGTATTACTAAAGTCAAGTAAACAATTTCTTCCCTGAACATTTATAAATTGAAATGCTGATGCAATAAGTCTCCAAGAAACACCAGCAGCAATAAACAAGCTAACACCAGAACCAAATCCCCATTTTTCAGATAATTCATTCATATAATAAATAGCCAAACCTCCAAGTATCAACTGCGTAATAACTATCCATCTCATTCCAGGTAATGCTTCAAGCCCGTTCATTAATACATAAACTAAAGCCTCAAAGATTATGAAAAAGAAAACAAGAAGTTTCTGAATTCCTTGGAAGAATTTTTTACCTTCAGGGGTATTTGTATTAATATTAATTATTCCAGCTCCAGTAAGCAATTGTAATATAATAGAAGCCATTACAATTGGCCCAATACCCAAGGATACAATAGAACCAAAGTCAGTACCCATTATGATTGCTAAGTATTCAAATCTCTCAAGAGCATTATTACTTAATCCAAAAAGAGAGATATTTGTTAAAACAAAAAATGCAATAAGAACAATAACAGTCCACTTTAACTTTACATTGAAAGCTAGTTTTTTTTCATCAGGCCTTTTTACTTCTGGTATTAATGCAAATATTTTTCTTAAATCCATTTAAATTCTCCGTAAATTATTTCTGTGAAAATTTTAAATTTTCTTAAGTCTTCCATTTTGGTTTACTCTGAACTTTCTTTAGCTTTAGTTTCTGAAGCCTTAGGTATCTCTTCTTTTTTTACCCTTTTATTTTTTTTAAGTAAAATTATATCTCCACCAGCCTTTTTAACTTTTTCAATAGCTGTTTTTGAAGCATCTAAAGAATTTATTATTAATTTTTCTTTAAGTTCAATATCTGAATTAAGAATCTTTGCTTTTGGTAATGAAATTTCCCATCCTTTTGAAGTTTTTTTACCTAAACTATTAAGATTATTAATAATAGTTGAAAGATTTATTCTTTGTCGTTTATCACGCTTAGTTCCAATAGAAGTAATCCCCTTTTTACCAAAATAACCATGTCCGTAAAGTTTTGTAATCAATGTTTTTTTATGATCTGCTCTTTTACCACTTCCAGACATTCCTTTTCCACCTTTATTACCACTATCTCTTTTATTTTTTCTAGCACCAGTTCCATGAGTGCCCATCTTACGACCATGCATTCTGCTTGATTTTTTTCTTTTATGAGTTTTCATCATTTTGAATTATTCCTGTTAATTTTTTATATAACTGTGTATTTCTTTTTTCTTGTAATTCTTGATAATCTTTATGGGGAAATCCTTTAGTAACATCTAAATCTCCTTTTGAAGTTCTCATGATTACTTTATTTCCTTGAGTATAGTATAGTTTTGAATCTTCTAACATTTTATAACATCCTCACAATTAAATCATTTATTTTTTCTTTATTATTTCCTAAAACTCCTTTTTTTACACCAAAATGCTTTTTACTGTCAATTCCTTTTCTTGGTGGATGTAATCTAAAATAAGGTTTTATTTGCCCTTTATTTTTCGAATCTTTTAAACCACGTTTTTCTTTAAGTTGTTTATATGTTTCGTCGTTTATTTCTCCATAAGCAACAGCATTTCTAACACTTTCAATCATTCCAAGTTGAGCTTCATTAGGATTTTCTAAAACAACACAGACATATTTTTTTCTAAGTCTTAATCTATTTAATGTTTCAGCTACTTGTTTTTTCAAACCAATCATTCCTTTGATTCTTATTACTGCAATATTTGCCATTATTTTTTACCTCCTTCATAAGCAGGATTTGTTTTCTTTAATGCTTCAATACAAGCTTTTGCCAAATTAAAAGTTGTTTGAACTTTTCCATATGTTTTTGAGTATACATCTTCAATTCCAGCCATTTTTAGTATTTTCTTTAATTCATTTGCAACAACTAATCCAGTTCCTTGAGGGGCAGGTATTAATTCAACTTTAACACTTCCTGTTTTTCCAGTAACTTTAAATGGAACAGAGTGTTTTTCAGAACAATCACAATCAAATGCTGCACATGCTCTATTTACTTTAATTATATTTAATTTTGCCTGTCTAATTGCTTTGTCTCTTGCTGGAAGTGTTTCCATTGCTTTTCCAACACCAATACCTACATGTCCATTTTCATCACCAACAACAGCCATTGTAGAGAATGTTGGCACGTTACCTTCACGAGTTTTTCTTTGGGTTTGTCTCCAAGCCCTTCTTTTACCCCCACCAAATTTACCTTTTGATTGTCCAATAGAGATTAAATCTTTTTTAATATTTAATAAGGAATCAGTAATTTCTGGTTCTAATATTTTTTTATTGTTATTTAATATTTCATCAATATTTTTTATTTTTTCATTCTTAATATCAATTCCTAATTTTGTTTTTGGAGTCCAAGATTCAATGACTTCTTCACGAGTTAATTCCCCTTTTCTTGCTCTTTCAGCTTTTTTACGAGCTTCTTCTTTTGATATTTCTTCTTGCTTGCCATTTGCTTCTTCTTCCATTTCTTTAAGTTCTTCTAATTCAGATTCATCTAAAACTTCTTCAGGAACTTCAGCATATTCATCTTCCTTGCCTTCATTTATTTTTTGAATTTTTTCTAATGGATGTTCTTCTTCCATTTCTTTCAAGTTCTTTACAGGCTGTTTTTCTTCTACCATTTTTTATATCTTATCAATATTTAATTTAATTTTTTCAAAATCTACTTTATTTTTTAAATGCTCTCCTTTGATTCTTGATTCATCAGGAAAAGATTCTTTTTTACATTTAATTTCAATTCCAGAATCAATAATCCCTTTAAGGAATCCATAAACTCTTGTTTTATTTAAAGATTGTATCATACCAAAATCAATAATTGGTTTTTGTAATTTTTTAGCTTTAATTGTTTTACCCATTAAATATCCAAGTAAATAACAAGCAGTAATATTTTTTAATCCAGATTTAGCATCAGTAGGCCAATCATGATTTAATAATTCAGATGAATTATAACCAAAAACAACTTTATCTTTAGCTTCATCACTTAAAATATATTGAGCTAAAACATATTTGTTTGTTCTTCTGAAAACTAATCTCGGTTTTTCACCTTTAAGTAATTTTAATCTTTTACTGTAATCTGTTTTATTTTCTCTACGTCTTCGTTTTTGTACTTTTGCCATTTTACTTCTTCTTTTTCTTCTTTACTTTCTTTTTAATTGTTTTTGTTCCAGAACTAAATGATCCTGAATAACGATCTTTATTCTGAATGTAGTCTTTTAAGTGGGCTTTACTCCTGAAGGCTTTATTTCTTATCCCTTTTCTAATCTCTTTAACTTCTTCAGGATTTAATAATCCCTGTTTTTTCATTTCAATAACATATGCTCTCAATTTTCTTGTCATGATAACATAATCTTTTTTTCTGGTATTTATTTTCTTTTTTATTTGTCCAGTACTTCTTCTTGTTTTTTTCTTAGCATTTTTCTTCCTCCCTGAAATTTCTTTAACTCTTATTGCTCCGTCTGCATTTAAATCTCTAATATCTTGCTTTGTAATAGCTTCTTTAATTTCATTTTTTCTAGCTTCTACAAACATAATTCTTTCTTTTCCAACTTTTAGTGCACGTGCTGCTAATTCTTTCTTATTTCTTAAGTTCATTTTTTATTTTCCTCGGCTTTTTCTGGCTTCTTTTCTTTTCTTATTTTTTCTTCAGTTTTTTTCTTATTCTCTTTTTTAGGTTCAGCTTTCTCTTTTACTTTTTTCTTATTCTTTTCAATAAATTTATCTGGATTCATATTGTAAATTTCAATTTTCATTTCCTTTGCTTTTTTTGCAATTTCAAGTTTTTTCTTTTTGCCTACAGCACCAATAACTGCAATTTCTGATTTTTTTATTTTAGATAAATCAGATATATTCATTATTATTATTGGTTGTTTGTTCTTAAGAGCATCCCTTGATATTTTTGCTGAGCAGTAACCAATTGATACAATAGCAGGATAACCTCTACGTTTTTCACGCATTTTATTATCTCTTCCTGTTGGCTTTCTCCAAATTTGTTTTTTCTTTCTTCCTTTTCCAAGTTTTGAATATGCTTTATTTTTTCTTCTTAAAAATTTAGTTTTTTTAGTTTTTTCTTTCATTGTATTTTTATATTTCCTTTCCTGCTTTGTTTGTTATGTAAATTCCATCTTGAAAAATTCTTCTGTCTCGATTACTAATCTTAGTGGCTTTCTCAAAGTTTGCAGCTGCTTGTCCTGCAATTTCTTTATTAATAGATTTAATTGTAATATCATTTTTCTTTATTTCAACTTCTGCTCCTTCAGGAATTTTACAGTATCTTGGAATTTTTTCTCCAAGAAAATTTTTAATTTCAGCCTTTTTACCATCTACTTTAACAGTCATTGGAAAATGCGATGCAGCAACTTTCAAATTATATGTGAATTTTTCTTGAACACCTTTAATCATGTTTTGAATGTGAGAAGAAGTTGTATTAATTATTTTTTTCTCACATTTTGTAGCCTTTTTATCATTTAAAGTAATTTTATCTTTAGAAGCATCAAATTTTATTTTTCCAAGTTTAAATTCACGAGAATTTTCACCTTCTGGTCCTTTAATTTTAAGTAAATTCCCATTTAATGAAACTTCTACTCCTTCTGGGATTTCAATTATTTGTTGAAATGGTTTTTTCATTAGTAAAAATAAGCAATTAAGCTTCCTCCAATTTTTTCTTCTTGAGCTTCTTTGTGAGTCATCATTCCTTTGTTAGTTGATATAATCATTATCCCCATATTTCTAGCAGGAAGATATCTTCTTCTATATCTTTCAATTTGTGAAAATTTACAACTAAATCTTGGTTTGATTGCTTTACATTCATTTAATTCTCCAATAGTTACTATAAGAGATTTTTCTTTTGAATCAATCTTATATTTCTTTATTGCTCCTTCTTGTTTCATTATTTTAAGAACTTCTACAAGCGCGTTTGATATTCTATTTATTTTAATATTTTCTTTACGCGATTTTCTTGCGTTTCTTATCATGTTTAATCCATCAGCAACTACATCATGTGACATTTTATTTTTCTCCTTTATGAATATTTTTTAAATCCGATTTCTTCTGCTATCTCACGAAAACAGTGACGGCATAAATTTAATCCATATGATTTTATATGTGCTCCAAATCTTCCACATCTTTCACATTTTTTGGATGCCACACCTATCTTTCTTTTCTTAGGCATGTTGTGCTTCAAAACTTTTTTCTTAATTTCTGGTTTTGCATCAAGTTGCTTAAATTGTTTTTTTAAATCACTTACAGTCATTTTATATGAATTTTGTTTGGAATTTATCTTCCATAAATTTAATTATTTCTTCCTTTGGAATATTTTGTCTTTTTGGTATTTTTCCACGCTTGATTTTCTTTAATTTAACTCTTCTTCCTGATGTTTTTAAAACAACAGTTACATCAAATCCCATAATTCCAATATCTCTTTGGAATTCAACACCAGGAATTTCAATATATTCTTTGATACCAAATGAAAAGTTATTTTCTGAAATTTGTTTTTTCTTTAAAACATTATCAATTGTAATCAGCATTTTTTTTAACATATCTTCCGAATCTTTTCCTCTTATTGTTACAACAGCTCCAATTTCAAGTCCTGGTCTAACACTCCAAGTCGGAATTCTTTTATTTGATTTCATTTTTGCTGGTTTTTTTCCAGTAAGCATTTTTAATAATTTAACTCCTTTTTCAAGATAATCAGCTGTTCCACCTACACTTAAAACTACTTTTTCAATTTTTATTTCTTTCATTGGATTTTTTTTATTGTTTTCTGTCATTTTATTCTAACACCATTATTTGTTTTATTAATATGTTTAATTTTTTCTTGTCATGATTTATAACAACCATTTTGTTTTTTTCATCAATTTCTTCAACAATTCCTTTTTTCCCCGCGTGTTTACCTGCATAAACTAGAACTTTTGATTTAACTTTTAAAGGAAGTGTTTTTTCAACTTTTTTATTTGCAAGATGAATAATAATTGATTCTCCTGTTGAACATTTTTTATCATATGAAGTATTTGTTCCATCACTTAAATTTAATTGAACTTTTTTACCTTTTAGAGTTTTTTTATCAACAATTTTCACAATTTTCACATTAGCTTCTGATTTTTTAATTTCAGATAATTTGAATTTTCCATTTTCAGTTAATTCAATTCGGTAATTTTTATTGGATGGCACAATTGTAATTACATCAAATAAAACTCCTGTATTTTTCTCATTATGAACAGGCTTTGTATTAATTAAAATATTTTTTTCATGAATAGCTTTTTTTACTTCTTTACGTGTTTTTGCAATTCCTAAAACATCTCTTAAGATAATTAAAATTGGCAACCCTTTTTCATTAGAATGTGCAGGTCTAACTACAAATTTCTTTCCTTTTCTTGGAACAGGCCAATTATTTGGTACTGTTTGTCTTTTCATATGTTTCATTTTAAATTTCTCTTATTTTTATTCTCTGCTTTTTTAGTCTTTGGTTTTTCTTTTGATTCTGGCTTTTTAGTTTCTTTGGTTTTCTTTTCTTTCTTTTCTGAATTTTTCTTTGCAGGATTTCTTTCTGTGATTTCAATTATTTGTAAATTTGAAGGCTGAAGTTTAACATTTGCCTTTGAACCATCAAGTTTTGTTACTTGTATATTTTCAACAACAACTTTTGAATATTTTAAATCAACACTCAAAACTTTACCTGTTTTTCCTTTAAATTTTCCACGCATTATTTTCACTTTATCATTTTTCTTTAATATGATGTTTCTTTTTCCTTTAGTTTTTCTAAGGGGTTTGGATAATGCAACACTTATGAATTTCTTACGGATATGTAATGGAGCATTAGCTCTATATTTTCTCTGCTTTCTAGGTTGAGAACTTGCTTTCCATGATGTTGAAAATTTCTTTTTCATTTTAATATATTATTGAAGCAATCTTTACAACTTGCTGCCATCGCTCTTGAACCTCCCTTGCAATTGGTCCTTTAATTTGAGTTCCTTTTGGATTTCCTTTTTCATCTTTTAATATAACTACTGCATTATCTTCAAATGCAACTCTTTCTCCTGTTTTTCTTCTCCAAGGTCTTTTTTGTCTTACTATTACTGCGTCAAATACTTTTCCTTTCATGTCAGGAACTCCTTTTTTAACAGATACTTTTACCCAGTCAGCAATTTTTCCAGCAACTTGCTTTCCTTTTTTGGCTTTCGCTTTTTTAACTGAAACTATTTTACAAATTTTTGCTCCACTATTATCTGCTGCAATTAGTATAGTTCCTAAATTTAATGCTTCTGTTGCTCTCGCACTTACTGCTTTCATGCTAAATTACCTCGATAATTTAGTGTGAAGGAAAATCTTAAATTTGCTTTCATTTTACTCTTTGTCCCCCCTGAAATTCTGAAACATCTTTAACTTTTTCAATAACAATAAAATGTATAATCTTGCTTAATGGTCTACATTCTTGAACTTTTATTAAATCACCTAAATTAATGTCTTTTTCCATTGATTCAGGAAGCCTAGCATGAATTTTTGTTTTTGTTTTTGTGTAACGCTCATACTTTTTAATATAAACCATTCTTTCAAATTCAATTACTACTCTCTTAGGAAATTTTTTAATAACATTTCCTTGAAAAACCTTTCCTCTTGTTTTAATTATTTTTTCTTTTTTTACTTCTTCAACTTGCACTGCTATTTTTGTTTTTTCTTTTATTTGCTTCTCTGTCTTTGTTTGTTTTTCCATTTTTCTTTCTATTCACATTTTTTTGTGTGTGTTTACTCTTCAATTGAGTCTTCATCAAACCCATGTTCAACCAAAAGAGGTTTTATTCTCTTTGTATGGTCTCCTTGGAGTTCAATCATGTCATCTTTGTAAGTCCCACCGCAAGCAAGCTCATTTTTCAAAGCTTTCGCGATTTTCTTTACATCGATGCCGCTGTCGAATCCAGTAATCACAGTAACGATTTTTCCATATCGTTTTTTGTCTGTGGTTATCTTTATCCTCTGCGAACTCTTCACGATTTCTTCACACACACAAGCTTGCATAGGCAAGCCGCATTTTGGACATATTTCCATTGTTATTTATTACTTAACCCTCCTTCTGAAGAGTTAAGAGTATGAATTCTTGCAATTATTTTTTTGATTTGTCTTGCTTTTGAACCCCCGGTATTTGAGGCATTTACTTTTTGTTTTATTAATTCCATTTTAAGTTCTTTTAATTTCTTTTCACGATCTTGCTTATTTAAATCCTTCAGTTGTTTGTGTTTCATTTTAAATTTTCTCTCATTTTTTATTTCCAGTTTTTATTTTTGCAGATTTTTTACTTGATTTTTTCTTTGTTTTAACTTTTTCTTGTTCTGAACTCTGATTTACTTTTAATTGTTCCATTAAGGCCTCATTTATTTTAACCCTATCTTTAAGAATTGCATGAGGAGATAGAATTGAAACTTTAATTCCAACAGTTCCTGGTTTTGTCTCAGCTCTTGCTTGGGCTTTATCAACAACTTTAGCACTGTCTCCTGTTTTCTTTAAATATCCTTGAGCAAATCTCCAACTCTTAGATCTTGCACCAGGTAGTTTGCCACTTAATCTGATTTCACATCCTAATGCTCCTGCTTTCATAACTTTATCAAGAGTCCTATAAGAAATAACTTTGAATTTTAATGGCCCAAATCTTTCAAGACCTAATGCAATTTCGTCTGCAATTACTTGAGCATCATATTCAGGTTCTTTTATTTCATCAATTTCAATATGTAGATTATCTAATTTAAAGTTCTTTTTTAAGAAATCAGTTATTTCATTTAATTTTTCTCCACCACGCCCGATAACAAGTCCTGGTTTATTTGTTGAAATTATTATTTTCTCACCAACAGGAGTATATTCAATTTTAACATTACTTACTTTTCCTTTTCCAATCATTTTTTTAACAGATTCTCTAAGTGCGTATTCTTCTTTCTTTAGTTTTACAGTTGTTTTTTCTTCCATTTTATTTTTTATCCTCTACTTTCTTTTTATTTTTAGGTTTAATTTTTAATTCACGAGCTTTAAGTGTAATATGTGTTCTTTTTCTTTTCCATCTTCCAAATCTTCCCATTGGAGTTGAAGCTTTATTTGCAATAGCTTCTGATATTACAGGATTTAAAATGTCATGATTTGTTGCATTTCCAGCAAGAGTCTTTAATATGTTAATAAAATGTTTTGATGCTTGCACAGGATATTTTCCTCCCCCAGAGGCCATTTTTCCTGGACCTTTTTTATGAGCATATTCTCCTTTCATTGGGATTGATTTTTTCAAATCTTTAACATCTTCTAAATATTTTCTAGCATCTTTGATTTCTTTTCCCTGAATAAATTTGCAAATTGAAACTGCGTATTTTGTTGATACAGGAACACTTTGTGCATTTACAATAACTTCTTGTTTTGAAACTTTTTTAACAGGAACTTTCTTTTCTTGTTTTTTATCTGAATTTTTTTCTTCAGTTTTAGATTCAATAGCTTTAGGTTCTATTTTTGCTTCTGCTGTTTTTTTATCTTCTATTTTTTGCTTCGGTTCTTGAGGAACATTCTTTTTATCAACTTTTGGAGCAGCCACTGGGTTTGCCTTTTTTTGTTCTGTTTTTCCTGATGGTTGTTCTGTATTATTTGCCATTTTTATTTTTTACTTTTGTGTTTACTTCCTTTAGTTGCTCCCACACCAGCCTTACTATGTGTTATCTTTCCTCTAGTGAGAGAAAATTCTCCAAGAATATGTCCTAACATTTCACCAACTATCTCAATAGGAATAAATTCTCTCCCATTGTAAACTTGGATGTTCATTCCTACTAATTGAGGTACTATTACAATATCTCTTTTGTGAGTTTTTATTTTCTTTTTCTTTTCTTGTTTCATTTTACATCTTGAAACAAACTTTTCAATTTCTTGGAAATTTCTTAGTACAAATCTTCTTGGTTTTGAAGACAATAATTTGGCAAACTCCCGAGTATCCATTTCTTTTAACTCTTCAAGATTCTTTCCACGATATTTGAATTGCTTTTTTTGTGTATTTATTCCTTCCATTTTACTTATTTCCTCTTACCTGTTCTCTTTGGCCTTATTAATCCAACTTTTTGACCAGGAGATGAATTTCTTTTTGCAATCTTGCTCTTTGGATTCTTACCTCGACCAGAACCAAATGGATGATCAATTGCATTTACTTTCAATGCACCTGTTCTAGGCCATAATTTACTTTTTGATTTTTTAATATGATGTTTTTTGCCAGCCTTAATAATTGGTTTATCTAGTCTTCCATGTCCAGCAGCAATACCAATAATTGCTCTACATTCTTTATTAAACTTCTTCTCTTTCTTAGAAGGCATTAATACATGTATTTTATTTCCAACAACCCTTACAATTTCTGCAGAGCTTCCACCTGTTTTAATGAACTTTCCTCCATCACCAGGATTTGATTCAATACAATAAATTCTTGTTCCTACAGGTATATTTTTTAATTTTAAAACATTTCCTGATTTTATTTCTTTATTTTCTGGTTCAAAGTATATGCTCTGAGATTCAAACATTCCTTTAAATGCAGGAATGTAAAAGCTTCCTTGTTTATTAGCAACTTTAGCTAAAGGACTAGTATGCGCAGATGAACTTATTATTTTAACAACTTTTGCTTCTCCCTGAATATTTCTAGGATAATGAATCCTTTTGTTGAAAGCCTTTTTTTTAACTCTATAAGTTGAGCTTCCTTTTCCACGTGCTTGTTGAATTATTCTTTTTCCCATTTTACATCATTCCTAATTTAGTTGCAACATCAATTGCTAAGTATTTTTTATTTAATTTAACATAAGCTATTTTTTTATTGTCTTTAATTGCTGTTCTTACTTTTTCAACTTTAACATTGAATATTTCCTCAACTTTTTTCCGAATTTCTAAACGATTAATTCTTTTATCAAAAACAAATGTTAATACATTTTCTGATTCAATTTTCATTACTGCTTTTTCAGTTGCTACTGGTCTCATTTTTTATCCTTTATATTTTCATTTAATTTTTTATTAATATCTTTAATTGAATTTTCAGTATAGACAGTTAGTCTTCCTAATCCTCCTTTTGCTAAATCAACTGTTCCTAATTCTTGAACTTTTTTAACTTCAAAGGATTTTGTTTTAACGTTTTCATTATTGCCTACAACCAAGAGCATTCCAGCATTTGATTTATATTTTCTTCCTCGCATTTTGCCTTTCCCAGATCTAACTTCTTTATTTTTAATAGCAATATTAAATAATTCTTTTCCCAGGATTTTATTTAATCCAGAAATTAATTCTTTTGTTTTAACTTTTTCTGAATTTGGAATTGATATAATAAATGGAACATTTATTTTATTGTTGTTAATTGAAGAGTATTTTTTGTTTAAGTATTTCAGATTTGCAGTTGCACTTAATGAACTCGAGAAAGCAATTTTCATTTCTTTTTTATTTATTTTAAGTGTTTTTAAGAAATGTGCAATCTTAGGAGGATGAGTTCTCATACCTCCTCTGGCTTGAGGTACTTCAGCAGCTTCCCAATTAAATTGGCTTCCACGTTGGGAAAAGATTTTTCTTGGAACTCTAGAAGCCCCTCTGCCATACCCACTTCTCCAAACATGTCTTCTGTGAACTATTTTTCCTTTAGCACTATGTTGTTTACCTGCAACAGGACTAGGAGAGTAAGGTTGTTTTCTTTTCTTTGCCTCAAGAACTTTAGCAACAATATCTTCTCTAATTTCTGAAGAAAACTCTTTTGGCATTTCAATACTTGTTTTTTCTTTTCCTGTTAAATCTAAAACTTTTGATTTCATCTTAACACTCCTTGCAATTCAAAATTCTTTTTAGTTTGCATTTTACTCTTTCTTAAAGGGGCAGTAACTAAGATTTGCCTCTTAGCAGAACCTTGTACAGATCCTGTTAGTATTAAATAATTTGTTTTAATATCTCCATAATTTTTTATTGATTTCATTGATTTTTCAGAAGCTTTTTTTAAATCAACAATTTTTTTATTGTATTCAACTCTTGTGAACATTCCTAATTGGCCAGCCATTGGAACTCTAAAAGTAACTCTTGCTGGATGCCAAGGACCAATGTTACCAGGTCTTCTTCTACCTTTTTCAGCTTTTGAAACCTTTAAATCAATTCCAAATCTTTTTACAGGTCCTGAAAATCCTTTTCCTTTTGTTAATCCTCTGGTATCTACAAGCTCTCCATTTGAAAAAATATCTTGAACTGATATTTCCTTTCCTAAATTATCTTTAACCCATGAGATTTTATCTTGATAACTTCCTGAAAGACCAATTTCAGCTAAATCTGGTTTTTTCTTTAATCCTGTTTTTTTAACATTAGAATAAGCAATAACAGATAAATCATCGTATTCCTCTAATTTAACACTATCAAGTTTTTTAGCTTTTTCAGCATTTTTTGGTATTTTAACAACTCTTTTTAATTCTTTATCTAATTGTGAGTTTAAAACATCAATTCCTACAACCCCATTTTTGTAAAACCTTACAGAGAAAATTTTCATTTCAGGGCATTCAATTATTGTTCCAGGAATAATAATCTTTTTTCCTTTAGTCATTGAATTTTCAGAATTATCTTTTAATTCCAAGGAAACCATTCCAGCTTTATATCCAATAAAGCCTTTTAATTTTTTGT
The DNA here is from genome assembly GCA_964447315.1 of Candidatus Woesearchaeota archaeon. Classification (GTDB taxonomy): domain Archaea; phylum Nanobdellota; class Nanobdellia; order Pacearchaeales; family GW2011-AR1; genus MWBV01. The sequence goes on from CAYURQ010000011.1 coordinate 18,846, forward strand.
CAGAATTAATTGCTTTCCAGTTTGCACTAGGTAAAAGTTTGCTTGCTCTTTTACGAGGCCAATATTGTAAACTCCCTTTTCTGGGTGACTTTCTTGTAGGCATTTTCTGTATTTGTTAATAGTGCGGATTTCATTTTATCCTACCCTGGAATATAAATCATAGAAATAATTGATTTATAAAGGTTTGTGTCTGAATAATGCCTAATTTAATATAAATATTTAAAAATAATTATTTTTTATATAATCTGTTATGGATATAGAAGAGGTGTTGTCTGGGATTGAGATTCTTTGTAATGATAAATATTATCAGAGATTGCAAGAATTTGCAGAAACTTATTATTTAAATGAGCCTTTATTTGAAAAAATTTCTAATATAAACCCTGGAGATCATTTATATGAAAATATAGGACCTATTATTTGGTTAGATGAATTAGTTAAAGGTTTGCAAAATAAATTATATGAAATATATAATGGTACAATTTCTAAAAATGACTATGTTGATTTAATTCAAGCTCAAGAGAGAGAAATACCTATGATTATTTTAAAACCAAAATTAATTCAAGAAAATATTTTTTATTTATTTAAAAAATTTAATAATTAAGCTGAAAAATCTAATTCAAGTGTTTTTTCAATATCATCAATTATTGATTTACGCATTATTTTTCCAACACGCTTTGATTCCTCACGTATTTTAGCAAAATCATCACTTCCTTTAAGTTCTTCAGGAATCTCAATCCCATTAATTAAAAAATCATGCCTTATTTGAGCTTTCTTGAAACCAGTATTCTCAAAAATAAATTCATCTCCTAATTTTCTGTCAGTTGTTTTTAAATTACAAAAGTCTGGTTTAGGCAACTCATCTTTATTGTTTTTTGGTTTTCCAGATTTTGGGGCTTTTGGTTTAATTTTAAGCATAGTATCATCTTTTGGAACATTAAAGGTTAATGCAAAAAAAGTCTTTGGAAATTTATCAAGTAAAGAGATAATTTCATCTCCTGACATTTCTGAATCAATTAAATACCTTTTAACTCCTTGAAATTGTTTTATTTCTTTAAAATTTAATTCATTTTTTAAATCAGAAGTAGAAACAATTGCCCCAGTAACTTTAGTTTTTTCTGAACCTAATTTTTCTGCGCAAATTTTTACTAATTCATTAGCAAATTCAGCAGAGGTTTTAATTGTATATTTTCCGTTGGAATTTTTAGCTTCAATTAAAGCTCGATTTGGAAATTGTCCTTTTGAAAATTTTTGGAATTGTAAATGAACTTTCTCATCAAAATTCTTGTCTGCAACTTTTTTTATGAAATTCATAATATATTATCATTAAACTTTGTTTATAAATTTTTTTGTGAAAACCTTTATATATTAAACCCCCTTGATATTTTTAAGAGGTGAATTTACTGGTTAAATGGATGAAAAATATTTTAAAACAATTATGACAGCAACAATATTTTTAATTTTGATTGTTTTATCTTACTTGTTATTAAAGCCTCTTTTAATATCAATTATTATTGGAATTATTTTAGCATTTATTTTCTTGCCCTTATATCAAATTATAAATCGATTTTTGAAATTAAAAAATCTTTCAGCATTATTAATGTGCTTTCTTTTACTTGTAGTAATTTTTTTACCTATTTGGTATTTAGCACCAATAGCTATTGACCAATCAATTAGGTTTTATCTTTCTTCCCAACAAATGGATTTGATAACTCCATTCAAAACAATTTTCCCTTCATTATTTCAAACAGAAACTTTTTCAGCAGAGATTGGTTCTGCAATCCAATCTTTTGTAACTCGTTCAACAAATTCATTAATGAACAGTTTTTCTAATTTTATCTTAAATTTTCCAAGAATATTTTTACAGTTATTAGTTGTATTTTTCACTTTCTTTTTTGTATTGAAAGACAATGATAAAATGATTTCTTACATAAAGAGCTTATTGCCTTTTTCAAAAGATATGATAAATAAACTATTTAATTCTTCGAGAAGTATAACTCTTTCAATATTATATGGTCAAGTTGTTGTAGGGATTATTCAAGGTATAATAACAGGGATTGGATTTTTCTTATTTAATGTACCAAATGCATTATTATTGACTGTCTTGGCTGCAATTGCAGGTATTTTTCCAATTATCGGAACAGCAATTATTTGGATTCCAGTTGCAATTTATTTCTTTTTAGCAGGAGATAGCTTTTCTGCATTTGGAATTATCATTTTTGGATTAATTTCAACTGTTCTTGAAAATTTTATAAAACCAGTTTTTGTATCAAAAAGAACAAAAGTTAACACTTCAATAATTCTTATTGGAATGATTGGAGGATTATTTATGTTTGGAATTTTGGGAATTATTTTAGGCCCTTTAATCCTTTCTTATTTATTAATTATTTTAGAGTTATTTAGAGATAAAAGAATTCCAGGAGTTTTTATTGAGCCTGAAAAACAAAAAACTTCTAAAGAAAAATAAAGAGTTGGTAAATGAAATTAAAAATAAAATTCTTAGATTGGAGCGCTGGATTACCAGTTGCAATGTTAGATAAAGAAACAGCTCGTAAGTTAGGTGTTCATTTAAAAGATCGTATTTTAATAAAAACCTCTCAAAAAGATAAAAAAGAATTTTCAACAATTGTAGATACTGTTGAAGGTTTAATCAAGCCAAATGAAATAGCTGTAAGTTCTGAAATAAAAGAAATATTGAATTTAAAATCAAACCAAAAAGTTAAAGTGTTTTTAGCTCAAACACCAGATAGTTTAGAGTTTATTAAAGATAAATTAAATGGTAAAAAATTTTCAAGAGAGCAAACATTTGACATTATAAAAGATATTGTAAATAAGTGTCTCTCAGAAGCAGAAATTGCCCTTTTTATCTCAGCAATGTATGAACAAGGAATGAGTTTTTATGAAACAGAAGATTTAATAGACGCAATTTTATCTTCAGGACATTTATTGAAAATAAAAAAAAGATATGTTGTTGATAAGCATTGTATTGGAGGAATTCCAGGAAATAGAACAACCCCTTTGGTTGTTTCAATTTGTGCAGCAGCTGGATTAACAATGCCTAAAACTTCTTCTAGAGCAATAACTAGTGCTGCAGGCACAGTAGATGTTATTGAAACAGTTGCAGAAGTTTCTTTTACAATGAAAAAAGTTGAAAAAATAATTGAAAAAACAAATGCTTGCCTTGTTTGGGGAGGAGCATTAGGAATGGTTCCTGCTGATTCAAAGATTATTCAAGTTGAGAAGATGCTTAAGATTGATCCTCAAGCACAACTTCTTGCATCAATAATGTCAAAAAAGCTGGCTGTTGGAAGTAAATACATATTAATTGATTTGCCTTATGGTAAAACAGCTAAAGTAAAAAAAGATAGAGCATTAAAATTAAAAAGACAATTTGAAAAACTAGGTAGAAGTTTTGGAGTAGAATTAAAATGTGTTTTAACAAATGGAAGCCAGCCCATTGGTAATGGAGTTGGTCCTGTTTTAGAAATGAAAGATATTATTGATATCTTAAATCCTAAAAAACAAGGTCCTCATGATTTAGAAGAAAAATCATTATTTCTTGCAGGAGAATTATTTGAAATGACTGGAAAAGCAGAAAAAAATCAAGGAGTAAAAATGGCTAGAGAGATTTTATATTCTGGAAAAGCATTTGAAAAATTCAAAGAAATAATCAAAGCCCAGAAAGGAAGTTTGAATAATTTAAAAGAAAATAAATTAAAGAAAAATATTATTGCAACTAGAACAGTAAAAATAAAGGAAATAAATAATAAAAAAATAAATTCAATGGCAAGAATTGCTGGTTGTCCAGTTGATAAATTAGCAGGACTATATTTACATGGACATGTTAATTCAAAAATTATTAAAGGACAACCAATCCTTACTGTTTATTCAGAAAATAGGAATAGATTGCAAGCAGCTTTAGATTATTATGGGAAAGAAAAACCAATAATTTTTGTATAGATTTCCACATTTCTTAAATTACTAGATAATAGTTTAAACAAATATTCTTAAGTTTCACTTACTATATAGAGATTGAATTTTTCAATTATTTAAAAGATAATAACAAGAAATCACAAATATTCTTTTAAAGTTTAATTTTATTGATAATTTATGGTAGAATATATTGATAAGTTAAAAAACTACGTAAAGAAAAACCTTAAGAAAGGTTACACACAAGATTCTCTTAAATGGGCTTTGATTAATCAGGGATATACAAGATCTATTGTTGAAAGAGCAATAGAAGATGTAAACTCTGAATTAGCTGAAAAAGCTCCGGTTCTTAAATCTAAACCAATTATACGTTATCAAATAATTGATGAAAATGATAATCCAATAATTATAAAAAAACCTTGGTGGAAAAAAATATTTAAGTGAAAGAAATAAAGTTCTTATAATGAAAAAAGAAGGTTTTAAAATAAGAAAAGCAAGAAAAAATGATATTAAAAATTGTCAAAAATTAATTTATAATTCTTTGAAAACCGCAAAATTAAATAAAAATCTTCAAGAAAGGTTGTTTAAAGAATACACCCTTGATAAATTAAAAGAATTATTGAAACAAGATTTAATTTATATTTCTGAAAATAAAAATTCAATAATTGGAACAGGAAGGCTTTCTGAAAAAGGAGAGATAAGAAGTATTTATGTCCACCCTAAATTTCAAAGAAAAGGTTTTGGAAAAGCAATGATAAAAAAAATTGAAAATTTAGCTAAAAAAAGAAGGTATAAAAGAGTTTTTCTTCATTCTCTTCCAAATGCATTGGAATTTTATGAAAAATTAGGTTTCAAGAAAAAAAGAACCTTGAAAGACAGAAGGCATTACCTTGAAAAAATATTTACTTAAGAAAGATAATTTTCTATTACAGTAACCTTTAAAATATAACATTCTTAATGATTTATATTGAACTTAAGTTAAACTTAAGGTAAGTTAAGCCTCCATCGCATAGTGGTATTGCACCAGACTTGAGATCTGGGCCCTTTGGGCACGTAGGTTCGATTCCTGCTGGGGGCGTTTAAATCTAAAAATGAGATAATTTATTTTATTTTTTAATTGCCATAAAATAAAAACCTTTAAATAATATAAATAATATAAATAATATGTTTCTAAAAGAGGATAAATGGCAAAGAAGGTTCTAAGTGTTACCATAGAAGAAGACGTTCTTGAAAAATGGAAAGAGTATGCAGAAAAAGACTGTATTAATTCATCTAAACTTATTGAAAAATTACTAAAAGAACATTTAAAGAAAAGGAGGGAAATATGAGAAAGAAAGAATCCTTTTATAGTTTAGTTGTTGTTTTTAGTATATTCTTTGCCTTAAACTTGGTTTCAGGAGTTTTACTTTCTGATCAAGGAACAGATGTAAGGGAGGTCTCTTCAGGGGAATTACTTTCTTTAGGAAATCTAACTATAGAGATTTATGACGCTTCAACAGGAGGAAATTTAATCTATAGCCAAACATTTTCAGATTCTATAGCAAATGGATCTTGGAATTTAATGATTTCTCCTGATTTAGAATTTGGAAAGAGTTATTGGAAAGATTATGAAATAAATGGAGAAGATTTAACTTTTGATGGGAATGACAGGATTGAATTCCAATCCTCATTAGGAATGATAAATAACGAGTCATTCATTAATTTTTCTTTAATAGACTCTTGTCCAGAAGGAAGTTCAATAAGATTAATTCATGAAAATGGAAGTGTGGTTTGTGAAGATGATGATTCTGGTGCAGGATCTTACGAAGACTCGTGGATAAATAATACAATTAATTCAAAGATATTACTAAATAATCAAAGTGTTATGAATTACTTAATTGGAACATTTGTTGAAATATCAAAGATTGTAAATCTTGTTGGAAACTGGAGTGCTGATAAATCTAACTACTATAACACAACTCAAGTAAATGAAATAAACACTTCAATGAAGAATTATGTTGATTATGTTAACTCAACAAGCCCAGTAGGAAGTGGATCTTACGAAGATTCATGGATTAATAACACAATCTCCTCAAATAACGATTCAGTAATAAACTACTTAGCTGAAAACAATCTATCAGTTCAAAATTACATACTCTGGGTAAACTCTACTAACGGAGCTGGAAGCGGATCTTACGACGATTCATGGATTAATAGAACCCTATGGGAAAATATGACTGAGATTAATCAAAGTGTAATAAACTACTTAGTTGAAAATAATTTATCAGTACAAAACTATATTTTATGGGTTAACTCAACAAGCCCAGGAGCAATGGTATACAATGACTCGTGGATTAATAACACAGTAGATAACAAAATACTCGATGCAAATAATTCAATGAAGAACTATGTTGATTGGGTTAACTCTACTAACGGGGCTGGAAGTGGTTCATATTCTGATACATGGATAAATAATACAATTAATTCAAAGATATTACTAAATAATCAAAGTGTTATGAATTACTTAATTGGAACATTTGTTGAAATATCAAAGATTGTAAATCTTGTTGGAAACTGGAGTGCTGATAAATCTAACTACTATAACACAACTCAAGTAAATGAAATAAACACTTCAATGAAGAATTATGTTGATTATGTTAACTCAACAAGCCCAGTAGGAAGTGGATCTTACGAAGATTCATGGATTAATAACACAATCTCCTCAAATAACGATTCAGTAATAAACTACTTAGCTGAAAATAATTTATCAGTACAAAACTATATTTTATGGGTTAACTCTACTAACGGAGCTGGAAGTGGTTTATATGATGACTCATGGATAAACAACACAGTAGATAACAAAGTACTCTATGCAAATACTTCAATGTTCAATTACTTATCTGAAAATAACTTATCAGTACAAAACTATATTTTATGGGTAAACTCTACTAATGGAGCTGGAAGTGGATCTTATGATGACTCATGGATAAATAATACAATTGATGCAAAAGACATTCTTGTAAATAATTCAGTAATAAACTACTTAGCTGAAAATAACTTATCAGTACAAAACTACATCCTATGGGTTAACTCAACAAGCCCAGGAGCAATAGCATATGATGATGCTTGGATAAATAATACAATTTCCTCAAATAATAATTCAGTAATAAACTACTTAGTAGAAAACAATCTTTCAGTTCAAAACTACATCCTATGGGTAAACACTACTAATGGAGCTGGAAGTGGATCTTATGATGACTCATGGATAAATAATACAATAGATACAAAAATTTCAGATAACAATGAAAGTGTTAACAATTATATTGTTGAAAATAATCAAAGTATAATAAATTATTTGGCAGCTACTTTTGTACAAATTGCAAATATTGTTGATCTTGTTGGAAACTGGAGCGCTGATAAATCTAACTACTATAACACAACTCAAGTAAATGAAATAAACACTTCAATGAAGAACTATGTAGATTGGGTAAATACAACCAACACCGGACAAAATTACGATGATGCTTGGATAAATAATACAATTGCCTCAAATAACGACTCAGTAATCAATTATTTAGTTGAAAATAACTTATCAGTACAAAACTACATACTCTGGGTTAACTCAACAAGCCCAGGGGGAATAGCATATGATGACTCATGGATAAATAATACAATTGATGCAAAAGACATTCTTGTAAATGATTCAATAATAAACTACTTAGCTGAAAATAACTTATCAGTACAAAACTACATCCTATGGGT
>CAYURQ010000012.1:0-25312 GCA_964447315.1 Candidatus Woesearchaeota archaeon
GACATATAGTTTTCAGCCATTTCAATTATTTCTTTTGCATCGTCTTCTTTTCCAGGAATTATATTTTTTTTAACTTGTTGAAGTGCCTTATTTGTTTTTTCAAAATATTTTTCTAATTTATCTTGTGTTATTGCATTATCCATATTTTCATAAAAAAAGAACCCTTTATAAGTTTTAAGTTTTTTTAGCTTTAGTAATTTAAAATTTTCTGTAAGAAAAGTAGATTTCTAATGAGAAATCTTTTTAGTTTAAGGTAATTATTTTTCCATTAAACAATTATATTTATTAATACATGATTCCTAAATATTTTATGAAGAAAGAGGGTAAAAAATCATTTAGTTATAAATTATTTATAGTTTATTTTGCAATAGTTTTAATTGTTTTTGTTACTTCTGGAGTTGTTGCAGATACAGTTGGACTTAGCGATGATGCTCAAAAAGTTGTTGAAGATATCTTAAAAGGTAAAGGAATAGACTCAGATAATGTTCAAGGAATTCAAGAAGTTGATTTTGAAAATTTGCCTGAACAAATTGATGTTAAAAATATAGATAATACTAATTTAGCTGTATATGAAATAAAGCCTTTGGAAGGAAATTCATTTTATGTTGTTACTGCTTCTGATAAACTTATGAAGAAACAACAAGAATCTCCAGGTGTTGCAAGATATATTATGGATTTTGGTTATAATGGAGCTATGGCAGGAGATGGATTCTTAAGAACAGCAGTAGGGGTTGAAACAAGTCCTGAAAAAGGATATGTTATGATTAGAAAAGGAAGCATTACTGGAATTTCAACTAATTTAGAAACAATTTCTGGTAGTGGAGTTATTTACATAACTTTGTATAAAAATGGAGAGGAAATTGGATTTAGAAATTCATTAATTATTGAACCAGGTTCAGATCCAGGGATTGTTATGAAGGATTATGAGACTCAGTCATTTGGAACTGTAAGTTATGAACAAGGAGATGTCATATCAATGTATGTTCAGTCAGAAGGGAATGTTCTTTGGAAAGATGTTATTACTAGAGTTGAGATTACTGAATCTTAAATAAATTATAAATTAATTTTATATAGCCTTGTTTCTTTTAATTGTTATGATAGAAAGAGGTAATAAAGGACAATTAAAAATTTCATATAATTTAATATTTTCAATAATATTAATTGTTGTTTTTATTTCCTTTGCAATTTTTGCAATAACTAAATTTACTTCCACTCAAGAAAATATTAAAGCTAAGAAATTAATTAATGATATTCAAACTGAAATTGATGATGTTTCAAGAACTTCTGGTAGTTCATTACAAGAATCTTTCAATGTTCCAAAAGGTGTTGAAGAAATTTGTTTTGAACAACAACCAGAAAATTCTGAAAAACCAAATATTTATTCAATCCCAAAAGATATTGTTAGTGGTAAAATTTCTGGTATTGATTGGATTAATACAAATCCTAATGGAGAAAAACTTTGTATTGAGGTTAATCAACAAAGAAAAATTTATATTTGGTTTAATAAAGATTATGGAAAAACTTTAGTTTCCTTGGGAGATCCAAAGAATTTTGTTCCAGAAGAAATTTTAAAGAGAGAAGCAGATTATTTTAGGCAAGATTCAATTCCAATTTATTGTTATCAAGAAAAGTTAGGTTCTAGTTCTATTTTTGGAGATGTTCATGTTGTTTATTTTAATAATTTTGAACAGCATAATACTGGAGGTTATTCTCAACAAATGTATAATAATGATTGGGAAGATGTTGTTGAATTGCATGGTCCTGTTTATAGAGATGCTTTTATTAAAAAAAGTTCAGATAGTGAAAATCCAACAAAAGTTATAGGGCATGAATTTAAAGGTTCGTGGGCTTGTGGAGGGAAAGGAAGAGGAGATGGAACTTGTTTAACCCTTGAAAAATATCTTAGAGGAGGATATAAAGAGCTTTATTTAACTTATAAAATGAAATTTGATTCTGGTGTTGTTTGTGGAAGAGGTAAACTTCCCAGGCTAGGAGGAGTTATTGATGATACTCCTGCAGGGCACTGTCCAAGCGGATATGATAATTTTGCTGGTGTTTATGAGTTTTCTAGTGGTGGAAGTAAAACACAAATAAAAAATTATGTTTATCATGCTAATCAATGGGATAGTGATTATTATAGAAATATGTTTTATGATAAAAGAGGAAGATATCCAGAAAATTGTGAAGAAGTTTGCGAAATAACTGATTCAGATGAAGGAGGATGCGGAGTTTATGGAGAATCAAAATATGATTCTTGGTTTGGAGATTTAAATGCAGGGGAATGGCATACATTTACTTCAAGAATTGTTTTGAATGATTTTGGGCAGGATAATGGTTTTGTTGAGGAGTTTATTGATGGAAAGTTTGTTAATAGATTAGATGGATTATTGTTCACTAATACAGAAGAATTAACAATAAATAATCTTTACTTTGCAATTTATTGTACTAAAGAGCAATATCCTACTGGTAATGTTTATTTTGATGATATAATGGTTTATTATTATGATGAAAATGCAAATCAACCTTCAGGAAAAAGCTCTAATTCAAGGACTTTGCCTTCAATGGCTTTTCCAGAAAATTCAATTTTAGATGATTCAGAACATACATATAGTCCAGAAGGAACTAGAACAGTTTGTGTTGGGGGAGGTGGAAGTAGTGTAAGTGAAGGAATTGGAGCTATTTCTTCAAGTGAATTGAAAAGCAATCTTCCATTAAAAATAAGTTCTAGTGGAAGATATCTTGAATTGCAAAATGGAAAACCTTTCTTAATAAATGGAGATACTGGTTGGGCAATGATTGTCCAGCTTAGTAAAGAAGATGTGGGATATTATCTTGATGAAAGACGTAAAACAGGATTTAATACTATCCAAGCAATGCTTATAGCAACTCATCATTCAAATAATCCTCCAAATAATTATTATAATGAACCTCCTTTCACGGGTAAAACTTTTACTACTCCTAATGATGAATATTTTCAACATGTAGATTATGTAATTGATTTGGCAAGAGAAAAAGGGCTTGTTGTTTTTTTAGTTCCTTTTTGGTTAGGTTGGGGATGTTATGAAAGTGATGGGTGGTGCTCTAAAGTTAAGCAATCTTCTGAAAATGATATGCTAGAATATGGGAGATATCTTGGAGAAAGATATGGTAATAGAGACAATGTTGTTTGGTTGGTTGGTGGAGATGCTAATCCTCCTTCAGAGATTAAAAGCAAGGTTGAAAAGTTTGTTCAGGGAATTAAAGAGTATAATTCAGAAGCAGTTTTAAGTTATCATAATGGAAGAAAAAAAATGGCTATTGAGACTTGGCCAAATTCAGATTGGTTGAATCTCAATAATGTTTATCCAACAACTATTGGTTTAGCAGAACAAGCAGAAAGAGCTTATAATATTAATCCTCGAAAACCATTTTTTTTAGTTGAAGGATATTATGAGGGAAGTAGAAACATAGATAGTGATGTTCAGTTACGTTCTCAATTTTATTGGATTATGTTATCTGGGGGAGCTGGGCATGTATTTGGTAATTGTCCAATGTGGCATTTCAATGCCCCCCTTAGAGAGTATTTTTGTGAAGGAAAAAATTGGAAAGAAGAGTTAAGTAGTTCTGGAACAAAAAGTATGACTCATTCAAAGAATTTCTTTGATTCAATTAATTGGCCTGCTTTGATTCCTGATTTTAATCATGATGTTTTGATTTCTGGATATGGAAAGATTGGAACACTTAATTATGCAATGGCTGCTAAGACTTCTGATAATTCAATGATTGTTGTTTACACTCCTGAAAGAAGAAGTTTTAATGTTAATACTCAAAGCCTACAAGGAGATTCAATAAGATATAAATGGTATAATCCAAGTAATGGTCAGTATACTGATTATGAGGATTTAGAAAAATCTTCTTCTAATTCATTTACGACTCCAAACTCTGGTGAAGATTGGGTTTTAGTTATTGAAGCTTATAGTGAAACTCAAGGAAGTAGTGGAACTTATACTGGAGATATTGGAGCAGGAGGAGAATTTACAGGAGATGTTGAAAGTTTATTTCCTAGCCAATATAGGTTTGTTGAAAAAAATGAAAAGGATTATTCAAGTAAAGTTTATATTGATTCTAGCTCTGAACTTCAGAATATAAATTGGAAAAGTAATACTGCTTATTTGTTGAAAAAAGGACAAAATTATAATCTTAACTCTCAGATTGTTATTCCTAATAGTGTTTCTAATGTCTATATAGGAAGTTATGGAAGTGGAAATGAAAAACCAGTTATTATTGGTAATACTGTGGAAAATGGAATTTTTTCAATACAATCTCCAAGAACTTACTTTAGAGGATTAGATATTCAAAATCCTTCTGGTACAATTCTTTATTTTAGGGGTAATTCAAAAGGAGGAATTGTTCATGAATGTGAGATTCATAATGCTGGAGGTTCGGGAATTTTTTTATGGAATCAGGGAGGAAAAGTAATGAACTCTGAGATATATGATATTTATGAGGATGGAATTTGGGTTGGAAATTCAAATTATATAGAAATTGCTTATAATAATATTCATGATGTAAATAAAGCATGGTTTGATTATGGGGCAGATCAAGATAAAGCAAGTGGAGATTCAATACAGTTTTTTGGAGTTAATAATGATAGAACACGAGGAGTTGATAGTTGGTGGGTTCATCACAATATTTTAGATAGGAGTAATTCTGGGAATAAATTTTGTTTTCATGCAAGTGGAAAGGAGAGCAATTTTGCTGTATTTGAACATAATACTTTGATTGGTCCTAGGACGGACGGTCATGGAGGTTCAAGTTTTTATATTGGTAGTTCTCCTGATGGAAAACAAAGTTCAAATGGAATTATAATAAGAAATAATAAATTTATTGGTCCAAGTACTTATGGAATATGGAATGAGGGGAGAAATACTATTATTAAAGATAATTCTTTCCAAGAAGTTAATACTGTAATTTATAATTCAGGTTCTGTTTCAGAATGGTCTGGAAATACTTTTAATGGAATTGGAAGTTGTGGTTCAGGGTTTAATTGTAATTAGTTTTAAATATTAAATTAACCTTTAATTTTTATGACAATTGTATTAGGTATTGAATCAACAGCACACACTTTTGGAATTTCTATTGTAAAAGATGGGAAAATTCTTAGCAATGAAAAAAAGAGTTATACAACTCCGGATGGTGGTGGAGGAATGATTCCAATAGAAGTTGCTAAACACCACATTGAAATTAGAGATTCTATTTATGAAAGAGTACTTGAAAAAGCAGAAATTAAAGAAGAAGAAATTGATGTAATTGCATTTTCTCAAGGACCTGGGTTACCTCCTTGTTTGTTGGTTGGAATGAAATTGGCTAAAGAATTAAGTTTAAAGTTAAATAAACCAATTGTAGGAGTAAATCATTGTGTTGCACATTTAGAAATTGCAAGAATTACAGGTGCAAAAGATCCTGTTTTGCTTTATGCTTCTGGAGCTAATACTCAGGTAATTGCTTATGCTTCTGGAAAATACAGAGTTTTTGGAGAAACTTTGGATATTGGTGTTGGAAATTTTATTGATAGTTTTGCAAGATACGCTGGTTTGGGATTTCCAGGAGGTCCTAAGATTGAAGAAAAAGCAAAATCTGGTAAGTATGTTGAATTACCTTATAGTGTTAAGGGAATGGATATTGCATTGTCTGGAATATTAACTAATTTACGTCAAAAGCTGGAAAAAGGAATGAGTGTTAATGATTTATCTTATTCATTGCAAGAAACTGTTTTTGCAATGTTAGTTGAAGTTTCTGAAAGAGCTATTGCTCATACTGGAAAAAAAGAACTTGTTTTAGGAGGGGGGGTTGCTTGTAATTCTAGGCTCCAGGAAATGTCAAAAAAAATGTGTGAAGAAAGAGAGGAATTTCAACATGTTGAATATTTTTGTCCTGAGAAACCTTTACTTGTGGATAATGCTGCAATGATTGCTTATTTAGGAGAAATTATGTTTAAAGCAAAATCAAATGTTTTCCAGCATACTGACATAGAAAAATTAGATATAAAACCAAAAGAAAGAACTGATGATGTTGATGTTTCTTGGAGATAATCTCAAGAGAATTTAACTTAAATTATCAATACATAAACTTTATAAACCAATTAAATTTGAATTATTTATCCGATGAACGTTGGAGTGAGGGCTTTATAGTTCTCAGTGCAATTAAACAAGATTGGAAAAATTACCATGGATGCATATCAAATAATTGAAAAATCAAAGAAAACAGGAAAAGTAGAGAAGGGCACTAACGAAGTTACTAAATCTATTGAGAGAGGAACTGCTAAGTTTGTAGCTTATGCAGGGGATGTAGAACCTAAAGAAATAGTTCAACATTTAGCTTTACTTTGTAAGGAAAAAGGAATTCCTTGTCAAGAAGTAGATAGCAAGCAAAAATTAGGTCTTTCAGTTGGAATTCAAGTTCCTGCTTCTTCAGTTGCTGTTGTTGATGCTGGTGATGCTGAGAAAGACATTGCTAATATCAAGAAATAAATCAACAATTTTTAATTTAAATAATATTGAATAAAGAAAAGGAAAAATGGCTAAAACTCAAAAAATAAAAGATAAACAACAAGGAACAAAACAACAAGGAAGTAAAGGTAGTGATAAAATTATTTCTGAAAGTGCTGTTCCTGCTATTGTTGAAGAAATTGTTGGAAGAACAGGATTTAGGGGAGAAATTACTCAAGTTAAATGTTTAGTTCAAGAAGGAAAAGACCAAGGACGTTCAATGAGACGTAACGTTAAAGGAGCTATTAGGATTGGAGATATATTAATGCTTAGAGAAACAGAAATTGAAGCTCGTAGAGTTAGATCAAATATTACAAAAGGGAGTTATTCATAAAATGAGTGAAGGTTTTGAAAAATTAGTTGAAAAAATTTCTTATGAAGTAGAAAATACTTCTTCTAATTATGTGACTTATAGATTAAATGGAAATCAAGATGAAGTAATTAATTCTTTGAGGAATAAAGGTTACACTGTTTGGGGTCCTTCACCTGGAAATCATATTGCTGTTTTAAATAAAAATAGGAAGAAAAATTAAAATGAATGATTTATCAAAACTTGCAATGAGAATGAGAACTACTGCTGAGAATCAAACGCCTGATAAAGTAATTGAAAATAAAGAACCTTTATCTTTTGTTGAGGCAAGTAAGTTAGAAAATGTTTATTTTAAAGATTTTCCTGGATTTCTTGGATGTTGTGCTATTAATTCAGATGTTCCAGAAGAATTAAGTTCTTATGTTGTATGTTTGAGGGGGTGTAATTACAATGCCTAAATGTTCTTTTTGTGGTAAGGATTATGATTTACATAAAGGAATGACTCTTATTTTAAAAGACGGAAGTGTTAAACATCTTTGTTCTTCAAAATGTAGAAAAAATATGTTAATGAGAAGAAGAAAAATTAGGTGGATTCCTGGTTTTAAGAAACAAAGAAAATAATTTTATTTTCAACATAATTTATTTTTAATTTCAGTAGGTCTTGGGTCTTGCCAATCTTTATCAATTTCCATTGTTGCTCCTGTTATAGGAACTTGTTTTACTAATTGTTTGTCTTTACAATAAATTTTGTAGTCTTGACAAAATTCATCATTGCAAATTGCTTTTGTCCACATAAAATCATATTCTTTTTCTGAGCTATTTGAAAAATTAGAAATTATTTGTTTTGCATTAATAAAAGTTATTGTTGAAATCAAAGCTAGAAATAAAATTAATGCTATTATTAATATTGTTGTTTTTTTCATATTGTTGTAATTTTATAGTAGTATTTAAACTTTTTCTTTTACTTTTTCACTTTTTCTTTTTTTAATGGTTTTTTATCTATTTTTTTGTTTTATCGTCGATAAACAAGGAGAAAGGTTTATAAATAAAGTTTCATTTTTCATCTTATTAATTAGAGAAATCTAAGGAGATTTAATATTAAAATGTCAGAAAAAAAAGAATATAGTGCAGAATCTATTAAGGTTTTAGAAGGTCTTGAAGGAGTCAGGAAAAGACCTGCAATGTATATAGGGAGCACAGGAAAAGAAGGTTTACATCATTTAATTTATGAGGTTGTAGATAATTCTGTAGATGAGGCTTTAGCTGGATTTTGTAAGGAAATTATTGTTATATTGAATAAAGATGGTTCTGTTACTATTGAGGATGATGGTAGAGGCATTCCAGTTGAAATGCATAAGCAATTTAAAATGCCTGCTGTTGAAGTTGCTTTGACAAAACTGCATGCTGGGGGTAAATTTGATAAGGATTCTTATGCAATCTCTGGTGGTTTGCATGGGGTTGGAGTTTCATGTGTTAATGCTCTTTCAAGTCATTTAAAGGTTGAGATTAGAAGAGATGGAAAAATTTATACTCAAGAATATAAAATAGGAAAGCCTATTTATAAGCTTAAGTCACAAGGAAAATCAAGTAAGACAGGAACCATAATAACCTTTATGCCTGATAAGGATATTTTTTCAACAACCTCTTTTGATTCAAAAGTTCTTGAAACAAGATTTAGGGAAGTAACTTTTTTGAATGCAGGATTAAGGATTAAATTAATTGATGAGATAAAAAATAAAACTTATGATTTTCACGCAGCAGGAGGTTTACTTGAATTTGTTAAATGGGTTAATAGATCAAAAGATGCTTTGCATCCTAAACCAATTTATTTTAAAAGAGAAGAACCAAAGCAAGGAATTGTTGAGATAGCAATACAATATACTTCTGGTTATCAAGAAAATATCTTTGGTTTTGTTAATACTATTAATACTGTTGAAGGAGGAACACATATTTCTGGATTTAAAACTGCTTTAACTAGAGTTATTAATGATTATGGAAAGAAAAAAGGAATGCTGAAAAATGGAGATTCATTAAGTGGTGATGATGTTCGTGAAGGTTTGAATGCTATTATTAGTATTAAAATGCCTGAACCTCAATTTGAAGGCCAAACAAAAACTAAACTTGGAAATTCAGATATGAAAGGTTTTGTTGATTCAATTGTATCAACTGCTTTGTCTGAATTTTTTGAAGAAAATCCTGCTATTGCAAAAAAAGTAACTCAAAAAGCACTTGATTCTGCTAAAGCTCGTTTAGCAGCTAAGAAAGCAAAGGATCTTGTTAGGAGAAAAAATGCTTTTTCAGTTGGAGGTTTACCAGGAAAATTAGCTGATTGTTCTAATAAAAAATCAGAAAATACAGAATTATATTTAGTGGAAGGAGAAAGTGCAGGAGGTTGTTTTTCTGGAGATACTGAAATTGCTTTAGTTGATGGAAGAAATTTGAGTTTTAAAGAATTAGTGGAAGAAGATAATGCAGGAAAGGAGAATTTTTGTTATACTATAAAGGAAAATGGAGATATTGGTGTTGAGAAAATAGAAAATCCTAGAATTACTAAAAGAAATGTAAAAGTAATAAAAGTTGTTTTGGACAATGGCGAAGAGATAATATGTACACCAGACCATAAATTTATGCTAAGAGATAGATCTTACAAAAAAGTAGAAGATCTTACTATTGAAGATTCTTTAATGCCTTTAAATAGAAAATTTTCCAAGATTGGGGGGAGAATTACCTTGGATGGATATGAAATGGTTTGGAATAAAAATAAGTGGGTATTTACTCATTTATTATCAGATAAATATAATTTAGAGAAAAATAATTATCTTGAAGAACAAGGACCACATAAACACCATATTGATTTTAATAAATTAAATAATAATCCTACAAATATTGTTAGGATGCAAAAAGAAGACCATTTGGTTCTTCATACAGAGAATTTGAAAAAGACATTACATAGAAAAGATGTTAAAGAAAAAGCCAAGAATGCTCATAAAACTGAAGAGTATAAAAATAGAATGAGTAATTGGGCTAAACAGCCAGAAGTAAATAAGATGCTTTCTGAAAGAGCCAAGAAACAGTGGGAGGATGAGGATTATAAATTATTTATGGTGCAGAAGTTTAAGGAGTTTTGCGAAAATAATCCTGAATACGTGGAATTAAATAAAGCTATTCTTTATAAAGCGCAAAAAGAATATTGGTCTGACCCTAAGAATAGAAAAAAAGCTTCTGAAAAAATTAAAACTTTTTTCAAAGAAAATCCTGATGCAAGGGCATATCTTTCTGATTTAGCAAAGAAACAGTGGAAAGACCATAATTTAATTGAGTGGAGAGCACAAAAAACAAAAGAGCAATGGAATCCAGAATTTAGGAAAAAAAGAAAAAGGGCTTTGAATAAAACTTATTATGATAATACAATTAAGTTCATGAAGAAAGTTTTAGAAGAAGACTCTTCCTTAGAAAATTTTGATAAAATTAGAATCCAGAATAAAGATAAATCGATTTTAAGTAGGGAAACTTTTTGCAAAAGATATTTTGATGGTTCTTCTGAGCAAATGTTAGATTGTGTTAAGAATTATAATCATAAAATAAAAAAGATTGTTCATTTGCATAAAAATATTGAGGTTTATGATATAGAGGTCCCAAAAACACATAATTTTGCTTTAGCATCTGGGATTTTTGTTCATAATAGTGCAAAAATGGCACGTAGCAAAGAAACTCAAGCTATCTTAGGACTTAAGGGTAAGATATTGAATGTTGAGAAAGCAAATCCTTCTAAAGCTCTTTCAAGTGAGGAAATTGCAAATATGATTACTGCCATAGGAACAGGGGTTGGAGAGAGTTTTGATATCAGTAAATTAAGATATAATAAAATAATAATTATGACTGATGCAGATGTTGATGGAGATCATATTAAGACACTTTTATTAACTTTTTTTTATAGGTTTATGCCTCAATTAATTGAAAATGGACATATATTTGCTGCAATGCCTCCATTATTTAGAGTTAGAAAGAAAAAAGATTATTATGTTTATTCAGAACAGGAATTAAAAAAAATTAGTACTCAACTTAATGTCTCAGAAGGAAATGTTACGCGTTTTAAAGGTTTAGGTGAAATGAGTTCTGATCAGCTTTGGGATACTACTATGAATCCAAAAACAAGAAAACTGAAAAAGATTTATATTGAGGATGCTTTAGAAGCAGACCAAGTATTTAGTATGTTAATGGGAGATGATGTTCAAGCTCGTAAAGAGTTTATTCAAGAAAATGCAAAGGAGGCTGATTTGGATGTATAAAATGGCAAAACAAAGAATAACTGAAAATCATTACACCTTTGGAATTCCAGGACCGAGCTCTTGGCAAAAAGCTAAAAAATCTATTTGGAATTATTTTTACAATATGAAAGAAGATGGTAAATTTGTTATGGAATGTGAAAATACTTATAATTATCCTGGGTTTTATTCAGTTGTTACTAAATCAAATGAATTAAAAAAAAGATTGGATTTTGTTGAAAATAATCATGTTCATGAGAAAAAACCATTTAAGTTTAGTTTTCATAATCTTTATTTTAAAGAAATTGAAAGTGAAAAAGAAGTTAATGAACAATCAAATAAATTAGAAGGAGCTTTAATCAATTAATAAAATGGCAAAGAAAAATATAAAATTTTCAAAGCCACTTTATAGGAAATAAAATGGCAAAGAAAAAAGCAAAGTTATCAACCCCTGAATGGATTTTAGAAGGTTATGATAGTGAAGCAGACTATAATAAAGCAAAAGGAATTTCAGAAGATAAAAAATCTGGAAAAATCTTTAAAGTTAAAGAGTGTCCTAAGTGTGGAAGTGATGATGTTGGACTTGTTTTAAGTAATTCAGATTCAGAAGAGGCTTCAGATACAGGAAAGAATTGGGAATGTCGTAAATGCGGTTGGATAGGAAAAGATATTTTTGAAAAAGAATTATCAGAAGATGAATTTATGAAATATTTAGATGAAAAAGGGGAAGAGGTATCTTAGTGATTGGCCATACGCTTTGGTAATTTGCTAAAGATATAATAGATATAATAAAATGACAGAAGAAATCAACCAAGAAAATCAAGAAATTAGTGAAGGAGAAGATATCGAATTTAGTTTAACTGAAGATGAAATTAATGAATGGATAATTAAATTAACTGAACTAAAATTTCATAAAAATTCAATTGAATTAGAAGTAGATGATGAAAATGGTTTAGTAATAAATTTTCAAGAATCTGAAGATGAAGAAGATTCTGAGGACGAAAATTAAAATGACACCAAAAATAGATCCTAAAGTACAAGAAGAAAAAGAAAAAGGAATAATTCAAACAGAAGTAACTGGAGAAATGAAAAAAGCATATTTAGATTATGCAATGAGTGTAATAGTCAGTAGAGCAATTCCTTCTATTGAAGATGGTATGAAACCTGTTCAGCGTAGAATTCTTTATTCAATGCAGCAAATGGGATTAAAACCAAATACTCAAACAAAAAAAAGTGCTAGAATTGTAGGTGATGTAATTGGTAAATATCATCCCCATGGAGATTCAGCTGTTTATGATGCAATGGTTCGAATGGCTCAGGAATTTTCACTGAGATATCCATTAGTTTTTGGACAGGGTAATTTTGGAAGTATTGATGGTGATCCTCCTGCTGCTTATAGGTATACAGAAGCTAAGTTAAAACAAATTTCGTCTGAATTATTACAAGATATTGATAAAGAAACAGTTGGATTTGCTCCGAATTTTGATAATTCATTGAAAGAACCAACTCTTTTACCTGGTAAATTACCTGCTTTAATGTTGAATGGAGCTACTGGTATTGCTGTTGGTATGGCTACAAATATTCCTCCACATAATCTTGTTGAAGTTTGTGATGCTATTATTTCTTATATTAAGAATCCAAAAATAAATTTTCAAGAATTAACAGAAATTGTTTCTGGTCCTGATTTTCCTACTGGAGGAAGTGTTACAGGAGATATGCTTGAATTATATAAAACAGGGCGTGGAAGGTTAATTATGCGTGGAAAAGTAACAACTGAAACAATAAATAAAAAAGATGCTGTTGTGATAACAGAGATTCCTTATATGTTGAATAAATCAATATTAATGGAACAAATCGCTAAATTAGTAAATGATAAAAAAATAAAAGATGTTTCTGATTTGAGAGATGAAAGTTCTAAAGGTAAAATAAGAGTTGTTATTGAGTTAAGAAAAGATAGCAATCCAAAGTTTATAACTAATGCTCTTTACAAATATACAAGATTGCAAGATAGTTTTAATGTAAACTTTTTAGCTTTACATAATAATCAACCGCAAGTTATGAATTTGAAACAAGTTTTAGAAGCTTATGTTTCTTATAGAAAAAAGATTATTACTAATAGAACAAAATATGAGTTAAAGAAAGCAAAAGAAAGGCAAGAAATTGTTGAAGGACTTTTAATTGCATTAAAAGATATTGATGGGGTTATTAACTTAATTAAAAAATCTAAAGGAAAAACAGATGCAGAAGAAGGTTTAATGAAGAAATATAAATTAACAAAGAAACAAGCAGATGCTGTTCTTGAAACTAAATTACAACAATTAACTTCTTTGGAAGTGGATAAACTAAAGAAAGAAGCTGAAGAACTTAAAGAAAAAATTAAGGAGCTTGAAACAATCTTAGCAAACGTAAAAGAAGTTCTTAAAATAATTGTTAAAGAAGTAAATGAATTAAAGAAAAATTATGGAGATACAAGAAGAACAACTGTATTAAAGAATATAAAAGAGATTAAAGAAAAAGATTTAGTTCAAAAGAAAGATGTTGTTGTTACTATAACTGATAAAGGATATTGTAAAAGAATGGATGTTCAATCTTATAAAGAGCAAAGGCGTGGAGGAAAAGGAATGATTGGAAGCAATCTTGCTACTGGTGATTTTGTAAAACAATTAATTAGTTGTTCAACTCATGATTATCTTATGTTTTTCACTTCTAGAGGAAGAGTTTTATGGCTTAAGGCATATGATATTCCTGCAGCTGAAAGATATAGTAAGGGACGTGCAATAAATAATCTTTTGAGTTTGAAAGATGAAACAATTACAAATGTTATTTCTGTAAGTGATTTTGAGGATAGTTTGTTCATGGCAACAAAGAAAGGACAGGTTAAAAGAATTTCCTTGAATAACTTTTCTAAACCAAGAGCTTCAGGTATTAAGGCAATAAATCTTCCTAATGATAATTCAGATTTTTTAATAGGTGTTGAGGTTGTAAAGAAAGGACAAGAAGTTTTCATGGCAACAAAAAAAGGAAAAGCAATTAGATTTAATGCAGATGATGTTAGAGAAATGGGAAGAGCTAGTTATGGTGTAACAGGCATTAAGTTAGATAAAGATGATGATGTTGTAAGTCTTGAAATTTTGACTACTAAAGCAATAATTACAATAACTCAAAATGGTTATGGTAAAAGAACGAATGTTTCTGATTATAGGAAAACAGCAAGAGCTGGTAAAGGAGTAATTAATGTAAAAACAACTGATAAAGTAGGAAATGTTGTTACAACTGTTGCTGTAAATGATAAAGATGGAATTATCATTACAACTGCTAAGGGAATTGTTATTCGAACGCCATTAACAAATATAAGAGTTATGGGAAGAGCTGCTCAAGGAGTTAGAATTGTTAAGCTTCAACAAGGAGACAAAGTAACAGATTTAACAAAAGTTGTTGATACAGAAGAAATAGTTGATGAAGTTATTGAAGAGAATAAATAGTTATTTTGTATTACAATTATTCTTATAAACTAAAATAAGATTGTTTTATTATGGATGAAAAAAAAGAATTTTCTGCTTTGCCTCTTGAAGAACAAGTTAAATATTTATTATGGTTAAAGAATACCGCTAGCAATCCAAATAAGTTTTATGAGGTTAGTTCAATATCCTCTCTTGCATTAGTGATTGGACATATGGAAAACCAAGGATTTATTGAATTTCATGGAAATACTGCTAAAGATAGAATATCTTATATAACAGAAAAAGGTTTAGAAATGATTAAAGGTTATTCACCAAATGTCTAATTTTTTTTTATTGTTATTTTCAAATGAATCATCCCTAAATTTTACATATTTTTTTACTGTTGGAAAATCATCCATTTTTGTTTCAGAAAGGCTTGTCTTGTGATGCGAATTTGGATTGTGTGCTGGGCAAATTTCCTTGTATTCACACCAATTACAAAGGATACTTGGAGCGAAAGGAAAATCACTTGTTGACTCTATTTTTTCAATTAATTTTTTTGTTTCATTTTTAAGTTTATTTAGTTGTTCATTGGTTCTTCTTGAACAAATTTTTGTATCATGAGCTAAGTAATGCCATATTAAACAAACATCTTTATCTTCACCATATAATTCCTTTATTGCAATAGAATAAAGAGCTAACTGTCTGTCTTCATCCATTTTTTCTTGGCTTGGGAGAGTGTTTGCTGTTTTGTAATCATGAATTTCATATTCTCCTGTTTCAAGATTATGAACTAACCTGTCTATAAATCCTTGAAGTTTTGTATTTTCATCTAATTCAATAATTATTTTTTTTTCACATTCAATTGTTCCATCTTTAAATGGAGCATGTTTTTGAAAATAATTAAGTAAAAATTCCACTCCTTTGTTGAAGTAATCTTTACTAGTTAATTGTTTTTTTACAATTAAAATATCATCATTATAAGTTTCTTGCCATTTTACTGCATAATAGGTTATTACTTCATCTACTGTAAAATTCTTATTTGGATTTTCTTTTATTGTATTGTATATCCATTCTAATGTATCATGAACTGCACTTCCTAAATGAGCTTCAATTGTTTTTTCTATTTCAGGACGTATTTTATCAATATAACGTAATTTATATTTAAATGGACATTGTTCAAAAGTTGATAATTTAGAATGTGAATAAATTCTTTTTACCATGTAGGCTTAAAATTAATTAAGGGTTATAAATGTTTTTGTGGTTTTTTGTTGTAGTTATTAGTAGATATTATTAGTTAGATAATTTAATTAATTTTGAAGAGATACTAATCTACCCATAAGAAAGTGTGGTTCTTATCTCAACCAAAGGTAAATTTCTATACAGAAATTTTATTATTTACTATATAATACCTTTAATTAGATTTAATTTATTCTTTTTTTAAGGATTATTGGAGTTCTTTTAGATGGATTATATTAAAAGGTTAGGAATATTATTAGTTAGATAATAGATAGATTCTTGAGGAAGAATCTTTTTGGATTTGATACTTATTTTTTTAGGGTAATTTATTTTATTAATCTCTTGTTTTTAAGAATTATTCAGGAATGTCTTCTGTATTAACTCTAACATCTCTAGCTAAAAATCCCCACCAAGGATTTCTTTGCTTTATTATATCTCCTGTTTCTGCATCAATTTCAGTATGTATTCTTTCTTTTACTGGAATTAACCAGAATAGTCTAGCACGTTTTTTAGCTTGAATATCATAATAACCTTCTTCATTTAAAGTTATATTTTCATCTTCTAACATAATTTGTTTTCTTTGTCTTTGTTCTTCTTTTATTCTTTGTTTCATTTTTTCATGAAGTCTTTCTCTTGCTTCATCAGGTAATATTATTCTTTTTGTTTCATTGTTTTTGAAGACTCCAAATACTCCTCCATCATCTGCTTTGAATAAAGCAATACTTGTTTGCATTTCAGTATTTTTTACTTGAACAATTGTATTTCCTGAATTTCCAGCACGAATTATTATTTCTCTGTTTCCATCTTGGGTTGTACATTTTATTGTAGAGCCTTCACATGTGCAATTGGCAGGGCAAGTTCCATTTGCTTGTTGAATTCTGTATTCTAATCTATTTCTTGCTTGAATTACATTTTGAACTGCAATAGGTCTTTCTTGAGCAACTTTTTTATTATTTATTCTGTTTCTAACCTGTTCTCTGCAAAAAGAATTATCAACTATTTCTCTGTTTCCTCCAACAAAATTTTCAGGAACAGAACATCTTTCTTCTTTTATAAATACATATTTAACATTAACTTCTTGCATTTCAGAACCATATCCATATACTTTACAACAAACTATTTTCACTTCTTTACCTGGTTGAGATGACATAATGCATTCCTCTAATTCACTATCCCATACTTCATATCCTAAATTAACACAACAAGCGTCAGGATCTTGAGTTGCTCCACATCCTCCAACTATAGGAATTTCAATTGTGTTATTATCTTCTTCAGGTTGGTTTGCTTCACATGATTCTCCATTCCAGCACATATCTTCTCCACAATCACAACCTTCTGTTATTGCTTGTGTGCATATTATTTCAGAAGGATTTCTTGCATAATCACAAGAATCAACACATCCATTGTTGAATGTTTTCCAAGTTCCTCCGGCAGTTTCACAAGTATTTTGTTGTTCACTTATAGGTTCTGAATCATTTGTACTAATACATTCATCTAATGAACTATCCCATGAATCATATCCTAAATTAACGCAGCATGCATCTGGATCTTGTGTTCCTCCACATCCCCCGACAATTTCGGGATTTTCTTCTGCGAGTTCAAATCCAATTTCTTCAGCTAAAACCAACCCAATTGTAAATAAGAAACTAACAATAAATATTAACGTAATCACCTTTTTCATACTATCATTATTGTTTTTTATGTTTTTAAATGTTTTTTTCATGAAATTATTTTGATAAAGAAGTATATAAATGCTTTTTAGAATTCAAGAATTTTTGAAGTTATTGAGCTTCAACAACTGCTTCTTTTAATTCAGAGTTTGAAGAACCTCCAAAAAACTTGTTGATAAAATCAATGATTGCTTGAATTACTCCTTTGCCTATACATTCTCCTTCAATACAAACATTTGAGTTGCATTCAAAATGATTTTCACATTCAGAGTATTTTTGAAATTGTTCTACAAATACTCCTTCTTCAGAACAAAAATTTCTTGATTTTCTGTATCCAAAAGGATAACACTTTCCATTCATTGCACATGAGTCTGTGCAGGACTTTATTTCAGGAATTTCATTTGGCTCGCATTTTTCACCATTCCAGCATTTATCAGGGCCACAATCACAACTATCTACAAATGCTTCAGTACATGCAATTGGTTCAGTTGCTCTAGCAGCTTCACACGAATCTGCACATCCATTGTTAAATGTTCTCCATTCTCCATCTGAAATTTTACATAATTCTTCTTGTTCTTTTTCTGGTTCAGAAATTTCATCACAGTAATAAGTAGGACATTCCATATCAGAACTAATTGAACCTACTGCAACTTTTCCATTTTCACATCTTGGAGGTTCAGGACAACTTGGCATTGGAGGTTCTAAGCATTCACAATTGCAACTTCCCTCAACATAACCATAAGGACATTCTAAAGTGCAGTAAGCTTCGCATTCATTATTTTCATTAATATAACATTCTTCAACCACTCCAAAACTGTTTACTCCGCATTTACTTTTATCATCATAGCATTCTCCAGCACAATCGTTTATTGCGTATGATTTCCAGATTTCAGAAGTCTTACAAGAATTTGTAGATCCTAATTTTTTTGCTTTCTCATTATAACATTCCCAATAAGCATATCTGTATCCTTTTTGTCTTTGATATTCTTCACATTTATATACTGGGCATCCATTTTTATCAGTTCCAACTTTGTATTTTTTACCATTTTCACATACTGGTTGAGAACAGGCAATCTCAGAATCTGCTTCATAATTGTAACATAATAAATTTTTCTCATATACGCACGGAGTATCTCCACTGTATGGGTTACATTTTTTATCTCCACTATAGTAATGTAAATTGTATTCTTGTTCATTTGATAGTTCAAGATAACCATTATTTACGCAAGTTCCAACATGTAATTCTGGATTTGATGCAGATTTAAATATATTATATGTTAAACCGTATTTATTTCCTGTATTAAAACATTCAGCACTTTGGTCATCTATCCATATCCAAGTAAATAGATTTTTATCATTAACTAATTCTTGCCCAGATTTTAGTTCTGCTTTTGTTGTCCATCCATATGAATTCCCTTCAATATCTGAGTGCCATTCAAACCACTTCCATTCTTCTCCAAAAGCATTTTTACAAATTTCATTTCCTTTTTCAACAGAAGTTATTTCTGTTCCTTTGTATGCTTTAGGAGTTATTGCAAAAACTATCTGATTCTTTTCTTTTTCTTTACATTTATTATTTTCACATCCATATTCACAAGAATATTTCTTTTCTTGTTTGTTTCCACAAGAATCATACCAATAAACATTTCCATCTTCTGCGCATTTATGCTTGTAATGATTTTGACAGGTTTCACTTACTTCACCACAAACTCCGTTTTCACAACCATTTTCACAATACTCTTTTTTATCTTCTTTAATTCCACAAGAATCATACCAATAAACATGACCTGAATAACAAGCATGACTTGCATGAGAAGTGCAATTATTTTGTAAAGTAATGCATGTTAAACCTTGACAACCATTTTCACAATCTTGTTTTTTATCTTCTTTATTACCACATGAATCATACCAATATAAATCTCCATCGTAGCAAGAATAGTTTGCATGTGATGTGCAATCTGGTTCTTGAACTGGTTCTTTTATTCCAGGATTTTCTAAAAAATCACTAACAAGTTCAACTATTGATTCAGCATCAGGACCTACAATCAATAAAATTGTTTTTCCAGAAGTATATGGGCTACCATAGGATTGAATAAAAGAAGAAGAACAATCTCCTTGCATTAGGCTAGAAATAACACTATTTCCACATGTTCCAACAATTATTAAATTTTTGTCTTTCACGGAATCTAGTTCAGAATCCATTATTAATGTTTCTCCAGTATTTTCTAATAAGGAATTTAAATCTTCTCTAATATTTCCTGCTTGAACAAGAACTAGAGCACTATCTTCGTTTGTTCCATAAATAATTGCATAATTTGCTGATTCATCAACAACATAAGGAGATGGGTATGAAAAACTTGTTTTTGTTAAATCATTTAAAACAATAGCAGAAACAAACGACAACATAAATAATATAACAGCAAATGACAAGAAAAATAATGCAATCAACCTCTTACTCATGATTAGTTTATGAATAGGATATTTATAAAGTTTTTGAAACTAGTTGCAATTAAAATTTTATTGCATTTCCAGAACTAGTAAAGATGTTTTGGAAAAATTCAATAATTTTTTTAAGCAATCTTTGGTTTATGCATTTTCCATCTAGACATAAATTTGATTCACACTGAAAATTATTTTCACAAGAACTTTCAGAAGGCAATTGCAATACAAATACTCCTTCTTCAGAACAAAACATTCTGGATTTTCTGTATCCAAATTCATAACAATTTCCATCTAACAAACAAGAATTTTCACAAGTAATATTTTCTTTTGAATTTTCTTTTGGTGTTACTTCCCCAACAACACAGGTTTCTTTGTATCCTGCCATTTTTGGTTCAGAGTTTAGTGCTTGGCATCCTTGGTAAGCAAGTTTGTTCCAAGTTCTTTCTGTTTCACATGATAATTCTGAACCAAAGTTTAATTCTTGATTATTTTCACAAACAACATTGTAATGCCTAAATCCATTTTTATTTTCATCATTCAAACAATAATTTCCTTCACAAATTTCATTTTCAGGGCAATCTAAGTCTGTTTCACAAATTTCTTCTTCTTGAGTAGTTTCTTGAATATTGTCTTTTTGAATAATCTCAGGTATTTCTTCTATTTCAAATAAATCCATTTCATAAAAATCTTTTTTATTTTCTCCTATGCATGGTCCACAATAATCTCCTTGTTTTAAAAGAGCTTCAACAGCATTTTTATTTACACATAGCATTACTTCTCCTTGATTTCCTGGGAGATGACAAATATTTACTTTGTTTTCTCCACAAGGATATTCAGAACAATTTTTTTCTTGATTTTCTATACATTTTTTTATTAAAGGTTTTTCATCACATCTTTGCGATAATTCTAATGAGTTTATAGTACAATTAAAAAAGTTGAATGTGTCTCCCCAATTTCCTTCATTTTTACAATATTTTTTTTCACAATATTCTTGCGCTTCTTTTTCCCATTCATTATATGTTTTACAAGGTGTTGGAGCCCCTCCTAAAAATCCGCTATGATTTTTATATTTATTTTTATATAGTTCTGGGTTAGTCTTTGGATCAATATATTTATATTCTTCCCAATAAGTAAGAAGACAATTAAAGTGAGCATATCTATATTTTTTTTGTGGATCTACATTTTTTTCTTTTCCATTGTATTCATATTCAAAACTTTCAGAAATTTCTTCTTGAAGATTTATAAGATTATCAATTTCTTGTCTATTTCCTGTATGTTCTAAGATTAATTTGTTAAAATATCCTGGATTTCTACAGACATACTCTATATAATAAATATCTGGTGCACTGAATGAATTAGAAAATGTTGGGCTATTGAGGATTGAGTATAATTCTCCAATATTGCAAATATTTTTTCCATCAGAATCTGAGCAAGTTCTTGTATACATTTTATGTTCTCCAGTACTATATACATATGTTCCTCCATCTTTAATTAAATCATATTTTGGTTCACTTGATTGAGAAAGGCATGCTCCATTAGAACATCCATTGTTGCAGGGAATCATTACATAATATTCTCTAGGCCTATCGTGAAAGTTTTTTAGTATATAATCCTTAGTTTTGCTTTGCCCACAATAATTTTCAATTATAGAATCTCCTACGCAGTAATCTTCTTTTGGGCTTTGATTAAAATAAGGGATGTTAACTTCTCCTTTTTCGTAAGGATTTATTCCTCCATCAGAATCAGTACACATTCTTTCTTTGTAAATACATTCTCCTTCAAAACATTTGACATCTTCTTTTGGAATTTTTTTTAAATTAGCAGATATTTGCCCTTCTTGAATTGGATCAACATATTCTAAAACTTCTCCACAATCGTTATCAACAATACATTCAATTGGTTTTGGAATGCATTTTCCACATTTATTATCCCCCTCACCTATACATTCTTCTAATTTACAAATTTCTCCTTTTTTGCAATCATTATTGCTTTGACAAACAACTAATAAGCATTTATTGCTAAAACATTCATAACTTTGTGGACAATCTTCATCTTTCAGACAATCTTGAAAATCTTTTGCAGAAACAAATCCAAATATTGTAATTACTAATAATAATGAAATTAAGAATAAAGCCCCTCTTTTCATAATCTATTAATATATATGAAGTTTATAAAATTTCATATTCGAAACTTTAAAAGATGTTATTTATAGTGTTTTTGAAATTTTATATTATTTCACCAAAACCTATTAGTCTCCAATGATTGTTGATGTTTCTTGCAATTCCTACATTGTCTTCTTTGATTGCTACTATAGGAATGTTTAATGAAAGTTCAATTTCGTCTTCATGAATTTTTTCAACAATTCCAACAGTTATTGTGGTATTTACTGAAAGCATTAGCATTTCTTTTGTTTTTATGTCTTCAACTTTTTGATGTTCTTCTGTTCCTAAAACTTCTTTGAAAATTGATTTTTTTATTTTAATATTATGAGTTATGTCTGGTAAATTTCCAAGTGTTGAAATAACACATCCAGTTAATGAATCTGTTTTTGTTAAATAAGAATCAAGGTTTGTTTCAATTGAGATGCTTGCTCCTGGATTAACTTCTGAAACTTTTTCAGAACCTCTATGTAAAGAAATTATTTTTGTAGTTAATGGCTTGTAAACAACTTGGTTTGCTTTTTTTGAATAAAGTCCTGGTTTTATTTCAATTTCATCTCCTACTTTTAATACACCTTTTTTTAATATTCCTCCTAGTACTCCCCCATTTAATTTTTCAATTTTTTTTCCTGGTTTATTTATATCAAAACTTCTTGCAACTAAAAAAATTGGTTTTGAAGAGGTATCTCTTTCTGGAATTGGTAATTTTGTAATTTCTTCAAGTATTTTATTTATTCCAACTCCTTGCTGAGCAGATATTGGTATAATCGGACAATTCTCTGCTTTTGTTGCTTTAAGGAATTCTTTTATTTTTTTGTAGTTTTCAAGGGCTTGTTCTTTACTCACTAAATCAATTTTATTCTGAACAATGATTAAATTATTAATTCCTTTTGCTTGCAATGCAGTAAAGTGCTCTCTTGTCTGAGGTTTTATTCCTTCATTAGCAGCAATAACAAGTATTGCAGCATCCATTGTTGCGGCACCTGAAAGCATTGTTGCCATTAACATTTCGTGTCCTGGTGCATCAATAAAAGAAACATATCTTTCTGGAGTTCCTTTTCCTTGAATATTAAATCCTGAAGAATCCTTGCTTATTATTAAATCAGCATAACCTAATTTTATTGTTATTCCTCTTTTGAGTTCTTCTGAATGTGTGTCTGTGAATTTTCCAGTTAGTCTGCTAAGTAAAGTTGTTTTTCCATGGTCAATATGACCTACAACTCCTATATTAATAGAATGTAAATTGCTTGTTTTATTTGACATTTTTAACTCTTAAAAATCCTAAAATTAGTTGCTTAAAAAAGGTTTGGGTTATTAATTATTGTTAGGATAATATTTTTCATTCATCATTGTTTTATATTCTCTCATCCTTTTGTAGAATACTCTTTGATGCTGAATACTAATATTAGAAAATTCTTCTAATGATTTTAATCTTCTTTCAGGTTCACTACATCCATTTATACAAGAATTTTGTTTTAAATCATTAATTGCAATTCCAATGTTTGTTTTAAATAATTTAAGACTAGGTTTTATTTCTTTATTTTCTTCCATACTACTCTTTGTTTTTTTCAGATGATTTTTCAGAAGAACCTTCTGTGTCAG
Organism: Candidatus Woesearchaeota archaeon; assembly: GCA_964447315.1. Taxonomy (GTDB): domain Archaea; phylum Nanobdellota; class Nanobdellia; order Pacearchaeales; family GW2011-AR1; genus MWBV01. Next base: position 23,655 of record CAYURQ010000012.1, read on the forward strand.
AAGAATCTTTATTTTGGTCTGAGAAAATTTCATTTAGTTTCTTTTTTCCGGGTTTAATAATTTTTAAATTAATTTGAGATGTTTTATCTGAAAGAATTTCTCCACGAACTGTCTTTCTCATTCTTAAACCTCCAGGAGTGGGATTTGATTGTTTTTTCTTTCCTTCTTTTTTAGGACGTTTGTGCATTCCTTTACCATAACTTAAAAGTTTTTTCTTTCTTGTGAATCCTTCAACTCCTTTCATATGAGTAAATCCAGATTTATCACTTGCTCCTGTTATTTCAAATTCATATCCTTCTAAATCTTCAGAAATATCTTTACCTAAAAGAGTTTCATGTAATTTTTTTCCATCTACTGCTGTAGATTCTGCTTCTAGCTTGAATGTTTTTCCTTGTTTTGTTGCTATATTAAATTTGTATGGCATGGAAATTAATACAAGAACTGGTTTTTAAAGGTTTTGAAATGATTTTGAGAGGAAAAATATTTAAATTTTAATTTATTTTATTAACTATGGGTAAAAATAAGGTAAGTAAAAAAGATAAAACTAAGGGATTAGTTTTCATTATAATAGGATTAATTGTTTCTTTTGTATTTTATTTTAGTATTATTATTGAGGTTTCTCTTGGAGGGAGTTTAATTATTATGATAATTGGTGTTTGGCTAATTTTAGAAGGTTCTGCAATAAGAAGAGGAAAAAGAAAAGGTAAGAAATCAAAACTTTTTAATCCTTGAATGATTCACCAAAACCTTTATAACGCCTTAAGTTTTATTTTTTATTGTAATAATGAAAAAGAAAGATTAATAAGCTAAAATTATTTCATTTTATAATTAAATTTAAAAATAACTTTTTCACCAAAGGCAAAAAATCTTTATCAAGATTTTTAGTTTGCCTTTCAAACAAAGTGAAATTTTTGCAAGACAAATGAAAAAGAAAGTAAATAAGAATTATAGTAAAAATAAGAAAAAACCTACTAATAAATTCTCGAAAAATACTGAAGTTAAGAAAATATTGTTGAAAAATGCTGGCCAGGCTTCTGGAAAAGTTTCTGTTGTTGGTAGAGTTAATAATGTTGTGCAAACAGCAGGGCCTACAATTTTTATGGTTTCAGATGGAACAGCAAGTTTAGCTTTAAAGGGTTTTATTAAACCTGGAGAAAGAGCATATCCTGAGATTGAAGAGGGAAGTATTGTTAAAGCAATTATTGAATTAGGAGATTTTAGAGGGGAATTAGAAGGTGAAATAAGAAGTATTTTCGAGGTTTCAGGAACTCAAAAAGATGAATTCTTGAAATCAATTGAAGAAATTGAAAGAGAAAGAGCAAAAGTTACTCAAAAAGATTTTATGATTAAAAATCCTATTTTAGATAAACTTAAAGAGAGTTTTGTTAAAGCAGCAACTGAAATTAGATTAGCTATTATACAAGATAGGCCTATTATTGTAAGACATCATAATGATGCAGATGGTTATAGTTCTGGTTTTGCTTTGGAAAGAGCTATAATTCCTTTAATTGAAGAACAACATAATTCTGAAAAGGCTGCTTGGGAATTTTTCCAGAGAGCTCCTTGTGCTGCACCTTATTATGAAATAGATGATTCAATTCGAGATACAGCTACTTCATTGAGAAATGTTGCAAAGTTTTCAAATAAAATGCCTTTAA
>CAYURQ010000013.1:0-1490 GCA_964447315.1 Candidatus Woesearchaeota archaeon
GTCAATAAATTTAAATACAATTATTTCTTTTTATTAAAATGATTGATATAAAGATAATTAGAGAAAATCCTGATTTAGTTAAGGAAAATATAAAGAAAAAATTTCAAAATGATAAGATTAAATTAGTTGATGAAGTTCTTAAATTAGATGAGAAATGGAGGAAATTAAAGTTTGATGAAGATAAATTACGTTCAGAACGTAATTCTGTTTCAAAAAAAATTGCTGATTTGAAAAAAGCTAAAAAAAGTGCATCTTCAGAGCTTGCTAAAGCTAAAAAAATTCCAGAAGAGATTGAAAAAATTCATGTAAAGCGTGCTGAACTTCAAGATAAAATTAAAGAAATTATGTATAAAATTCCAAATATGATTCATGAATCAGTTCCTTTAGGTAAAGATGATAGTGAAAATAAAGAAGTTGAAAAAATTCCAAAAGGAGCTCCAAAAAAACTTGATTATGAAATTTTTAATCATGCTGAACTAGCTGAGAGAATTCATGGAGTAGATTTTGATTCTGCTAGAGATACTTCTGGTAATGGTTTTTATTATTTAACAGGGGAATTAGCTTTATTACATACTGCTGTTTTAAATTTTGCAAGAGATTATATGATTAAACAGGGTTTTGAATTAGTTGTTCCTCCATATATGATTAGAAAGAAAGTAGTTGAAGGGGTAATGAGTTTTCAGGAGATGGATAATATGATGTATAAAATTCAAGATGAAGACTTGTACTTGATTGGAACTTCTGAGCATTCAATGATTGGAAGATTTCAAGATAAAACTCTTATTGGAAAAAAATTACCTTTTACATTAACAAGTTTCTCACCTTGTTTTAGAAAAGAAGTTGGAGCTCATGGTATAGAAGAAAAAGGGCTTTATAGATTACATCAATTTGAAAAACAAGAGATGATTGTTTTATGTGAACCAGAGGATTCCTATAAATGGTATGATAAAATGTTGAAATATACTGTTGATGTTTTCAGAGAATTAGATATTCCAGTTAGAGTTTTAGAGTGTTGTTCAGGAGATTTAGCTGATTTGAAATCTAAATCAGCAGATGTTGAGGGATGGAGTCCTAGGCAGGGTAAATACTTTGAACTTGGTTCTTGCAGTAATTTAACTGATGCACAGGCTAGAAGGCTTAATATTAGAATTGATAACAAAGGAAAGTTGTATTTTGCACATACATTAAATAATACTGTTATTGCTTCTCCAAGAGCATTGATTGCATTAATGGAAAACAACCAGCAAAAAGACGGAAGTATCAAAGTACCAAAAGTACTTTGGCCTTACATGGCTGGTGTGAAAGTTATAAAACCTAAATCTGATAGGAAATAATATTAAAATGATATTTCGATTTTATAATACAGATAAGCAAATAAATAAAAAATATTTTAGAGAGCATAGAGGTTCTGAATTTTTATATAATCTTAAGGAAACTAATCCTGGTGCTTATAAAAGAGTTAGAAAAATGTCAAAGAGAGCTAGTGCAAG
>CAYURQ010000013.1:1500-24794 GCA_964447315.1 Candidatus Woesearchaeota archaeon
GTTTAGCTAAAATACTTTATCAGAGTAATGCTGCTTAGAAAAATTATTTATTGAATTTAAATATTTTAACATCTCCAAGAATTTTTTGTTTTATTTCAAGTTCTTTTTGTAATATTTTTATTTCTTTTGGAGATAATTCAACAATTCCAGAACCTTCTTTTCCTCTGAAGCACAAACTTATAGTTGCATTTTTTGTATTCATTAAATCTTCATTAATGATTATTTCTTTTATTTCTCCAGAAGTTTCAAGCCTTACAATTCCATCTTTATTTTGCTTTTTTGTTTTTATTTTCATGATATTAGAAATATATTTTATTATATAAGTATATATGAGATTAATTAATTATTTCAACATTCATTCTAGAAAGTTTTGATTTTAATGATTCTAATAGGTTTTGTTTTTGATGTTCTTGATTTATTTCACGTTCTTTTGTTTTTTCAATTTCTTTTTCAATTTCTTGAATTTCTTCTTCAGTGTTTTTTATATTATTCTCTAACGAGATTGTAGGATCTTCTTGAATTTCTAATTTTATTTTTTCAATTTCTTGAATTTGTTTTTTAATTTCATAAGTTTTTTCTTGAATTTGTTTTGTATTTTTTTTTGATTCATCTAATAAGAATATTATTGAATTTCCAAAGTCTTTCATAAAGCAAGATTGAAAGTCTTCTTTACAGTGCTTAACAACTTCCATCTGCTTTGGATTTATATGGAAGAAATTAGCTAGGGCTTTGAAATCAATCATTTGTTTTAAGCTCATTATTTCTCTGTTTAAATCTTCTTCACTTGTTTTTATTTTCCTTTTGTTGGAAAGGTTTTCAAGATATTCTTTGCTTTTTTTCAATTCTTGCAATTCTTTTTCTAATTCTTTTTTATTTTTTTGTTTTTTATCTAGATTTTTTTCAAGTTCTGAATATTGTTTTATTGTTTCTTCAAGGTCTTTTTCATTTGAGTGATATTCATTTAATTTTTCTTTTATTTTTTCTAATTCTAAAATTTTTGTTATTATTTCTCTTTTTTCTTGGAAAATATCTAAAAGTTCTTTTGAGAATGATTTTAAAGTATCTTTTATTGCAACCATTTCTTTTCCAATTAATACTGTTGCACGTTCATAATTTTTTCTGGAGTTTTTCTCAAAATCAAGAAAAATAGTGTTTGCCCTTTGGATATAATCTTTTAAATTATCTTGATTTATGTTTTCAAATCTTTCAAACATTTGATGAAGCATTTCAATATATTTTTCACGTCCTGATTTTGAGATTGTTTTATAATTATCTTGTCCTGCTTTTTCATCAACATTAACTTCTTGCAATATACTTATTCTTTGTTTTAGTTCTTTAATGTATTCTTGGATTTTATTTTTTATTTCAGAAATTGCCTTTTCTTCATCTGAATTAAGTTTTTTTAATTGTTTTTTTATCCAAGAATTAACTTCTGATAATTGAAGTTCCTCTGAAGGTATTTCAGGTTCTTTTTCTTTTGCAGATTTTTTCTTAAATATATTAAATAATCCCATTGTAATTTTTTGGAAAGGATATTTTATAAATTAAATGGTGATATTGTATTGCATTTATTTTCGTCTTTTATTTTGATTTTCAATTACAAACCTTTTTTCCCTGCATTTTTCACATAAATAGTACTTAGATATTACTCCTTTTGATTTTTTTCCATATGGATAGTTTTTTTGTATCTTTAATTTTACTTTGTTTCCACAAGAACAAGTAGAAAACTTTTCAGGAATTTTATTATTAAATTTATTATTTTGTCTCATATTATTAAAGGATAAAAGAAAAAGAATACTTTCACTTAAACCAGCTCAATTAGAAAAATATCTTTACTTATAAATCTATCTTTAATTTTTGATTAATAAAGAAAATTTAATTGCATATATTTATATATACATTTTATTTGAGCTTATAATGGCACATAAAAGGAAAAGAAAAAATTCTCAGCGTGGAATGCATAAAAAAATGATTACTGGTAAGAAGCCTATGTCTGATGAAGCTAAGCTAGCGCAAAAAAAGAATAAGGAAAAAATAAAAGAATTGAATAAGAAGAAGTTAGTTAAAAAATAACTTTTTAGAGATTAAAATTTTTTAAATCTTGGAATTTTATGTACTTTTATTTGATTCCCCCATTTGATTACATTTTTGCATTTTTCACAAACGTAGGATTTTTCTTCAATATTTGACTTCATATTTCCTTTACATTTTGGGCATTTCATATATTTATTAATACATAAGCTTACTTAAACCTTTTTATTTTTTTGTTACTTTAAAGAGACATAAAAAAATACAAATATCTATTGAATAGATTTTTACATGTAAAAACTAGGTAAATTTTGTGGATTTGTTATTTTTGTTTAATTCTTGTAAATATAAAATAAAAAATATTTTTAAATATATGAAGACAAGATATTTTATGAAAAATATATCTTTAAAAATTTCTGCAGTAATATTTTATATTGCAATGGTAGTTGTAAATTTTTTAGCCAATAGTTTGCCTTTAAATAACCGTTCAACTGGAGCCATATCTGATGCTTATCCTAATCTTTTTACTCCAGCAGGCATAACTTTTTCTATTTGGGGTCTTATTTACTTTTTGCTTGCAGGATATATAATCTTTCAATTTATATATTTTAAAAAAGAGAAAAATGAAAAAAAAGAAGAGCTTTTGAAAAAAATTAATGTTCTTTTTATTATAACCTCTATTGCTAATATTTTTTGGATTTTTGCATGGCATTATGATTTTATAGGTTTATCATTAATAATAATGGTAATATTGCTTGTAAGTCTTATTAAGATAGCAGATATTCTTAGGCTTGAAAAATTAACTTCACGAGAAAAAATATTTATTTCTATACCTTTTAGTGTTTATTTTGGCTGGATAACTGTAGCAACAATTGCAAATGTAACTGTATTTTTGGTAAGTATAAATTGGAATGGATTTGGAATTTCTAATTTCATTTGGACAAGTTTTATTTTAATTATGGGTACATCAATTGGAATATTACGAATGTATAAAGATAAAAATATTTCTTATGCTCTTGTATTGATTTGGGCATATTTGGGCATATTACTTAAGCATATATCTGAAAAAGGTTTTGGTGGACAATACCCAAGTGTAATTGCAACAGTAATAGTATGTTTAATTTTCTTTGGTTTATTTATTGGTTTTATTGTATATAAAAAATATTTAATTTCTAAAAGAACTTCATTTGAAAAATAATATTTAAATAAATCTTGAATAAGAGGATTATTTCAAATAACTCTTGTATTCTGCCAGATATCTTCTAAAAAACCATTGAACAAAAATATTTTCCTGCTTCTTGACTTGTGCTCTTTCTAAAGCATTATAATAACTATCCCTTTTCTCATATGGGATATCTAACATAGGAAATTTATATTTCTTTAAGATAAAATTCATCATTAATCTTGAAATTCTTCCATTTCCATCTGAGAAAGGGTGAATTGTTACAAACTTTAAATGAGTCAATGCTGCTAATTCAACTGGGTGAAGTTTTTTCTTTTCTTTATTATACCAATCAAAAAATTCTTTTAATAAAAATTCTAATTCCAAGTGCATTGGAGGTTTAAATTTTGATCTAGAAATAGCCACTTCATGAATCCTAATTTTTCCCGAGATATCTTCTGCAGTTTGTTTCAATAGTTCACTATGCCATTTTAGGATGATTTGTAAATTTAAATTTCCTTTATATTCTAACATCTGAAAAAAAACCTTTTTATGGGCTTCTGCTTCTTTTACATCTCTTACAGGTTTTGAAGCAGGAGTTATTCCTCTTTCAAGAAGATTTGCAGTATCTTTTAAAGAAAGTGTGCTTCCTTCAATCCTTTGAGTATTATATGTGAATTTAGTAGTAAAAGTCTCTTTAGATTTTTCTTTTGCAGAATTTGGCATTGAATTGTATTCTGAATTAAAATTATCTTTTATATTATTAATATCATTCAAAAATTTCTCTTTATAAAATTCTTGCATAAATTCTTTCTTTTTTTCTTCAATATCCTTTGGCATAGAATCTCCTAAGTAAAACTGCTTTTTCTTTACAGATTTACCTTTTCTATAACTATGCACAAGATAAAAGTATTCTTTCTTGTTTTTCTTAATTTTTTTAATTTCTACCATAGAAAATAGTATACCTACATATTTATAAATTTATTGTTTTTACCAAAATGTAGGGTTATAAGCCCTGACTGGGAGAGCATAGGGAGTTATTAATTATCTAATAATTTCAAGTACGTTTCACTTTTGTTTAGATTTAAATAATATATCTTTATATCTGGAGCTCCTGGATAGTGACCAGAATTAAGATAAAAGTTGTTTGAACATTTATATATTGTTATTGGAAAATAGTTTAATCTTGCAACAATAGTTTGATAAGTAAACTTCCATAATGTTTCACATTCTGTTAAATTGTAATTAGAATCTATCCTGTTGCCATCATATAATAAAATTCCAGAAATATCTTCAATTGACTTTAATTTGTCTAGAGTTTGATTATCTAAATCATTAACTTCTTGGCAATCTTGATTATATCCCGCATCATATTTTTCTTGCATAGTTAAGTATTGTGAATGGCCTTGACATCTTTCAAGATGTTCAATCCAACTGGAAATAAATGTAATTTCTTGCTCTTCTGAAACATTATATATTAATTCATTTAAGTCAAATTCATTAATTGTTTTCTTTTCTTGAATGGATTTAGGATAAAAAATAATTACTAAACTAATAATGATTATAATTGCTAGAATAATGCTTATGATTGTCCACTTCTTCATAAATACATTAATAATTATTAGTTTAAAAATGGTTTGATACCCTGAAAAAAATCAGAACGCCCCGACCTCCTATCGAACTGTAAGACACCTACGGTTTCTTAACAATCAATTTCCCTTTGAATTTAAACCTATTTTTCGACATCCCGAGAATTAATAATGCTTTCAGCATTATATACGCCCCGACCCGCTATAGCGGGGCATCGAACTAGTTCCGGACTAAAGTCCGGATTCCAACAGAATAAAATGGATTTTTCAAATCCATGATACGCCCCGACCGAGAAAGGTATATTTTGTCCAGGCTCCCAATTTTAGAGTTAATTTTGTTTTTCCTCGTACAAAATTCCTTTAACTCTTTTTTTCCCTATGATCGGATTAGAATATTTTGCTTCTGATAAATACCCTTTACCCCTAACCAATCCTTTGTTTACTTCTTCTAAAAATTCTGTTTCATCAACTTTTTTAACTAATCTATTAGAAAGAACACTCCTAGAAAATAATTCTCCATTGAATAACTTACCAGAAACATATTTCATATAGTGGCTCCTATCCCAACAGTCTTTCCCTTCAAATTTTAGATGAAGTTTAAAACAAATCTCTCCAATTTTTCTCAAATCTTCTCTTCCTTCTAAACTTTCAAGAGTTATTCTATCTATTGCCATTTTATTTTTTATATTTTAATATTTTAATATTTTGAATTTCATTTAAATCATAATTGTTTGATTCATGCCATTCTTTATCAAAAATATTGCTAATACGAATTCCCTCTATTGTCCCTTTTTTATAATATCCCATCACTCTTGGAAACCCTTCAATTTTATGTTTGGGATTTCCAGAGACAAGAGTTATTTCAATTGGAGTTCCTTCTTTTAGATTTAATTTACTCATTTCTTCCACACTCATTGGAATATTTTCAATATTTTTCTTTGTCATAAAAATTCAAGAATTAAATCATTTATAAATTTTGTGTTTTTGTTATTATTTTTGAGTAAAAACACGCCCCGACCGGGAATCGAACCCGGACCTCAAGCGCGACAGGCTTGTGTTCTAGCCACTAAACTACCGAGGCATTGTCTATGTTTGGCTCGGGGGTTTACGTTGTCTTTTTGTGTTTCATGGAGTGCATAAACTACCGAGGCAATAGAAAATGATATGTTGTTTTATTTTTAAAGGTTACTAATTATTAATTTTTCAAGAAAAGTTTTCATTTTGTTATAATAATCTTTATATATTCTTAAGTTTTTTTATGGATATTCATGACAGATCAAAGAGAGGCTAAAAAAAATATGACACCAATAGATTTAATTCATTTGGGAGAGCCTATTTCTTTTGCCAGGATTAATATTTGTGGTAAGTCTAAAGTAGATGAATTTAGAGTAGGGGATTTAGTTAAGGTTTGTTGGCGTGAGGATTCTTCAGGAACATTCAGAGAAAATTTATATAAAGAGGTTGGTAATGGAGATGAAGGTTATAGGGTTTTTGATATTCGTTTAAATAAGGGATTAATTAGATTAGGTATTGAAGGAAGAATTAGGGATGGATATTATTTTGCTTATAGATTTGAAAAATATTTTGGCAATGATTTGAAATAATTTTTTTAGTTAATTTCTCCTGCTTCTTTTCTAAGTCTTAATAATTCTTTTTCATCTTCAATTAATCTTTTTTTTATTTCATCAATTTTAGATTGATTTGGATTTTTCATTTTTTGAATTTCTTCTTGGGCTTCTTCAATCATTTTCTTTGCTTTTTCTATTTTTTCTTCTTGGTCTTTTAACTTGCTTGATTTTTTCTTGTTTAATTCGCTTACTTTTTTTATTTTAATTTCTTTTTTATTGTTTTTTTCATTGCCTGTTATTTCTTTTATTTTTTTCTCAACATGGTGAGAATGTTTTATTCCTAAAAATATTAAAATTCCTAGAATAAATAATCCAAAAATATATAAGAATCCTTTTGCACTTATTGATACTTTTCCATCTTCTATAGAGAAAGCAGTTACTCTTTCTTTTTCTGATTTAACTTGTTCTATAGGAGTTGATGTTTTTTCACTTTCTTGTTCTAATGATGTTTGTTCTGTTGTTTCTGATTCATTTGTTTGGATAAGTGTTTCATTGTTTTGAGTTTCATTTAGAGTTTCATTAGTTTCTGTTTCTTGAGATTCTTTTATCGGTGGAGTGTACCAAGAAGGATAAAATTCAATTTCAATATCAAATCCTGCATTGAAACTTTCATCAAATCTTTTATTACCCATTTTTTCTCCTTCATAAGTTAACCAAATGTCCATATCAAAAGTATCTAATGAAGAATCATAATTAAAAATAATATCCCCATTCATATTGGCTGTATAATGGAAGCTTTCTAAAACCCTTGAGTATTGATAATCAGGGTGTAAGAATCGAATCATTGCTTTGTATCCTGGAATAGTATGAATAACTATTGAAGTTTCCATTGCCGTTGTTACTGGAACTAGCATTAAAGCTAAAGCACAAAAAATTAATAATATCTTCACCTTCATTTTAAATTTATATGCATTTTTTATTTATAAACTTTTTTACATTCTGATACTAGGTTTAATTTTTTATTTTTATTTATAAAATTTTAAAAACTCTCTTAACTGAGTAATTTGATGAGGTGGATAGGAATATTATTAATGGTATTTACTTTGGTTATGGTAATTTTATTAACTGTGTATTTATTTATTCCATATAATATGAATGAACTTGATTTTTCTAAACCAGAAAATTCAAATTTTAATTTAGAAGGTAATTATTCTAAAATGCAGTTTTATAATAATATGAGATTCCCTTCTACAGATATTTCTTATAGGATAAGTCCAGATTGTAATTTACAAAAAAAAGCTTCAATGGAGGAGGCTTTTGAAATTATTGAGAATTTAACAATTCTTAATTTTTATCCTGTTTCTTTTGATGAAGAAATAATTGTTGATTGTGATAGTAAAACTAGAATTGAAGGGGGAATGTTTATTGCTGGAGAAGGAGGTCCAACAAATATAACTGTTTCTGGAGATTTAAATATTATTTTTAAAGGAAAAATTCTTTTATTAAGAGAGCCAAAATGTTCTAAACCAAATGTTGCATTGCATGAATTATTTCATGTTTTGGGATTTGATCACTCTGAAAATCAAGATAATATAATGTATGAAATAACAAAGTGTTCTCAAACAATTGGAGATGATATTCCTGCATTTATAAATGATATTTATTCTATTCCTTCTTATCCTGATTTAGCTTTTGAAGATGCTCAAGGAAATTTAAATGGAAAATATCTTAATGCTAATTTAAGCGTAAGAAATCAAGGAATTATTGATTCAAAAAATACTAAAATTTTAATTTATGCTGATGATAAAATGGTTAAGGAAATAAATTTAGAAGGATTAAAAGTTGGATATGGCACTAAAATTTCATTGTATAATATTTGGGTTAATAAAATTTCTATAGATAAAATAACCTTTGTTATTAATTCTTCTTTTGATGAAATGTCTATTGAAAATAATCAGTTGGTTTTAAATTTAAAAAAATAAAATAAAAGAAAAAGCTTTTTCTTGAATAAATTAATTAATCATCTAGTGCTAGATTATCAATATCTTCATCCAAGGTTTCTTCGTCCTCGAATTCTTTGAATTCTTCGTCCATTATTTTTATACCTCGTTTTAGTATAATTTTTATTAGGAACATTAGTGTTTTTAAATTCTTCTATTTTTGAATTGTAGTTTTTTTGAAAGTTGTTTTCTTTTAGCAAAAGATTTTAAAATTCTTTTATCACTATTAAATTATGGAAGAAAGAAATAAAATTGATTTTAATTATGCTTTGGATGAATTTTTAGAGAATGTTTCTTTTAATGAAAAATTTAAAATTAAGTTTTTTAAGAAAAGTGAATTAGAAAAAGTAGTAAAGCCTTTTGTTAATCATGATTCAAAAAGTTTGGAAGTTGATTACAAGCATTTATTTAGTATAGCTATTCATTATATAACTAATAAAGCTGGATGGGAGAGAGTTAATTTAAAAGGAATCAATGAACCTTGTTATAAGTATTTTAATTCAAGTGGATTTTAAATAACAAATATTATTAAAATATAAAGTTATTTATTTTTTAAGAAATTTCATATATTTGTAGTATTTGTCCTATAACTTCTTTTCCATTTTCTCTTTCTTTTACAGGATATATTTGAATTTTAGAAATATTGGATATCTTTCCTTGTAAATCAAAAGAAAATGTTTTTGTTTCTAAGGGTTTTATGTTTTGACTTGTTATTTCTTCTTTATATGTTTGAGTTTTATTACTAAAAACTATTAAAAATTTTTGTGATAATAATTCTGAATAATATGTTTCTACTATTCTTTCTCTTATTGCGTTGAAAATTGTTTGAAGTGCAGATGCATCTGGTGCATAATAAAAATCATTTGGATTTGATGCAACTGCGCTTAACATTTCTGAATCAACAAATCCTGTTAAACCTATTGTAAATATTCTTATTCCTTGGGATTTTGTGTTTTCTGCTTCTTGAATTACAATTTCCGGTCCTATATCATTTTGCCCATCTGTTAATAAAATCATTATTTTTTCTGTATCAATTCTTCCATTATTTATTAAGTCATTTGATGAAGTTTGTATTCCAGTATGTATTGCTGTTCCTCCTTCCATTCCTGTATCATCTATTGCTAAAAGGAGATTGTTTTTGTTTGAAGTTATGCTTTGTTTTAATTCCCCATAACTTCCAAATACAACATAATTACAATAATCTTCTGCTCTGATGTTATTTACGAAATTTCTTGAAGCATCTTTTGCAGCATCAATAGAAATTATTGTAGGATTTCTTATTATTTCAGAAGAATCTCCAATAAAAACAGAAACATTAACTTCTTGAGAAGGGGGTCTGTTTGTACTTGGTCTTAAATTCCATCCATAAACCATTACTTCCCAATCTCCAGAATTAGGATTTTCAACATATACTATTTGAGGTTTAGTTGATATTCCACTGAAATATTCATTTCCTTGTCCAACATCACTCGGAGGATCAACAATTCCTCCAACTCCAGGTCTTCCTGTTCCAAATATCCAGGTTCCAGACGGATTTATTAAATTAAGTGCAAATTCAGAACCTTCTGAACCATTATATCCTTTTTTTCTATCCCAGTTTAAAGAAACTGCTAATCTTTCTGTTCCAGGAGGTACAGAAAATGTATTTGAATTGCTATATCCATTTCTTGGGACACTAAGATTTTTGTATTCTTGAATTGGTATTGCTCCTCCTTGTAATCCTAATGTCCATCCACTCTGCCTCATACTTCCTGAACGGTCAATAACCAAAGAGAAATCTATTTCTTTTTGTTGTTCTTTTATTTCTTCTTGTTTTGTTAATTTTACATCTTTTGTTGCACAGCAAACAGTTAATTTTATATCAGAATAATTTGATTCATTGATTAATACTTTTTTAATTCTAAAATCTTCTTTAAGTAGTTCTGTTTTTATCTCAATTATTTCTCCGTTTTTCTTTATTAAACCAAAAGCAAGCCTTCCAACAATTGCTGCTGAGGTTATTGCTAACATGATTATTATTGTTACTGCAATAATTTGAGAGAGTGCTTTTTTACCTCTTTTTTTCATATTATTACTTTGTAAAGAATGTTTATATAATTTTATAATAACAACTTTTAAAAAAGAAAATTATCTTAGAATTTCAGAGGTTTGTTTATACAATCCCTCCATAGCTTACGTGGGGCACCAAGGTTCCCCTTACGGTATCCCCTCCTTTTTAACAGGAAGAGAAGGCTATGGTGGCTTAAAACAAAAACAACAATCCCTCCATAGCTTAGTGGTTAAAGCGTCTGGCTGTAGATAACTAAGGTGGATAGTCCATTGATAATCATAAGATTAGGATATTAAATGAAGCCCTAAAAGTCAGAAGATCAGGATGTTAACAGCACCCGGAAGATCCCAAGTTCGAATCTTGGTGGAGGGATTTTATTTTTTAAGGAATATTTAAAAACATTCTAATCTATTTTTGATTATGAAAAAAAGGAACATTGTTTTTATTTTTATTATAGTGGTTTTAATAATAGTAGGGGTATTTGCTTTAATAATTATAAATAACTTAAATAATCCAAGGCCTGTTCCTATTCCCCACCAACTTGAATGTTTCCAATCAAATATTGAAATAAGTAATGTAACAGAAATTTCTGAAGGAGAATATAAAATAAATATTTATAGAACACAGGAAGGAGTAGAAATGGGAGGGTTTAAATTAATAATAGAAAGAGATTTGTCAGAAGAGCCAGTTATTAAAGATTTTCCAGGAAACATTCCTGGATTAACGACAAAAGAAGTCATAGTTGGAGATATTAATTTTAAAGTAAAAGAAATAAGAGCAACCCAATACCTAATAGTTGATGGAGAAGAAATTTTGTGTGGAAGCATTAGTCGTTTTGAAATAAATTAAAGAGAAGAAAAAATCCTAAAATCCCCTATGCAAATGAAAACTTCTATTCTGTTCTTGGTGGAGGGATAACCAAATGGTTAAAATCAGGGACAAGTTTATAAGTCCCTGGTTTGTTCTTTTTTTATGAAAGAAAATGAAAAATATTTTGTCTTTGGATTAACAACAAAACAATATTGGATTTATGTTCTTTTATTGTGTTTTCTTGTTTCAGTTTTAATCATTCTTTCTGCATTAGGATTAGATTCTTTTGAAAGAGGGGAAGCATTGGGTAGAGTTTTAGCACTAATAATAATTGCTTCTATTGGATTTTATTTTGGTGGAAGAAATAAAAAATAGATAAAAACCACAGTTCTTATTCCTAAAAATAAATAAATGAATTTTCTTGGTTGAGGGATATTTTATTTTTGAATAAAAGATTAGAAAGGAATAAATACAAGCAGGTACAAGAGATTTTATTCGAAGTATTATTGGGTCATAAGTGATTCTCAAAGATTATCATCAGGAATGGTGTTATGGAAGAATTTTGGGAGAGAATATAGGTAATACTTCTTATCAAATTGAAATTGAAGACGGTAGAGGTAGAGCAGGATTACATTATAATGATTTGAGTAAATTGTTGGTTATTAGCAAATAATTTTTTTAACTTATATTGAGTAATTACAAAAAATATGTTTTATAGGATAATTATCTTTATATATAAAAGATACTAAATTATTTGGTCTTAAAAATGAAAAACAAAAGAGTGATTTTAAGTTTAGTTTTAATGTTGTTTGTTGTGAGTTTTGTTGTAGCAGAGATAAATGCAGTTACTCCAAGTACAAATGATGACAACCGGGTTAATGGATGGGCACATGTAAATGAAGTTAGTGTTGATGCAGGTGAAGTGACATTAGAGTTTGTCCAACCAAGAGCTTTTTATGCTTGTTTTGAATATAGAACAGATGGGGATACAACCCAGAAAACTTCTGATACAAACTATAATGCAGATATAACAGATGGATTATATCCTTTTTATTGTCTAAACAATGAAGCTCAAACTGAAATAATAACTGCTAATGAATATGTAGAAGTTAGAATGGTTTTCGGAGCAGAAAGGGATGAAAGATTTGATTGGACAAGATTTGATGTATTACCAATGTCTACAAAGACAGTTCCAATTATGGATAAAAGTCTTTTTATACTTCTAGTTATGGTTGTTTTAGCACTTGGCCTTTACGGGCTAAAAGAATATGGCAAACAATAAATCTGCTAAAAAATATATTTTTTTTGTTATTAAGTTCTTATTTATTTTTCTTTTACTTAGTTGGATATTTAATATAAACTTTGTAAATAACTTCTTGATAAATCTCTTTGTTCTATTGATGAAAGGTTTTCTTTTTATAATAGGAAAGGGAACAGTGACTTTAGCTGAAAATACACTTGTGGTGAATTCAATTTCAATGATAATAGCAAAAGAATGTACTGGTGCTGCAATGTATTCACTATTTTTAGCCTTCGCTTTTGCATACGGCATATCAAAAAAAAGTTGGAAATATGTTTTATTTGGGTTGTTGATGCTTATTGGATTAAATACTGTAAGATTATTTACAATAATTATTGCGACTTTTTTTGGAACAAAAATATTCAACCTAGCACATGATTTTCTGTGGCCTTCTACATTTTTCATCTTCACGTTGATAATTGTTCTTTATTATATGAGGAATAGCTCAAAATGAAGCCAATTAAATTTTTTTTAACAGCAGTAGGAATTAATTTTATTTTGTTTATTATAATTTATTTAATTCCTTTTAATCTTCTAAGAATTATTATCGGCTATCTTACAAGCTTTTTTGTTTTTATATTTGGTTTTGGATTAAAAGTAGCAGTTGTATCCTCTAAAGACTTAGTTATTTTATCTACAACAACAGGAGAGCTTGTGCTTTATCAGACCTTTTATGAAATACTTACAATTATTGCTTTGACTGTCTCTCTTTATCTTAATTCATGGAAAATTTTGATTAAGAAACTAATCCTAGTTATCGCAATAATGATTGGATATTATGTATTGTTATATGGAACCACAATCTTGCTTTTGCATAACGGTTTCAATGTCCCCTGGCTACTGACTTTCATAAGATTTAACACAGAATCATTTATGATATTTGCTTTTGGTTTGATTTGGTTTTTTATTAATAAAAAAAGAATAATATTACTCACCTTGCACTATAAGGTTTAAATAAACTATTTGAACTTACTTGGTGGAGGGATATTTTTTCTTTTTAGTTAGTTTTATTAATGAAAATATGTTTTGTTTTAAATGAAAAGCAAAGGGGTGAAAGGTGTTTCAACTATTGTATCTACTGTAATAATTATTTTATTATCTATTATTGGAGTTTCTTTTATTATGCTTATTACTTTTACTGTTATTAGAGAAGGAAGTGATAAAATTGATTTAAACACTTTAACTTTGGATTTAGAAATAAAAAGAGCTGTTGTTTTGAATGATTCTTTTATTGAGGTTCAAGTTAAGAGAAATTCAGGAGAAGAAGAACTTGCTGGTTTGGTTTTTGTATTTTTAGATGGTTATGAAAGTGAAATATTGAAAAAAGAAATTATATTAGATGAGTTACAAGAAAAATCTTTTTATTTAGGATTAACAAAATTTAATACTAGTGAAGTTCAAAAAATTTCTCTTGCACCTTTGTTGAAATTAAAATCAGGTGAAATTATAACTCTTAAGATAGAAGATGAGTTTTATTTTAATTAACTTATGTATTTTGCCTATTGTTTTTATACCAAACAGAAATAACTCTTTTTGAAATTGGTTCTTTGCTTCCGCTCATTCTTTCTGGTTTTTCAACATTAATTTCATAACCTAATTTTTTTTCATAAATTTCTTCAAATAAATTTATTAATGATTTCATATATTCTATTTTTATGTCTTTAGGTATTGCAGTATGAGATGTTACCCTTGAGACATTAATATTATATCCTTTTCCTTCTAATTCATTATGCCAACCAGATATAGTTAATTCTGTAAATTTTTCTAATTCTGATTTTATTTTTTTATTGGTTTGCGTACTCATCTTTTTCTTTTTTTGCTGCTTCTGCAAGGAAAAAAGTTTTATTTGAAACTGATTCTTTTACAACACCCTCTCTTTCAAAAATAGCAGTAGTTCTTGGTAATGCAAATTTTCCAAGAAGCCCTATTTTTGAGAAAATTATGTAATTTAAAATACGAACTTCTCCTTGTTCTAGTTTTTCATATTGCCACTCTAATTTTTTATTTTTTTCATCTACACGAGTTGGTTTTTCTGAACCAAATCTTTCATGAACTTTTACTAGTGGAGGTAATCTGTCAATAATACTTATTTTTTCAAGATATTTCTTTGCTTTAACTATTATTGTAACCTTTAATGCAAATTCTCCTCCTTTTGCTCTTACAAATGAAACTCTTTTTCTTATTGTGATATTTGTTTTAGATGTTTTTTTCAGTAAAACAACAATTAATACAATTAATACAATTATTATTAATGGAAATATCCAATTTGTTTTTGCCTTTATTTCTATTAACTGTCCTGGTTGTAATTCATTCTCCCAAGTGTAGTATACAAATCCCTTTTGCCTTTCAATATAATCTGGTTCTGGTGTAAATGTTGTGAATAATCTTGAGATTATATTTTTCTTTATAACTGTGCTTACTATCTCAGGAACATTTCCTTCATTTTTTTTCGTTATTAATTGAGTGTTTATTACTATTCCGTAATTTTTTTTATTTGTTGTTAAAATATTCTTTTCTTGAAAATTTATTGTTCCTTCTATAATTGTTTCTAAACTTTTTGTTTTTATTTCAGCACTCATAGTATAATATCCTGCCATTAATTTGCTGAATTTTTCTTTATCAAGAGTTATTGTAAAATTCTTTTTTTCAAATGGACCTAATGAAAATTTTTCATTTATTTCAAAAAATGCAGAAGAGAACTTAACATCTAATTCTTTGAATTGAAAATTTACTATATTTTGGATATATAATTCAATTGTTTTTGATTCAGCATCTATATCTCCTGAACCAATTTCAAAAATATCTTGAAATTCAACAACATTGATTGTTAAAGGTTTTATAACTTCTGAATTATCTTGTCCACGAATAAATAATTGGAATTGTGAATAGCCTTCTTTAATATTTTCAGGAGGATATATTTCTACTTGAATTTCTTTTACTTTTTCTTCTTGAATATTAACTGTTCCTTTTGGAAAAATGCTTTGACTAAAGTATGTGTAAAAAACAAGATTGTCTTCTGGACCATAATTTTTAAGAGTTAAATCAAATCTTGCTGGTTCGTTTAATCCGATAATCATTACTTCATTTTTGCTTGTTTTTTCAACTTCGAGGTTTAAAGCAAAAAGACTTGGTACAACTACTAATAATATTAGTATAATCAATAATCTTTTCATATAAAAAATAACTGAAATTTCTATTTAAGGATTTCGGTGATAAAATTTATCGTTTTCCTTCAATATCTAGATAAGCTTTTGCCTGGGATAAGAATTCATCACACTCCCCAACAATTTTATTTTCATATTGTTCTATTCTTGAAGGAATTACCCATTTTTCATAAATACTTCTAAAGAATTTTCTTGTTGCGTTTGTTTCAAATTTTCCTTGATAATCTCTAATTATTACTCCTTTTATTTTAACTTCAACACTTCCTTTGTTTGTTTTTATTTTTTTCCCTTCTTGAACTATTTCTAATTTTGTTAATCCTATTACTTGAAAATTTATTTTTACGTCAAATTTAAAATAATCAGTCATTTTTCTTGAACCAACCCATTCAATATCAATATTTTTTGAATCGCCACTTATTTTTTCAGCATATTTTCCTTCTACAACATCTAATTGAACTTCCTCTGTTAACCAATCATAACAAAATTTGTAAAATGAAGCAAAATCAATTATTCCATTATATTTTATTTTACTTGAGAATATTGTATCTTTTTCAGCCATTTTTTATTTTAACTCTTTTTTAAGTTATATTCTATTTAAGTTAATGTTTATTTAAATATTCTTCGATTTAGAATTATTCTTGCTGGTCTTTACAAGAACTACAAAGTAAAGATCCATTTACTCTATAAAGGATTTCTTGATTCCCACATCCTTCACATATTCCCTCTATTTCTTTTGGAAGATCTTTTATTTTTTTTATTGCTTTTAGTTTTCTTGCTTCTTCACGTATTTTTGCAAATTCATCTAATTCCCTGTATAGTTCTGGGTGGAAATTTAAAATATCTTTTGCAGTTATTAATCCTACTAATTCTTTTTCTTTTATTACTGGTAGTCTTTCAAACTTTAATTTTTTCATTTTTCTCCAAGCTTCTTCTAAACTAGCATTGGGTTTAATTGTTGCTATTTTTCTTGGAGAAATATCAATTGCTTTTATTTTTGATAAATCAGAGGGTAATTTTTTTGTTAGAGCCCAAAGTATGTCGTGTTCAGAAATAAGTCCTACGAGTTTTTTATCTTTAATGATTAATAAGCTTCCAATCCTTTTTTTTACCATCTTTTTAATACATTCCAACAAATTTGTTTCTGGAGAAATAGTAATTGGTTCATGGGTCATTAAGTCAGAGACCAGTATATTCAACATAAAATTATTATGCCTAAAGGGCTTTTAAAGTTTATTAACTACTATAAGATATATTGTATATAGTATTTATTTATATACAAGAATTTTAATAACAATTTACTACAATAATCCTTAAATAAAGATTAAGAGATTTATTTTCATGGAAGAAAAAAATTATTTGAGAAGGGGGAGAATATATGAGTTTGTTCAAGAATTTGAGAGCAAGGAATTTAAAATTAAGGTTTATGAAAGAGATGAAATTCCCAGCGAACCTTTAGATAATGTTCTTGGAAAGAAAGACGGAGGTTATATTACTGTTGGAAATGATGGGATAATACATGCGTGGCCTTCTACTACTTTAGAAAGAAAAATGGATTTTTTGCATTGGAAAAAGTATAAAGATTCAAAAAAAGGTAAATTCAGTAATTTGGAGTTTGCATAAAATGAGTGATAAACCAGTTTATTTAATGCCAGAAGATATTCAGAGAATTATGGGAAAAGATGCTCAGCGTAATAATATTACTGCAGCAAAAATGGTTTCTGAAGTTATTAAGACTACTTTAGGGCCTAAGGGAATGGACAAAATGCTTGTAAGTCCTGGTAATGATATTCTTGTTAGTAATGATGGAGCCACTATTCTTAAAGAAATGCAAATAGAACATCCTGCTGCTAAGATGATGGTTGAAATTGCTAAAACTCAGGAAACAGAAGTAGGAGATGGTACAACTTCTGCTGTTATGCTTGCAGGTAAGTTGCTTGAAAATGCAGAAAAGTTGCTGGATAGAAAAATTCACCCCACTGTTATTGCTAAAGGATTTAAAATGGCTGCAGATAAGTGCCACGAAATTTTAAATGAATTAAGTTTGAAAGTTAATTTAAATGATAAAGAAGTTTTAAAACAAATTGCAATTACTGCTATGACTGGTAAAGGAGCAGAAGATTCAAAAGAAAAACTTGCTGAAATAATTGTTGAAGCAATTTCAAAAATACAAGAAGATGGAGAAATAGATATTGATGATATTAAAGTTGAAAAAACAAAAGGTGATGGTATTGATGATAGTGAGTTAATTTCTGGAATTGTTATTGATAAAGAAAAACTAAGTCATGATATGCCAAAAGTTGTGCAAGATGCCAAAATTGCTCTTTTAGATATTCCTTTGGAACTTAGAAATCCTGATATTAAAACAGAAATATCAATAAGTTCTCCAGAGCAACTTCAGAATTTTTTAGTTCAGGAAGAGCGTGAAATAAAAAAAATTGTTGAAAGAGTTGTTAGTAGTGGTGCTAATGTTGTTTTTTGTCAAAAAGGAATTGATGATTTTGCAAGTTTCTTGCTTAGTAAAAATAATGTTTATGCTTGTAGGAGAGTTCCTAAATCTGATATGCAAAAAATATCAAAAGCAACAGGAGCAAAGATTGTTAGTAATCTTTCTGATTTAAGTAAAAATGATTTAGGTAATTCTAAAATAGTTGAACAAATTAAAACCGGGGAAGATAAGATGACTTATATTAGGGGATGTGAAAATCCAAAAGCTCTTACAATTTTGATTCGAGGAGGAACCGGACATATTGTTGATGAAATTGAACGTGCTATAATTGATGGTTTATTGGATGTTGGATGTGTATTAAAATCAGGGTTAGTTGTTCCTGGAGGTGGAGCAATTGAAATAGAATTAAGTAAAAGACTAAGAAAGTATGGAAGTTCTCTTTCTGGAAGAGAGCAACTTGCTGTTTTTGAATTTGCAAATGCACTTGAATTTATTCCAATAACTCTTGCTGAAAATGCTGGCTTAGACCCAATAGATATCCTAACAGAGTTAAAATCAAGACATGATTCTGGAGATAAAAATGCTGGTTTAAATTTATTTGAAAATAAAATTGGAAATGTTTTAGATTCAAGAATAATTGAACCTTATCAAATTAAGAGGCAAGCAATTACTTCAGCATCTGAAGTTGCAAGCATGATTTTGAGAATTGATGATGTTATTGCCTCAAAACCAGACAAAAGAGGAAAAATGAATTTTCAAGGAGATGAAATGAGGCTTCCTGGGGGATTGTGATTAATTTTAGTATTGAATGAGGATTAAAGTTATGAGATAAATTATAAATTTCTCATAGGAAAAATTATTTTCAAAAAAGTAATTATTATTAAAACTAATAGATTAAGATAATTTATATGTTGGTTTTTCATTTTAAACATTTATATAGTGTAAAATTATTTTGGAATTATGCACTATCATATAATATTAACAGAAGTTTGCAATTCAAAATGTAGATATTGCTATGAAAAATCAATGAAAGAATTTGATAATGGTTTAGATAAAAAATGGCATTATGATTTAGAAGTTCCAAGTGATTCTAGAGTTGAGGCTAGTAATATAGTTGATTTTTTAAAAGATGGAGATACTTTGATTTTTTATGGTGGAGAGCCTTTGGTTAAGTTTGATTTAATGAAAGAAATTATTGATGCGATTAATAGGAGTGGGAAAAAAGTTGGATTTTGCATGCAAACAAATGGAAAATTACTCGGAGAGGTTGATTTTAATTATATTAATAAATTAGATAAGATGCTTGTTTCAATTGATGGTTTGCGTAATAGAACTGATTATAATCGTGGAGAGGGAGATTATAATTTAGTTTTGAAAAATCTTTCTGAATTACGTGAAAAAGGATACAAAGGAGAGATAGTTGCAAGAATGGTTGTTAGTCCTGAATTTAGGGACCATTATGAACAAGTTGAACATTTGATATTTTTAATTGAAAAAGGATTAATTGATAGTATTCATTGGCAAATTGATGCAGGTTTTTATAAATTTGATTATGATGAAAAAAATTTCAAAGAATTTGTTAAAAAGTATAATAAGGATATTGATGATTTAATTGAACTTTGGATTAAATATATGCGCGATAAAAATATTATTTTAAAGTTATATCCTTTTCTTGGAATACTTAATAGAGTTGCGGGGTGGGATAAAGAAACACGCCTTCAATGTGGGGCAGGTTACGCAAACTTTACAATTAATACTAATGGTAAACTTTCTGCTTGCCCTATCATGAATGGAATTAAAGATTTTTATTGTGGAAGTTTAGAGCAAGGAATTACAAATGGAATTGAAATTAAAGGAAAATGTATTAATTGTGATTATTTTAGTATTTGTGGAGGAAGATGTCTTTACTCAAATCACGCAGAGTTGTGGCCTGAATCTGGTTTTGATTTAACATGTAAAACAATAATACATTTAATTGATAAATTGCGTGAAAGAAAACAAGAAATATTGGATTTAATAGAATCTGGTGTTATTCGTAAAGAAGATTTTATTTTTGAAAAATATTTTGGACCAGAAATTGTTCCTTAGGATGGCTTAAAATATTAATACATACAATAGGCATAGCAAAATAACTACTGAAGCAGCAATGTTTTTCCAGTGAAGTTTTTCTTTTAAGAATATTCTTGCAAATGTGTAAATAAATATTGGCCCTAACATTAAGATTAAAGTTGTTAGAGTAATTCCTAAATATATATATCCATAGTAAACAAAAACCCTGAATAAAACTATAAGAATTCCTAATCCTAAGAATTCTAGTTCTATTTTTGTGTTTAGATTTTTCATTTTTGGATGGAATATTAAATAACTAATTAAAAAAACTCCAAAACATCTTAAGAAGTAAAAAGTTATTGGATTGTACAGATTAAGGATTAATTTTGAAATAACTAATTCTAATGCAAATAAAAAGCTGGCATAAATTGCTGCTCTGAAATATTTGTTGAATTTCAAATGGTGTTTTTCAATATGAAATCCAATTAATGCAGTTCCTGCAATTAAAGCTGGTATTATTATTGAGAAATCTCTTTCATAAGCTTCTGGATTGAAAATACTAAAAACCATTGCTAGGATAACAACAAACAAGGGATCCATTGCTCTTGCAGGTTCTAAATTGTTTACTTTATCTCCGCGAAAAGCAAAAAAAGCAAATTTGTTGGCAATTGTAGAGATTAATACTACTATTGAAAAAATTATTATGTTTCTTGTTTGAAATGCTTCTGGACTTAATTTCCAGAAGAAAAAAAGCAAAGGAAGCATTACTATTGAGATTCCTAGAAACTTTAGTACCTGGTATTCGTTTATATTAACATTTTTTTTAAGAAGAACTTTTTGTAAGGTTATTGCACCTCCTAAACTTAAGGCAGCAATTATTGGAAAAAGTACATACATATTTTATTTAACCTCTTTTATAATTTTGTTAGGAAAAATAGTATTAAAAAGTTTATGAAAAACCTTAAAAACAAAGAATAGTTCTAATTTTTAGCTTAATAGGGACCAGTGGTTCAGTGGTAGAACGTCTCGTTTACACCGAGAAGGTCGGAGGTTCAATTCCTCTCTGGTCCATTAAACCTTGAAAAAGGCAAGAAGAGTTCTGATGAAATAAGGAAAATGGAATTAATAGATTTAATAGGAAAAATTGAAGAACAAGGAATTGATGAAGGAGATATTATAGAGTTAAAAGTACAAGATACAATTAAAAAAATTCCTCTTAATGCGGTAGGATATTTTTATAAACTTGATACTCTGGGGGAAGCTGTTTATTCTAAAAAAAAGAATAAAGAAGGACAAAATCAATTTACATTCATGGGAAAGAAATTTCACTTGTGGATTTATGGTGAAATTTATGAAAATTTAAATGATGGTTTTAGGCTTAAATCATATAATACAAAAAGGATTATTGATGTAAGGAAAGTTTAATATACACACAAATATTCACATATATTAATAAAAATATTAATATATTTTACACTGAGAACAGATTCATAGGATGATTATCCTCTCTGGTCCATTCTTATTTTTAAAATGAAAACTTTAACTTCAGCTGTTTTAGAGAATTCAGATGGAAATAAAGAAGTTAAAATAGGGGACAAGGTTTCTTTGTTGAATCCAAGTGTTTTTTCTAATCCTGTTTTAGTGCGAACTCAAAATTATATTAATAAAAATCTTAAGAAAGAAATTGGTAAACCTCCTTATGAAGTAATTAGTATTTTTCAAGAAGATTCAATTGTTTATTTAAAGTTAAAGGGAAAAAAAGGAATTAAAGATAAATTAATAACACAATATTTTACATATAATTTTAAATATTCTTATTTCCAATGAATTTTAATTTAAGCGTGATTGGTCTAGTGGTATGACGTAACGTTGCCAACGTTGAGACGTGGGTTCAATTCCCGCATCGCGCATTTATGGCTAATAATTTAGAAAAGCTCTCTGATGAAGACTTAATAAATAATGCTAAAAGCAATAATGGAATTTCTGTTAATTCAGTAAGTGAATTGTTTAATAGGTATAAATGGATTGTTCATATTATATCTAATAATATTTTAAAAAAAAGAGAAGATGTTGAAGATAATATTCATGATGTTTTTTTGATTTTTTATTCAAATATCAATAAATTTGAAAATAAACATAAAAATAGTTTTCATGGGTGGATTTCTAAAATATCTTATAATACTGCAATAAGTAAATATAGAAAAAAAGTATATAGAAATACAAATAATTTTTCTGAAATTGTTTTTAATTCAGATTCTTTCTTTGATCAAAGTAGTTTGTATTGGTTGCTAGATGAATCTGATTCTCCTGAGCAAATAAAAATAAGGAAAGATAGACAAGAGAAGGTTTTTTTTGAATTAAATAAATTAGATAAAGAAAAAAAAGGCAAAATAGGAAGTATGTTATATAAGTATTATTTTTTAGATAAGAGTTATAAGGAAATTTCTGATTCTTTAGGAATTCCAATGGGAACAGTTAAATCTAAAATTCATTTTGCTAAAAAAACTCTTAAAGATAGTTTGAAAGAATATAGGTTTCTTGATTGACTTTATAAAAATTTAAAAACATTGTTTATTTATTTATTTTATGGGTATAAATTCTTATAATAATCAGGAAAAGATGCAATATTATGAACCTGTAGTTACTGAATTAAATTTAAAAAATCCTTATCAATTTTTATGGGCATTTGCAATTGGAATATTTTTTGCATTGCTTTTTATAATTGGACTTGTTTATTTTGATTTTGAATTATATATTGCCTTTGGAATTTTTTTAATATTAATTGTCGTTTATACAGTTATTCTTTTCTTTTTACTAGGTTCTAAAAAAGTCAGAGAAATAAAACAATTTGCAGTTAAAACTGTGGAAAAACCAGTTGTAAAAGAAGTTGTAATAGAAAAACCAGTTGTAAAAGAAGTTATTGTAGAAAAAGAAGTTCCAAAAGAGGTAATTAGAAGAGTTGAAGTTGAAAAACCAGTTTATATTCAGGCTCCTTCTAAACCCAAGAAAAAATTAGAAATCAAGAAATATAATTTTGTTGCATCAAGTGAAGAAAAAACTTATCATAAAGGAACTTGCAGATTCTCAAAGTTAATAAAAAGAAAGTATAAAGAACATAACGATTCTGA
>CAYURQ010000014.1:0-24653 GCA_964447315.1 Candidatus Woesearchaeota archaeon
TATTATATTATGAAAAAAGAGAAAAATTTAGAATATAAATTAAGAATTTTTTTAGGATTATTATCTGGAGGATTTGGATTAGCCTTGGTTTCTTCAACACTTTCTTTTAATGTAACTGGAAATGTTATTGGAAATTTAGGAACAATAGATGGAATTGTGGGAATTATTTTATTATTAATTGGTGTTGCTACTAGTTATTTTTATTTTAAAGAAAAATAATTTTGTTTGAATTTATAGCTTATTTTAGAAGCATCTGATTTTTTCATTTTTTTTATGTCTTTTTTTTCAATTTCTTTTATATCATATTTTATTTGTTTTTCAAGAGGGTTTTCAAAATTTGGTTTTGTCATTTTATTCTTTTAAATTTAACATATTTATTAAATCTGAATTAATATCTTTATCTATAGGTGCTGGAATTTCTGAAAATTTATTTATTCTTTTTTCAAGTTGTTTTATATTTTTTACAAGAGCAATATAAAAATTCTCTATTCCAAAATTATAAGATATTTTATTTATATTTGATTGTGAAATAAATTGGTCTTTTTCAGAGAATATATTGTGGTATTCACAAAATTCTTTCAAGTATTCTGGATTTATTTTCATATTTTTTTAATAGATAAAGTATTTTTAAGTATTTCTATAAACCTTTTTCTTTATGCGGGTGACTTTATTGATTAGTATTTATAAAAAATATTAAAGAGATTTTTCTTTTTGAATTGCAGTTGGGGCCTCTCCACCATGCCAAGTAAATCTTGGACGCATACGCATTGGATAAATTCTTTCTGAGTTGTCATCTAGAATTATTGCAGAACCTTTTAATGCAGGTAATTCATCCATATATTTTCTTATACTATCTAACATGTAGCTTTGCATTATTTGATTTAAAGCTTGTAAATCAGGAGCAGAAGTAACTCTGTGAGAGATTACAATATCTGATTGAGTCATGACATCTCTATGTATTTTTCCTGGTTGTTGAGTTGCAAGAATCATTGATATTCCTGGCTGACGTCCTTCACGAAGTAATTGAACTAATGCATCTGTTGCAATTGTTTTTCCTTCTAAAGGTAAAAATTCATGTGCTTCATCAATAATCATCCAAACTAATGGCATTTCCTTTTTTTCATATTGATTTGAATAACTTATTCCTTTTGCAATTGATTTTATTTCTTCTGATTTTCTTGCAGCCATTCTTTCATTGAACATTTTTCTTGAAATTAAACTAATAACTAATGCTCTCACATTAAAGCTTCCAACTGAATTATAAACACTTAAATCAAGAACAGTTGTCATGCCTGGATTTACTAAATCAAGTATTTTTGTTGCATTTTTTTTACTTGATGCAAAAATTCCCCATGTTTGTGCTGCTTGAAATAATCCTTGTGCTGCATTTTTTGTTTCTCTTTCTGTTTTTGAATCTTTTTCTAATGCATTTATTATTTTTTTAATGTTAATTTCTTCTTCATTTTGTTTTAAATTATTTATGGTTCTTTCAATTAAAACTCCTACTGGGTCTGTAATTCCTAATCCAAATGTTAAAATCCAATCTTCTGCATTCATTTCATTTGAATCAAGTGCAAATGGTTTGTCTATAGGCATTCCTTTTTCTCTGAATGAATGAAAATGTCCATAAGGAACAAAAACTTTTACAGGGAGATTCATTGGTTTTAAATCCCAGTCTGATAATAATTGTTTATCTTTTTCATTCTTATATTTCATTGTCCAATAAATACCCATTGTATCAAATATCAAGGATGCAACATTTTCTTTAACTCCTTTTGGTAAATTTGTTAGCTCTTCTGCTAAAACTCCTAAAGTATAACTTTTACCGCTTCCACGCTTTCCAGCAACTAAAACTACATGACTTCTTACAACATCAATTAATATTTTATTGCTTAAAGAAGTATAATTTCCCATTTTAACAAAACCTTTTCCAATATAACTTAATCCTTTATCTTTGAAATCTTCTTTATCTGATTTGTTTCTTCCAATAATTATATCATAACTCATTTTACTAATAATAGTATGATTGAATTTTTAATTGTTTGGATGGTGTAAGAAATTAATTTAAAAATTTTTTAAGACTTCAAAGATAATTTATTTAACCAAAACTTTTTTAAATGAAGTTTTCATATTAAAATTCATGACTGACAAAAACCACGAAAAAAAACATGAAGATAAGCATCATGAACACCATCATGAACATAAGGGTGAGCACAATGAAAATAATAATGCTTCACATCAAAGTCATAAAAAGAAAAGAAATTCTACAGATAAAATGAGAGAAAATCCTTGGATTGTTTCAACAATTGTTTTAGCTGTATTAGCTATTATATTAATTTCAACTGGTGGAGGAGCTGCTGGAACTGGAAAAGTTATTAGTTCAGAGAAAGCTGGTGAAAATTTGGTTGGATTTTTAAATCAACAAACAGATGGAGGGGTTGAATATAAATCTGGTGAAGATTTGGGAAGTCTTTATGAAATAACTGTTTCATATCAAGAACAGGATATTCCTGTATATATCACTAAAGATGGAAAATATTATTTGCAAGGAGTTGTTAATTTAGAAGAAGAAGCGCAAAATACTGATTCTGCTGGTAATACTGATAATACTCAACAACAGCCCCCACAAGAGGTTCCTAAATCTGATGTTCCTGAAGTAGAATTATTTACAATGAGTCATTGTCCTTATGGTACTCAAGCTGAGAAAGGTATTTTACCTGTATTAAAGTTATTAGATGATAGTATTGACTTTAAATTAAAATTTGTATATTATGCAATGCATCCAAGTGCTGGGGAAGTTCAAGAACAACTTAATCAGTATTGTATACAAAAAGAACAACCAGATAAATTATATGAATATTTAGAATGTTTTCTTACAGAAGCAGATGGTGAAGGATGTTTAAATGAAGTTGGAATTAACAAGGCTAAATTAGAAGCTTGTTATAAGGATGCTGATGAAGAGTTTGAAATTACAAAGAATTTAGATGATCAAAGCTTGTGGTTAAATGGAAGATTCCCATTATTCAATATAGATAAGGAATTGAATGAGAAATATGGAGTAGGAGGAAGTCCTACACTTGTGATTAATGGAGAACAAGTTCAAAGTGCTAGAGATTCAGCTTCTTACCTTAATGTAATTTGCCAGGCATTTACAGAAGGAAATGTTCCTGAAGAATGTGATTCTGAATTATCAACAACTGCATATAGCCCTGGATTTGGATATGCTGCAGGCACTTCAACAACTGCTCAATGTTAATTTTTTTTTAATTTCAATGAAAATTTAAAAATAGAGATTTTTATGTCAAAAGAAAATATTAATAAAAAAGTACAAGGTATTGAAAAAATATGTTTTTGGGAAAATTTTGATAGTGATGAACCTTCTGAAGATTTCCCTTGTTTAGATAATAATGTAGCTTGTAAATATAGTTCTATTAAATCAGAAAAAGCACAAATGTATCTTAAAGCATGTAAATATTTTAATAATATTTAATTATTCCTTGAGATAGGCAATTTCTTCTTCATTAAGTTTTAATTCTTTTTGAATACTTGGATTTGATTTAATTATTTGTTTTATTATTGGAAATTCGTTCATTGCTCTTTTCTTTCCTACATGAACATGTCTTCCGTATTTTTCAGCAATTGATTTCTTTTTCATTGTTCTTTGATTGTTCATCCATATTTTTAAAATACGGGTTGGTTTTTTGTAACTTGTAAATCCAGATTTTAACATTTTTTTTGATGCAGAAATTCCATAACTTAAAAAAATGTTTTCATATGCCATGAATCTCCAATATTGTTGCTTATATATACGTCCTTTGAATACATCTACTTTGCTTAAAAGATCATAAGCTCTGAAAAGTTCCTCTCCTGAGTATTCTTCTGGAATATTTTTTTCAACCCAGAGAATTATTTCGTCTAAAGACATGTTAACTGAATCATACACTCTTAATGTGCTTTCATTTGGTTTTCCTTTGAAAACTATTTTCAGTGCATTGAATATGCTTGTTTCTTTGTTACGTTCATCAAAATCAATGCTTCTTGGATTTTCAAGTTTTGATATTGCTTGAAGGTCATTTATTGCTGCTCTTAAATCTCCTTTTGCCTTTACTGATATTTTTGTTAGAACATCATTGTCGATAAATTTATTTTCTTTTCTTAGAATTGATATTAAAACATCTTTTATTGAATTGTAATTTATTTCTTTTAGTTCAATTATTTCTGCTTTTTTACGTAATCCACTAAATTTTGAGTTCCAGATATCATTTGCAGTTACTATTACAGGATATTTGGATACTTCAATAAGAGTAATGAGCTCTGTGAGGCCTCCTCTATCTACTGCAGAAATTCCATCTGCTTCATCAACTAAAATAACTTTGTTTTTTTCAAATAATGATTGTTGTTCCATAGCTGGTTTTAGTATTTCTTGTAATTTTCCTTTGTTACGTAAATCAGAGGCATTTAATTCAAATATTTCTGATTTTGTTTCAAGAGCTAAAACATGAACAAGAGTTGTTTTTCCAATTCCTGGAGGTCCATGAAGAATCAAAGCTTTTTTGCCTTTTTTTGTTAAGATTCCATTATTAAAACTCTCAACAAAATTAACAATTTTCCTAATAGCTTCTGATTGTCCTTTAATTTCTTCAAAAGATTTTGGTCTGTGTCTTTCAACCCATGGAGTCATTTTACAACCTCTTAGTCTTTTCCCATTCCAGCAAGAACAAAACTTGCTAAAAGAGCCTGAAGTTGAATGAAAGGGTCAGAACCTTCAACAATTCTAAACTCTGCTTCACCTGTTTTTTCAGTTAATTTTACTTTTATTTCTGGTTCTATTGGAAGATTCCAAATTTCTTTTTGTACTGCCTTTATTACATCTTGCCCTGAAATGCTTTCTTTTAACATTACATCCAATAGTTTTTCTCGTGAGTTTTGGAAATCTCCTGCAAGAGCGTAATCTAAAACAACTTTGATATCTTTTGGTTTTGCATTTGAAATAATTGTTGATACTAATTCTTGATTTATAGAGGGAGAAATAGATGCAGTTGATTGTAACAAGTTTGTAGCTTTTCTACAATCTCCTTCTGAGCCTTCATATAAAGTTTCAATTGCATCTGGATGAATAGTTAAACTTTCTCCTTCTGCAATTCTTTGAATATACTTTTGGATGTCTTTTTTTTCAAGTAATTTGAAACGGAAAATTGCACAACGTGATTGAATGGGATCAATTATTTTTGAACTATAATTGCAAGATAAAATAAAACGGCAAGTATTTGAGTAATTTTCCATTGTTCTTCTTAGTGCTTGTTGAGCTTCAGGAGTTAAAGCATCTGCTTCATCTAAAAAGATTATTTTAAATGGAACTTTTCCAAGAGATTTTGTACGCGCAAAATTTTTAACTTTTTCCCGGACAATGTTTATTCCACGTTCGTCAGAGGCATTTAATTCAAGATAATTTTCTCTCCATTGATCTCCGTAAAGTTGTTTTACTGTGATTAAAGCAAGAGTAGATTTTCCTGTCCCAGCTGGTCCTGCGAATAATAAATGGGGAATGTTAAAAGAATTTGTTAATGATTCAACTCTTTTTATAATATCTTCTTGCCCAACAACTTCTTTAAATGTAGAAGGTCTATATTTTTCAGTCCAAATTTCACTTACCATCTTTTCTCCAATAGTTGTATGTAAATATTATAATTGGTTAATAAAGGTTATTGTAGTAAAAAATATGCTTTTTCTTTATTCAGAATTATTTACTTCTTGCACGTCTTAGTTTACGCTTGTGCTTTTCTTTCTTTAGTCTTTTACGTTGCCATTTCCAACGCATTTGACCTTCTTTTTTCCATCTTCTACTTGAACGTTTCATAGGTTTTTGAAAATTAGTTTAGTTTTTAAAGGTATCGGCTTTATCTACTTCTTTTAACATTAACTTTTTTACAATATCTTTGAACAGGACATTTGCTACACCATGGGGAAACAGGTTGGCAAATATTTCTTCCAAATTGAACTAAAACTGCATTTAAATCAGCCCAATATTCTTTAGGAATTATTTCATATAATTTTATTTCTGTTTGTTCTGGTGTTTTTGTTTCTAGCCACCCCATTCTGTTAGGTATTCTATGAACATGCGTGTCAACAGCTATAACTGGTTTATTAAATGCAAATGAAAGGACTATATTTGTTGTTTTAGGTCCAACTCCTTTTATACTTAATAAATCTTCTCTGGTATTTGGAACTTTTGAATTAAATTTTTCAATTAATTCCTTTGATACGCTTTTTAGGACTTGTGCTTTTTTTTTGTAATGTCCTGTTGAGAATATTATTTTTTCAAGCTCAGGAGTTGAAATATCAAGCATTTCTTGAGGGGTTTCAACTATTTTGTAAAGTTCTTTTGATATTCTTTCTGTTGTTTCATCTTTTGCTCTCAGGGAAAGCAGACAGGATATTAAAATTTTATAAGGATTTGGTTTTACACGCATTCTGTTTAAAGTTGTTTTATCAATAGCATTATATTTTTGAGCAAGAATTTTTACTGTTGGAATTATATTATTTTCAATATATTCTTTTTTCATTTTTTTTTAAGTTAAATTGTGTATTTAGGTTTTATTGTTTTTGTTTATAAGATAATTAGTATTAAATAATAAATTTCTCAAAGGGGAAATTCTTTGATAGAGATAATTATGTATTATTTATAAGATTTTTTTGGTTATGTTAATTATATTATTATTTTTTAATAATACTCTTGATTTCTGTAACACAATTTGGATTAACTAAAGTCATTAATCCTTTTGGTTGTTCATTTCCAAGAAGATTTTTTAGGATTCTTCTCATAATCTTTCCTGAACGTGTTTTAGGAAGGTCTTTCACAAAATAAACAATATGGGGACGAGCAGTTGGTCCAAGAGTGTTATCAACATGGTGTTTTATTTTTTTTATCATTTCAGGATTTCCTTCTCCTTTTTTTAAAACAACAAAAGCAACAGGAACTTGGCCTCTTATTTCATCTGGAATTGGAACAACTGCTGACTCATTTACTAATTTAAATTTGTTTATTGCATTTTCAAGTTCTGCTGTTGATAGTCTGTGTCCTGAAACCTTCATCACATCATCTGTACGTCCTGTAATTTTTATTAAGTTTCCTTTCATTATTGCACCATCACTTGTATCATACTTTGTTTTGAAAGATTTCCAGTAGGTGTTAACATACTTTTGGTGATTTTTCCAAACACCATGTAACATTCCTGGTGCAAAAGGACCTTTTTGAGCTAAGAAACCACGCTGAGCTTTTTTACCTGATTTATCAAGGATTTCATGTTTTGTTCCTGGAAAACTTTTTCCTGCAATAGTTGGAATGAAAGGTCCAATTCCAGGCAAGACATTAATTAAAGTTCCTCCTGTTTCTGTTTGCCACCAAGTATCAATTATAGGGCAACGTCCTTTTCCTATTTTATTTAAATACCATTTCCATGCTTTTTCATCAATTGGTTCCCCCACTGTTGCAAGTAATTTTAAAGAATCCATTTTATATTTGTTAGGCCATTTCTCTCCTAATTTCATAAACATTCTAATTGCTGTTGGAGCTGTGTAAAATACATTTACTTTTTGCTCATCAACAATTTTCCACCATCTACCTGGGTTTGGAGTATCTGGAGTTCCTTCATAAATTAAAGTTGTTGCTCCATTAAGTAAAGGTCCGTAAAATGCGTAAGTATGTCCTGTAATCCATCCAATGTCTGCAGTGCACCACATAATATCACTTGGCTTGAGGTTAAATACCCATTTAGTTGTCCAATAAGTTTGAACTGCATATCCTCCTGTATCGTGGATAATTCCTTTTGGTTTTCCAGTTGTTCCAGAAGTATAAAGAATAAACATTGGATCTTCTGAATTCATAACAGCAGGTTTACAATATCCTTGTTTTTGTTTTTCAATTAAGCTATTAAATTTAACAAATTTTCCTGAATATTTTTTCTTTGGATTTAATCTTGTGGCTACAATTACTTTTTTTATTTTAGTTCCTTTAATGGCTTTTTTTGCTTTTGGAAGTAATAATGAAGGTTTTTCTCTTCTGAGATATCCATCTGCAGTAATTAGAATTTTAGCTTCACAATCTTGAATTCTTGCTTTGAGTGCATCTGGTGCAAATGCAGAAAAAACAACAGAGTGAACAGCTCCTAATCTAGTGCATGCAAGCATTGCAACTAATGCTTCTGGAATCATTGGCATGTAAATTGAAACTGAATCTCCTTTTTTAACACCCAAATCTCTTAGTGAGTTTGCAAATTTGTTTACTTTTTCAAATAATTCAGCATAAGTTAAAATAACTGTTTTTTCATTAATTGGTTCTGGAACCCAGATAAGTGCTGGTTTTTGCCCTTGTCCTAAATGTCTATCTACTGCATTAACACAAAAATTTAATTGCCCTCCTTTAAACCATTTATAATAAGGAAGTTTTTCATAGTAGGTTGTTTTCCAATGCTTCATCCAGTCAATTCCTTCTTCTGCTCTTTGTTCCCAGAATTTTACTGGATTTTTTTCAGCCTCTTTGTAAATTCCTGGGTTACTCACCCAAGCGTCTTTCTTCATTGCGTCACTCGGCCAATATTTATTTCCTTTTTTTACAATATATTTTTTTGCCATTTTTTAATCTATGTATTTATCAATAAAATCTCGTTTTCCTTTAGTTCCTTTATACCAGAGCATTTTTGTATAACCAGTGTTGTCTATTTGATTAAAATCAATATCTAATTCTTTAAGAGTATCTGTTATTGCTTTGATTGCTTTTTTTACTTCTGATTCTTGACAAAGATATTCTATTTCCATGAAGTAGCCTAGGTGTTTTACAAAGTTTATTTCTATTGAAATTTTTTTATTTTTCTTATGTTTGTATGTTTCGTTTCTTTTTATTTTTTTTACCCATTCTTTGAAACCAAAATCTTTTAAGAGAGCCATTAAGTCAAACATATTTTCTTTACCTTCTAGATTAAACTCAAATTCTTGTTTAACAACTACTTCTTTTGTCCAAAGTTTTTTTAGGTGTTTTTTAAAGGTGAGTTCAATTTTATCACCCATTGATCTAAAACGGAATGCTTTTTTTGGGAAACCTTTTTTTTGTATTGCGAAATAGTCATCAGATTTAGTGCCTTTTTTTTCAAAAACTGCGATTTGTTTTATTTTTTTCCTTAGGGCTGGAACTTGATTCTTTTCTAGTTTTACTTTTGTTTCAACTTCTAACCAAACCATATTTCACCTCTACTTTATAATTAGTTTTTTTATTTTATAAATGTTATTACTTGAATTAACATTAAACTATTTAAATGAACAATCTTTATTATTTTTATGGTTGAGAGAACTGATAAATTAGGTGATAAAATCTTGTTAAATATTTTGCATGAAGTTCAAGATAAAGAGGGTTATTTGTCTGAGGAAAATCTTAAAAAAATTTCAATTAAGTATCAAATACCTATTTCTAGACTTTATGGAATGGCAACTTTTTATACTCATTTTAAAATAAAAGAACAAGGAGAGCATATTATTGAAATATGTGGGTCTCCTTCTTGTGTTTTAAATAAATCTCGAGAAATAGAAGATTTTATTGAAAAAGAATTAAAAGTTGAGATTGGTGAGACAACTAAAGATAAAAAATTCTCTGTTTACAAAACTTCTTGTATTGGACTTTGCAATGAAGCTCCTGCAATGCTTGTTGATGGAAAGCCTTACACTAAATTAACTATTCCAAGAGTAAAAGAATTACTAAAGGATTTGAAAAATCAGGGAAAGCAAAGAAAAGAGAAAAATCAAAAAAAAGAAAAAAAGGAGAAGAAAAATGCAGATATTAAGAGAAACAAATCTTGAAGCTTTTAATTTAGCTAAGAAACTTGGAAGAAAAAAAGTTTTAAAGATTTTGGAAAAAAAGAGGCTTGTTGGCAGAGGTGGAGCTGCATTTCCTATTGCAAAGAAATGGAATATTGCACTTTCTGTTAAAACAAAAGAACGTTATTTGATTTGTAATGCAGACGAAGGAGAGCCTGGAACTTTTAAAGATAAATTTATTTTAAAGAACAACCCAAGAACAATGCTTGAGGGAATGTTAATTGCTGCTTATGTTTTAAATGTTAAAAGAGCTTTTATTTATTTAAGAAATGAATATAATTATTTATTAGAAGATTTGCAAAAACATGTTAAAAAAATTCTTAAGGATTCTGGAATGGATAAATCCTTAAAAATTGAAATTGTTAGAGGTGCAGGAGCTTACATTTGCGGAGAAGAAACTGCAATTATTCAGTCAATAATGGGATATAGAGGGCAGGCAATGTATAAGCCTCCTTATCCAACTTTAGAAGGACTTTGGGGAAAACCAACTGTTCTTAATAATGTGGAAACATTAACTTGTGTAAGTCAGGCTTTGCTTTATGATGATTGGAACCCAGATATGAGATTGTTTTCAATTTCAGGGGATGTTGAACATCCTGGGCTATATGAATGGGAACTTGGAGTTAAAATGTCAACAATTCTTGATACTGTTAAACCTCATGAAAAAATAAAAGCAATGAGTTTTGGATGTTTTGGAGGAATAATGCCTGTTAGATATAATGAAAGAATAACTCAGGAAAGTGTATGCAAAGATAATTGTCAGCATGGAGCATTTTCAATTATTTTAATTGGAGAAAGCCAGGATATTGTTGAGGTTTGTTTGTCTATTGCAAAATTTTATGCTTATGAATCTTGTGGAAAGTGCACTCCATGTAGAGAAGGAACAATAAGACTTCTTAATTTACTTAAGATGGTTAAAGAAGGAAAAGCAAAAAGACATGATTTAGAAACTTTAAGGGAATTTGCAGGACATGTTCAGGAAACAAGTTTATGTGGATTAGGACAATCTTGTGGAAATCATATATTATCTTCTTTGACTAATTTCAGGAAAGAATATGAAAAATATATAAATAAAAATAGGGGTTATTCAAGAAAGCATTCAAATTAAGATGGGAAAAAAAGTTACAATAAGTGTTGATGGAAAGAAAATTAAAGTAGATAGTGATAAAACTCTTTTAGATATTTGTAAACAACAAGGAATTAAAATTCCTACTTTGTGTTATCACAGAAGTTTATTTCCTGAATCAAGATGTAGGGTTTGTCTTGTTGAACAAAATGGGCATTTAGTTACCTCATGCTCTAAAAAACCTGAACAAGGAGATGTTATTTTAACTAAAACTCCAAGAATTATTAAGTCTAGAAAATTAAATTTGGAATTAATGAATCCAGGAATTAAGATGGGTGATTTAACAGATGATTTTGAAGCAAAAGAAATTTATGATCAGATTGGTTTAGAAAATGAAAGATTTAAGCCTCGTAAAGAATATCATCCTGATTTAGGAGCTGCTCTTGTTCGTGATAACAATAAATGTATTAATTGTGGAAAGTGTGTTAATGTTTGTTCTGATATTCAGCAAATTTATGCAATTGATTTTGCTTCAAGAGCTCATGACGAACACGTTACACCTTATAATGAAAAACATCTTGCAGAAGTTGCTTGTATTAGATGTGGACAGTGTTTAATTAATTGTCCTGTTGGGGCAATTTCAGAAAGGTCTCATACAGAAGAAGTTGAAAAGGCTTTGAAAGATCCAAAAAAACATGTTGTTGTTCAAACTGCTCCTTCAATCAGAGCTGCTTTAGGAGAAATGTGGGATATGGAACCAGGAACTTTAGTAACTGGAAAAATGGTATCTGCTTTAAGAAAATGTGGCTTTGATCAAGTATTTGATGTTGATTTAGGAGCTGATATGACAATAATGGAGGAAAGCGCTGAGTTATTGAAAAGAATTCAAACAAAAGGAGTTTTGCCTTTGATAACTACTTGTTGTCCAGGATGGATTTTAATGATGGAACATTTTCATCCAGAACTTGTTCCTAATATGTCAACTTGTAAAAGCCCTCATGAAATGTTAGGAATGTTAGTTAAAACTTATTATGCTGAAAAAGCAAACATTCCAAAAGAAAAAATTGTTGTTGTTTCAATAATGCCTTGTACTGCAAAAAAGTTTGAATCTACCCGGCCTGAATTAGAAACAGCTGTTGATTATGTTTTAACTACAAGAGAGATTGGAAGAATGATTAAAAAAAGAAATATTGATTTTCCAAATTTATCTGATGAGGAATTTGATCCTATTTTAGGAATTTCAACTGGTGCAGGAGATATTTTTGGTGCAGCAGGAGGAGTTATGGAAGCTGCATTGAGAACTGCTTATGAAAAAGCAACTGGAAAAAGATTAAAGAATGTTGTATTCAAAGAATTAAGGACTGCAGAAGGAATTAGGCAAGGGACAATCACTATAAAAGGTAAAAAAATAAGATTTGCAACTGCAAGCGGAGGTGCAAATATAAACAAATTACTTGAAAATAAAGATAAATATGATTTTATTGAAATGATGGCTTGTCCAGGAGGGTGTGTTGGAGGTGGAGGGCAACCAATTTATTTTGAACCAGAAGTTTTGCATAAAAGAGCACAAGCACTTTATAAACAAGATTCAAATAAAAAACTTAGAAGGTCTCATGACAATCC
Source organism: Candidatus Woesearchaeota archaeon (assembly GCA_964447315.1). Lineage (GTDB taxonomy): Archaea > Nanobdellota > Nanobdellia > Pacearchaeales > GW2011-AR1 > MWBV01. Next base: position 12,554 of record CAYURQ010000014.1, read on the forward strand.
AATTGTAAAAGAAATTTATGAAAAATATTTAGGTGAACCTTTAAGTAAGAGAGCTCATAAACTTCTTCATACTAAATACACTGTTAGGGAGAGGTTTTAATTTTTATTTTATTAAATCCAGAAACTTTTTTGCACGTTCTTTTGGGATTTTGGCAATAATTATTTTGTGTGATACAATTACATAATCTCCTAATTTTAAATCATCAATTAATTTTCCATTTACATTAATTTTTCTTGAATTAGGATATTCCACAATAATTTCTTTATCATTAATTTCAATTATTTTTCCAGGAATATTTGTTTCCATGATTTTTTATTTTGCTTATTTTTAATTAGTTTACTTCATTAAATCTTTGAGAACTTTTTTTGGATTTTTAGCTTTGGTTATGGCACTTGATAATGCTACTCCTTTTGCTCCAAGTTTCATTGCAATTTTTATATCTTTATTGTTTTTGATGCCTGCTCCAACAAGAAAAGGAGTTTTAACATTTTCTGCAAATTTTTTGATTACTTCTGGTTTTGCACTGCTTACTGAAATTTTTCCTGCAACAAGTTCCGGAGGCTCATAAATTAAATAATCTGGCTTTAATCTTTCAACACGTTTTGCTTTTTTTAAATTTGAAACAAAAACCATTGTTTTTAATTTAACTTCTTTACAACGTTTAATTGTTTTTTTTAATGCAATAAAATTTACAGGGTGTTCTGAGTGATTTAAGAAAACTCCTTTTGCACCATCTTGTTTAACTGCTTCTGGTAAAATAAATCCAGTGAATCTTCCTGGAGTGAAATAATCAACATGTTGAGCATAAACTTTTAATTTTGTATCATGAGTTATTTCAAATATATCTGCTACCTGGGCTCCAATAATAATCTCTTTATTTATGGATTGTATTTTTTTAGCTAATTTTACTGCTTTTTCTCCTTGCTGGTATGTTTTTAGATTTACAACAATTAAAGGTTTCATTTTACTCAAAAACAATTTTCTTTAATTTTTTAGAAATTTCATTTGGATTTTTATGTTGCCATACATTTCTTCCTATTGCAAGTCCTGCACATCCTGCTTTAATTAAATCTTTTACTTGTTGCAAGAATTTTTCTTCATTTTTCTTAGAGCCTCCTGCAATTACAACTTTTGTTTTTCCTGCTGATTTAACTGCCCATATTAAATCATTTACAGTTGTATTATCTTCCCATTTAATCTTTACAATATCTGCTCCAATTTCAAGAGCTGTTCGTGTTGCATAAGCCATTAATTCTTTTTTTGGTTTACTTTCTATTGATTTTCCTCTAGGATAAATCCATAATATGACTGGAAGTCCTTTCTTGTGTGCATTGCACTGAATTTTTTTAAATTCCTGAAACATTTTTGATTCATTTAAACTTCCAATGTAAATAGTATAACCAACTGCGATTGCCCCTAGTTTTTTTGCTTCTTTAACTGTGCAAAGTTGTCTTGAAATTGGTTCTCCTTTTACAAGGTTTGTTTTTCCATTAAGTTTTACAATAAGAGGAATGCCACTTTCATGAATCTCTGAATTATATTTTTCTGCAATCCCTTTTTGAAATACTAAAGCAGAATAATTATTTTCTTTTGCAATTTTAATTATATATTCTGGTTTTACATTCTTATCATTGAAATCAGTTGGACCATGCTCAAGTCCTTGATCATAAGCTAAGATTAATGTTTTTCCATTTTTTAGGATTTTTTTTAAATTTCTTTTTCTTTTTAATCTCATTTTATTTTTTTGGTTTTTTTACTTTTTTTAATGCTTCTCTCCAAGTAAGAAGTTTATTTTTAGCTCCATAATGTTTTATTACTGATTGTGAATTTGTAATTCCTACTCTTATTGAAAATTCTACATCATTTGTTTTAATCATTGCTGAAAGAAATCCACAAGCAAAACTATCTCCTGCACCTGTCATTTCAATGGGTTTTATTTTTTTGGGAGTTAATTTATAGATTTTTCCCATATGATAAGCATTTATTTCATGTTCTCTATTTGTTATTACAATAGTACTTATACCTATTCCATTTAATTTTTTGAAGATTTTTGGAATTGTTTTTTCTTTTGTGAGTATTTCTGCTTCATCCCTATTGAAGATTAATAAGTTTGTTTTTGTTAAAATTGGTTTTAATTTTTCAATACCTAATTTAACTTCATATTCACTTGGATTAAATGCAACTTTAATCTTATTTCTTTTTGCATAACTTGCTAATTTCTTTTGGGTTTCTAGAGTTTGTTTCATACTTGAAGCAAGATATAACCATTTTGTTTTTATTTTACTTAACTTAACATCTGAATATTTTAGATTATCACTTGGTCCTTTGTAAGTTAATATTGTTCTGTTGTGGCTAAAGCTATCAAGAATTATTGAATGTCCTGTTGTTGTTTTTTCTTGCTTTCCTATAAAATCTATTTTTTCTTTTTTTAATATTTCAATAATTTCTTTTGCTGATTCATCATTTCCAATTTTTCCTAGAAAAGCTGTTTTAAGACCCATTCTTGCAAATCCAACTGCAGTGTTTGTTGCACCACCTCCAATGGAAAATTTAATATCTTTTACTGCTATTTTAAATCCAATTGGATAAGCAATTAGTCTAGTATTTCTAGTACGCATTGTTTTTAATCCAGTATCTACAAAAATATCTTTAAGTGCAGATCCAACTGTTATTACATCATAATTCATTTTAAATTATTTTCCTTAATTTACCTTCTTTGTTTTTTAATACTTCTACTCCTGGGAGGTCTTTTCCTGATAATGCTTGAAGCAATGCTCCCCCTGATAGTGAAATATGATTTATTCCACTTATTTTATAACGCTCTACAGCAGTTGTTGTTTCTCCTCCTCCTGCAATTGAAAATGCTTTGCTTTTTGCAACTGCTTTAAGAATTTCTTTTGTTCCTAAATCAAATCCTTTTCTTTCATAATTTCCAGCAGAACCTTTAACAAAAATTGTCTTTGACTTTTTTATTATTTCTTTGTATTTTTCAATTGTTTCTTTTCCAATATCTAATAATTGATAATCCGAGGGCAAATCTTCAATTGAAATTTCTTCTCTTTTTCCTTTAAATTCTACTGCAAAATCTTTAGGTAATGAAAATTTATAGAGATATTCTTTAATTTCTTTTTCATTTTTTAAAAGTCCTTGTTTTTTTAAAATATTATTTTGTTTTCCCATTTCAATTCCTTTAACAGATATTGCAACTAATGATAAAACTCCTGTTGTTAAAATATAATCAACTTTTTCTTCTTGAATATATCTTTTAATTAAACTAAAGTAGTCTCCTATTTTTGCACCGCCTAAAATTAATGTTAATGGTCTTTTTATTTTTTTATTTGCTTTTTCAATTGAATCTAATTCTTTTTCAAGAACTCTTCCAACATAACAAGGCATGATATAAGGGAAACCTACAACAGAAGCATGGCTTCTATGACAAACTGATAATGCATCTTCAACAAATATGTCACAAAGAGGAGCAATTGTTTTTACAAATTTAGATCTTGAATGTTGTTTTGCTGTTTTTTTTAAGGATTCACCTTTGTAACTTCTGGTATTTTTTAAAAGAATTACTTCTTTTGTTTTCATTTTTTTAATTGCTTGAATTGCTTTTTCTCCAAATAAATCATCAATATAATTAACTTTTTTTCCAAGTAATTCTGATAGTATTTTTGCGTGTTCTTGTAAACTCTCACGATATTCTGGATTTTCTTTTCTTTTTTGATGTGCTAAGACAATAATTTTTGCTTGTTTTTTTATTAATTCTTTTATTGTTGCTGAATGTCTTCTAAATCTTGGTCCTTTTTGGACTTTATTTTCAATTATAGAAGCATTTAAATCTACTCTGATTAAGACTTTTTTTCCTTTTACATTTACATTATCTAAGGTTTTCATTCCTTGTATTTTCATTTTAGATTTGTTTTGTTAATTTAATTAATTGACTACAGTATCCAAATTCATTATCATACCATCCAAGAACCTTTACTGTTTTTCCTTTAACTTTGGTGAATTTTGAATCAAAAATACATCCATTAGGATTTTCAATAATATCTGAACTTACTAATTCTTGTTTTGAATATTCAAGAGTTCCTTTTAGATATGTTTGAGATGCTTTTTTGAATGCTTTGTTTATTTCTTGAACACTTGCAGATTTTTTTAAACAAACTGTTAAATCTACTAAACTTCCATCAACTATTGGAACACGAACTGCTATTCCATCTAGTTTTTTATTTAAACTTGGGATTACTAGGCCAATTGCTTTTGCAGCACCGGTTGTTGTTGGAACAGTATTCATTGCAGCTGCTCTTCCCCTTCTAAAATCTTTATTTGGACCATCAACTAAATTTTGTCCTGCTGTATATCCATGAATTGTTGTCATAAAACCATTTTCAATTCCAAATTCTTTTTCAAGTACGTGAACTAAAGGAGCTAGGCAATTTGTAGTGCAAGAGGCATTGCTTATTATTTTGTCTGATTTTTTTATTATTTTATGATTTACTCCTGGAACAATTGTTTTTACAGGAATTTCTCCTTTTGCAGGTGCAGAAATTATTACTTTTTTTGCACCCGCGATTAAATGCATTTCTGCTTTGTCTTTTGTTGTAAATATTCCTGTAGATTCTATAACTAAATCAACTTTTAATTTTTTCCAAGGAAGTTTTGTTGGATCTTTTTCAGCTAGAATTTGTATCTTATTTTTACCAATTATTAATTTGTCTCCTTCAACTTTTACTTCTTCTGGAAATTTTCCATAAACAGTATCATGTTTAAATAAATAGGCAAGATTATTTATTGAGGCTAAATCATTTATTGCTACAAACTTTAGGTGTTTTTGATTTATTCCTGCTTTTAAGATTGTCCTTCCAATACGTCCAAAACCATTAATAGCTACTTTTAATACCATTTTTCCTCTTTTTTATATTAAAGTTAAGCAGAATTATTTTATAAATGTTTAGTGGTGATAAGTTTTATCTGAAAATTTTTTTTACTTCTTTTATTGCTTTTTCATATTTTTTTTGATGTTCTTTTAAAAATTCTGATATTTTTTCAATAGTATATTTTTTTAACTCACCAGTTGAAAGCTCTCCCTTAATATAGTTTTCACCTATTTTTTCTAATTTTTTATCAGAAGGTTCAAAAAATGTTCTTAAGTATTGAAATGAAACATCTATTTCTGGATTTCCCCCTTTCTTTTTGTGTTCTTCGAGAGTGGGTTGTCCTCCTGAAAAAGCATATTTGTTTATTTTTCTTTTAACTTCACTAGGGGATTCTGTCATTGCAATGTATGAGGTTGGGTTAGAAGCAGACATTTTTCCTCCATCTAAACCAGGAACAAAATAATGATAGGTTGAACTTAATTGAGTGAAATCATGAACTTTTATTCTTTTAGACATATCTCTTGCAAGTCTTAAATGAGGGTCTTGGTCTATTCCAACTGGAATTACAATAGGCATTCCTTTTTTTTCACTTCCATGAAATTCATAAAGTTGTGGATGTAGCATGTCAGCAGCCTGCAGTATTGAAGAAATCATTTTACCAGGGGTTATTTCTCCATAAACTGCTTTGAATTCTGCAAAACTGGCGTGTCTTGCTAAAAGATTTTGTAATCTATAATATGCATTAGATTTTTTAGCATCTTTGCTTCTTTCACTTTGAAAATAAATATCTGCTTTTTTTAAATCAAGACCTAGGGCAATATAGTTTGCAATATAATCTAATGCAATTTCTTTGCTTTTTTCTAAACTTTGTTGCCTGGTATTATAAGCCTCTATATCTGCAACAGCAATATAAATTTTAGCTCCAAGTTTTTGATAAAAAATCATTTGTTGAGCTAAAATCATGTGCCCAATATGAAATTTTCCAGTTGGCATTAAACCTGTCATCATTGCAAAAGTTTTTTTTTCTTTAATTGCTTGTAAAACTCTTTGAATATCTCTATGAGCAAAAATAATTTTTCTTCTAAAAAGAATATTTTTATTAAAGATATCAGGCAAATCTTTGATTTCAGAAATTCCGAATTTTACCATTAACTCTTTATAATTAATTTTTCCTTGAACTTCCCATGGATTAAACACTTTTTTCATACATATTATAGTATTTTGTAATTTTTAAACTTTACAGAATTTTATTTTTTTTAGATAGTTCTTTTAATACAATTAATGCACTTTTTTCTTTATCTTTTATTTCGAGCATGATGTCAAAATCATAATTTTTAACTTGGTTTATTATTTTTTTAAAATGTTTTAAATCAACATGGATTGTATGTTTTCCTTTTCTTTCTCCTAGAGCTTGGCTGCTGTAATCTGTCATTAAAATTCCATCTTTTTTACTCCAAGTTTTTGAGGATAATTCAACAGCTTTTTCAAATGATTCTTTGTTGTTTAAGCATTCGTGATGAAAAAAATCAAAAATTATTGGAATTTTTATTTTTTTGTTTATCTCAAGACAATCTTTCAGTGAAAAAAGTCTATCATCATTTTCTATTGCCAATCTTTCAGTTATTTTTTCAGGAAGTTTTTTGTAGTTTTCAATGAATCTTTTTATTGCATTTGGTTTGTCTTTGTAAACTCCTCCAACATGTATTTGTATTTTTGCTGAACTGTCTAAATCCATTAAGTCAAGAATATCTGCGTGGTAATTAAGTTCTGCAATGCTTCTTTTTACAATTTCTGTATTAGGAGAATTAATTAAAACAAATTGGTCGGGATGCATTGATATTCTGAAATTGTTTTCTTTAATGAATTTTCCAATTTTTTGAAAATCTTTTTTGAAATATTTTTGCCAATTAAATTTGCAAACTTCATGAGATGCAAATGGAATTAAGTCAGAACTTATTCTAAAAAACATTAAATTATTTTCTTTGTTGTATTCTAATATTTTGAAAAGGCAATCTAAATTATTCTTTACTTTTTGTTTAAGTAATTCTTCTGAATAAGAGGCTAATCTGAAAGTTGTATTTGCAGTGCAACCTACTGTATTGTTTATACAGGGATATCCAATTTTCATTTTAATTTTTTTGCATGTTCAAGAACTTGGTTTGCATGTCCTTTAACTGAAACAGGATCCCAAATTTTTACAATTTTTTGATTTTTATCAATTAAAAAAGTACTTCTAACTGTTCCAATGAATTCTCTTCCCATAAATTTCTTTTTTCTCCAAACCCCGAACTTTTTTTGAACTTTTGATTCTGGGTCTGAAAGAAGAGTTATTGTTAATTGTTTTTTATCAATGAATTTTTGGTGTGATTCTTGTGAATCTTTACTTATTCCAATTAAATGAGTATTTATTTTTTCAAAATCATTTTTTAAACAAGTAAAATCAACTGCTTCAATTGTACAACTAGGAGTGTTGTCTTTTGGATAAAAATATATTACTATATTTTTTCCTTTAAAGTCTTTTAAGCAGATATCTTTTCCTTCTGGGTTTTTCAAGCAGAATTCAGGTGATTTATCACTTTCTTTTAACATATGAAAATATATTCATATTAGTATTTAAATGTTTCTAGAATCAACTGCCCAGTGTAAAAGAGCTTGCCTTTGCTTTGGTCTGCAGATAAACTTTCCTGGCTGGCAATTTTTCTTAACTTGAGCAATATGTCTTTTAATTGCTTTCCAACGTTTTATTTGTCTTTCATCTTCTTCAGGTATTCTTCTTCCCATATAATATCTGCAATACCACTGAAACCAGCCACGAGGATCATTTTTATTAATCCAATTTTTTTCTTTCCAAATATCTAATGGTTGAGAAGCATCAACTTGAAAATAATTTAAAGAACAATCTTTTTTACTTCCTTCAGCAAACTTTGCCTTTTCAAACCAGGATTTTGGAAATTCTTTTTCGCAGTCTCTCATATATTTTCCACAAAACACTCCTAATTCAAGCATTTGTTTTGGAGTTAATTCTGGTTTAAATTCAGAATCAAAGTTTTTCCCTTCTGGTTCAGTAAGATAATACACATAATTCTTTTGCATTTTATCATTTACAACAATTTTCTTTTTCATTCTAATATTAAGAATAATGGTTATTTAGAGTTAACGCCCCCGGCTTTGCCGGACCCAGCTTTGCTGGAGATTCTTGAATCGAGGTCCTTTTCTAAGATCGAGAATACGTAATCTAAAGATTACATATAACGCCCCGACCGAGCAAGAATAATATTTGTTCACTTCAAGGGACGTAGTTTTTAGTTTTGTTAAAAGAAACAAGATCTTGAAGTTTAAATAATTTTCTGAATTACTTAAATTCATTCATATTCTCCCTCATAAATGAAGAAATCTCTTTAGCTACAAACTTTGCTCCATTTTCATTAAAATGCATATCATCATACATATAATCAAAGGTTTTTGAAACTTTCTTCTCAAGATCCATACATAATACATCTTTATTATCTTTATTATTTTCACATACTTCAAGAAGTTTGTTGTTAAACTTTTCCATTGAATAAATCATTGTTTCTGTAGGATAATAAATCTCTCCAAAATCATAAGTCATCCAAAGACTTGCATCTTCTTCAGAAGTCATATTTTGCTTGTAGAGATACGGCTGTGTTAAGTATAAAATATTGCTATCTCTTTCTTTAGATAATTCAATAACTCTTTCAATAATTTTTTCATAATCATCAAGCGCCAGAGTTAAATCAGGAATATCCTCAATCCAAGTTTCTGCATTTTGTCTATTTAACCTATTTTCACGAAGAGTTTCCCCTATACCGTCTTGAGGATTAATATCTTTAGATTTTAATCTAATAATTTTATAAATCTTATAAATAATTGTTGATTTCCAAGAATATTCTGGAGTAACACTAAAAGTATAACTTTCTGTTTTATCGTATTCATCTTCATTAAATGGTTGCCAAGAATTTCTTCTGCTTAATTTAAAGAGGACATCATTAGCTCCAGTTAAAATGATGATTAAATCAGGTTCATAATAATCTGGAAGATATTTTAATGCAAGAAGATTATTTCTAAGACCATGTCCGCTTTTCCCAATATTCATTGTAACAACTTTTTTATTATCAACAGTTTCACCTAACTCCTGCATTAAAAGATAAGGCCATGTTTCTTTGTTGTCTAAATACAAACATTCAGAAGTGCTTCCTCCAATAATTAAAATCCTATATTCATCATCATGATTTTTTATTTTTTCACCCCTATAACCTAAACTATTTATTGTAAAATGAGATTCTCCACTAATTCCATTAAATATTTCTGGATCTGGATTAAATACATAGCCAAAATTTGGAGGCCAAACATAAGAATATTCTACTTCTGATACCTTCTTATAATTAAGATATTCAAAAAATGCCAAACCTATGGCTATTGTAACAAAGATAATAATACCATATGTAAGCACTTCTTTTAATTTCTTTTTCATTTCCAATATAAATAAAAATTCTATGTTTTAAAATATTATTATTTATGTAAATTTTTTTTAAGATAAACTTTTAAACTAATTCCTATTATTGTAATTATGAAAACAATAAAATTATTTGGGTTTTTATTTACATATCTGGTCTTTACCACCATTTTATATTTTATTTTAAACTTCAAATTTTCAATTTCTTTGCTTAATGTCATTTTAATTAGCATTGGAATAATGATTTTAGGAGGACTTGTTAAAAAATGGCTAAGCTAAAACAGATGTTTGATGAATTTATGGAAGGAAGTAAGATGTTTGGAGAACTTATTTCATCAATCATTAACTTATTATTACTTTCCATTGTTTATTTTATAGGGTTTGGTTTGACTTCAATATCTGCAAAAGTTTTTGGAAAAAATTTTATTGATGATAAAACCCAAAAAGAAAGTTATTGGGAGGAACTAAATTTAACTACTCAACCATTTAAAGAGTATTATAGGCAATTTTAAAATGAATATCTTAGGAATATCTTGTTATTATCATGACTCTTCAGCAGCACTATTAAAAGATGGAAAAATAGTTGCAGCGGCACAAGAAGAAAGATTTACAAGAAAAAAGCATGACACCTCTTTTCCAGTTAATGCTGCAGAATATTGTCTTAAAAGTCAAAATTTAAAGATTGAAGATATAGACTACATTGCTTTTTATGAAAAACCATTGTTAAAATTTGAAAGATTGTTGTATCAACACTTGCAATATTTTCCAAAAAGCTATAAAGTGTTTCTTTCAAATATGCCTTCTTGGTTTAATGAAAAATTAAGAATATTAAAGGCAGTTAGAAAAAAGTTAAAATATAAAAAAAATGTTTTATTTGTTGAACATCACATGGCACATGCAGCAGGATCATTCTTTCCAAGTCCATTTAAAGAATCAGCCATAATAACAATAGATGGGGTTGGTGAATGGATAACTACTTCTTATGGAAAAGGTGAAGGAAATAAAGTGACCTTGCTCAAACAGATAAATTTCCCACATTCATTAGGTTTGTTATATTCGGCAATTACTGCTTATTTAGGATTTAGTGTTAATAATTCTGAATACAAAGTAATGGGATTAAGCCCCTATGGAGATACTAATAGAAAAACAAATAATTATTATAATAAATTAAGAAAAGTCATTGAAATAAAAAAGGACGGTAGTTATAAATTAAATATGGATTACTTTACTTATTCTTATAAAAACAAAATGCCCTCTAAAAAACTATGCCTTCTTTTAGGAGGGCCAGTTAGAAAACCAGCTGAAGAAATTACACAAAGACATAAAGATGTTGCAGCAGCCCTTCAATTAGTATATGAAGATGCTTTGTTTAAAATTGCAAATTATGTTCACAAAGAAACTAAATCGAATAATTTAGTTATTGCAGGGGGTTGTGCACTTAATAGTGTTGCTAATGGAAAGATAATAAGAAATTCTCCATTCAAAAATGTATGGTGTCAGCCAGATCCTGGTGATGGGGGAACAAGCATAGGCGCAGCTCTTTTTGTTTGGAACGCTTTGTTAAATAAAAAAAGAGAATATGTATTAGATAATCCTTACTTAGGTCCAAAATATTCAGATAATGAAATAAAAAAGTTTCTAAAAGAGAACTCAATAAAATTCTCAGAGTTTAAAGATGAAAAAGATCTTACTAACTCTGTATCTAAGTTAATATTTGAAGATAATGTAATAGGATGGTTTCAAGGAGGAATGGAATGGGGTCCAAGAGCATTGGGTAGTAGAAGCATATTATCTAATCCAACTAATCCGAAAATGCAAGAAATATTAAATTTAAAGGTAAAACATAGAGAGAAGTTCAGACCTTTTGCCCCAGTAGTATGTGATGATGATGCATTAAAATATTTTGATTGCGATACTCCAATTCCAAGACTAACAGACTTTATGTTAATGGTCTATCCAATAAAAAAAGAGTGGCACAAGAAAATTCCTTCTGTGACTCATGTTGATGGTAGTGGAAGATTACAAACCATAAGAAGAAATGACAATCCTCTTTATTATGATTTAATAAAAGAATTTGGTAAATTAAGCAAGATCCCTATTTTAATTAACACATCATTTAACATAAGGGGAGAACCTATTGTTTGTTCACCAAAAGATGCATATAGATGTATGATGGGAACTGGAATAGATTACTTAGTAGTAGGAAAGTTTTTAGTTAAAAGAAAAGATAACCCAAAAGATATGTGGGATAGTGAAGAATTAGCAAAAGACTAAAAAAGAGTTCGTTAAATTTATAAATTATAAAAAGATTATTTTAAAATGGAAGGTAATAGAAGTTTGCTTGGTGAAGTTTGGGATTATCTAAAAGTCAGAAAGAAATGGTGGCTTTTACCAATAATAATTTTAATAATTTTAGCAGGCGCATTAATAATATTCGGTCAGAGTAGTGCATTATCTCCCTTTATTTATGCATTGGGATAATTTTTCAACTCCTTATTTTTCTACAATTATTATTCACTCTTCTGAACTATTATTCATCCTACTGAGCTATTTTCATTTTTTTTAGGATCGCTTTAGAGATTTTACTATGTGCTTTTTTATACTCGAGAAAGAGATGCCCTTAATTTAGATATTTTTATTATACGCCCCCGGCTTTGCCGGACCCAGCTTTGCTGGAGATTCTTGAATCGAGGTCCTTTTCTAAGATCGAGAATACGTAATCTAAAGATTACATATAACGCCCCGACC
>CAYURQ010000015.1:0-24159 GCA_964447315.1 Candidatus Woesearchaeota archaeon
CTCAGGATTTCCCCCTTTCTTAGGGCCCTCCTCAATAAGTTCCCTCACCTGGTTTGAAGCCTGATTTTTTTTAATCCTCTTCAAAAAAGTTAATTATTTCTTTTAACATTTCTTCATTTATTTTGCTTAAAGTAATATGCCCAAAATCATATACTTTAATTTTAATATTATTCTTTTTAGCAAATTCTATTACCTCTTTTTCTTTTATTTGATCATCATCTTTCCCTATTCCTATCCAAACTTTAGAAGGGATTTTTATTTCATCTTTATCTAAATTCCAAATTTTATCTTCTAAGAGTTTTTTCCATTGATTTGAATCAAATCTATAATCATTTTTATGCGCTTCTCTTAAATAAGTTTCAAGTGTTTCAAGACTGGGAATTTTTCTAAAACTTATAACCGGAGATAATACGCAAATTTTTATATGAGTTTCTTTAGTTGAAATATCTAGTGCAACTCCTCCCCCAAAACTAGCCCCTATTATGAATATATTATTATTTTGATATTCTTTATTCTTTATTTTAATTCCTTTTTTTAACTTTTGAATAAATTCAATTATTGGTTTGCTAGGAGGATTTTCTAGAAAAGTTCCTTTTGATTCCCATGTACCTTCATATCTTGGAAAAAATATATCAAATCCTTTTTTAGATAACTTTTGAATAATTTCTTTTTTACTATGTGGTTTGCTTGGTAATCCATCTAAAAGAATTATTGCCGCTTTTGACTCAGATTCTTCTGAAATAGAATATTCAAAAAATAAATTTTTGTATTGAGATGAATTTATGTTTTCCATTATTCTTATTCTTTTCTTATTTTGAGATATTCTTTATATAATTCTCCTAGAATTTCTCCAATAAGTTCTATATTTACTTTATTATCAGAATTAAAATTAATTATTAAGTCTTTTGTATTTTCACTTATTATTTTACTTGGTTTTAATTTATCTTGTAAAATATGTGTATAATGATATTTATGCATATCTTGAAATTTAATTTCTTTTTTTACTAGCATTAAGTCAGTTAGTATTCTTCCTAGATATTTTTGAATTTCTGATTTTTTAATCTTATTTGTATTTATTATATTTTTTTGTATTCTATAGAAGTATTCTTCTATTCTATATAGTAAATCTGAATTAATTTTATCTTCATTTAGTTTATTTTGATTTTCTTTGTAATAATTATTTCCAATAATTGTTTCTGCTGAACTTAATATTTTAAAAAAATATGATCCATGGCGTCCTCTTTGATAGTTTTCAATACCTTTTTCAATTATTTGGTCTTTATAATCTATGAAAACTTCTATTGGGAGATTCATTTTTTTAATTAGAGATATTTTTTTGTAATCTTTTTTCTCATATTTATTTAATAAAAGTAAGAAATCAAAATCTTCAGGGGAATCTTTATTGAATTTTTCTTTTGGACCATATCTTAAAAGACATATTATTCTTTCTTTAGAAAATAATGATTTTATTTTTTCATCTAAAATTTTATTTATTTCTTTTTTATCTGGTAGAATTGAATTTATTCTTTTCATCTCTTGAATAATCCACACTCCAATTTCATCAAATGCCTCATTTATTTTTTTTAAGTCATTTGTTGGATTAAAAGCTAGCGAAAGTGCTTTAGTCATGCTATTTCTCTTTTTTGGATAATATTTTGAAAATATTTCCAAACATAATTCTAAATCTCTTGTGAAGCATCCCTCTCTTTCAGAAACAAGTTCTAATCCAGATCTTACTATACGTTTCATTATCCATAGGCACATTGCCTTTGTGTTCTTTTCATTGTATATACCATTTTTAACTTCATTTTTTGTTCTTAAAATTTCCATTTCAAGAAGATCTAAGGAAATACTTACCTCTCTTCCAGGTTTAGGATTTTTTAGTTTATCTTTAATATCTTCTCCATGAATAAGTACTCCTGTTAATTTTATCAAAATATTTTCTTTTGCAGATAAGACTTCATTTAATGTAAAATATCTAATATCAAATTTAGTTACAAAGAGGTATTTTTTGTTTAATTTATCTGTATATTCTTTTATTTTGTTTTTTTCTTTTTCTGTTATTTTTTTTGAAGTTATTATAAAAAAATCAGCATCAGATATATTTTTTAGTCCTAGACCCCAGACTAAAGATCCTCTTAAGTAAACTGTTTGTATTTTTTTATTTTTTATTTTTTTAAAGAAATTAGAAAATTCTTTGATAAGTGGTTTATATTCTTCTTGAATATTAACTCTTGATTTTGGCATGTAAAGAGTTCCATCTTTTTCCTTATATATTAGGCATTTTTGAATCTTTTTCATATTGTAACTATTAAATAATAATAATTATAAAGGTTATGCTCTGAGATTTAATGTTGAAAATGAATGATTGTAAAAAAACACTAACTACCGCATCAGCTTGCCAAAATCTTGATACTAAGAGTAATAGAGTTGTTCATAGATTTATTCCAATGCTTGTAGCAGAAAATATGAATAGAGTTCAAGAATATATGTCTGGAGAATGTTTGCCTAGAATAGATTTATGGAATTGTGTTGGAATGAGAATAGATAAGTCTTTTCAAGAGCAAAAGAAATATTCTTCTAGGAGAGATTTTTCTACAGCACTTATTGAAGATAAATATGCTCTGCTTGAAGAACTTGGAGTCCCTCTTAATGGAAGAAGTATAATTAGAGATGACGATGATTTTACAAAAGAGTGGTTTAATAGAAAATTAACAGATTTAACTTCTTCTGGGATTATTTATAAAGAAAAAGTAGATGTTGATATTTGTAATTCTTGTGATTATCTGCAATCTATTTCAGAAAAGCATGATAACTCTTGTACTAGGTGCGGGAATAAAGAGTTTCATCCTCAAAAGAGAGATGTTTTAATGTTGGATATTCCTGAATTTAGAGATTCTTTAATTGAGAATCGTATTGCTTATCCAAATAATATAAAACATATAAAGAGTTTTTTTAACCAATTACCTCCAAGAGTTATGATCTCAAAAATGAGGGATCATGGTTTACATTTAAATGGTTTTGGTTTAGAAGATTTTGTTTTAGATCCAAAAATAGGGGTTGCACTTATGCCAGAATTAGTTTCTGAAATGAATTCTTTAAAAGATATAACTCTTGTTCAAGGGGCTTCAATAGCCACAAATACTATTACTTATACCTCTCTTTTAACTTCTGGATTTGATCATAATTATATTTTATTACCTAAAATTCCTAAAACAAGTCTTGATCAAGCTAGAAAAATCGGATTAAGTTTTTTTGGAAGACATTTACCCTTTATTCTAATGGAGCATAGGGAAAATATGACTTTTGAACAAATTGAAAATGCTAGGGAAAGATATTTTAGTATATTGAATAAGCTTGATACTGTTGTTCCTGGATTGCAATCTGGTGAAGGCCCTGTTATGAAACTTTGTCCAGAAGAAAATGAATTAATTTCAGAAATTCTTGGTGATTTTTCAAAATATAATGTAAGGGAAGGAAGAAAAAAATTGAATTTATTTTTTAAACAACAAGGTAGGAAGTATGCTGAAAAATGTAATTATGCTGGAGGTTTTTTATGTCCTTCAGATGCTAAAACTCTAGAAGAATTAGTTGAGTTGTTTTATAAATAATATTTTTCATTTCCCCTTCCTCAACAGAATTTCTCCTCTCTTAGGGCTCTCCCCAACAAGTTCATCACCTGGTTTTAGGCCTGATTTTTCAAGGAGTTCTTTTGGAATAATAACCCTGTATTTGTAATAAGAAGTATTTTTGTATTCCCTGGATTTAACTTTCTCTATTTTCATGTAATTATCAACATAATGGGATATTTAAGTTTTAGGGGACGAAAGATTTATATAGTTTAGGGGACTAAAAAGATTATGGGAAATCATTGCTATTATTGGGAAGTATTTTTAATAGGGATTAGTGTAACTTTATTAATTATCTTATTTTTGAGTATCTACGGAGATCCTATTCATAAGTGGTTAGAAAGATCTATAAAGGAGGCTTTTTTATTTAAAAAATGGAAAAAGAGAAGATAAAAAATCCTACTTTAGTAAAGTGGGCAGGAGGTAAAAAGCAGTTATTAGGGCAGTTTGAGCCTTTATTTCCAAAGAAAATAAATAGATATTTTGAGCCTTTTGTTGGAGGGGGGGCAGTAGCATTTTATTTGCTTAAAACTCATCCAGAAATAAAGAAAATTTTTCTTTCAGATATTAATAAAGAGCTTATAATTACATATAATGTTATTAAGAGAGATATTGATGAACTTATTAATTTGTTGAAAAAATATAAACTAAAGCATAATAAAGAATTTTATTATAAAATAAGGGAGCAAGAGATTAGTAAATTAGATCCTATTGAAATTGCAGCAAGATTCATTTACTTAAACAGAACTTGTTTTAATGGTTTGTATAGAGTTAATTCTCAAGGCAAATTTAATGTTCCTATTGGAAGCTATAAAAATCCTGGGATTTTGCAAGAAGAAGAGTTGAGAGAAATTTCTAAATTTTTGCAAAAAGATGATATAATAATGGCCCAGTTTTATGAAGTAACTAAAAAAGCAAAAAAAGGAGATTTTGTTTATTTTGATCCTCCTTATTATCCTTTGAAGAAAGGAAAGAGTTTCACTACATATACTAAAGATAATTTCTTAGAAAAAGAGCAAGAGCTTTTAGCAAAGGTTTTTAGAGATCTAGATAAAAAGGGATGCAAAGTTATGCTTAGCAATAGTGATACAAAATTTATTAGGGATTTATATAAAGGATATAAAATTAAAGTTGTTCAGGCTAAGAGAATGATTAATAGTAATGCAGAAGGCAGGGGAAAGATTAATGAATTGGTTGTGAGGAATTATTAATTATTCTAGATACCAAAGGGATTTTAAATTTGATATATATTTTTTGTCTTTTTTATTTTCTAATTTTACATATTTTGCTTTTGGAGGTTGTCCAGAAGCAACACTCATGCACATATTGTCAATTTCTTTTGGACTATCAATGAATTCTCTAATCCACCCTTGAAAAAACAAGGTTGGAGGGTCAAATTTACTTTCCTTCCGATACCCATATTCTTGTTCTATGATGAAAAGCTGAGATAAAATCCCAATTATCTCCAAATCATTTAAATAATGTTCAAAATCCACTATAGACAGTTTTTCAAGTTCTTTCTCGGGATCGTTTCCATAAAAGATATTATCAAAGGCCAAAAGCAATTCATTCTTTAATTTAGGATTACTTCTTACTCTTAAATTTAGGTCAATAAATACTCGCATATGGTTCGGTCTAAATTCTCTTTCACCTATTTTTAACCATATTTGAAAATTTTTATTTATATCATATTCCTTAAATCTTTTTGATAAAATAGAAGGGCGATATAATTGTATTTCAGTATCTTTCTTTTTAAAAACAGTTTTCTTTATATCAAAACCTAGTTCCTTAACTATTTGAAACATCTCAGCTTTAAGCATAATTTTTACAACTATATTTAATATAAAAAATGATCTATTTTATTCCAAATAATTTAAATATAGAATTATTGAGTTTGTAAAAGAATCCTTCTTTTCTTTTTTCCTCAGGAATTATTTTTTCTTCTTCAGAAAGCCCTAAACCAGAATATCTTCTTTTTGTTAGTTCTAGATATTCTTGGTTTATATCAATACCCACATATTTTCTTTTTAATTCTAAACAAGCAATTCCTGTTGTTCCAGATCCATTAAAAGGATCTAAAATTAAATCATTTTCCTTTGAGTTAGCAATAATTATTCTTTTAATTAATTCTAATGGTTTTTGTGTAGGATGCTTTCCATGTATTTTCTCTTTTTTTGAAGTTAAGGGAATACTCCAAATGCTTCTCATTTGTTTTCCAGAATTACTAAATTTATCATCCCAATTTTTCATAGATTCATAGTCAAAATAATGCCTTGAGCTTTTATTCTTTCTTGCACAAATTAAAGTTTCGTGAGAATGAGCAAAATATCTACAGGATAGATTAGGGGGTGCATTTGGCTTAAACCAAATTATTTCATTTATAATATCAAAACCTAATAATTTTAGAGCATATCCTACTTGGTAAATACTATGATGGGTTCCAGAAACCCATAAAACCCCATTTTCTTTCAAAACTCTTTTACATTCTAGAAGCCATTTATGAGTAAACTTAAAATCTTCTTCAAAACCCTTAGATTTGTCCCAATCTCCTTTATTAACAGAAGCAATTTTTCCTCCTTTGCAAGTAATTCCATCATTAGAAAGATTATAGGGAGGATCTGCAAATATTAAATCAAAAGAATTTTCTTTAAATTTTGGGATTATTTCAAGACAATCTCCAAGATGGAGATTAAAATTCTCTGTTTTTAAGAAAGGATCCATGCTTGAAAAAGTGTATAATTATTTTTAATGATTGTTGTGGTTTATTTTTTGTTTTGGGGAAGGAAGAAGAAGGGAATTTTTGAGTTCTTTAGATATTTCCAAAAGCAATAAGAAATACAAAAATAATTGCAATTAGAACAAAAATTCCAATTATCATATATCCTAATTTTTGAAGGATGGTTAATTTTTTCCAAGGTACGCAATTTTTATTTTTCATCATATAGTTTATCAAATAGTTTAATTAGATAATCTACAAACATTATTATTTTAAAGCATTCATCTTTTTCTGCATTCTTTTTTTTATGAAAGCCCCCATTTCTTAACCATAATATTGCGGACATGTATAAAAAGTACAATCCTTGACTTTCACTTTCTAATTTTCTACTGAAAATTCCTTTCCTTTTAGCTTCTTCAACTAGCCCTTTTCCAAAAATGCTTTCATCTAAGTTCATTTTTTGTCTCATGAAATCTTCAAGATTAAGAATTGCATGATTTATTTCTTTGCTATATGGTTTCTTTATTTTACATTCTTTAGCCAAATCGGAAGAAATGTTAAATTTAGAGAGGGGAATAGTGAATGGATCAATAATTTTATTCTCTTGATTATTTTTGGTCTTTTGTATTACTTCAATTTTGCTTTCTCTAAAACATTTCTTATCTTCCTCATCTAAAAATCTATTAACTGTTCTTTTTTTCTTTCTCGCTATAATTTCTGCTGCAGCCCCTAGGGTAATTCCTTCATCTTTAGATATTTGAGATATTCTTGCTTGAAGCGAGTTCTTTGATCTTTCAGGATAGATTTCCATCAATTTATCGAGAATTTTTGAATTAAGCTTTTGCTTAACCATTTTAAATCACTTTCCTATAACTTTGCCCTTCTTTTATTAATAAGCCTTCACTTTCGAGTTTTGCCCATATTCCAGAAATTTTACCTGCCGCAAAATTAGTTTCTTTTTGGATAATATCTCTTTTTCTTCCAGTTAGGTTATAAACTTTTTTTTCATCGGCAGAAAGGTTCTTTATTTTTTCAGCTATTTTTTGTCTAACTAAGAATTCCATCATTTCTTTTATTTTTTTAATATCTTGTTCACTTGTCATTATTCTGTTTCCTCTTTTTTTAATATTGGATTATTATTTGTACTTTCTTCAATTTTTTTATTATCTCCATAAAGCAAGTAGGCAATTGCTGTTGCTCCTTTCTTATTTAATATGTCTGCTATTTCAGAAGGAGAAAATCCAGAAGTTTGTAATAGTCTTGCTGGTTCTTGCAAATTAAATTTTTTTCCAAGATCCCTTTTCATTTTTAGTATTTCAAATTTTATTAATGCATCTAGTCTCTTTTCAATAGAGTCTTTTTCTTGTTCTTTATTCTTCTTTGGCATATTCTATTCTCTCTTGTACTTCTTCGTTTTTAATTGGTTTCTTTTTCATTTCCTTCTTTTTATTTTTTGATAAAATTAAAGCAACATAACTTTCACTTGTATTGATTATCTTTGCTATGTCTTTATAGTCAATTCCCATTGCCTTTAATCTTAATATTGATTCTGTTTGCGTTTTATCTTCTTTTATGATATTTGCAGCAACGAGTTTTATTAAAATGTCTAATTTTCTTTCAATTTCTTCTTTCATTTCTCTTTCCATCCTTTAGTATCTCTTACGCCCCTGTCTGCCATTCCTAGAAGAGGAGCAATTTCAGCAGAGGTCATACCAATTTTTTTAAGGAACTTTATTTTTTCATTACATCTATGGCGAGGATACCCAAACTTTCAAGTTTGGTGAGGAATCGCCATGTCCCATTAAATTTAATTCTTTCTGAGTATTCAAAGAGTTAGGGTTGGATCCTAACCCTCTTGAAATAAATTGATGAATATAGTTAGAACTGTATTCTGGAGAGTTAACATGGATTTGAAATCTAGAAAGCATAGCTTTGGACAAAACGCCTTCCACTTTGTGTGGAAAATTAAATACGCAAAAGACCCCTTCAAGTTTTACGGGTTGAGGATGGATTGTGAATTCTTCCTTAGACAAGTTGCTTACAGAAAAGGGTTCAAAATTTATGAACTCTATATCGGGACTGATCACATCCACTTGTTTGTTGAGATACCTCCCACTATGAGTGTTAGCATGGCTCTTCAGTTGTTTAAGGGTTATAGCTCTTATCAGCTTTTCAAAAAACACCCTTGGCTTAGAAACCACTTTAGAAAAGGTCACTTCTGGAGTCCTGGAAAATTCTTTCGTAGTGTCGGGAACACAACTATGGAAGCCGTTGACCACTACATTAAGTCTTCTCAACCTTGGGTTTGTTAGTTTATCTATCATCTTGTTTTTATAGCGATACCTCGCCCTTTAGGGCGGGGTTATTCATTTTTATCTTCAATGCTTTGTATAGTAATAGCTGCAGAAATCTTATCAATCTTTTTACAAATTACATCAAATTGTGTTTTATCCATTTTTCTTTTTTAATCCGGCTTTAGTAACACTAATTAGGTTTGCGGATTTTCCAGTTATTTCAGCAATTTCGCTTGGTTGCAATCCTGCATCACTTAGTAATTGAACTTGTTGCTTAAGGCCTTTATCTTTTACAGCTATTACTGATAAAAGTTTAGTAATTCTATCAAGTTTTTCATGAAGTTTCTTCTCGTCCATTCTCTTTGTTTCTCCTTTGTTTTAATAGTGCCTTTTCTTTTGAAACGTGTTTTTCTGATATTCCAAGTGCTCTTGAAATTTCTTTATTACTCAATTCTTTGTTTTCATTTGTAAAATAAGCAACTTTTTCCTTAATTGATTGTGGACCGACTAAGGCTTCTTTTATTTCTTGTAAAAGACCAATCACTACATCTAGCTTTTCAGAGTTCCTATCCTTTTCTATTTTTTTCATGAAAATTAATAGTTGGTAGTATTTATAAACTTTTCTCTTTTATTTCTTATTAAAAGATTAGTATTTTTTAAAGAATATTACTACCATTTTAATATTTATTGTAAATTACGCTTTGCCCGTGTTATTGCGAATTAATATGGTTCTTAGTTAATTGGTGTTTTTCTTTCTCTTTTCATTTCCCCTTCCTCAACACAATCCTGCCCTTCTCAGCATTTACTTCTAATTCTTGCCCTTCTTGGAAACCAGCAGAATCTAGCACTTCTTTGGGAATATTAACCTTATATTTGTGATAATCCTTTCCTTTGTATTCCCTGGATTTTTCCTTCAATATTTTCATATAATTAACAACAATAAAGATTATTTAAGTTTTTAGAGACCGAAACCTTTATATATTTTAGGGACCTAATTAAATTATGGGAAATCATTGTTATTATTGGGAAGTATTTTTGGCAGGAGTAATAGTTGCTCTGTTGTTTTCTTTATTTTGGTATGTTTATGGAGAGGTTATTATTAAGATGGTGAGGGGGTGGATTAAAAATAGCAGGGATAGAAGGATTAATTATTAGAAGAACAGCAGGAGCAGTTATAATCGTTTTAGGAATTTTGGGTGTTGGTTGTTAGTGGTTTGACATTCCTTTTACTGATGCCTTGGAAATAAAATTCCTTTCCAACTTTCTTTACTAAAAATTATATTTATTATCTTATAAAATAGAAGAAGAATAAATGTAATTAAAACAATCCAAATAATTGCTGAGAGTAATAATGGGATATTTATTTCAGAGTTAGATATATTAAGATTAAATTTCTCTAAAATGGTTAAAGCTATTCCAAGTACTGCAACTAAAGTCAAGGTAATTGTTGTATCAAGTAAAAGATAGTTTCTTTCTTTTTCTATTTCAGATCTTTTTATCTTATCCATGAAATCAATTCCATTAGGATTTATTGTTATTTCATCATCTTCTAAGAGTTTATCCCTTGCAGTAGGGTGTATCTTGGATTCTGGCATATGAACTATTATTTTATTAGTTGCCTTAAGATACCTTATTATTTTTTCAAATTCTCCTTCAATTTTTTTAATTTTTAACTTTTTTAATAATTCCTTGGCTTTATTGTGGGAAGGATAAGCCTCTTCTAGGAGTTCTAAAGTTTTAATCATTATTTTTCTGTTCATATTTCCTTCTTATTTAAAAAATATTGAATAAATCATAAAAATTAATGTTGCACATAAAAAATATGTTTCAAGACTTACTTTTTCTATAATTCCTATCCATTTAAAAAATAAGATCGCAATTAGAGATGCTAAAAGGGAAAAGGTTATTTTGAACCATTTTGTTTTTACAAAATTTTTTGTTTTGTTAATGAATCTTGAGAAACCTTCTTTTTTAGCAGGTTTTTTTAGCCATGACCCTTTTAATTCAAAATCTTCATTCAATATTTTTTCTAATATTATGTCAAAAAAAGTGTAGAGTTCTAAAAAATCATCGTGGCTCAAGTGATTTTTGTTTGAATAATATTTCAAATGGTTAATTGCTTTTTTTAAAAAGTCTCTTATTTTTTTTTCAGTATCGAATTCAATATCTTGCTTTTTGTAAAAAGAATATCTTGTTTCTAGAATACTTATTACAACTTTAAGTTCGTCTAAATATTTTCTTGGTTCCTTTTTAAATAAGATGTTCCTTAGATAATTTATTTGATATAGAAATTCTTGTTTCAAAGTTATGCCACTTTTAGCAAATCTAAAAATAGAGATTACCATAAGTATGAAAGACACAAACAATCCTACTCCAAAAATTATTTTGGAAACTTTTGGTATATCTTTTACAAAATTATCTAGTAAAACAATTGTTATCATTAAAATTAAGGTCATTAAAAAGAATCTTCCAACTTGTTTTGATAATTTATTATTTTCTTTCCTTTTTTTAGCGATAATTTCTTCTTCTTTTTCTAATTCTGGAAATATCTTCATATTTTTTAAATGCTTATTTAGTATAAAAATATTGTTAATATTGTAGATATTAATTTTTCCCCTTCCTCAACACAATCCTACCTTTCTCAGCATTTACTTCTAATTCTTGCCCTTCTTCAAAACCAGCCTTTTCAATAGTATCTTTAGGGAGAACTATAACATACTTGGAGTAGACTTTGTCCCCTCTTTTATCTGATACTTGCTTTTGAATCTTCATAAATTATTAATGAATAAAGGATATTTAATTTTATTGGTACCAACACTACTTTATAGTTGCAATTTGGGTACCAAAATATTTATATACTTTGGGTACCCAATAAATATATGGATGAATGCGGTAGAGCTTATTTTGTACTAGGGACATTTGTTTCTTTTATTTTATTTATAGTGATTATTTTCTTTGAGGATGTGATTGAAAGTGCTTTGAAGAAGTTTTTGAGGTTTTTAGGGGGAGGTTATTTGCTTCTTGGAAGAACAGAAAATTTTATTCTATTAACTATTTGTTCTGATAAATGCCCTTGTAGTTTACCACTTACTATTTTGAATATATCTGCTCCTATTTTCCCTTCTCCGCCTTTTTCTAAAACAACAGCTAAATCAAAAGAGATTTTCTTATCATCTCCATAAAAAAGAGTAAAATCATGAGTGCCACTCTCACTACTAGATTCTTCCACAGCTTCAGTTATATCTTTCAAAATAGTTTTAACAAATTCTTTTACTTCCATTTTTAAAATCTCTCATAATTTAAATTTTCAACTTTTATATTCCAATTAGTATTCCAATTCATTATTGAATTGTATAGTAGGTCAGGTAAATCCTTCATGTAAATTTCATCTTCGTGAATAAAAACTTTTTCTTCTCCAGGATTTAGTCTTCCAACTGAATAGCTTTTAGATCTTAATTCATTTCCTGAAACTTCATAAACTAATTTATAATTAATATACTCAGTATAGTCGTCTCCAGTGTTTTTTATTTTAATTTGAACTTTTGTGTCTGCAATCACACTGTTTGAATCTGCTTTTCCAATCTTTGTTATAAGGGTGAAAGCATTAGCAATTATAGAACCCCAATTCCATTCTTTATTTACTAGCTCTGTTGTTACATATGCACTATTTTTCTTAAGAGGTTGCTTATCTTCTCCATCAAGATATCTATCTCCATCTGTGTTTGGATTGTTTGGGTCTGTTCCCATACTTGCCTCTTTATCATCAGATAAACCATCATTGTCAGAATCTTTAACTCCTGCAAAACCTCCTGTAAAAGAAAACCACCCAAATACAATAACTAAAATTAATAATATAACTATTATGGCTATTGCTCCAGGGTTTAATTCTGCTTTTTTATTTTTCATCTTATAGTAAAAAGTAAATTATGATTCCTCCTACAATTATCAATATTAAAGTTGTCCAGAAGTAATAATGTGGAAATTTATATTTGTTGTATCTATTAAACCAAATATAAAATAGAAGAATCCAAAAAATAAAAATTAAAATTACATATTTTATTATTAATGGCAAAGCAATGCTAATTAAGAAAATGCTAACCGCAACAATAAAAAATCCTATTAAGAGATCAAGAAAAAAATATAAAAATCCTTTTTCTTTTTTTTGAAACAAATTGCTGCCAAAAATTTTATTATATCCTTTTCCCCCTTTATATAAAATACCTGGAATTATTGGGGCTAAAGTTAAACCAAAAAACCAGTTAAAAAAAGGAAGCATGTTTTTTATCCCATTGAAAATGAATTCAGGGATTATCCAAAGGAGTAGCAAATAAATTCCAATTATTAGAAAAATTATTGATGTTGTAATTATCTTTATTGTTGTTTTCTTTTTCTTTATCATTTTTTACTACCAATCCCTAAAAATCCTAAGATTATTGCTAAAACAATTAGTAATCCAATAAAAAATCCATAAATTCCTAATGCTTCTGAGAAACTTCCAATAATTTCTGAAAATGCTCCTGTAGAAGCGATCAAAATTATGCAGAGTATTCCAAACCCTATTGCGATGATTTGTTCAATTTTCATTTTATTTATTTCTGGTTCCAGGAGACTTTCTTTTAGGAGCATAACTTGTTTCATGTTTTTGAGTGCTTTGCCTTTGCCTATCTTTTGGTCCCCGTTTTTTTAAGTTATCTGGCATTTTATCTCCATATTTTATTTATAGATTTATGCATAATCAACTATATAAACTTTTCCATTATAGTTCATAAGATATAACTTATTAGTTATTACTTTATGAAGTATAAAAACCTTTATAAACTTACTTCCATAAGCTTTATTATGAAAAGAGGGCAATTATTTTTAAAATGAAAACTAAGAAAACTGCCCTTGAAATAGAGAAAGAAATATTAAATAGTCTTGAAAAAGGGCCAAAGACAATTACTGATTTAAAGTTAGAGATTAATTCTAATTGGCAAACAGTTGAAAAGTTCCTTAAAAAATTAGAAGAGGAAAAAAAAGTTAAGGAAGTTGTTTCAACTGATAAAAAGAAAATTTATCAACGAATAATTGGAGATACTTATTTTGACATTCCTATAAGTGATGAAGAAAGAAAAAAGTTTAGAACTTTGTTTTACATAATAAAAAAGGAATATTCTAATCAAGGAAAAGATATTTTGAAAACCCACCTTGCAAAAACAGCAGTTCATGTAATCAATGGATCTAAATCTTCAGAGTTGTCAAACCTTCCAACTATTTGGTATTTATATGGAATGATTCCATTAATGGTTGTAGATCCAATGCAAGAATATTTAGAAGAATTTCAATTCAAAGATAAAGAAAAGATAATTGTTCTGGTTAGGGATTATATAAAAAAAATTGAAGGGGCTAGCTGTAAAAAAATTCAGATTAACCAACATTTAGATTCAAAAGAAGATTTATACATTATTCATGATAGTATAGAAGATATAATCTTTAAGAAATGGGATGAAGAAAAATTATTAGAAGAATTAAATGAATTCTATGTAGCTTGTCCAATTGATAGAGAATTTCCTAATGTTTTTAATTTTACAGATAAATTTATTTCAATAATTAATAAATTATCTCTTATAGGAAAATTAGAGGCAGCAAAAAAAGAAATTTCTTCAACATTTAGATCTTTATGGGAATATATAGCAACTTATAAGGCATATAAAAGTTTGGCTGGATTAAATAAGTTTGATAATGAAAAGATTATCTTGAATTTTAGTATTGGTTCCCTATTAATAACAAGAGAGATTTGTTTTCATGAATCTTTTCAAGAATTATATGAAATTTACTGGA
The DNA here is from genome assembly GCA_964447315.1 of Candidatus Woesearchaeota archaeon. Lineage (GTDB taxonomy): Archaea > Nanobdellota > Nanobdellia > Pacearchaeales > GW2011-AR1 > MWBV01. The sequence continues at coordinate 14,460 of CAYURQ010000015.1, forward strand.
GTAATTTAAATAAAAATATTAGCTTTAAAGATTCAAAGGAAGTTTCCCAAATAAAAGAAATTATGCAAGATTGGATGGGAGAAGATTAACATGATAAAAAATAGCTTTTTAGATACAAATGTAGTTATTAATTATGTAAATTTTAATGAAAATTCCTATAATAATTTGTCTAAGAAATGCTATGATTATGTGATTAATAAAAAAGGAAAGTTTATTTTGTGCATGTTTGTTATAAAAGAAATTTATAATCTTCTTGAAAGAAGATCCGTAATTTATAAAGCAGTTATAGAAAAAATAAAAAAAGATTCTTTTAGTTTAGAGGAAAATTTATTTGTTAGAGATGTTCCTTTTGCTAAAAAATTATATATAAGATTTAAAGATTCTGATGTTATTAAGTTATCTAAGGATTTTCAAAGAGAGAAAATGAATTTTGAAATAAAAGTAGAACAATTTCTTAAATTTGTAGTTGATGAAAAAGTAATTTCTGTAGAAAGTATAGATTCTCAGTTAGTAAATAAAATATATGATTATATTGATAACCATGCTGATTGTAGGGTTTTAGCTAGTGCCATTCAATATCAGAAAGGAAAAAATAAATTTCTTTTTGTAACAGTTGATAAAGAACATTTTGACTTAAATGGGTATGATTTTCTTAAAGAACAATTTGAAATAAATTACAAAGAAGAAAATTATGAATTTCCAGAATTACATAATTTGTTGTTTTTAAAGTAAATTTTTTTATTAAACATGAAAATAAAAGATCTTCCTGAACAAAATAGACCTAGGGAGAGATTTAAAAAATTTGGGCCAGAAGCTTTAAGTGATGCAGAACTTTTTGCAATAATTCTTAGAATAGGAATAAAAAACGAGAATGTAGTAGATATGAGTAATAGATTAATAGCAGAATATGGCTTAGATAAACTTTTTGATTGTTCATCAAAAGAATTACAAAAAATAAAAGGAATTGGGCCTGATAAATCAATGCAAATTCTTTCAATGGCAGAGTTAGGTAAGAGATATAATCAATCAAAAAAGCCATTAAAGAAGATTTCTTGTGCTCAAGATGTTTTTGATTATTTTCATGAAAGACTTAAAGACAAAAAAGAAGAACATTTTTACATTTTAATGTTAAACAATCAAAATAACATTATTGGAGAGCAATTAATTAGTAAGGGAGTTTTAGATGCTGCAATAATTCATCCAAGAGAGGTTTTTAAGCCTGCAATTAAAAATTCTGCAAGCAAGATTATTTTAGTTCATAATCATCCATCAGGAGATCCAAGTCCAAGTGAAGAAGATGAAGAAGTTTCAAGGAAGATAAAAAATATAGGATTAGAATTAGGTATTAATGTTTTAGATTTTGTGATTATTGGGAATGAGGGGTGGTGGAGCGGGGTTGAAAAACAAAAACCTTAAAATAATCCATTCTTTAGTAAATACATGAATAAAAGTCAACTAACAGAAGCAGATATTAGGACAAAATTTATTCTTCCTGCTATTGAAAAAGCCAATTGGAACAGGAATAAACAAGTTAGAGAAGAAGTTTATTTCACAGATGGAAGGATTTATGTGTATGGAAGTACTACAAAAAGAGGAAAACCAAAAAAAGCAGATTATGTTTTGTATTATAAGAATAACATTCCTATTGCAGTTGTGGAAGCAAAAGATAATAAACACTCAATAGGGGACGGATTAAATCAAGCAGTAGATTATGCAGAGATTTTAGATATACCTTTTGCATTTAGTTCAAATGGGGATGGGTTTGTTTTTCAGGATTTAAAATCTGGAGAAAATAAAGAATTATCTCTTGGAGAGTTTCCAACTCCTCAGGATCTTTGGGAAAAATATAAGCAATATAAGGGAATTACAGAAAATATTGAAGAACTTGTCACAGCTGATTATTATTTTGAAAAAGACTGGAAGCACCCAAGATACTATCAAAGAATTGCTGTTAATAGAACTATTGAAGCAATAGCAAAAGGTAAAAATAGAGTTCTTTTAGTTATGGCAACTGGAACAGGAAAAACATATACAGCCTTCCAAATAATCTGGAGACTTAGGGAAAAATGGAGGCCTAAAGGAAGTACTCCCAGAGTTTTATATCTTGCAGATAGAAATGTTTTAGTGGATGACCCTATGAATAAGGATTTAAAGCCTTTGAAAAATAAAGGAGTATTAACAAAAGTAAGAAAAAGAAAAGCAGATAAATCTTACGAAGTTTATATGGCTCTTTACCAAGGAATTTCTGGAACAGAAGAGGCAAGTAATATTTACAAACAATTTTCTAAAGATTTTTTTGATTTAATTATTGTTGATGAGTGCCATAGAGGAAGTGCAAAAGCAAACTCTGCTTGGAGAGAGGTTTTAAAATATTTTTCTGAAGCTGTCCAAATTGGAATGACTGCAACACCAAAAGAGACAACAGAGGTTTCAAACATTGATTATTTTGGAGAACCAGTTTATACTTATTCATTAAAACAAGGAATTGACGATGGTTTTCTTGCTCCTTATAGAGTTATTAAAGTTGCTATTGACAAAGATGTCCATGGGTATAGGCCAAAAAAAGGAGAAAAAGATAAATATGGTGAAGAAATTCCAGATGAAATTTATACAAATAGAGAATTTGATAGGACTTTAGTTATTGATGAAAGAACACAGGTCGTTGCTAAAAAAGTTTCAGAATTTTTAAAAAACACAAATAGAATGGATAAAACAATTGCTTTTTGTGTTGATCAGGAGCATGCATCTAGAATGGCTCGTGCTTTGATAAACGAAAATAAAGATTTGTATGTTAAAAATAAAAAATATGTGATGAGAATAACAAGTGAAGATAAGTTAGGTAAAAATCAACTTGATAATTTTATGGATCCTTCTATAAAATATCCAGTAGTTGTAACCACCTCAAAACTTTTAACTACTGGAGTAGATGTCCAAACATGTAAATTAATTGTTTTAGATGCTCCTATTAAATCAATGACAGAATTTAAACAAATTATTGGAAGAGGGACAAGGATAAATGAAGATTATAATAAAACTCATTTTACAATAATGGATTTTAGAAATGTTACAAATAAATTTGCAGATCCTGATTTTGATGGAGAACCAGTACAAATTATGAATTTTAAAGGAGATGAAGAAATTGACCCTGAAGAAATTAAAGAAAAAGAAGTATTAGAATTGCAAGGAAAATCAGATATAAACATTTATGACACAGAAGAAAAAACAAGAAAATTTTATGTAAAAGAAGCAGATGTTTCTGTTTTAAATCAGGCAGAGCAATATTTAGATTCTTCAGGAAAATTAATTACTGAAAAAATTACTGATTATACAAAAAAATCAGTTAAAGAAGATTACAGAACCTTAAATGATTTCCTTAAAAAATGGAATATCCTTGAGCAAAAAAGAACATTAATAGAAGAACTTCAGCAAAAAGGAATTATATTTGATGCTTTAAGAGAAACAGTTCCAAATGGAAAACAGTATGATCCTTTTGATTTAATTCTTCATGTTGCTTACGGAAAAAAACCAAAAACAAGAAGTGAAAGAGCAAGAAAAGTAAAATATGATTCTTATTGGGATAAATATGGAAAACAAGCAAGGGAAGTAATTAGCGCTTTATTAGATAAATATTCAGATGAAGGCATAGAAAACTTAGAAGATGCTGAAGTCCTGAGAGTTTCGCCTTTGAATAAGTTTGGCCGTCCGCTTGAGATTATGAAAATGTTTGGTGGGCAGAAGGCATATCATAAAGTAATTAAGGAAATTGAAGATAGGATTTATGCTGCTAATGGAAGTTGAGATTAAAGAATTAGTAAAAGAATAAGTAGATTTAAATAATTAATTTAGTTGGATATAATAAAGGTGGTAAAATGGGAAAACAAGTTCTAAAATTAGATGCAAATTTTAAAATAATTGAATGGGCAATTAAATCTTCGGGATGGGAAATTGATGAAATTCTAGAGAAAACAGAAATAAGTAAAACTGTTTATGATAAGTGGGTTAATAAAAAAGACAACCCAACTCTAAAGCAATTAGAATTAATTTCAAATAAAACCAAGAGACCTCTTGCAATTTTCTTTTTAGATAAAATCCCTGAAGAAAAACCTAAACCCAAAGACTTTAGATTAAATCCAAAACAAGAAGGTAAATTTAATAAAAAAACAATTTTTGCAATAAGAAAAGCAAGGAGATTACAAAATATTTTAAAAGATTTTGGAGAAAATAATTTAGGCGATTACATAAAGAAGTTGAATATTAGTATAACTGATTCTCCAGAAAAAATTGCTTTAGAATTAAGAGGAAAATTTGGGATTAATGAAGAACTTCAAAGAAAAACAAAAGATTCATGGAAATTTTTTAGATTTCTTAGAGAAAAAATGGAAGAAGAAAAGATTTTTAATTTTCAATTCTCAATGTCCTTAGAAGATGCTAGAGGTTTTGCTCTTTCAGATGAATTACCCAGAGTTATAGTAGTGAATTCAAAAGATATAATTGAAGCGAGAATATTTACTTTGATTCATGAATTGGGACATATTATTTTAGGGGATACTGAATTAAGCATCCCTAACTTTGCGGATAATAATAAACATGAGAAATGGTGTAATGAATTTGCTTCTTGTTTTTTATTGCCTCCTGAAATGGCAAAAAGAATTTTTGAAGAAAATGATAAGAAATTAATTGAATACGATACATTAAAATATTTATCAAAAAAATATAAAGTTAGCAAATCCATGTTACTTTATAATATGGTTAAATTAAAATTTATTACTTCTTTAGATTATGAAGAGATATTAGATAAGTACACAAAAAAAGATTATGCAAAAAATAAATCTGGTGGTGCAGGAGTTAGTGCCGATAAAAAATGTTTGAGTGAACTTGGTTCTACTTTTGTCTCATTAGTTGCAGATAATATAGATAAAAAAACTATTACTTATAGTGATGCTTTGGACTATCTTTCAATAAAATCAAGTAATTTTCAAAAACTAATGAATAAAATTTAAAATGGAAAAGAGAAATTTTTACATAATAGATAGTTGTTCTTTAATTGATTTAAATCGTCATAACCCGATTGATATTTTTCCAAGTTTATGGAAAAAGATAGGAGAATTAATTAAATCAGAAATGATGATTTCACATATTGAAGTTTTTAATGAAATAACTCAACAAGACGATAATTTGGCAGAATGGCTCAAGGATTATAAGCAAATGTTTAGAAATTTTTCAAAAAAACAATCTGAGATAGTTAAAGATATTCTAAAAAAATATCCTTCTTTTGTCAAGAAAGAAAGTAAATACGATGCTGATCCTTGGTTAGTGGCATTAGCAAAAGAAATACAGGATAATCCTCAAAAAAATCTCTTTTACAATATTAAAAGATTAGTTGTTACAGAAGAATCTATGAAAGGAAATAAGATTAAAGTGCCCTTTGTATGTAAAGAATTTGGAATTGATTGTATTAATAGAATTGAAATGATAAGGCACGAAGGTTGGAGTTTTTAAAATTAGTTTATTTTCAGTAATCTGTTATTATTCTTTAGTTATCAGAAAAATTTTTCTAGTTGAGTAGATTAAAATACTAATAAAAGAGGTAGCCAAGAGGCAATGACCTCTTCAAGCTACTTCTAAGAAAAATAGATGGCATCGGCATATACAGGATATAAATTCAAGAAGTTATTTGTAATAGTAATCTCAATTATGTTTCTTTTGGCTTTGCTTTCTGTGTTGAACCCCGCAAAAGAAGAAATTAAAGAGAGTATTATTGATGAAGCTTCAAAAGTAGATAATACTGGAATTGTAAACGATTCTTATAATGTTTACAAAGATGCGACAAAGTTGGATCCAAAATCCAAAGCAGAAAAAGAATCAGGGAATTTTTTCATGAAATTACTACAAGAAAATCTCTTTGGTTTTTTATTTATAGCTCTTTTGATTACAGTTATTTTGTTCTTAGTAGGATTTAAATTAAAAACAGGAAGAGGTTATAGAAATAGTTTGCAAAGGAGTGCAGGGAGCTGGTGAAGATGAATGAAGAATTTGAACCAAATAAATTTGTTGAATTATTAAAAAATGATTTTTTGAATTTAAAAGATAAAGAGAAAACAGAAAGATATTTTATAATTTTAAAAGACTTTCTTGGAGATATTTATTATAATTCAGAACCTTTTGAAAAAGATAAGAGAAAAAAACCAAGAGATAAATTATTATTTGTTGAAGATAAACTAAACAAAATTGAAGATGATCTTAAAACGCTTTTGTCTGAGGATTCACTTAAGGAATTAAAAAAACTTTTTAGTCAAATCAAAGAAAGAAATGATTCTCCATTTGGACCAGAGATTAATTTTATCTGGAACTCTGCGGAAATTGGGAATTTGTCTGAAGAAACTTTGGTTCTATTAAAAAAATTACAAAAAGAAGTTTTACCAGAGGTTTATTTGCCTTACGCCATTGATTCTGATTAATTTCTAAAAACCTCCCTCAAAACATTATTCATAAGTTGCCCACTACTTTCCTTATTTTCCTTAACCCTCAATTCCATCTCATCACACAAACTCATAAGAGCATCAACCTTTTCAACAATCCGATTTTGCTCGGAGAGGGATGGGAGTGGAATTGGAGCAAGTTTTCCATCATTAGTCCCAAGACGGGGCATTTTAACCCCATAAGTTAAAGAATTTACATACTCTAAAAAATTAGGATTTTTTAAAAAATATCTAAGATATCTGTTATCAATCAAGTTATTATAGATTTTTAATGGAATTATCTCAGTAGTACAAACTCCGCTTTCATAAGCTATTATAACTTTATCTAAATAGGGTCTTAACTTCCCATATAAAACATCTCCTTTTGAGAAAATATTTTTAGTACTTTTTGAAGGATAATCTTTAAATCTTTTTTTAGTTAATAATCTCGAAGTGGTTTTTTCTATGTCCTCTAAATCTAAAATCCAAGTTTCAGGGGTTATATTTTTTGATTCTATTTTTTCAGAATAGCCAAATTCGCAAACATCCCCCAACCTACACCAAACCCAACCCAATGGCAATTCATAAGGAATTTCATCTTCTTCAATTGCTGGCAACTCTTTTCCCTTTTTAATCTTTCCTTCCTTAATCAGTTTTTCTTTTTCCTTTTTTATTTTCTTTAATAATTCAGATGCAGGTTCATCTTTTGGATTTTGCGGAACCAATTTCCCCTGAACTGCTTCTTGGAGGATTGCGGAACGGAGAGAGGAGAGGAGGGTTTTGTCTTTGTTAAAAGTTGATTCTAATTCTGAAATTTCATTTTTCATGGAGTTTATTTTTGTAAGGATTTGTTTTTGTGTTGGGAGATCTGGCAAAGGAATTTCAAGAGGCAAAAATTTCTTAGGTTTTAATTCTGTTTTTATTCCGCCTCTTGTCTGACTTTGAACAGCTTTTCTAAACACATCACTTTTCAAAAACCACTTAAAATAATTAATATCAATTTTGTGTTTATCAAATTCATAAGAAGAATAATGAATTGTCGCCAAAACTTCTTCTTCACCTTGATAAACTGCAACAGCCCCTTTTTCAACATTAATTCCTGAAATAACTAAATCTCCTGGTTTAATTAAAATCATATTTGTATTTGTTTTTTTATCTTCTAAAAAATGCATATTTCCTGAAAAATCAATTTTCTGTAATCTTTTCAATCCAAGTTTGTTAGCTTCAGCTGGTTTGAATCTATCTTGGCGTTCTTTTAGGAATTTACTGATTTGGGTTTTCATCTTCCTTTCCGTTAATAAATAACTTGGGTTTAGTATTTTCTTTTGTGTCTTTAAATTCAATAAAAACTCCAAAATTATATTTAAATTGTCCTTTATGGTTGGTCATCAATTCTAGCTTTTTGATGTCACAAGAATCTGCATCAGATTTAGATTTTATTTCTATAATTATAAGATTATTTTTATCATTACCTCTTTTATGCACTAAAATATCTGGAAGTATTCTATCAGTTTTTTTTCTTTCAGAACATTCAGAGATATTTTCTAATTTTTTAAAATCATCACCATGTTTATCATATTCGCAATCTACATCATAATTTTTGAATAAATATTTTAAATAAATGGCAAACTGATGACAAATAGCTCTCTCATTTACTTTTAAATTAACTATTTGAGAGTCATTTTCATAGAAAAGATCTAAAGCAAGATTAATTTTTCTTAGAATTTCTTCTTTATTCATTTTCAAATCTCCTTCTTAATTTTATTAATTAGTTCTTTGGATTTATCCAAACTTTCTTCTAGTTTTTCTAGGATTTCTTTACTGCTTAAATTTTCTGCTTCTTCTTTTCCATTAGGATTATTTATATCTAAATTGAATTTTCTTTTTTCTATTTCTTCAATTGAAACTTTCCAGCAGTACTTGTTAAATTCTTTATCTTCTCGATTATTCCACCATTGTTTTTCTAAGTCAAATTCTTTAATTTGTATTGGTTTTCCTTTGTTATAAGTTTTATATCCTTCAGGAAGAGGATGTTCAAAATACCAGATTTCTTTAGTTCCTTTTGAACCCTTTTCAAAGAATAATAAATTAGTTCTAATTCCAGTATAAGGATTAAAAACTCCGTTCGGAAGCCGTACAATTGTATGAAGGTTAAATTCTGAAAGTAATTTTTGTTTTATTCTGGTTTTGACACCTTCTCCAAAAAGAAATCCATCTGGAAGAACTATTCCACATCTTCCTTCATCTCTTAATAATTTCATAATTAAAACTAAAAATAAATCAGCTGTTTCTCTTGTTTGAAATTCATTTGGAAAATTATTCTCAATTCCTTCTTCTTCAGCTCCTCCAAAAGGAGGATTAGTTACAACAATATCAACCATATCTTTTGAGGAATATTCTCTTAAAGGTTTTGATAAAGAATTATCATGTTTAATATTTGGTTCTTCAATATCATGCAACATTAAGTTAGTCATACCAAGTAAATGAGGCAATGGCTTTTTTTCAATACCTCTTATGTTTTTTCCTAGTTTTTCTAATTCTTCTACACTATCAATTTCTTTTCTCATATTCTCTAAAGAAGATACTAGAAATCCTCCTGTTCCGCATGCAGGATCTAAAACAATATCTCCTAATTTTGGAGTTACCATATCTACAATAAACTGAGTAACTGCTCTTGGAGTATAAAATTCTCCTGCTGAACCTGCACTTTGCAATTCTCTTAAAATTGTTTCATAAATATCATTAAATAAATGCCTGTCTTTAGAACTTGTAAAATCTATTTTATTTATCTCATTAATAACTTGTCTCATTAAAACCCCACTTTTCATATAGTTGTAAGTATCTTCAAAAACTTGTTTTACAATCTGGGCTTTTTTATTATTCTCAACATCTAAATTTTTAATTCCCTCAAAAATCTTAGTATTAACAAAATTAAGTAATTCTTCTCCAGTTATTCCTTCTTCATCTTCTGCCCAATTTTTCCATTTTATTTCTTCTGGTAATGCAGATTTATATTTAGAATCCTGAGCTTGTTTTTCTTGTTCCATTGCATCAAATACTTTAAGAAAAATCATCCAAGTCATTTGAGATATTCTTTGAGCATCTCCATCTACTCCTGGATCTCTTCTCATAATATTTCTGATACTTTGAACTACATTTGATATTGACATATTATTCTAATAAAACTTCAATTTTTAAGTTTATCTTCATTTATTTCTTTATTTTCCATTACCTATTCCTCT
>CAYURQ010000016.1:0-23028 GCA_964447315.1 Candidatus Woesearchaeota archaeon
AGAAAGTATAAAAAACATAACGATTCTGAACTTTATTTTAAGAGAAAAGGATATGAACCTTGTAAAGTTTGCATGAAGCAAAAAAATAAATAATAAATAGCAAAACTTTAAAAGTAAAAAAGTTCTTTTTTCATTATGCTTAAAGACAATAATAATAAAAATTCTAAAAAGAAAAAAAATAAAACTGAAAATAATCCTTCTAATAATCAAGCTTTTATTCCTGAGATGGATTTAGATAGACATTATACTGAGAAAAAACCAGTTGTTCCTGAGCAAACAACTCAAGCTCAGAAAGAGATGGAAAAAACAAAAAAAGAGCTTGAAAAATTAAAAGGATTTATTATAAAAAAATATCCATTTGTTCAAGCAATAAGCCTTTTACCCCCACAATCTGTCAAAGATTTTATTGAAGAAGAAATTGGGGAAGATATTCCTAAAGAAAAATTTGAAAAATTAAGTAAGAAAATGCATATTAATATTATTATTCCTGATGATGATTATAAAAAAATTCCAGAAATGAAAAAAATAATTATAGAACAAATTGAAAAAACAAAACAAGATGTTTGGACTTATATTAGAACTCCAAGTGAGATATGGGAAATTTGTTTTGATTCTAAATTTGAATTAAGTGCTGCAATTTCAATGTCATACCCTTTGCATGATAAAGGTATTTTAGGAGCAATGAGGGTTGCAGAAATCCATAAATCTTTGGTTGTTCAGAAATTTGAGAAATACGTAGTAAGTTATGTTTTAGGAGGTAGTTTAATTCGTGGAGAAACTGTAAAAGAGTCTGATGTTGATGTTTTTGTAATCATCAATGATACAGATGTTAAAAGAATGCCTCGTGTTGAACTTCTTGGGAGACTTAGAAGTATTATTTATCAATATGTTGCAGAGGCTGGGGCTCTCGCAGGTGTTAAAAATAAGTTGGAACCTCAAATTTATTTATTGACTGATTTTTGGGATGCTGTTAAAGATGCTCATCCTGTTATGTTTACTTTTATTCGAGATGGAGTTCCAATTTATGACCGTGGAACATTTATGCCTTGGAAGGCTTTATTGAGAATGGGAAAATTAAAACCAAGTCCAGAAGCTATTGATATGTACATGTCTATGGGAGATGAAGTAATTCCTAGAAGTAAGAAAACAATGCTTACTGATGTCTTTACAAATATTTTTTGGGGTGTTACAACTCCTGCTCAAGCAATGTTGATGCTTTATGGAAGGCCTCCTCCAAATGCAAAAAAAGAACTTGTTAAGGAATTTAAAAACGAATTTCTAGCCAAGAAGATGATTGAAAAGAAATATATTGATTTTTTGGAAAGAGTTGTTAACACTTGGAGAGATTATGAGCATGAAAAAATAAAAGAAATAAAAGGCGTTGAGATTGATAAGTTACTTAATGATACAGAAGATTTTCTTAAGAGGTTGAAGGAATTAAGAAAACAAATTGAAGCAAAAACTCAAGAAAAAACAATTCAGCAAATTTATGAAGATGCATTTAGATTAATAAAATCAATTTTAGGAAATAAATCTCAAACAAAGTTAATTGAAGAATTTGAAAAAGATTATGTGAAAAAAGGTAAATTTTCACCTCAGGATTTAAGGATTTTAAAGAACATTATTGCTGCTCGTACTGAATTTAAAAAAGGGAAATTAGATTCTCATAAAATTGATAGGGCAAGAAAAGACGCAGAAATATTAATTAATAATCTTGTTGAATTTTCTCAAAGAAAAGATTTAATGACTCTTGAAAAAGGAAAAATGATTCTTAAGTTTAAAGAGGGTATAGCAGAGATAATTAATTGTGATACAAATAGTTTCTTTTTCAAAGATAATAAAGTTTTTAAAATAACTGATAAAGTTGAAAAATCAGATATGAATGAAGTTTCTACTTGTATGGCTAAACAAAAAGAAAGAAAAGAAATCCATATTAATCCAAGAATTTTCATGGTTATTGAAAAAGAATTTGGGAATTTTGAAGTTTTAGTTTAAGATTATTATAATTTCTTTAAATAAATTATTGGAAATTCATTTGCTATTGAATTATAACTATCTGCTATCATGTAGGCGTCTGTGTCTTATCTCTTTTTTTTATTTTAGTTCATTCAAAAATATATCCATGACTTGCTCTGCTGGGAATTTTTTTCCATGTAAGTTTACATATAAATCCCCTTTCAGTCTTGTTTTGTCTGCTGAAACAACAACACCTACTTTTCCTGCTAAGGATACATCATTATAATTATCTCCAACAAAAAGAATTTGGTGTTTTTTTAATTTTAAAAGCTTCATAACTTCTTTTAATCCACGGGCCTTTGTTTGTTTTCCTTTTAATCCTATATCATAAGCTTCTCCATTCCAAATCCAATAAATTCCTTTGTATTTATTTACTGTATTTTCAATTGCTTTAACTGGTTTTTTGCAATGAATTGAGATTATGAACTCTTTTGGTTCAAAACCAAGAATATTTTTATTTTTTATTTTTTCTAATTCTAATTGAATTTTATTTATTTTTGTGTGGCTGTTTACATGTTGATATATTTTTCCTTTATACCAAGTTGCACTTCCATTTTCATATGTGATAACTAAATTATTTAATACTGTTCTAAATATATCTTTAAGTAAATATAATCCACGTCCTGAGTTTACTCCAATTATGTATCCTTTTTTAGAAAGCTCTTTAATTTTTTGAATTTCTGAATTAGGAATTTTACGTATTCTCATGTGCATATTATTGCTTATTTGTTTGATTTTTGTTCCACGGGGAACAGTAACTCCATCAATATCAAGTATTATGAATTTTATTTTTTTGAGTTTTTTCTTTAAAGAATCATCTAAAAAAATTTTTTTATCCTTCTTTTTCATAATTTATTTAGTTTAGCGTTGTTTAAATAATTTTTTAAGTGGAGTTTTCTTGAATAGAATATGAAATATTTGTTTATATTAGGAAGAAATACTGAATTATCTCAAGCAGAGATTCTTTGTTTTTTTAAATCAAAAAATGTTGATATTGCTAGTGAGGTTTTAATTAATAATGGTTTTTTAGTTGAATTTCCAGATAAGTTTAAAGATAGATTTAGTGTTGATATGATTGATGAACTTGGAGGGGTTATTTCAATAGGAGAAATATTGATTGATTTTGATTTTATTGATGATTTAGATAAAATTAATATTTATAATGAAACAAAAAATAATTTTTCTTATGCTATTTGGAATTTCTCAAAACGTAAAGAAGAAGTTAGTGAATATTTAAAGCAGCGATTTAAAAGTGAAAAACTTAAAGCAAGTGAAAAAAGATTCAATGATTCAATGATTTTACAGAATAAAGTTAAAGTTGATGTTTTGAGAAGCAATGTTCAAGAAGAGTACTTTGTTTTTAATAATCTTTTTGGAAAGATAATAAGGCATTGTGATTATGGTTCAATTGAAAAAAGAGATATGGAAAAGCCAATTAGGCGTGAAAGTCTTAGTATTTCTCCTAGACTTGCAAAAATTATGATTAATTTAAGTGAAGTTCGTTCAGGTGAAAATCTTGTTGATGCATTTTGTGGTATTGGAGTTATATTACAAGAAGCTTTACTTAAGAATATAAAAGTAATTGGCATTGATAAAGATAAAAAAGCAATTCAGGGATGTTTTGAAAATTTAAAATGGTTTAAATTTCCAAGAGTTCAATATATGGTTTTAAATTTTGATTCAAGTAAAATTAATATTGATAATGTAGATGTAATGGTTAGTGAGCCTGATTTTGGTGAAACACTCAAGAAAATTCCAACAAAAATTAAAGCTCAAGAAATGATTTCTATATATGAAAAAATTATCAGTTCAGTATTACTTAATATGAAAAAATATGTCAATAAGAGATATGTATTTACTGGTCCTTATATTAGAATTGGTAAGGAAAAGAGAATTGGTGCTAATTTTGAAAAATTAACTAAAAAAACAGGTTTAAAACTTGTAAAGGGATTTCCAATTACTGAATTTCGTGAAAATCAAATTGTAGGTAGGGAAATAGTTGTATTTGAAAAGTGATACTATTTTTGTTTTCATTGATACTTTATTGCATATAAATTTATAAAAAGGAACTGCTCTTAGACATAATAAAGAGGAATTTTATTGAAATGGAGGAGGGAATGACAAAAGGAGAGAATTATTCTGAAAAAGATAGTGAAATTTCTAAAACTCAAAATCAGGCTCCTTTGAAATCAGAAGAACTTGTATTAGAGGCAAAAAACTTTTTTAATGCTTATAAAAAAGATTTAGGAGAAAGTATTAGAAAAAAGAGTAATGTTATTTTTATTGATTTTATGAAACTTTCTGAATTTTCAAATAAGCTTTCAGAAGAATCTATTATTAATCCAGAAGATACTTTACGTATTTTGGAATTAGCTATTGAAGAATTAGGTTTTGTTAAAAATGCTAGAGTAAGGCTAAAAAATATTCCAGATACACACCAAATTAAAGTAAGAAATATTCGTTCAAGACACTTAAATGAGTTGATAATTGTTGAAGGAATTATAAGGCAGGCTTCAGATGTAAGACCTCAAGTTGTTAATGCAAAGTTTGAATGTCCTTCTTGTGGAACTGTTATTTCTGTTTTGCAAATTGAAAAAAAATTTCGTGAGCCAACAAGATGTTCTTGTGGAAGAAGAGGTGGATTTAAATTGATTAGTAAAGAAATGGTTGATACTCAAAGACTTATTGTTGAGGAAAGTCCAGAAAGTTTGAGTGGAGGAGAACAGCCTAAGAGAATTAATGTTTTTGTTAAAGAAGATTTAGTTGAACCTAGAATGGAAGAAAAAACAACTCCAGGTGCAAAAGTTAAGGTTATTGGGGTATTGAAAGAAGTCCCTGTTCCATTAAGCACAGGAGGATTATCAACAAGATTTGAGCTTGCAGTAGAAGTGAATAATATAATTCCAATGGAAGAAACTTTTGAGGAATTAGATATAAATGATGAAGATGAAAGGCAGATAAGAGAAATTGCGGCAAATCCTAATGTTTTTGGAATTTTAGCAAAGAGTATTAGTCCAAGTGTTTGGGGTTATGAAGAAATAAAAAAATCATTAGTTTTACAGTTATTTGGAGGGGTTCAGAAGAAAAAAGCAGATGGTTCTAAATCAAGGGGAGATATGCATATATTGCTTATAGGAGACCCTGGTGTTGCAAAGTCAGTTACATTGGGATTTATGGCTAATATTTCTCCTAAAGGAAGATATGTTGTTGGTAAGAGTGCTTCAGGAGCTGGTTTAACTGCTACTGTTGTTAGAGACGAATATCTTAAAGGCTGGAGTTTAGAAGCTGGTGCAATGGTTTTAGCAAATAAAGGATTAGTTTGTATTGATGAATTAGAAAAAATGGATCCTACTGATAGAAGTGCCATGCACGAAGCAATGGAACAGCAATCAGTTACTATTTCAAAGGCTAATGTTCAGGCGTGTTATTCGGAAGATACAGAAGTTTTAACTGAAAAAGGTTGGATGAATTATAAAGAAGTAAATAAATTAAAAATAGCACAATATGATCCTAGGAAAGATAAAGTAGAGTTTTTATCTCATAAAGGACTTTATGTTTATGATTACAACAAAGAAATGTTTCATTTTAAGAACAAGAGAAATGATATTCTAGTAACTCCTAATCATAAAATGCTTGTTAGAGGTCATAGATATGGAAAATATAAGGGTATTAATGCAGAAGATATTTCGTATACAAGAATGCAATTTAGAAATTCTTCTAATTTTAAATCAAAGGGAGAGAAATATTTCGTTCTTCCAGGAATAAGGCACAAACAAAATAGAAATCATGAAAAATATGTCCATCAATATAAGGATAAAAAAATTCCAATGAATTTATGGCTGGAATTTTTAGGATATTATGTTACTGAAGGAGGAATTGAAACTGGAAACACTATTGGAATTGCACAAGAAAAAGGTAAAGAAGCAAATATGATAGGCGAATGTATGAAGAAATTAACAGAGATTATTGGATGCTCCCTTTCTGTTGTTGATTGTGGAAAATATGTGAGGTTTAAAATCACTCAGAAACAATTGTATAGTTATCTAGTTAATTTAGGTAAAAAATCTTATGAAAAAAATTTAGATATAACATTTTCGAAATATTCAAAAGAGCAACTAAAAATATTATTTGATGCAATGATGATTGGAGATGGTTCTTCTGATGGAAAATTCTTTAGTGTAACTTCAGAAAAATTAGCAGATGAATTTCAAGTTATTGCAAATTTAGTTGGAAAATCTGCATCAAAAAATATTCATTATAAAGAAGGTTCTGGAAGAGGTAAAAGAAAAACAACCTACAGAATTGTTGTTTCAGATAAAAATGAACCAACAATAAAGAAGAGATATGTTAAGAAAGTAAAATACAATGGTAAAGTTTGGTGTTTTTCAACACATACTGGATTTTTTATTACGAGAAGAAATGGAAAAATAACTATTCAAGGAAATACACTTAAGGCAGAGACATCTGTTTTAGCTGCTGCAAATCCAAAGTTTGGGAGATTTGATCCTTATCAAAGTATTGCACAACAAATTGATCTTCCACCTACTCTTATTAATAGGTTTGACATAATTTTTACATTGAGAGATATTCCTGATAGAAAGAAAGATGAGAGAATTGCAGAACATGTTCTTAAAGAACATAAAAATGAATTTCCAGAAATGGTTATTGAACAAGAATTATTTAGGAAGTATATTGCTTATGCAAAGCAGAGAATTCATCCTGAATTAACTCAAGAAGCTATTGAAGAATTAAAGAATTTTTATGTTGAATTAAGAAATAAACCAGTAAGTTCTGAATCAGCTATGCGACCAATACCAATTTCAGCAAGACAGTTGCAAGCTCTTGTAAGGATGTCAGAAGCAGTTACAAAGTTAAGATTAGGTGAGAAAGTAACTAAAAAAGATGCTCAAGAAGCAATTGAACTTATGAAGTATTATTTAATGCAAGTTGGGTATGATTATGAAAGTAAGACTTTTGATATAGATAAAGTTTCTGGAAAGTTTTCAAGTTCTCAAAGAAATAAAATTCTTACTGTTAAAGAAGCAATAACTGCTTTAAGTAGTAAGATGGGTAAGGAAATTCCTTTTGAGGAAATAGAAGATGAATTGCGTGATAAAATGGAAAAAACTGAGATTCAAGAATGTATTGATAAATTAATTAATAGTGGAGAGCTTTACAGGCCTAAAAGAGGTTTTGTTGGGTTGTTTTAGGAATCTTCGCCTAAAAATCCATAGAGAATTTTTTCTATTGTAACTCCTCTGCCTATTATAAATAAGTCATAGATTTTAGCTTTATTGTTTTTTTGTTGGCTTTTTTTTGGCATTTTCTAATATTTCTTGTATTTTTTCTTTATCAAAACCAAATACTATTTGTCCATCAATATCAATAACAGGAACTCCTGTTTGCCCTGATTTTTCAATTGCTTGTTTTTTATAATCTTCATTTCTTGTTACATCTAAATCCTGAAATTCAATTGCTTGATCTTTGAAAAATTGTTTTGTAGAAAGGCAATACGGACATGTTGGTGTAGAATATATTTTTACTTTCATTTTAATCTTCTTTTTACTATCTATTGTTTTTAGGGATTATAAATATTTTTATTAGATAAGTTCAATTATTTTTGAAGTGTTCAAATTATTTATAAATGAATTATTCTAATATATATTATGGCAAGTAATAAATATATTATGTTTTCAATGGATGATGAAAGAATCAAGAATCTAGCAGGAGTTCTAGGAAATGAAACTTGTGAAAAAATTATTGATTTTTTAGCTGAGAATGATGAAGCAAGTGCAACAGATATTTCAGAAGCACTAAAATTTCCTTTGAATACAGTTGATTACAATATAAAAAAACTTGTTGAATCAGGTGTTGTTGAAAAAAAGAAAAAGTTTTTTTGGAGTGCTAAAGGTAAGAAGATAGTTACTTATGGGTTGTCTAATAAATCAATTGTTATTTCTCCTAAAAAAACTTCTATAAAAAGTAAAGCTAAATCCATTATCACGGGTATTTTAGGAGTGGGAATTGCAACTGCTTTAGTAGGTTGGTTTACAAAACCTGGTAAAGTTAATTTTGTTGATGAATCAACTAATTTTGTTCCTAAAACTTTAGCTTCAGGTGGGGCAGAGGCTTTGGAGATGGATGCTGCAATTCAAACAGCTACAGAGGCTGCTAGAGATACTACAATAAATAATATAAATATATTTACAGAAGCTGCTCCCTCAACTCCTTTTTGGGTTTGGTTTTTAGTTGGAGGTTTGGTTGCGTTATTCATATTTTCAATAGTAAATTGGAAGAAATTATAAAATTGAAAGGAGGTTAGGAAAAAAATGACAAAACAAAATCATAATAAAGGTGTAACAATAACTTTAATTATTGTAGCTGGAATTGTTATTCTTGGATTGCTTGGTTATTCTGCTATTAATTCTTTGAATCCTTACAAAGATGATGCAGTAACTGTTTCTGGACAATCAAGTATTGAAGTAACTCCTGACTTAATAACTGTTTATTTCAATATTGAAGAAGTTGCTGATACTTCAAAACAAGCAGAAGATGCTGTTTCTGAAAAAGTTAATAGATTAACTAATAATATAATTTCAGAAGGCTTTTCAAGGGATGAGATTAAAACTCAAAACTTCAACATTTATCCTGAATATTCTTGGAAAAATGGAGAAAGACAAGAAAATGGTTACAAGGCAACTCAATCTTTGAAAGTTGAATTTTCAGCTCAAGAAACAGATAGGATTGGAGATGTTATTGATGCTGGAACAGAATCAGAAGCAATGATTAGTTACATTAACTTTGAATTAAGTGATAAGTTGCAACAAGATAAAAAAGCAGAAGCAATAAAACTTGCTGCTCAAGATGCTAAAGTTAAGGCTGAAGCAATGGCTGAAGGATTTGGCTTAAAAGTGGGTAAACTTCAATCAGTATCTATGAGTGAATTTGGTTATCAACCTTGGAATGTTTATAGTTCTAGAGGTGGAATGGCTGTAATGGAAGTTGCAGATGAAGCTAAGATGCAAACCACTAGTATAACTCCAGGAGATAAGGATGTTTCAGCTTATGTTACAGCTGTTTACAAGTTGAAGTAATAAATCTGATTTTTTTATTTTTATTTTATTACTTTTTTATTTTTTTAGAGAATTGTTAGTTTGAATAGTTATTATTAAGTACATGATAAATTTTTAGTAGTAGAAATTCTTTGGTGGAGATAATTATTAACTTTTGGAAAGGATTTAATTTAAGATTAAGCTTAATTCATTTAAAATTTTTTTTATTTTATTTTCACTAATCTCAGTTTTTTCAGAAAGCTGGGCTACTGTGTAATTTTGTAATTTCTTAGCAAGAACAATATCTATTTGGAAAAGCCTTTGCTTTGTTTTTTCATCTAAACCCTTTAGGATTGTTATTGGATAAAGTTTTTTATCTTGTATTAATTTAAGTAAGGATTGTTCTTTTGGGTATTTCCAACTTGTTATTTTCAAGTTTACTCCTTTTGCATATTCCTTTGCATCTTTTGAACATTTTGTGTTTGTTACAAGCCAAGGTTGATCAAGACGCTTTGTAAGGTCAAGAAATCTAGCATAAGTGTACATTGCAGGCTGCAATTTGGTATTTATTCCTAATTCATTATGGTATTTGCATTCAATCATAAATGATTTTTCTTTTGGACTTTTTGCAATTATGTCTACTTCATGGGTTATTCTTTTTCCTTTTACTTTATTTCTTATTGAAACAGTATAATTATATTCTTGTAAGATATCTGCAAAGTATTTTTCAAATGGAAAACCAGTTGGACCTAGAGACATTATTGCTCTTTTAAGGTCATATTTTGCACGTATTCCTGGATGATTTTTTAATTTATTTAAAACAATTTCAAGAATTTTTTGACTTGTAATTCCATCCCTAGCTTGTTTTACAACAGCTTGTTTTATTTCTTGTGCTAAACCTTTTTGTGCACCTGCCTCAACTAAAGTCTGATAAATTTTTTTAGGATTAAACTTTTCAGATTCACCTGATGCTTTTATTATTATCATAATAAATAAAATAAAAATAACATTATAAATCTTGTTTATTTATCTTTGCAGCCATAGTAACCTGTTATTATTATTTCAAAATATTTATTTTATGCTTTACCTTACTATTTTACTTCCATCAAATCCTAAATCAAGTAAAATTCCTACAATTGAGTTTGTGAATTGGGGTGGACCACAGATGTAAACATATTTACTTGTGTCTATATTTTGTTTTTCAAGAAATTCTTTATCAATTATTTTTTTTTCATAATCATTATAAGCTTCTTCTGATAGAATAAATTTTATATTTTCTTTGCTTAGAATATTTATCAGTTCTTTTTCATAAATTATATCTTCATGTTTTTTATTTGCAAAAATTAATTTAACTTCAGATAATTTTTCTGGAGTTTTGTTGTGTAGTTTTCTAAATATTGAAATAAAAGGAGTTATTCCTGTTCCTCCTGCTATAAAAGTTCCTGGACCTTTATAAGTTATTGAACCATGTGGTTTATCAAGTATTAATTCGTCTCCTGGTTGTAGTTCCTGAAGTTTTTTTGTTACTCCATTATGTTCTGGGTATGTTTTTATTGTAAATTCAATGGCTAAATCTTCATTTGTTGAGGTTGGAGTGAATGGCCGAGGTCTTGTGTTCCATTCTGGATGATTTATTGTTAGGCTTGTATCTTGCCCTTCTTGAAATTCATAATCTTCTGGTTTTTCAAGTGTAAAACTTTTTACATTATGTGTTACAAAATTTATTTTCAATATTTTAACAATATATGGACTTTTCATTTTATTTTTACTTTTCTTTTTTTGAATGGTAATCTTCAATTGCTTTTGCTAGAGCTTCTGAAGCCATTGCAGAGCAGTGTAATTTAATTTTTGGAAGACCTTTAAGTTCATCTGCAACATCTTTCATTTTTATTGCCTTTGCTTGTGAAAATGTTTTTCCCTTTGCCATTTCAGTTAAAACAGATGATGAAGCAATTGCAGAGGCACATCCAAATGTTTGAAATTTAATTTGTTTTATTTTCTCTGAATTTGTTTTTTTATCTTTCTGTACTTTTATGAAAACTTTCATAATATCTCCACACGTAGGATTTCCAATTTGTCCAACTCCATCTGGATTTTTTATTTCACCCATATTTTTTGGATGTATGAAATGTTTCATAACTTTTTTATTGTATTGCATTTTATTTTTTACTTTTTGATTTTTCAACCTTTTTATTTAAAATTTCAATGAATTTATTTACTTGTTTTTCTGTCATTCCATGAGCCTGGCATCCTTGGTTTATTGTTTCTAATTGGGACATTGGGCATCCAATACACATCATGCCCATTTTAAAAAAATCTTCAGCTAAGCTAGGATAATTTTGTATGGTTTCGTTAATTAATGATTTTTTTGTTATTTTATTCATATTTCATCTTCCCCAAACTTCTCTTGCATTGCTTTTTCCATGCTTTTATCTGCTTGTTCAAGTTCTTCTTCACATTCTGCTTCATTCTTGAATTCACAAGAGTGTTCATCGTATTCTGTCATTTTAATTACCTCCCTAAAATTTAATTTGCTACTGGAGAAAATCTCCGTAGTTTTTTTACAATTATTGGTAGTTTTTTTAATACATAATCAATCTCTTCTTGGGTTGTGTATTTACTTAGAGTCATTCTTATTGATGAATTTGAGCTTAAAGGAGGCAGACCTATTGCCTTTAGGACATGGCTTGTTTCTAATGTGTTTGACATGCATGCTGAACCTGTTGAGGTTAGAATTCCTTGATTTTCTAAATACCCTCCTATTGCCTCTCCTTCTATATCATTAAATGAAAAATTTGCGTTATTTTGTAATCTGCTATGCCCTGGTTTTGGTCCGTTAAGAGTGACTTTTGGAATTTTTAAAATTCCTTGGATAAGTTTTTCTTGTAATTTTTGAACGTTTTTGAAATCTTTTTGTTTTGCAATTTCAACTGCCTTTCCAAATCCAACGATTCCTGCAATATTTTCAGTACCACTACGCATCTTTTTTTCATGTCCTCCTCCATGTAGTAAAGGAACTATTTTTATTCCTGTTTTTTTGTAAATTGCTCCAACACCTTTTGGTCCATGTATTTTATGTGAATTAAGAGTTAGAAAATCTAGATTTTGTTTTTTAACATCTATTTTTATTTTTGTAAAACTTTGACATGCATCTGAATGAAATAAAACTCCTTTATCTTTGCATATTTTTCCAATTTCTTTTAAGTCTTGGATTGTTCCTATTTCATTATTTCCATGCATTATTGAAACAAGAATTGTTTTATCATTAATTGTATTTCTTAAATCATTTAAATTAATAAATCCTTGTTTATCAACATTTAGATAAGTTACTTTAGCTCCCTGGGTTTCCAACCATTTACAAACATTAAATATAGAATCATGTTCTATTTTAGTTGTAATGAAATGATTTTTTCCTGTTTTTTCCTTTAAATTTTGAGACCATAATCCCTTTAAGATTGTATTGTTTCCTTCTGTTCCACCTGAATTAAATACTATCTCATCTGGTTTTGCATTTATTGATTTTGCAATAATTTTTCTTGAATTTTCTATTGCGTTTTTTGCTTGATGCCCCAAAGAATGTTGGGAAGAAGCATTTCCAAACTTTTCAGTAAGAAAAGGAAGCATTTCTTTAATGACCTTTTCATCAATTCTTGTTGTTGCTGCGTTATCTAAATATACTTTTTGTTTCATTTTTTATCAACTGCTAAACATCCACATTTTTTGCTATTACAGAATTCTTTTGCATGTTTGTCAATTAAATCAAGAATTGGAACCATTGTTTTTTTGTTCAATGAGTATATTCTTTGTTTTCCTTTTTGTTGACTTGTAACTAAATTGCAAGATCTTAACAAGGCTAGTGCATGGGATAATTTGCTTTGTTCAATTTTTAATTTTTTACTTAATTGATTTACAGAAGAAGGTTTTTCTTTTAATTCTGTTATTATTTGAATTCTTAATTCATTTCCTAGGTTTCTAAAAAATACGTGATAAGGACTGCATTTCATATGAATTTAAATTCATATTACTATATAAATGTTTCTAGAAATTTTAATTATGGGCCAGGAGGGAATTGAACCCCCTTCTCATGGTCTGGAGCCATGTATAATACCAGTATACGACTGACCCATTATTTATTTCAAATGATTGGGGTTTTTATTGTTTTCTACAATAGTAATCTTTAAATAATAATTTTATTGCTTTTTATTATGGAAAAAGAAATATTAAGAAACGGAGATTCAATTGGGCTATTAGGGATTATGGGTATTATTTCTGATATTCATGGAATAAATACTCCTGCTGCTGTACAAAAAGCAGACAATGAGTATAAGTATAGATTATATAAAGCAAAACAAAAAAATACTCGTTCTGATGATTATCAAAAAAATAAAAATGAAGAAGTTTTTAATGTATATTTTAGAGAAGATAATTTAAATGGTGGTTCTAGGTGTTTTTTAAATGGTGAAATTCCTTCTTATATAGAAAATTCTTTTCTTAGATATGGAATTACTTTATTATAAGATAATTATAGAACTAGTTATTTTATAAATTTATAAGATAGTCTTGAAATTGAGCAATATATTTATTTAAAAGAACTATTTTTAGAAGATTAGTTTATTTTTTTAATTTTCTCATTTCTTTTTTTTCAACAAAATTTTTAATCCAGATTGGAATTTTTCCTTTGATTACAATGTTTTTATATTCAAATATTCCTTTGTCATGGCCTAGTGTTATTAATTGAGGAGTTTTTTTGGAAATGTATATTTTTAGAGAGTTGTTTTTTTCAATATTAATTATATTCTTAACTGCAATATTGGATTGGCGTATTGCGTTTTGTGCTGTTTTTTCTTCTTTAATATTAGAAACATCTCCAATTATGAAAATGTTTTTATGTTTTTTTAGTTGAAGGAATTTATTTATTTCAAATTTATTTTCTTTTTTTCCATTTGTATTTAGTTTAAAATTTAAATTTGGAGTTATTCCAATACAAATAAATATAGTATGATTTTTATTTGAAATTACTTTTTCTTTTGAAATATTAAATGTTTTATTTAACATTATTTTGATTCCTTTTTTTTCAAGTATTTTTTTCGCATATTCTTGAGATTTTGAATTGTTTCTTGGAATTAAATTAGGGCTTGCTTGGATTATTTTAATTTCTTTTTTATTATATTTATTGCTATCTGCAATTTCTCCTGCTAATTCAATTCCCACTAATCCTCCACCAACTATAGTAATTTTATTTGATGTTTGTAATTTTTTATTATACTTTTGAATATCTTTTCCTCTATTTATTTTAAGGGATTTATGATTTTTGAAAGGGAGAAGATATGAAGAACCCGTACTTATAATTAAATAATCGTACGGGATCTTCTTTAAAGGGGTTTTGAGATGAACATGATTTTTTTTTATTTCATTTACTTTTCCTAATATTACTTCTGAATTTTTTAGATAATTTTTATGTTTTACTTGAATTTTATTTAAACAAGCTGGACAGGTTATGGCTTTTAATATTGAGGGTGTAAATTCAAAATATTCTTTTGTATCAATTAAAGTTACTTTGAATTTCTTTAATTTTTCAAGTTTTTTTGCAGCATGAGTTCCTGCGAAACCCCCACCTATTATCACTATTTTTTTCATTTTCAATAAATATAAAATTTAAAAAAACAAAATTTAATTCTTAGATTTGCATCCAAGAATTAAATAATTTGTAATTGCAATTAAATGCAGAATAACTGAGTTCCAGTTAGTTCCTCCGCCTGTCCATTGAATTGTTACTGTAAGAATGGCAACCAGTAAAATTATTGCAGCAACTTTAGTTGCATAGAATAATTTCCATTTAGATAGTATAGCGATACCTGCACTTATTTCAAAGATTATTAATACCCAAGCCCAAAACATTGGAGCCCAAGAAAATAAGGAAATTCCAGACATCATTCCTGATATAGCATTAGGACCCATTACTAAAAGTTTCATAAGCCCTGCAACTAACATTAATAATCCTAATAAAATAGAATTTGCAATCATAAAATATTCAACATGCTTTTTTTGTTTCATTTCAGCTTTTTTTGAAAACCTTTTTTTAAAGGTTTATTTTTAACCTCCTTACAATTATGTATTATTTATATATGAAATATATTTCATATGTTTATAAATGTTTGCAATTAAGATAATTTTTTTATTTCATGGATTTCATCATTAGAAATAGCGCATCCCTTGTATTTTAAAGCATAAAGAAGAGCATCAAGTAATTTTCCTTTTTCTTTCATTTTAATTATTCCTTTTTTGTATGCAACATAAATTAATTCTACTGAGCGTATTATTTTGAATCCTTTGAAGAATTTTGAATTGTCTTTTTTGAAAAGAACTTTTGTATGCATTTTTCTTTCAAGTAGAGCTTTTAGGTTTTGAGGTTTTTCAATTAACATTCTTATTGTTCTTTCATCAATAGCAATGATATTTTCAATTCCTTTTTCATTAAGAATTTTACTTAGTGCAAGACATGCTGCTTCTCCTTTATGTATTATATTTATTTCTTTTTTATTTGTTGTGAACATTTCATTTGCCTTTTCTAAAAATTCAAATGTTTTTCTAGAAATGTCTTTTTTATTTATTCCAATAACTTCTGGCATTTCTATTACTCCTTGTTCAATTAATTGTTTTGCACGTAGTGCTTCTAATTCAAATCTTTTTATTTCAATTGCTTTATCAATAATTTCTATACGTACTTCTTCTGGAATTATGAATCTTCCTTTGAATAATTCTTTTAGTTTTTTTAATTCAGGTAAAAGTCCATTCATTGATAAACTAATTATTGTGCTTGCATCAAATATTATTACTTTTTTTGTTTCTGATTCATTCATATAAAAAATTCCTCTGCTAATTTAATTCTTTGCTTTACATTCATTGTTTGGCTTTCAGGAACATCTGCTATTCCTGTTTTTCCAACATAATCTGCTAATTCATACATTGAAATTCCTAGAAGTTCTGCTGTTTGTTCCATTGACAAACCATGTTCATGTAATCTAGAAGCTTTGTTAATTTCTGCATATCTGAAAAGCTCTTTTATGTATTTTTTTAATTTCCCTGAAAGATTTTCTATTGTTGCACGGATTTTTTTAAAGTCTTTTTTAAAGGAGTCATAATCTTTTTTTTCTACATCTGAAATTGATTTTTCTAAAAAAATATTTATTTTACTTCTGAAATTTTTCCAACCTGGAAGTTGTTTGTAGTTTTCACGTTCAGCTATTTTACTAAGCGAGTAAACAATAACAGCTAAGGCAATATTATCTAAGTCTTGTGTTAGGGAAGCAGTATTTGTTGTTTGATTGCTCAATTGTTTTAATTTATATGAATCATTATTTTGAAAAGCTTGTTTTGTTTCTTTTAATATTCTTAGAACGTTATCAACCTCTTTCATTTGTTTTTCCTCTTTAATACTTGAAAAAGTTATCTAGACTATAAAAGGTTTTTCTTCAAAACCTTCTGGTGGAGGGTTAATTAAATAATTTATACGGGATTTAAATAGCATATATTTTTATATTAAAATTACTTGATTTTTCCATGAAAAAAGTAATTTTAGATACAAATTTTATTTTAAGTTGTGTAAAGAATAAATTGGATTTTTTTCAAGAACTTAGTTTAATGGGAATTAAACCAATAATTCCGCAAGAGATTCTTTCAGAGATAGTTAGGTTAAAAAACAAAAAGCAAGAAGCACAAGTTGCTTTTGCTTTGATTGATAAAAATCCAAGTAATTTTGAAAGATTAACCTTGAGTTTGGGGAAAGGTCATGTTGATAAGTTAATAATTGATTATGTAAATAAAGATGAAAATCAAGATGTTCTTGTTGCAACCCTTGATAAGGAAATGAAAGAAAACCTTAGTAAAGGAAATAAAAAGATTATTGTTATTCGAGGAAAAAAGAAACTTGAAGTTATTTAATATAACAAACTTTAAATTAATGATTTTCTAATATATTATTATGTTTAGGGGTAATAAAAGAGGGCAGTTAACTATATTTATTATAGCTGCAATTTTAATTGTTGCAGGTGTTGTAATGTTTTTTGTTTTTAGGGGGGATGTTGATAAACTAGAAAATATTCCAGAGGAGGTTAATCCAATTTATATTTATATTGTTTCTTGTTTAGAGGAAACCTCGGATTTTGCTTTCAAGGAAATATATCAACAAGGAGGATATTATGAGGTTCCTAGTGAAATTTTATTTGAGTATTTTACAAAGGATTATCCTTATTATTATATTAATTCAGAAAATCATATCCCAAAAATTGAAGATGTTGAACGTGAATTTGGAAATTATATTTCTGATAGAATAGAAAATTGCTTGGATTTTGAGACTTTTGAGAATCAGGGCTATGATATTCAGACTGATGAAATTTCTGCTTCATTTAATATAAAAGAGGGTTATGTTGATGTTGAATTAGATTTTCCTTTAATTATATCTAAGGGGGATTTTTCAACTGAGATAAGTGAGTTTAAGGTGAGAGTTGATTCAAATCTTAAAGGAATTTTGGATTTGTCTGGGATAATTCTTGAGGATTATTCTATTAATCCAGGATTTATTTGTTTGACTTGTTTAGAAGAATATAACACTGATACAGAATTTAGTGTTTCTTCTCAAGCAATTAATTATGGGGACGAGGTATTTTTATTTTCTATTTATGATTCACAAACAGAATTTAATTGGAGGTTTGTAGTTGAAAAATGAAACTTTTAAGATTGTTTTTATTTTTTATATTGATTATCTTTATTATTAGTTTTGTTTCTACTGATGAAAGTGTTTCATTTGATTATAATTTAGAAGAATCAGGTACATTTAGTTTTTTGGAAAGTATTTTTACAACATTTGGAAGTGTTTTTGGAGAAGATGAATCAGAATATGGAGCACAAGGTGCTAATTTATTTTTAGATAAAGAATCTGGTGAAAATTTTCTCAATGTTTTTGGAGAAGATTCTGTTGTCAAGATAGGTGATAATACTTATGAAAATATGGGTAGTGATTCTTTCTTTGAATTTGATAATGAAGGTGGATTAAAATCATTTAAATTATTTGCTAGTGAAGATGATACTTCTTGGAATTTTCAAGAATTTGGTTTATTTGAGGGTCTTTCTAAAGGTGATGGTCTTGAATTAGTAGATGGAGAAATTATATTTACTAAATCAGAAAATAGTGATGGTTTATTTAATTGGAATGGGGATTCATTTGAATTACTTGGAGATTCATTTAATATGAATTTAATGGATGATGGAAATTATCTTTTTAATGGAAATTTAAAAACAGATCTTTATGATTTGTCTGGTTTAGGTGAAAATGGAGTGGCTGAATTTTTAATTGATAAAGATAATAAATTAATTGAAGTCTGGGGTGGAACAAAAGCAAAACTTTATGGTGTTGATTTAGATGTTTATAGTGATGTTAAAATTTACTATAAAGATGATTTTAATGCAGAAGATTACAAAGGAAATAATTATTTTAATTTTGGAGACAATAAAATAAATGCAGGTGGAAGTGGATGGAGTTTTAGACTTGATGAAGATAATAAAATTTATGGGGATATGATAACTGAAAAGGAATTTCATGGTCAAAATCCTAAAAAAAGATTTTTAGACGTATCTCTTTATGGTGGAGATGTAGAGATTGAGAAAACTTTTACAGATAAAAAATATCATAAACTTGTTTTAGATAAATATGGTGAAAAATATATAAATGTTATTAAAGAAGAGCCAGATGTTTCTTTTAATTTTAAAGGAGAGGGTATTTTTAAAGTAGATAATGGGAGGGTTAGTTTTGGTTCTGAGATTAGAGATAATAAGCTTTATGACAAAGATTCTATGGAAAGTTCATTAACAGGTAATTTGTTTGTTAATTCACATTTATCTGAAGATAGTTTTTCTTATGACATGAAAATTGATTATGATGGTAAAGAATATTATTTACAAGATAATATTTTTATGGATTTAAATGGAAATGAATTAATTGATGCTAATTATAAATGGGAAAGAATAAGATTAAATGCAATGGAAATTTTAGATAGTCCTCTTAAAAATCAAATTATTGATGAAATAAAAGACGAAAGAGGATATAAGCCAAGTGATTATGTTTCTTATGCTGCTAATGTAAATTATGAACCTTTGCTTAAGTGGTCTTGTGAAGCAGCTGATTATGTAAATAAAAATAATCAAGACGGATTTGAAATTTCTTGCGAGGAAGTTTGGATGGTTTTATTTCAAGAAGGAATGGCATATAATTTAATTTTAGATGAATATGAAAAAGATCCTTATTTTACTATTTACAATACTCAAATTGGAATGGATACCACTACTATTCCTAATGTTTGGAAACAAAGGGTTGAGTCTGGATATATTCCTGATGATTTACAACTTTATAATGTCCAGGGAGGTTATGGTAATGAGGACATTGCAAATACGGGAAAATTATATTATGCTGAGTTTAAAGAACCAAGAGATGCGATAATTACTTTAGCAGGTGATTTTTCTTATAGAATGAATAAAGCACAACTTGAATTTATTGAGTATCATGGGCAAGATGCTTATAATCAATTGAATGAATTAGAAAAATTTCAAATGGGATATGCTTATTTTAATGGGGGGTCAGGTAATTATCAAAAAAGATTACCAAATTATGAAAATTCTTTGCTTGGAAAATCTTCTGTAGAAGGAGGGATTCATAGTGTTTTAGGGAATGCTAATCGAGTTGCTGGAACATTTGAATTATTGGAGAAATTAGGAATTTTTAATGTCTTTTAGAAACTCCAATTACTGTTGGAAGAACTGATTTTGCACCAAAAACTGTAAAGTCTTTTCCTGGTCCTTGTGTTTCAAATTCCCCAAAAGTAATATAGTGAAGCTTAGGTGTTTTAACTGCCATGCAAGCTTCATACCCTCCATCTAAATTCATTGCAGTATGAATATTAAATCCTTTATCATTTCTTTTATTGCTGTCTCTTAAAAATTGTCCTAAATTATAGAGGGTAAAATATCCTCCTTCTGTTGTTAGGAACATTATTTCATCTTGGTTTGTTTTTGCTATTGCTGTTCTATTTGCTTGCCATAAACTTGGTTTAACTTTTACTTTTCCTTGCCTATCTAATAAGATTGGCCAGTGTTGAACTCCTTCAGTATATTGTGTTTTTTCACGATTAAATTTATCATATTCAAAATCCAGTAAATCTGCTTTTTTTAATTTATTTTTTATTTCTAAATTTTGTTTTGGTTCTGCTAAAAACATTCCTTTAGAATGCTTATTGTATTTTGGGCCCATTTGTTTTCCATTTGAAATTGCTAATGCACATGGTTTAGCCCAATTTGGCATTCCTAAGTATTGCCCACTATTAATTATGGCTAATGAGTTTGTATTTTCTTGCCAATCTTTTATTGTGTATAAAAAATCATTATCTTTGTTGTAATTTGTATGAACATTTAGTTTGTTTATTTCAGGATTTATTTTTACTCCTGCAATTATATCTACTAGTTTTTTATTTTTGTAAACAGGGGTTCTTGAAAACTTTAAACCTTGTGAAATGTTTTCCCATTGAATTTCATCATGAGAAATGTTTGTGTATTCTGGAGAAGGTAATTCTGTAAATTCTCTTTCTTTTACAATTCTTGGAATTTCTTTGTTTATTCCTCTTTCAGTTATTTTTTGAGGTATACTTAGTCCTGCTAAAAGGCCTGCTGTTCCTCTTCCTGCTTTTCTTAAAAATTCTCGTCTTTCCATATTATTTAATTTATTTTTGTTTTTATAAATCTTTTTAATTGTTACCTTTTTTAGATAACAACATTTTTATATATTTTTTGAGTTTTATCTATAAAATTTCTAAGAGCAAGCTTTTTAGGCTACATATTTTTATAATTACTCAACCTAAAATCTCTTGAAATATTGAAACCGAAGAGCTTTTAAACCAACTTTTACTTTATTTTTTGTTACGATGTTTTATATTACTGAAGTTGAAGATTATATAAGGGTAGAACCAAAATTATTCGGTTTAGCAACGCGATTAGCAGTTGAACAACAGCTTCATGAAACTTATAGTGATTACTATGATAAAGAATTAGGAAGTGTTGTTGCGGTTATTGAGGTTTTGGATGTTGGAGAAGGAGTTATTATTCCTGGAGATGGGGCTGCTTATTATAATTCTGCTTTTAAATTATTGACTTGGAAACCTGAATTGCAAGAATTAGTTAATGGTGAAATATCAGAGATAACTAATTTTGGAGCTTTTATTGATATGGGTAGTATGAGAGGGATGATTCATATAAGCCAAACAATGGATGATTTTGTTTCATTTAGTAAAACTGGATCTTTACTTGGTAAGGTTTCAAAAAGAAATTTGAAAGAAGGAGATTTATGCATTGCAAGAGTTGTTGCAATTTCTCATAAAGGAGATGAGCCTAAAATTGGATTAACAATGAGACAACCGGGTTTAGGAAAAGTTGAATGGATTAAAGAGGATATGATAAAAAAAGAAAAAGAAGCTGAGAAAGCATTAAAAGTTGCTGAAAAAACAGCAAAAGGAGAAAAATCTAAAGGAGGAAAGAAGTAAGATGGCTGAAAAAAAAGTTAGACTTATTAGTAAATTGGATGTTGATATTAGTTTTGAAAAATTGAGTTTTGAAGAATTATCAACTAATTTATGTGAGCATTATAAAAGTGTTAGAGGAAATACTGGAGAATGCAATTTAACTGGTGAAAATGTAAATGTAATGGAAAATGGATGTATAAATAAATATAATTGTTTGAATTATAATAATGTTAATGGAGGGATGAGATAATTAAAATGCCAAAAGTAAAGGCTTGTAAATTATGTAAAACAATTGTTGAAGAAGGAGAAAAGTGTCCTAATTGTGGTTCAAAAGAATTAACAGAAGGATTTAAAGGAAGAATAGTTGTTTTAAACCCTGAAAAATCAGAGTTAGCGCAAAAAGTAGGTTTAAAAGAAAAAGGAAACTTTGCAATTAAAACAAGATAATTAATATTGAATTTTAAAATGAAAATAAAATCAACAAACGAAACTGAAAATCCTCTTTTCAATAGAAAAGAAGTTCAGGCAGTTGTAGAAGCAGATATAACTCCAAGGACAGAAGAAGCATTAAAATTAATTTCAGATAAATATTCAATGCCTCAAGACAATATTAAAATTAAAGGGATTTATGGAAATTTTGGAAGTCATGATTTTAAAGTGTTTGCTCATGTTTACAAAACAAAACAAGATAAGGATGATACTGAAAAAAAGACTAAACAAGAAAAAGCTGAAGCCAAAGCCGCTGAGGAAGCCGCTGCTAAAGAAGCAGTAGAAAAGAAAAAAGCTGCTGAAGAAGCTGATGCAAAAGTTAAAGCTGAAAAACAAGCAAAAGAAGCAGCTAAAAAAGAAGAGGAAGAGAAAAAAGCTGCAGAAGAAGTAGTAAATGATGAAGAAACTAAATCTGAAGAAAAGAAAGAAGAATCTAAACCAGAAGAAAAAAAAGAAGAGGGAAAAACTAAATAAAAATGGCTAAGAAAAAAGTAGCAAAAAAAGGAAAGAAACCACATAAGAATAAATCTACTAGCAAGAAATATACTAAGTATTCAATTGAAGGGGATAAGGCAGTTAGAAAATCAAGGTTTTGCCCAAGATGTGGTCCGGGGATATTTTTAATGAATTCTAAAGGAAGATTTTATTGTGGAAAATGCCAATATACTGAGTTTGAAGGTAAGAAGAAAGAAGAAGTGAAAACAGAAGAAGCTAAGAAGCAAGAGTAATTTCTAATTTTAATATAATGCTCTGGAGGCAAACACTAAATAATGTTAACTTGTTCCAGAGGCTCTTTTTAATAAATTAAATATAATTTAAGAATGGTGAGCATAAACCCTGGGAGATTCTTCAAGTCGACAAAATAGCTGACTTGAAGCCTCTCCTGGGCAAAAAGAGGTGATAAAAATTAG
>CAYURQ010000017.1:0-14209 GCA_964447315.1 Candidatus Woesearchaeota archaeon
TTCATAATATAATACAATTAAAAGAGATTTTTAAATTTTATTAAAAACTACAATATACTAAAATCAACCCTAACCCTAATCTTATAAGGAGCTATTTCACCAGCAGGTTTTATTTTATTAATCTTAACTTTCTTTTTATTTTGTTTTGCATTTTTCTTAATATCTTCAATCAAATATTTAACTTCATCTAACTTGGAGAATCCATAATAAATAATTCTAGTTGATTTTTTACTTAACATAAATGCCTCTTTTAAAAAATTATCTTTAAGATTAGGACGAGGCATAATAATATAATCAAATTTTTTCCTTTTTTGTTTAAGCTTTTCTGCAACTCGTTTTATATCTCCATCAACAAATTCAATTTTATCTTTTACTTTATTTCTCTCTGCATTTAATTTTCCATAAACATTAGCAACTTTATTAAGTTCATTTGAATAAACATTCTCAACATTTTTTGAATTCTTTGCAATAACAATTGAAAAAGGTGCAACACCAGCAAACATTACAAAAACTTCTTTATTTTTTCCTTTTATCATCTCTGATATTTCCTTTCGCTCATTACTTAGCCTAGGAGAAAAATAAGTTGTATCAATATTAAATCTAAAAACACAATTATTTTCTTTATACAAAACTTCTTTATTTTTAATTCCTGCAAGATGTTTTGTTTGCATTTTTCTCAATCTTCCTTTAAAATTTTCAGATTTCTCAAGAACAGTCTTGATATTTTTATGTTTTTTCAAAATTTGTTGCGCAAACTTTTTTTTATCAGATAATTTTGTTTTATCTGAAAAATTAACTAAAGCAATACTTCCTAAAACATTAAACGAACGATGAAAATCCATAATTATCTTAATCAAACCTCTAATTTAAATTTACCTATATAGATAAGTTTAAAAAAATCTTTTTCATATTAAAAATAATGATAAGAGGGATTTTGTCTAGTATTGATGTTGAAAGCATGGTATTAGGAATTCTATTCTTTGTGATATTTGCAGGATTAATGTTTGCATTAAGAAAAACAAAATTTGGAAGAAACAATGCAATGAAAACAGTTATTTCATTTTGCATTTCACTTCTTGCTGTTTTTGGATTATCAAAAACAACTTGGGATTTTACAGGAATATTTTACAGAATAGGATTTAATGAACAACTACTTTATAATGTAGCTTTAGTTATTTTAATTTCTTTCTTTGTTTTATCAGGAATAGTTAAAAAAAGCTATGGAAGAAGATGGAGATTATACAGACCATTAAATATAATTGGAGGATTATTCACTGCACTAGCATTATTTACAGATGTTATATATGAAAAAACAACTACCTTAACAATTAGCATTCCAATGTTAGTTATAGGTCTTTTACTTTGGTATAGAAGAAAATATTCTTCAGATAAGAATGAAGCTGAAAAGAACTTTAGTGGATTAAAAGAAAGTAAAAGAGAAGAAAACTACAAAATATCTCAAGCAAAAAAAGAAATTAGAAGAAAAAAATGGAAAAAAAGATTTATGGGGCGTTAAAATGCCTAATGAATTAAATAAAAAGAAAATAAAAGAATTAAAGAAAAAATACAAAAATTATTCTAAAGAGTTAAAAAAACTTGAAAAAAACAATAAAGGAAAAACACCAGAACTTGGAACCCCAGAAGGAAATTTAATATATAGATATACTCAAACAATTAACGTAATAGAAAAACTAGCAGAAAAACACGGAATTAAAATAAATAAAAAATAAAAAGATTATTATAATTATTTTTTAGAAGAAAAACTTCTAAAAGTAATATCATCTAGAAAATCAGCTTTTTTATTGTCTTTTCCTAAAGTATAATTCTCAAGACTATCTTTTCCTAATTGATAAGTCATTAAACCATCAAAAACCAAGTTAATGAAAGATTGATAATTTCCAGAACCTATTTCAAGGACATCATTAATAACTTGGTATCCATAAACTCCAAGACCCCTAATTTAGCTAATCTTGTAATCGGAGAATATTTTATTTTATCAGAAAATTCAGAAACTATATCAAGAACTCCATATCCTAAAGCTCCCCAAGGATTAGCAGAATCTGCAATTTTATCTAAAAAAGGAAAATTATTAATAACTTCTCCTACTTTACCTGGAAGATCCTTTAATGCTCCTATAGCACTAGGAGTAAGAAAATTTGTTAAATACACTCCTGCTTTTTTTCCAAGTTCTTTCTTAGTATATTCTTGATCATTCATAAAAATAAAGAAATTCTTTAATTTATAAATATTTCTATTATGTAACTACATAAGAATTACAACATTAAAACCATTTATCTAAATCCTTCTGTGCCAACTTTTTCTTTAAAGCCCTAATTTTATCAAGTTGTTTTTCAACTCTATCAAGTGAAAAATCATGCTCATTAACAAGAATTTTCTTTATCTTATCTTCATCAATATTTGGAAATTCAATTTTAAAGTTTTCAACTTTATGTTTTTTAAATAATTCAAAAATATCTTGCCAATTAAACCTATCTTGTTCAGGTAAAGAATGAATTCTTTCCTTAACTTCTTCAAAAATCCTAACAGGAGTTTTGAATTTCTTAACAATATCCAGGGCTTTTTTTTGCCCAATACCTGGAATTCCCTTGGGATTATAATCTGTTCCAACTAAAATTCCAATACAAATTAATTGGTCTAAATTAATTTCAAGATAATTTAAAACCCTTTCAAGTTCAATAATTTCTGGTTTAACTTCAATATACCCTTGATAAGTTTTACGTCTTCTTGATAAAGTTAAATTTCTTATGAGTATTGGAGCCCCAAAAAGCAAACTATCATAATCCTGACTAACAGCCGCATAAATTTCTCTATTGTTTCTTGCAAGGTAAGATGCTTGAGCTTCTCCTTCAGAAGGAGCTTGAATAACTAAAATACCCATTGCCTCTAACAATTCTTTACTTTCATTAATCATATCTCTATCCAATCTTAAAAGTTGTTGACTATATTTCCTCATTGATTCAATATCTTGTTCTGATTTTGCAAATTCATACTTCTGAGAAGCATTATCTCTTGCTTCTTGTCTTTTTTCATATGTTTTTTCTTTTAATTCAGGGGCTTTTCCATCAAAAACATAAATTAACTTAATTCCCTCAGCAAGCAAAGAAATATTTCTATAAAATATTCCTGAAATATGACTAGTAATTCTTTCTTTTGAATCCTTTAAAGGAGTTCCATCTGGTTGTCTAATTGAACTTAAAAATTGGTATAATGCATTAAATGCATCAACACAAATTATTTTTTCTTTTAAATCTTCAACTTCAATTTCCTTTCTAGGTATTATCTCGCGTATATTTAATCCCATTTTAATTCAATAAAAATAAATATCATTTGAAATATAAATAATTAACCCTTAAAGAGAATCTTCTAATCTTTTCTTTATTCTTTTAATAGCTTCCTCTCTAGCTTCTTCATTAGTTAATCCTGTAGAATATGTTGGTTTAAATTTCTGTTTTTGTTTTTTTTCATATGCATTCTTATAATTATTAAAATTCTCTAAACCTCCAAAAACAGTATCAATACTCTCTGCAATAGCGTGACCCTGGCTACCATTTGGATCCTGCTCTGGATGATAATTCAAATATGTGAACAATAAACTTTCTTTTCTATTCATATTGTAACTACTTTATAGTACTATATAAATCTTTCTATTTAAAAAGATTTATCCACAATTCAACCAAACATACAAAATTTTTAAATGCCATTTAATTAGTAAAAAGAATGGGATTACTATTTGAATTAGGGGTGATTTTACTATCTAGTATTGCTATATATTTTGTAGGAGAAAAATTTGCAAAGAGCTCTTCAAAAATAGGAGATTACCTTAAAATTCCAAGAGATGTTAAGGGAGCAACATTTGACGCAATATCAAGCTCAATACCTGAACTAATGGTTGCACTTTTTGCAGTAATATTTTTTAAAAAATTTGAAGTAGGTATAGGCACAATAGCAGGATCAGCATTATTTAATCTGCTAATTATTCCAGGAATATGTGTTTTTGTTGCTCCAAAAGTATTTAAAGTTAGTAAAAGAGTAATAAATAGAGATGCAATTTTTTATTTAATTTCTGTATTTATTTTGCTCATGCTTCTAATTTATTATAAAATGTGGGGGCTAGGAATTGCAGCATTACTTATTTCTATTTATTTTATTTACGTGGTAAGTCTTACAATTGGAACAAGAAAAGACAAGAAAAAAAATAACAATAAAAAATCTGAAAATAACAAGGAAAAAATAAAATTTTCAAGAGAATTATTAATTTTTATTTCAATGATTCTTCTTATGGCACTATTCACTTATCTACTAACAAAATCTTCCATAAATATTTCAAATCTATTTGGAATTTCCCCAGTAATAATTGCCTTTACAATAACCGCAGCAGCAACATCTGTTCCAGACACTGTAATCTCTGTAAGCAATGCAAAAAAAGGAGATTTAGATGATGCAACTTCAAATGTATTTGGATCAAATACCTTTGATATACTTGTTGGAATAGGATTGCCTTTATTTATTTATTCTCTTTACAAAGGGGCAGTTGCAATAAACTTTCATAATTTAGAAATATTTTTAGGGTTACTTTGTTCAACAATTCTTTTAATTTACTTCTTTGGAAAAAATAGAACTTTAAATAAATCTAAAGCAATAATATTGCTCACGATATACCTTCTTTTTATTGTTTATGTAATCTTCTTTGCAGCATAATTGTAAGTTTTAAATAACAATCTTTCTTAAAACCTTTATGGAAACAACATTTATTCCAATAGATTATGATTATTTTGATTACAAAGAGAGAAATTATATAAAAATTTATGGAAGAAACCAAGAGAATAAAAGAGTTTGCATAATAGACACTTGTGACATTTATTTTTGGGCAATTCTAAAACAAAAAACAAGCAAAGAAAAAATAAATAATTTAATTGAAAAAATAAAAAAAATAAAAATAAAAAATAAAAATAGAACAACACATGTTGAAAAAGTTGAAGTCCATGATAAAAAATTTCTAGGACAAGAAGTTAAAGCACTAAAAATATTTGCAACAAATTACAAAGACTTACATGATTTAGCTGATAAATTAGATTATCCTGAAATTGAAAAAAGAAGAGGCTATGACTTAGGTTTTATAACTCACTACATAATAAATTCAAAAATTAATCCACTGGAATTTTATGAAATTCAAGGAGAAATGTTACATAACTCAAATGAATTCAATGGAATTGATAGTATAATGGATGTTGATTTTTGTATTAAATTAGAAAAAGTAAAAAAACAAGAAAAAAACAAAATTGAATTTAATCCAAAAATACTTGCATATGATATTGAAGCAAATGAACTTGAAATAGGTAAAGGAGAAATATTAATGATTTCCTTATATGGAAAAAATTTCAAAAAAGTTTTATCTTGTAAAAAACCTTCAGATAAAAAATATGTTGAAACCTACAAAAATGAAAAAGAAATGCTAGAAGCATTTATTGAACAAGTTAAAAAATACTCTCCAGATATTCTTGTTGGATACTTTTCAGATGGCTTTGATTTACCTTATATAAAATCCAGAGCAGAAAAATTAAAATTAAAACTAAATCTTGGAATAGATAATTCTCAACCAACTTTTTCTCGTGGAAATATGTTAACTGGAAAAATAAAAGGAATTGTTCATATAGATTTATTAAGATTTATTAGAAATGCCTACTCTCAATATCTTCAATCAGAAACCCTTTCCCTGAATGACGTTTCAGAAGAAATTTTAGGAGAAAAAAAAGTTGATCTAAAACCATTAGAAGAGGTTGCTAAAAATAAAATAGATTGGGAAAAATTCTATGAATATAATTTAAAAGATTCAGAATTAACTTACAGATTGCTTGAAAAAGTTTATAGAGATTTAAGTGAAATAATAAAAATAACAAAAGAACCCATGTTTAATACCTCTCGATCAACTATGGCTGGAAACTTTGAAGATTTTTTAATACATAATCTTGATAAATTCAATGAAATTCCTGAAAAAAAACCTTATAATCCAGAAATAGGAGAAAGAAGAAAGCGTGAAAAATATCAAGGAGCTTTTGTTTTTCAACCGCAACCAGGACTTTATGAAAACATTGGATTTTTTGATTTCTCAAGTATGTATGCAAGCGTGATTGTTAGTTATAATTTATCAAAATCAACCTGTATTCAAGAAAAAACTAAAAATTCATATATAAGTGAAATAAATGGAAAAAAAGTTTATTTCAAAAAAGAAACAGGATTCATCCCAGAACTTCTTAAAGAAATAATAACTTTAAGACGTAAGTTCAAAGAAGAATACAATAAAAATCCAGAAACAATATTAAGAGTAAGAAGTAATGCATTTAAATTAATTGCAAACGCAGCTTATGGATATCAAGGATTTTTTGGAGCAAGATATTACTCGTTAGAAGCAGCAGCATCAACAGCATATTTTGCAAGAGAAAATATAAAAAAAGCAATTAAAATATTTAAAGATAATAATTTCAAACCAGTTTATAGTGATACAGATAGTATAGCTGTACTTTTAGGAAATAAATCAAAAAAACAGTCCCTAGATCTTTTAAAAAAAATAAATAAAAATCTTCCAGGAATAATGGAACTTGACTTAGAAGGATTTTTCAAAAGAGGCATTTGGGTAACAAAAAGAACAGGAGATTTTGGGGCAAAAAAGAAATACGCATTATTAGATAACTCAGGAAAAATAAAAATACGTGGTTTTGAAACAGTCCGTAGAGATTGGTGCCAATTATCTAGAGAAACTCAAAGCAAAGTAATTAATTTAGTTTTAAAAAATGGAAATGAAAAAAAAGCAATAGAATATATTAAAAAAATAATAAAAGAAATTAAGTCAAGAGAAGTAAAATTAAAAGATTTAATTATTAAAACGCAATTAAAAAAACCAATTTCAGAATATAAATCAATTTCTCCTCATGTAATAGCTGCAAAAAAAATGAAAGAATTAAATATTCCAGTAAATCAAGGAACTTTAATAGAATATTTCATAGCACAACCTGAAAAGAATACAAAATCAAAACTTGTTCGTGAAAAAGTAAAACTTCCGATAGAAAAAGCAAATTATGATATTGAATATTACCTTGAAAGACAAATTCTTCCAGCAGTTGAAAATATTTTACAAGTCTTTGGAATTAATACAGAAGATTTAATAAACAAAAAAAATCAACAAGCACTAAAAAAGTGGATGTAAAAAATTAAAATGATTTTTAAAAAAAT
Source organism: Candidatus Woesearchaeota archaeon (assembly GCA_964447315.1). Lineage (GTDB taxonomy): Archaea > Nanobdellota > Nanobdellia > Pacearchaeales > GW2011-AR1 > MWBV01. The sequence goes on from CAYURQ010000017.1 coordinate 7,249, forward strand.
TTTAAAAGAATTAAAAGAACATGCTCCATTTACATTTCTTGCAACAATAATTGCAATTTTACTTGCGGTTATAATAAAATTTTCATTATCTAAAAATATTCCACAAGAATTTTTTCATATAATGCATCCACTGCATATTTTTGTTTCTGCATTAGTTAGTGCAGCATTATTTTACAAATATAAAAAAAATGTACTTATGGGATTATTAGTAGGAATTACTGTTTCATTAATACTCGGAACAATAAGTGATATATTAATTCCATATTTAGGTGCAACAATTTTTAATTTTTCAACAGAATTTCATTTACCCTTAATTGAAGAATCATTTTTAATAATTTCAACAGCCTTAATTGGAAGTATTTTAGGGATAATTATTAAAATTTCAAAAGAACCCCATTTCTTACATGTATTTTTATCTGTCTTTGCAAGTTTATTTTACTTAACAACATTTACTGAAAGTTTAGAATATATGAAATTTATTATAATGATAATAATTGTTTTTGTATCAGTATTAATTCCATGTTGTATTAGTGATATTGTACTACCTATCTTAATTTCAAAAAACAAAAAAAATTCTAAATCACACAAAAAGAAAAATAAAACATAACAAATAAAAACACTTAATGCTTGATAAAATAATGGTAAAAAAAAGAGAGAATAATAAAAAAAAGTCTATAAAAAATAAATTCCACAATAAATTACCAGGAATTCTTTGGTTTACTTTAGGAGTGATAATAACTCTTTGGACATTATTATGGTTATTGATTTCAATGAATTCAAATGAAATATCAACAGTAGCACCTGTTATTTTATTTGGGGTTGGTTTTTATGCAATGTGCATTTTTATTCTTGGGACACTTGTTTATTATATATGCAGGTTCATTAAAAAATCAAAGAAAAAATCTTCTAAAAAGAAAAAAGAAAAATCAAAGAAAAAATCTTCTAAAAAGAAAAAAGAAAAATCAAAGAAAAAATCTTCTAAAAAGAAAAAACTATAAACATTAATTATTATATAAAATAATGGATAAAATTAAAATTCTTAAAGCAGGTAAAATAGCTTCACAAGTTAAAGAATATGCAAAATCAATAGTTAAAAAAGATATTTTTCTGGTTGATATTGCAAATAAAATAGAAGAAAAAATTATTGAATTAGGAGGAAAACCAGCATTTCCAACAAATACTTCAATAAACCAAGTAGCTGCTCATTATACCCCCAGTTATAATGATAAAACAAAAGCTTATGGATTAATAAAAATTGATTTTGGAGTGCATATTGATGGATATATTTCAGACAATGCATTCTCAATTGATCTTGAAGATTCAAAAGAAAATAAAAATTTAATAAAAGCAAGTCAAGAAGCTTTAGAAAGTGCAATTGAAAAAATAAAAATTGGAACAACAACTTCTGAAATAGGAAAATCAATCCAAGAATCAATTTCAAAAAGAGATTTCCAACCAATAATTAATTTATCAGGACATGAAATATCTCAATACAATTTACATGCTGGATTAAGTATTCCAAACTTTAATGATAATTCTCAAAATAAAATAACTCCTGGACTTTATGCAATAGAACCATTTGTAACTCTAAGCTCTGGTTCTGGAAAAGTACAAGATAAAGGACCTTCAGGAATTTATATGCTAATTAATGACAAAATTCCAAGAACTCCTTTAGCTCGTGAAATTTTAGAATACATAATTGAAAATTATAACACCCTTCCTTTTTGCTCAAGATGGTTAGTAAAAGAATTTGGAACAAAAGTATTAATTGGGTTAAAACAATTAATTCAAAATAATAATTTACACCATTACAATCAATTAGTTGAAACAACTGGAAAAGTGGTTGCTCAATCAGAGCATTCAATATTAATAACAAAAGAAGGTGAAAAAATAGTTACAACAAAATAAATAAAATTAAAAAAGTTCATTTTATAAAATTTCGTACATACCATAAGGATTATTGAATTCGTAAGGCTTTTTAATTTCTTTAATAACTTTAAACCAAACCAATTCGTTTATTATTTTACTTGTATGTTTTAAGACTTAATAAGTATTATTTATAGGCATAATATATATTTTAAAAGATTTTAATATTTATCCTAAATATCCACCTTCTGGCAATGCAGCTTTAGCAGATTTCAAGAAGTTTTCTTCAACTTTCTTATAAACTTCTATTGTTGATTTAGTAACACTTGGCTTTATTTTTCTAAATGCTTCATCAAAATGTTTTTTAGTAACTTCTTTAGCTTCAATACTCTCTCTAAGAGAAATTAATGCCGCTTCTCTAGCTAATGATTCAATATCTGCTCCAGTATATCCTTCTGTTAATTTTGCAAATGATTTAACTAGCTTCTCTTTTTCAAAAATAGGCATATTCTTGGTATGTATTTTTAAAATATTTTCACGACCTTGTTCATCAGGAGAATTAACTAAAAGTATTTTATCAAATCTTCCAGGTCTCAATAAAGCACTATCTAACATATCTGGTCTATTAGTTGCACCAATAATTAAAACATCGTTCATATCTTCTAAACCATCCATTTCAGCTAGCATTTGATTTAAAACACGTTCAGTTACTTTTGTACCAGTTTCTGCTCCTCTTTTACCAGCTAAAGCATCTATTTCATCAAAGAAAATAATACACGGTGCAACTTGTCTTGCTCTTTCAAAAATCTTTCTCATTCCTTCTTCTGATTTACCAACCCACATACTCAACAAAGAAGGACCTTTTACTTGAATAAAATTTGCCTCTGATTCTTTTGCAACTGCCTTAGCTAATAATGTTTTTCCTGTTCCTGGTGGACCATAAAGTAAAATACCTTTTGGAGGTTTAATTCCTAATCTCTTAAAACTTTCAGGATGTTTCATTGGCCATTCAACTGCTTCTTTCAAATCTTGTTTTATTCCTTCTAAACCACCAACCTCACTCCATCCAATATTTGGAGTTTCAACTAAAACTTCACGCATTGCACTCGGCCTTACAATTTTCAAAGCATCTTTAAAATTATCATTTTTAATAATCAAATTTTCCAAAATATCTAAAGGAATATCTTCTTCACTATCCATTTTTATCTTAGGCAAATGTTCTCTTAAAACACTCATTGCAGCCTCTTTTGTAAGAGCTTCTAAATCTGCTCCAACAAATCCATGAGTTTTTCTTGCAAGTTCTTCTTTCATTCCTTCTAAAAAAATTGAATTAAGTAAATCTTTTTCTTTTGAACCCATTTCTTTTATTATCTTATGATTTTTTATTTCATTATTAGACAATTCTTTAGATAATTTTTTTAGAGTATCATATTTATCTAAATTATTTTTTATCTCTTTTTCAATTTCTTCTTTATTTTCTTTTTCTATTTTTAATCTCTCTTTTAAATTTTTTAAATAAAGGTCTATTTTGAGAATTTCATTTTTAATATAATCTATATTCGCTGGTGGAGATAAAGGCATTCCCCTTGTATGAATTTTAAGAATTTGTAATCTTCCGTATTTACTTGGAACTCCAACTTCTATTTCTCTATCAAATCTTCCTGGTCTTCTTAATGCAGGATCGACTGCATTTACTCTATTTGTTGCTCCAACAACAATTACCTTGCCACGAGTCTTAAGCCCATCCATCATTGTTAACATTTGTGAAACAACTCTTCTTTCAACTTCTCCTCCAACATCTTCTCTCTTAGGAGCAATAGCATCAATCTCATCAATAAAAATAATAGCAGGTGCTGTTTTTTCAGCTTCTTCAAAAATATCTCTTATTTTTTTTTCAGATTCTCCATAAAACTTACTCATAATCTCAGGACCATTAAGTAAAATAAAATGGGCATCTGTTTCATTTGCAACTGCCTTAGCTAATAATGTTTTTCCTGTTCCTGGTGGACCATGCAAAAGGACACCTTTTGGAGGATCAATACCAAGCCTTTGAAAAATCTCAGGTCTTTTCATTGGTATCTCAACCATCTCCCTTATCTTTTTCACCTCTTCGTTCAACCCCCCAATATCTTCATAGGTAATCCCTGGAACACTTTCTTCACTGACATCTACAGCCTTTGGGCTTAAGGCAACTTCAGTATTTTCAGTAATTATCACTGGTTGGGTTGGGTTAGTATTAACAACCAAAAAACGAATCTGAGAAACACTACCTCCTAGGTTTCCAAAACCCATTCCACCAAAAATTTCATTTAAATTACCGAATATATCATCTAAATCACCCATATCTTCTCCCATTAAATCTCTTCTTCTTTGAACTCCTCCTAAAACAACAACATCTCCTTTTAAGATGCTTCTACCTAAAAGCCCCCTACGTAAACTTTCTGGATCTCCTTGAACCATAATTCCTTTTTGAGCAGGAGCAATCATAACTTTTTTTGCTTCTTTAACATTAACTTTAGAAATTAAAACCATATCTCCAATACCTGTTTTTGCATTTCTTCTCAAAATTCCATCAATTCTAATTATTCCTTCACCAACATCAGCAGGATATGCTTTATCAACAATAGCAACAGTTTCTCTAGAACCTTTAATTGAAACAACATCTCCTCTATTTAAATCAAGGGTTCTCATCAAATTAGCATCAATTCTAGCAATCCCTTTGTAAGCATCATCTTGTAATGCCTCAACTACTTTAAGTTGAATTTCTTTTTTATTTGAAATATTCTTATCTCTCATTTTCTAACTCTTTAAAATTTAAACTAATTCTTCCACAATCTTCAAAACACAATCTAACCATCTCATCCATTATTTTTTGATGCTCATTCATAAATGAAACAATCTCTTTTGGAATAGAAACTGCATAACTATTTCCTACTAATCGCATCTTTACTCTAAAATCTTTATTCTTTAAATTTATAAATTTATTGTATTCTTGCTCATCTAAAGGATGAATAATTCTATGATTGCATTCCCCATTAGTACACTTCATTGTCCTAAAAACAAATCCATTTTTTTGTAAGTTCTCTTTTATCATTATTTTGTCGCATTTTTCACAAAGAATTTTTTGATCAAATATATCTTTTACCATTTTATTTTTAATACCTTTTTGTTTATCTTTTTCAAATAAATATGAAAGCTGACCAAATTTTTTTGACCAGCTCTGGGTTGAAAAGAGGTTAAGTATATTCATAAAAATATACTTAATGTATATACATAAAAATATACATTATTTAAATGTTTCTAATAAATTATTATACTATTTTTTCAATCAATAAACCAAGGAAAATAATTTTTTAGTTCACCAAGAGTTTTTGTTTTCTTTAATCCAATTGTATAACCTTCATTTTCCATTCCTTCATATGAAACAATTATCTTCTGGCTATCTTGATAATTACCATCAATTGCTTCGCTCAATAAATTTCCAAGAACTTCTAAATCCCATTCATTATTTTCAATCCAAAGAGATTTTCCTGAATCTTCTAAAAAAATTGCTGTTTTTTCTTTTTTTAAAGAAAAATTTTCCAAAGATTTTTTATTGAATTTATTGATTTTTTTAACCATAAAAATGAAAAAAAATTTTAATTTAAAAAGATTTAGATAAAAAAATTCAATTATCACATACTTTAAAAACTAAAACTACCATATTGTTTTATGAAAAAGAGTGTAAAAAAAGTAACTGTTATTAATAGTTCAAAGAAAGAAAAAAAATTAAGTGAGATTCATCATAAAAATAAATTTGTAGAATTCTGGAAAAAATTCTGGTTTATTGTATGGAAAGATGATTCATTTAGGGGATGGATTTTATCTTTATTATTTATATTTATTGTAATTAAATTCATATTTTTTCCTTTATTGAATTTAGTAACAGGAACCACATTACCTTTAGCAATTGTTGAATCATGTTCAATGCATCATCAAGGAAATTTATTTAGTGATTTTGATGAATGGTGGTTCAGACATCAAGAAAAATATGGAGAATTTGATGTAACAATGAATAAATTTGAAAATGCACCATTCAAAAATGGATTTACAAAAGGAGATATTTTATTTATATTAGGAACAGAACCTGAAAATATTGAAATTGGAGATGTAATAATTTTTAATGGAAATGAAAGAAATCCAATAATTCATAGAATTATAAAAATAAAACAAGATTCAATAACTAAAAAATATATATTTTCAACAATAGGAGACAACAACAATGGACAATTAATAGTAGAAAAAAACATCTCAGAAGATCAAATAGTAGGAAAAGCAGCACTTAGATTAGCTCCTTATATTGGTTGGGGGAAATTAATTTTCTTTGAACATAAAAGGCCTGCATCTGATAGAGGAGGTTGTCAAGAAAGATAATTATTAAGATAATTAACAAAACATTTTTAAACATCATAATATAACAACTAAAATGGAATTTTGCCCTAAATGCGGTGCTGTACTAATTCAAAAAGTAAAGAATTTTGGTTGCCCAAGATGTAATTACTCTACTAAAGATAAAATAAAACTAAAAACTTCTGAAAAAGTTGATGCTAAAAAAGAAGTAGCTGTAATTAAGAAAGATACTAAAACAATGCCTATTGTTATTGAAAAGTGTAAAAAATGCGGGCATGAACAAGCATATTTTTGGACAATTCAAACTAGAGCAGGTGATGAAGCAGAAACAAAATTCTTTAAGTGCTTAAAATGCGATCATACATGGCGTGAATATAGATAAGTTATCTGAAAATTATATTAATACATTAAACTTTTAAACAAACTATTTCTCTAGAATATTATAGATAATGGCTCTGTAGCTCAGTCTGGTCAGAGCACTGGACTCTTAAGACAATGAATATTCATTGACGTTGAACTGAACTTGTTCAGAGATATCCAGGTGTCGAGGGTTCAAATCCCTTCAGGGCCATTTCGGATTTGAACATAGTTTAATTCCTGAACTTTCCAATGTTCAGGGATTAGGTCGAGCTTCAATTTTTTAGTGAGGCCCAAATCCCTTCAGGGCCATTTCGGATTTGAACATAGTTTAATTCCTGAACTTTCC
>CAYURQ010000017.1:14309-22138 GCA_964447315.1 Candidatus Woesearchaeota archaeon
AATGTTCAGGGATTAGGTCGAGCTTCAATTTTTTAGTGAGGCCAAAATACCTTCAGGAAAATTATTAATCATTATACCTTTCATTTTTATCCTGACTTTTTGGATTCTTTAACCCATCCCAATATTCATTTCTTTCAAGGCTAGCATGAAAGTGTGATTTACCTTGCTTACGCAACTTCCAATACAATAAATTACCATTAACAGTATCAATTCTTCTTTTAACTTTTGGCATTGCACGTTTAGCAGCAGCTTTTGCTTGGGGAGTCTTTCCTTTCTCAAGTCTTTCTTCCTCTTCTTTTTTCCACTCAAGAACTTCTTTCATTTCTTCTTGAGTTTCTTTATAACGTTCCTCAATTTCCTCAGAAGTTAAAGGAGGAAATTTTATTCCTTTATATGCCATATAAATTCAAATAAAAATGCATTTAAAAATCTTTCAGACTTACAAACTTACGTTTGTTTTCTTGTCAACCTTTCGGCTTTCATTCAGGGGCATCGTAGTTTCTTTAACCAAACAAAAGGAAAATTATTTGATTAATTTTTGGATATTCTCAATTGCATCAGCAACTTCTGTACCTTTCTTAGTTAACTTAATCACTTTTATTCGCCCCTTTTTTTCAAAGTCAACTAACTTAAGTTCTTCCAATGTTTGCAGTATTTTTACTGCATGGCTATAAGTGCAATCCACTTCTTTAGCCAAAACACTACCATACCTCATCCTTGTATTCTTCTTTAAGCTAACCAACATAAGCGCCGGCTTTCTCCTGAAGAAGATATCAAAATTGTCTTTCATTTTTTGGTATGAAAAAATGAGTTAAAGATTTCCGTATTAAAGGAAGATTCTTTTATCATTTTTCAGATATGTTTAGTTTAATGTATATATCCTGATAATGTTGTTCTTTTAAATGTTTTGGAACCTATATATTCACTACAGAGTTTCAGTGAAAAATTTAACATTTAAAAGTTTACTTTAGTCTTTGAATTTATTCAAAGAATAGTCTAAAATTGTTTGCAATTTTAAGGCTTAAATGTTTTGGAACCTATATATTCACTACAGAGTTTCACCTGAAAAATTTAAGTATTTAGAAATTAAGAACTTTAACTTAATTCTATTTATAAATCTATGTTCAAGCAAGATAATAACTTTTAATAACTAAACACAACACTTAATTACATGACAATAAAAGATAAAAAAACAAAAATAATGGCAGTAGCAGATATTCATGGAGATTCTTCACTAGCTAAAAAACTAGCTAAAAAAGCAAAACAAGAAGATGTAGATATTGTTATACTTGCAGGAGATTTAACCTGGCTTGACAGTGAAGTAAAAGATATTGTAAAACCATTCCAAGATATTGGAAAAGAAGTTTTACTTGTTCCTGGAAACCATGAAACTTCTGATACAATAGATAGCATTGCAAGTGCTTATAAAAAAACAAAAAACATTCACGGGTACTCTATTCAAAGAGGAAATATAGGAATATTCGGAGCAGGATATGACCCTTCAACAGGGCCTTTTTGGATTGACGAACCAGAATTATTTGAAAAACTAAAAAAAGGGCATTCAAAAATAAAAAACCTAGATAAAAAAATAATGGTTGCTCATACCCACCCTCAAGGAGGAAAAGCTGAAAAATTAGGATTTCAAGGAAGTGAAGCATTAAAAAAAGCCCTCTCAGAATTTAAACCAGATGTTTTAATTTCAGGACATATTCATCAAGCAGGAGGCTTACAAGAAAAAATAGGAAATACAACAATATTTCATGTAGGAAGAAAAGCTAAAATCTTTGAGATTTAATTATTTAATTATAGACAAAACTTCTTTTCTACATAAAATATAAACCTCTTCGGCATTTTTCAACATAAAAGAAGTAGCATATTTTACTTTTTTCCCTGAAACATCAATTCCTTTTTCTTGCATAGCTTGAATCACTATTTTTCCAGGGCCATGATACATATGAGGTGCACAAGAATCAGTACCCCCACTAATTGCATCATTTGAATTAGTATAATAATTGTAAAAAGCTTCTGCTATTTGGCTTCTACCAACATTTTCATGACAAACAAAAATAACTTTAGACATAAAAATAAATAAAAATACGCAAATATAAATATTATCAATATTAAAAATATAAACCCAAAAACAATAAAAACCCTCTTTCTAATCTATTTTATACTACGGAATTAATTATTAAAAAATAAAGGAAAGTTAAACATCAAGAAACCGTAAGTGTCTTACGATGCCAAAAAAACAAGATAAATCACGTGAAGAAAAAGCAGCAGAATCAGGAGGATTCAGAGTAGATGAGTCAGATATTAAATATGCAACAGAAAAACAAGTTCGTGAAAAATTTCCTGAAAAATTAACTACAATTGAAAAAAAGGTTAAATCACCAGATACTGAAATAGTAAAAAAAGGAACAATTGAGAAAAAAACAAAGAAAAAAACAAAAAAAGAACTTGAAAAAGTAGAATCATTTAATGTGATAAAGAAAAAAGTTAAAAAAAGCAAAAAAGCAAAAGAATACTCACCTCCAAAAACAAAATTGCGTGAAGGAGGATATGAATTAATAATCACAGAAAAACCACAAGCTGCATTAAAAATTGCTAATGCTTTAGGAGAATCTGTTCAAAATAATATAAATAAAGTATCTTATTATGAAGTTCTCAGAGAAGGTTCAAAAATTGTTGTTGCATGCGCAGTAGGACATTTATTTACATTAAAACAAAAAAATCAAGGTTCTCACATTCCTGTTTTTGATATTTCCTGGATTCCTAATTTCATTGCAAGAAAAAAAGATTTTACGAAAAGATATTATGACACAATACTTAAATTAACAAAAGATGCTGGTTCAATAACAATAGCAACAGATTATGATGTTGAAGGAGAAGTTATTGGAATGAATATAATGAAATATATTTGCAATCAAAAAGATGCATCTAGAATGAAATTCTCAACATTAACTCAAAAAGAATTAGATAAAGCTTATGAAACCAAAACAAAGCATATTAATTGGGGACAAGCAATTGCAGGAGAAACAAGACATTTTCTTGATTGGTTTTATGGTATTAATTTATCAAGAGCTTTAATGAATGCTATTAAAACAACTGGAAAATTCAAATTAATGTCCATTGGGCGTGTTCAAGGACCTGCTTTAAATTTAATTGTTCAGAAAGAAAAAGAAATACAAGCATTTAAATCAAAACCTTATTGGCAAGTTTTTATAAAAATCAAAGAAGGCCCATTTGAATTATGGTTAAAACATAATAAAGATATTTTTGATGATAAAGATTTGAAAAATTTTGAAAAACTTGTGGGAAAAATATGCCAAGTTTCAACAAAAAAACGTGAAGAAATTATTTCTCCTTTAGAACCTTTTAATCTAACTACTTTACAAACAGAAGCATATAAATTTCATGGAATAACACCTTCAAACACTTTGCGTATTGCACAGTCACTTTATTTAAATGGTTTAATTTCATATCCAAGAACTTCATCTCAAAAATTACCTCCTGAAATTGGATATAAAGATATTCTAAAAAAACTTGCAGAAGAATTTAAAGTTGAAAAATACATAACTAAAAGTAAACCAATTGAAGGTAAAAAAACAGACCCTGCACACCCCTCAATTTATCCAACAGGACAAAAACAAATACTTTCAGGAGATGATGATAAAATCTATAAATTAATTGTTAAAAGATTCTTAAGTTTATTTGCAGATGACGCAATTATAAATCACAAAACAATTTCAGCAGAAATTGATAAATTAAAATTTGGAATAAAAGGACAATCAATAAAAAATAAAGGATGGATGAATATTTATCCTATTAAATTCAAAGAAGAAAAAATCCCAGATGTCAATGGAGAAAAAGAAATTCTTGACCTTAAACAAGAAGAAAAGGAAACTCAACCTCCAAAAAGATATTCACCTGCTTCAATTGTTTCAGAGTTAGAAAAAAGAAACTTAGGAACAAAAGCAACGCGTTCAAATATTCTTGAAACTTTATATGATAGAGGTTATATTGAAGGACAATCAATTAAAGCAAGTGATTTAGGAATTTCTTTAATTGAAACAATGGAAAAATATTCTCCAATAATAATTGATGAAGAATTAACAAGAAATTTTGAAGAAGAACTAGAAAGAATTACAAATGAATCTTCTAAGACAAAACAAGAAAAAGAAGAAAATAATATTATTGATAAAGCAAAACAAACAATAACTAAAATTGCAAATGATTTTGAAAAAAGCAAATCAAAAATAGGTTCTGAATTAATAGATGCAAATATTAAATTCAGAGAAAAACAAAAAATAGAAAATCAAATAACAAAGTGTCCAAAATGTAATAATGGAGAATTAATGATAAATTATTCAAAAAAGAATCAAAGATTTTTTATCTCATGTAATGCTTATCCAGATTGCACAAACACCTATACCCTACCTCCAAATGGACAAATAAAAAAAACAGATAAAGTTTGTGAAGAATGTAATTACCCAATGTTAATGAGATTAAGTAAAGGGAAAAAGCCCTGGATTTTTTGCTGGAATCCTGAATGTCCAACAAATGCAAGTTGGGCAAAGGCAAGAAATGAAAATACTAATTATAATAAAAAAGAAGAGAAAAAAAGCAATTAATAATAACAACTCTTAAAAGTGATAATCTACTTAATACTAAATGGACAATAAAATGTATGGATTTGTTAAATATCTTAAAGATATTCCTAGAGAAGTTACAGATAAAATAAGTAAAAGTATTGAAAAAGAATTAATAGAAGTAGAAGCAGACTCAACAATCCAAGAAAATAGGGCATATAAAGAAGCCTCATATATAGTAATAAATAGTTAAAAAATACCTCTAAAAAGTAAACCCAAAACTTTAAAATACCTTAAAAACATCAAATAATATGTTAGTTAAATATAACCAGGAGTTATTAGGTTAAGAAAATTTTATTTCTATTAATAATTAGGTTCAAAGTTAGATATGTGTAAGGAGGAAAAATTAAGATGAAGTTATATGTAGGAAATTTACCTTTCAGTGTTGATGAAGCAAAATTCAAAGAAATGTTTGCACCATATGAACCACAAGAAGTTAATCTTATAATCGACAAATTTTCAAAACGTTCTAAAGGATTTGGTTTTGTAGAAATCGAAAGCGAAGAAAATGCTAAAAAAGCTATTCAAGAAATGAACGGAAAAGATGTTGAAGGTAGAGAATTAAAGGTTTCAGAAGCTAAGCCTCAAGAAGACAGGCCTCAAAGAAGAAACAACTTTGGTGGTGGAAATCGTGGACCTAGAAGAGACAACAACAGGGGCGGAAATAGAAGATTTTAAATTAAAATCTATTCTCAAAAATTTTTTTATTTTTTTATTTATCTTGAAAAACCATTAAAACCAATCTTGCAAAGACCTTTTAGATTTTATATCTTTAAGTAACTTGCTTTGGTTAAGGATATTTGTAAAATCAAACCGATATTTTATTTTTCCAATTTTCTTAACACTCTCAACTAATTCCTCTCGATTATCAAATATCATTTTATTTTTAAGTGCTTTTCTAACACTCTCTCTTACCACCCAAACTCCTAATGCAGCCCAATAAGTTGGAGTTTCAATCCTAAGTGCAATTGTGCTTGCTTGTCTTTTTATGCTATTAAGGTACTCAAGTATTGGAAGTCTAGCAGCGTAATATCCTCCTGCTGTATTAAATGCATAACTTTTTCTTCCTGCATAACTTTCAAAATCAGTTGAAGCTTTTACTTCTTGACTTGGATTCCAAGAACTTCCAGGAAGATACATTTCCAAAAGTTCATAACTCCAATTATTTGGAAACAACATTACCATATATTGGTTACCCATAAAATCTCCAAAAAATAATTCATAATTTTCAATCCATTTATATTCTTTTACTTTATTAAGCAAATGCTTTCCAATCATATCATCAGTAGCAGTAATACTCCATCTTGTAGGAACTAATTTTTTATCTTTTTTCATGCCCATAACTCCAACACTAAGTATCTTGCTAAGTGAATATTCATTAACATCTTTTTTATATAACATCTCAATTCCTTGAACTGCCTTAATTTCATCATTAATTACTTTATCAACACTTCTTTCAACTTTTATATTTCCAGTTATATCTGCTTTTTTAAGTTGGGCTTTCATTCCATGAGGGGTTAAAACTTTGTCTTTATCTCTTCCAACTATAACCCTATCTTTTAATTGAATTTCAACATCAACTTGTTTTGAAGAAATTGCTAAATCTTTCGCAATTTCAACAAATTTTTTATTTAACCTAACATCTTGAACTTTTGTTTGAAATCTAGAATTAAGCAGATTATTTCTTAATTTTACAATATCTCCAATTGAAAGATTATCTTCTGCCCATTCTTTAGGGGCATCATAAATCCATGCTTCTCTTTCCTTTTCTAATGGACTTAAAATTCCTACATTTACCAAAGGATAACGAAGATTGCTTCCAACAAAAATACTTGGGGGGGTAATAGTGTCCAATCTAGAAATCTTGCTTAAATCTTTAACAGTAAAATTTATATCCGCAACTTTTTTTATTTTTTCAAATTTAAAATTATTTTCCATTTTCCTCTTTCCTTTAATAAAACTTTCTTAAAAAGAAGTTAAATCTTATTTAAATTAATTTGTAACTACTTCAAGAATTAAAACAAGCTAATTTTATAGACTAACTTTATAAAAATAACAGTCTGGATTTTTATTTATAATAAAAATAGTAATATAAAACATATTAAAAAATTCCACGTTTATAAATTCCTTCATTTTTAATTATAAATCCCAGCTCTTTTTCAGGCAAACTTCTATGTTTTAATAATATTGCTTTTTTTCTTCCATTATCATTCTTTAATTCAATAATGCATTTGCTCCAATATCTAAATAAATCTCCTCCAACAATCATTGTTTTTTTCTCAACTTTGTTTTTCAAATCCTCTTCTGAAAGAAATTCAGAATAAACTTGGTTTGTAATAATAACTGGAATTTTTTCATTACGAGAAAGTTCAGCAAGACTTCGCATTTGTTTTGCAACTTCTCTATTGATTTCTTTAATCCTTTCATCCTCACCAGATTTAACAGCATCCCCAAATTCCAAACGATAATGCATTACCATACTATCCACGATTATTAAACCAATTTTTTGTTGATTTTTTACTTGATTAAGAAGATTAACAAAAGCTTTTTTTTGTTGTTCAAAACTTGTACAATTTAAAATTAAAAGATTACTTAAAATTTCATCTAAATTATCTTTTCCAACTATTTGTTTAACTCTTTCAGAAGAGAAACCTCCTTCTGTATCAATAAAAATAACTTTATTTCCTTTTTTTGCCTGGCTACAAGCAGCAAGAATTACAAAATTAGTTTTTCCACTGCCTGGACTTCCAGCAATCATTGTTATAATATCTGTTTCATAACCTCCATAAAGCCACTTGTTAAAATCATAACTTCCTGTAGAAATTTTTTCAATTTTCGAGTATTTCATAAAATCATTCTCCTTTGTTAAGATCCTTATACATCATCTCTCTTTGTTCTTGAGTTATAAAGTTATCAAAACCAACATATCCTGCAATCTTAAAATCAGTTAAAATGCTTTCCAAATCTTTTGAAAAAGGTTTATGTGCATTTGTATCAAAAATCAAATGTTTATAATTTTCAGGATATTTTTTCTTTAAATCATAAAAATATTTTTGATGGTCAATATTTCTTAAGTCTAATTCATTATCAAGGATTTCTTTTAAAATAATTTTTGAAAATTCTTGATAAGATTTATTTATTTTAATCATAAAATAAATAAAATAAAATTCTTTATAAGAA
>CAYURQ010000018.1:0-15526 GCA_964447315.1 Candidatus Woesearchaeota archaeon
TAAAAAGAAATAATTGTATTTAAATTTATTGACATTACATTTAAAAATAATCTTTTTTAGTATAACAATCTTTATTAAGAAATAAAACAAAAAAAGTATATGGATGAGGAAAAGAATTTAAAATCAAATATAAAAGAAACCATAAAAGAAATAAATAATACAATGAAAGAGAATGAAAAATATTTATTTTGGGAATCAATAAAAGATAAAGTTAAAATTCTTGGCCTTGGAGCATTGATATACATCTCATCACCCATTCTTAGCACATTATCTTATGCAAACTTTTCTTTAAAAATAGCTCAAGACCCACAAGTATCAAAAATTTATAACTCAAATATAAGTAAAGAAGAAAGAACAGAAAAATTAGATAGAATTATGGAAGAAAAAGGGTATTATGAAGAACTAGCTAATAAGATTAATAGAAACAATATCTTAGATAAATCCTCTAAAGCGGCTGGGGGAGCTTCTCTTGCTTACTTCTTAATTGGAGGGGCTTTAGATATAAGAAAGTATATTAATAAAAAGAAATAATTGTATTTAAATTTATTGACATTACATTTAAAAATAATCTTTACTAAATTAATTCATGGCAGAGGTGAATAGTATTAGTTCCATAGTTGTTGGATTATATCAATCTTTCTTAGAAATATTACCTGAATGGATGCAAATTTTTGTTAATTTATTCCTTTTAGTTTTAGTTGTTGTAATTTATGCAATATTTATTTGGAAATTCTATAGATTTATCTCAAAGAAAAATATCTTAGAGCTTAACCTAAATCAATATAATAAATTTGAAAGGCCAGGAACAATAAAATTAATGGCAGGTTTATTTTATTTTCTTGAATATATAGTTATCTTACCTTTCTTAATTTTCTTTTGGTTTGGAGTATTTACTCTGTTTTTAATTTTCCTAACAGAAGGATTAGATGTTCAAACTCTTTTAGTTTTATCAGCAGTAATTATAGGAGCAGTAAGAATGACTGCTTATTATAAAGAAGATGTTTCAAAAGAAGTCGCAAAACTATTGCCCTATACTCTTTTAGCAGTATCAATGACAAAAGTTAATTTCATTCATTTTGGAACTATTTTAGGAAATTTATCTCAAATACCCTCATTCTACAACAATATTATTTATTACTTAGCTTTCATAATTGTTCTTGAAATAGTTTTGAGAGCATTTGATATTATTATTTCGTTATTTAATTTAGAAGTTGTCCAAGTAACAGAAGCAGAATTAGATGAGGCAGAACTTAAGCCTCCAAAAAATGTTTAATGATCCCTTTCAACATGAGGATGCTCTTGACCCTCTCCAATTCTTTCTTTTAAATCTTTAATTTGTTTTTCTTTTTCTCTTTTGTAAATTTTACTATCTTTCTCAGCATTTTCAATAATTCTTGAAACATAAGCCCCTCCCAAGAAATGCGGAAGAATTACGTAATCTGCTCCTGCATCATATAAATCAAATGCATCATTAATTTGTCTAGCTGTAACAATAATCTTTGTTTTCTTATTCTTTAACCTAACATGATTAAGCAAAGTTAAATTAACTTCTTTATCAGGAATTGTAGAAACAACTAATTTAGCTTTTCCAAGTTTAATATCTTCCAATAAATCAACATTAGACAAATCTCCATAAATACAATTAATCCCTTTAGAAATTAATTTCTTAACTCTTTGAGGATTAAAATCAATAATCAAATACTCTTTCTTTATTTTCATAAATTTCTTCATTATTGAGAAACCAATCCTATTCTCTCCAAACAAAAAATATTCATAACTTTTCTCAAGAATTTCTTTTTCTTTTAATTTCTTTTTCTCAAAAATAGATAAATGTCTTGAAATATAAAAGTAAATTTTTTCAGAGTACATAATCATATATGTAGAACCTGCAATAGTGAACAACCCAATTATTGTAACAAACGAAAGTACTTCATTACTTAAATGTCCCACTTTAACTCCTAATGCTATTAATATCAAAGAAAATTCACTTATTTGAGCAACAGTAAGTCCTGCGTTAAATCCTGTGTTTTTACTATATCCAAAAATTCCCATTATTGCTAAAACAATTAAAGGGTTTCCAATAAGAATAAATAAAGAAAGTACAATTGCAGGAACAATCATGCTAGAAAAGTTTCCAAAAAACATTTGAGAACCCAAAAGTATGAAAAATGCTAAAATGAAAAAGTCTCTCAAAGGTTTTAGTTTAGAACTAATTTCATAACTATAAGAAAACATTGAAAGTAAAATACCTGCAAGCAAAGCACCAACTTCAATTGAAAGTCCTATAAACATGAATAAAGCAGAAATTCCGAACCCCCAGGCAATTGCAAAAATAAAAAGAAACTCTTGAGATCTTGAAAAGAAATTATTGAATTTTGGAAGAATATAATGACTAAATAAAAATAATGCTCCAAAAAGAATAATTCCTTTAATAAAAACACCTGCAACTATATTCAAAGAACCTTCTCCACTTGCAAAAGAAGAAATAAAAATAAGAACTATAATTGCTATTAAATCTTGGATAAGTAAAAAACCTACTGAAATTTTTCCATAAAGCTTATCTAAAGATTCTTTATCAGAAAGAAGTTTCATAATTATAATTGTACTTGAAAAAGTCAATGCAATTGCTATGTACAATGCAGTTAAATGAGGAAATCCAAGAGCAAGGCAGATTAAATATCCAATTAATGAAGTAAATATTATTTGTCCAATTCCAGTTACCAAAGAAATCTTACCAACTTCTTTAATTATTTTAGGATTAAGATGCAAACCAACTAAAAATAAAAGAAATGCAATTCCAATTTCAGCAAAAATTTGCCAAGTAGCTTCTGTATGCAAAATATCTAAAAATAAAGGCCCAACAAGAATTCCAGAAAGAATATATCCTATTATGAGGGGTTGTTTTAAAGCCCTCATTACTATAGAAACTCCTAGCACAATAAGTATTATTAAACTCAACTCAACAAATAAATTCATTTTACACCTTTTTTATAAAAATTATAGTAAATTTGCATATAAAAAGCTTTTTAAACCAATTTTGTTCATATTATTCATAGCAAGAATAAAATTCAAAAGAATTTCGTGCTTACAATTTTAACAGTTAAAATGGCAAAAGTAAGAATCAAACTAAATAGTCCGAATATAGAAGAGCTTAACAGAATCTGCGATTCAGTAAAGGAAATAGCAAAAAAATCAGGAATAAATATTAGTGGGCCTGTTCCACTTCCAACCAAAAAACTTAAAGTTACTACAAGAAAATCTCCTTGTGGAGACGGAACAGCTACATTTGACAGATTTGAAATGCGTATTCATAAAAGATTAATTGACTTACCAGCAAATGAAAAAATTTTACATCATGTTATGAGAATGCAAATTCCAAAGTCAGTTAATATAAAAATTGAAATGAAAGATTGAATTTTCATTACAACAACTTAATCTTACTCAAATTTTCTTTTATTTTAGGCAAATCATTCTTTATTGTTTTCCAAACTCTATTTACACTAACCTCAAAATATGAATGAATCAATAAATTTTTAAAATTGGCCATTTCTTTCCAAGGAATTAAAGGATTTGTATTTCTAATAGACATTGGAATATTTTTAATAGCTTCTCCAATAATCTCCATTCTTCTTACAACAGCATCCTGGACTTGAGGATTATCTTTAAAATCCTCTTGAGAAATATCTTTTGTATAATCTTGTATCTTATTTATACTTTCATTTATATCTGAAAGATATAATTTATAATTTCTTTGTTTTCTCATAAATTAAAACCTCTTCATCAAGAATATTATCTTTTAATTCAGGTTTTATTGTTTCATATTCCAATAAATCAACTTCCTTATTAAGTGCTTGCTCTAATTCAATTTTAATACTAGCAACATCCAATAAACTCAAATCTTTATCTAATTCAACTAAAATATCCACATCACTATTTTCTCTTTGCTCATTACGAACATAACTTCCGAATAAACCTGCTCTTAAAACTCCTTTATTTACAAGGATTGGCAACACTATTTCTTTAATCTCATTAACTGAATTTACCATATAAAAAATACCTCAAGGAAATATATAAATTTATCTAGTTAATTCCAAAAACCTTTAAAACCCCTAATTTCTTTAATTAATATGAAAGCTAAAACATGGATTTTTATTGGAATTCTTGTTGTAGCTGTAATCGCAGGAATCTTTATTGGAATTCCCACAGGAAACACAACTAAAATGGCAGACGTAACAAAAGTAAAACTTGAAACAAATAAAGGAGATATAGTTATTGCATTATACAAAGATACTCCAATTACTTCTGGGAATTTTGAAAAACTAGTAAAAGAAGGATTTTACAATGGAGTTATTTTCCATAGAGTAATTCCTGGATTTATGATTCAAGGAGGAGACCCAACAGGAACAGGAATGGGCGGACCAGGATATAATATTGAAGATGAATTCACACACCAACCTGCAAATGAAAACAACAAATACACAATTTCAATGGCTAATGCAGGGCCAAACACAGGAGGCTCACAATTTTTCATAAACCTTGTTGATAACAATTTCCTTGATACAAAACATCCTGTTTTTGGAAAAGTAATTCAAGGAATGGATGTTGTTGATGAAATTGCAAATGTTCCAACAAATCCTCAAGATAAACCATTAGAAGAGGTTGTAATTCTTAAAGCAACAATCTTTAACTAATCAATCCTCAAAAGATTTCTAATAATAACCCTCTTATTCTCCATAAAATTTACTTAATCACATTTCCATATAAATCATAAACTAGTCCGTTTGAAAAAAAAGCTATTTTTTCTAATTCCCTTAAAAAATCCTTATTAGTATCTAAGGTAATAAAACTTAAATTCAAATTATTTTTCTTGGAAATTTCAATTAAATCTTTAGAATTTCCTTCTCCCACATTATCTTCTCCATTAATTATAGTTAAAATATTATAATTATATAATTCTTCAATTAAATCTTTACAAGCAGTATAATAACAAGTTCTTCCTCCAGGAACAAATCTTTTAATTTCTTTTTCATCTTTAAAAGGAATTAAATCATTATATCTTCCAGGAAATCTTGAAAATGCAAAAAACTTATGAAATTTAGAAAAATCATAATTACATAAAAATTCCCATGCTCCATTTTGTCCCATTGAACCAGAAACATCACATAAAACAACTGTTGGTTTGTCATTATTAAAACCCTTAAAGCAACTATCTGGTTGAAATAATTTCAAAGCATAATCTAAATCATTTTTGTAAGGAATTATATCTACTCTACGATATTTGCTTAAATCCTCTCCTTCTCTACAAGGAATCTCTCCGTGATAACTAGAAACAATTCTTTCATTTAATTCAGGATGTAAAAAATTTATATAATCTCTAACTCCAAAAGTTCTTTTTCCACTTAACTCAAGATTGTGTTCAGGAGTATAAGTAGAATCAGCATATCCTTTAAGAATTAAATAATCAAAAGTATTTAATTCAGGGTAATTCAAAACTTGATTTAAATAAACTTCTGTATTAAATTCATTTTCAATACTTAACTCATGTTTATCCACTCCATAATACAAACTCTGAATTTTTTCCTGAGAAAAAACAGGATTAATTAATATATTACTCAATAAAACACCGCCCCCAACAAGAATATTTCTAAGGGTTTTCATAAATTTCAAAGATTATTTTTTTATTTAAGGATTATTGTACTCTATTTTGATTTATATAAAACATTAAAAAAACCAGAAATATAACCACAAAACAAAGTACTATCAAAATCTTCATTTGCATTAAATCTTATTTCCCAATAGTTCTTATTTGGGTTTTTTTTATTTTTAGAAATCCTTATCTTGTTATAAAGCCCAAGTTTCTGAGAAGTATCTAGATGAGAATTCAGATAATCTTCTAAAGAGGATATTTGCTTATGGGTTAAACTTGGAATGTAAATTCTAGCTTGATTGTTCTTACTGAAAATCATAAAAAAAATACAAATAGTTTCTTTTTAAAAATTACGGTGATAAAATCAAATAAAAAGAAAAATATTTATACTTCAACACTTTTATTTTTAATGGAAAAACAAGAGGAAATTATAACTATTGAAGTTAATGGTGAGAAGTTAAAAGTAAAAAAACACTGGGATAAATATATTATTGTGAATGATTTTAATGTGTGGGAAAAAGATGAATTCTTAGATGATTTAAATGAAATAAATGAAAACACTTACAAACTATTAATGAAAGAGTTTGGAATGAAAGAAAGATGGGCTAAAGCAAAAGTCAGGGATTATCTAGATATGATTAACATGAAGCTTTGGGGATGAAAAAATTAATTATTTTTCATAATCCAGAAATAAATTTTAATTCCTCTAAAAACATTTAAAAGATTGATACTCTTCAATATATCATGAAAAAAGAACTTCAAATATTAAAAGCTCTTTCTGATGAAACAAGATTAAAAATGGTAGAATTTTTACTAAATGGAGAGAAATGTGTTTGTGAAATTTTTCCTCATGTTAAAAGAACACAATCAACAGTATCAATACAACTTGATGTTTTAAGAAAAGCAGGGATAGTGGATTCAAAAAAACAAGGAAAAAAAGTTTATTATTTTATTTCAAATAAAAAAGTTTATGATGTATTCAAAGCATTAGGATATTCTAAAGCAAAACTTATGAAAAAAGAATGCTGTTGTAATTGTTAACTTAGAAAACTTTTTAAATATTGATAATTCTCAATACATTATGAATAAAAGAAAAATAAGACCCATTATTTTAATATTCGGAATATTAATTCTTTTTATTTTTATAATTTCATTTACAGTTTTTTATACCACTGAAAACTTTTCAACAGTCTGTGGATGTACATTGCCTTTATGGGTAATAATTGTGGCTATGTCCTCTTTGGGTTTGTTTGTAGGCTTAGTAACCTATTACATTTTAAGCAATAATTTTTTAAAAGAAAAAAGAAAAATTGAGAAAAACTTAATAAAATTTTTAGATGTCTTAGATGTTGAAGATAAAACAATTTTAAAAAAAATTATAGATAATGGGGGGGAAATAAATCAGAGTTCATTATCAAAATCTCTTAAGATTGGCAAAGTTAAAATGTCCAGAATTGTTTCTAAACTACAAGAAAAAAAAATCTTAGAAAAAGAAAAAAATGGTATGACCAATAAACTTATTTTAAAGAAAGAAATAAAAGATTTATTTGTTGGATAAAAAAGGTTTCATATTTTGAAACCAATATTTATAAAGGGTTTCAATCATTAAAATTTAAAATGATAACAAAAAAAATGCAAAAAAGAGGAAAACTGGGAATTTTATTAATACTTGTCTTATTAGCCTTGCCTTTATTTTCTAATTTGATTACTGCTCAGGACACGCCTGAAGATAATCAATTAACAATTTATTTTTTCTGGGGAGAGGGTTGCCCTCATTGTGCAACTGAAAAACCTTATTTAGAGGAATGGAAAGAAAAATATCCTGAAATACAAGTTAAATCTTTTGAAACCTGGAAAAATCCAGATAATGCTAAATTATTTCAAGAAGTTGCACAAGTTTATGGAATTCAGGCGCAAGGAGTTCCAACAACATTTATAGGAGAAAAACATTGGATAGGATTTTCAAGTTCAATGGCACCAGAAATAGAAGAATATCTTGAAAATTGTATTGAAACTAAATGTGAAGATAAAGCAAAAGAACTTTTTAATAACCTAAATGAACAAGAAGAATCACAAGAAAATGGGGAAGAAATTCAAAATCCTGAATTATGTATTCACGTCTTTTTAGATGGAAATTGTGTTCAATGTCAAAATATAGAAAATTATCTTGAAGAAATAAATGAAAAATACAATATTCAAATCAAGAAATATAATGTAAATGGTGAAGAAAACAGATCATTATTTCAAGAATTTAAAGAAAATTATGGTTTAAAAGCTGATTTATATCCTACTCTTTTTATAGGAGAGAAATATATAATTGGTGAACAACCAATAAAAACCGCACTTCAAGGTGAAGTTGAAAAATGTATAAATGAAGGTTGTGCTTGTCCTTTATCTAAGGTAAAACCCTTTACTCCAATAACCTCTAAACCAGAGGATGTGACTTCGGATGAACAACAAACAGTAGAAATTCCTCTGATTGGAGAAGTAGATTTGTCTTCTATGTCTTTGGTAGTTGTTACGGCTTTAATAGCATTTGTTGATGGATTTAATCCTTGCTCTTTATGGGTACTTACATTTTTGTTGGGAATAGTAATATATACTCGTTCTAGAAAAAAAATATTCCTCGTGGGTACAACTTTTTTACTGGTAACTACTTTAGCATATGGTCTTTTTATGACTGGATTGGTTAACGTTTTTTCTTATGTTGGTTATACATTTTGGATTAAACTTGCTGTAAGCCTTATAGCATTAGTATTTGCAGTTGTTAATATAAAAGATTATTTTTGGTATAAAAAAGGTATTTCTTTTACGATATCAGATAAACATAAACCTAAACTTTTCAAAAAAGTAAGAAACATTATGGATCCAAATAAATCTACTTTAAGTATGATGATTGCTACAGCACTGATGGCTCTTGGAATAGTGTTAATTGAGCTTCCATGTACAGCAGGATTTCCTATGATTTGGACAAACATTTTAGCAGAAAATAATGTTGTTGGAGGGGCATTTTTTTCCTTGCTTGCTTTATACTTAATAATTTATCTTATTGATGAGTTAATTGTATTTACAACAGCAACAATTACTCTGAGAGCTAGTAAATTTGAAGAAAAGCATGGAAGAATATTAAAATTAGTTGGTGGAGTTATAATGTTGGCTTTGGCAGTCTCACTGATATTCTTTCCTGATGTTATGAATTCTATACTTGGATCAATATATGTTTTCGGTATTGCAATTCTGGTTTCTTTTATAATAATTTGGCTTCATAGAAAAGTCCTTCCAAAATATGGAATAAAAATTGGAACAGAGGACTTAAAAAATAAAACTTTGAATGAGGATGAAAAAGATGTTCAAGAAAATTCTGAAAAAGAAAATATTAAAAAACATGAAAATAAAAAAGATGTTCAAGAAAATTCTGAAAAAGAAAATATTAAAAAACATGAAAATACAAATAATTCTAAGGAGAAAAAAGAAAATGACTGAAAATAATTTTCCAGAAGATTTAAAGTATAATAAAGATTATTCCTGGATAAAGGTTCAGGGAGATACGGCTACATTAGGGATTATTGGACCTTCAGCAAAAAAAGTTAAAGAATTTGTTTTTATCATGCTTCCTGAAAAAGGAGAAAAAATAAAAAAAGGAGAAAAGTATGTTTCTCTGGAAGCAGTTAAATGGACAGGACATTTGTCAAGCCCTGTTACAGGAGAAATTATTGAAGTTAACAATCCTTTATTCAATGAACCTTCAGAAATCAATAAAGATGGATATGAAAACTGGATAGTGAAAATTAAAATAGAAGATAAGGATGAGTTAAATGAATTATTAAATTCAGAAGAAGCAAGTAAATTTTACAATGAAAAATTAAATTAAGGGAGGTAAAAAAATGAATAAAAAATATTTAATTGCAGGAATAGGAATTTTAGTTTTAGTTGTTGCAATATTTTTAATATTTTATAGTGGAAATAATCAAAATGTAACAGGAAATATTGTTTCAGATAATTCTGATTTAATTGGAAATCCAGATAAATTGACTATTTATTTTTTCTGGGGAGATGGTTGCCCCCATTGTGCAACTGAAAAACCTTATTTACAAGAATGGCAGAAAAAATATGGAGATAAAATAGAAGTAAAGATGTTTGAAACCTGGAAAAACCCAGATAATGCGGAGTTATTTCAAGAAGCAGCTAAAGCTTATGGAATTCAAGCACAAGGTGTTCCAACAACATTTATAGGAGAAAAACACTGGGTAGGATTTTCAAGTTCAATGGCACCAGAAATGGAAGAATATATTGAAAGTTGTATTGAAAATAAATGTGAAAGCCCATTAAAATGAAAGTAGTAATTATTGGAGGAGGAAGTGCAGGAACTACCTGTGCATTTGAGTTGCGGAAGTTCAATAAAGATGTAAAAATAACACTCATAGAAAAATCTTCTAATTTAGAATACTCTCCTTGTGCACTACCTTATGTTTTATCTGGTGAAATAAAATCTTTTAATGATATTTTTATTTTCAATAAAAAAGATTATGAAAATAATAATATTAATATATTGTTGAATACTGAAGTAAAAGAAATAAATACGGAAGATAAAGAAATAATTCTTAAAGATGATAAAAAGATTAAATTTGATAAATTAGTAATTGCAATTGGTGGTTCAGTATTTGTGCCAGAAATTAAAGGGTTAAAAGATTCCAATTATATGAACTTTAAAACAATTGAAGATGCAAAAGATATTTCCAAAAAAGTAAAATCCAAAGATCATTCAGCTGTTATTGGAGGAGGAATGATTGGTATAGAACTTGCATTCTCTCTTGCAGAAAAAGAAAATAAAGTTTCACTTTTAGAAGCAAAAGAAAACATTCTTCCAAATCTTTTTGATTCAGATATATCCAATAAAATAAAAGAACACCTTCAAGAAAAGAATATTAAAATATTTCAAGAAACTAAAATAAAAGAAATATCAAAGAAAAAATTAATTTTAAATGACAAAGAAAAAATTAAATTTGATAACATTTTTCTATGCACTGGTATTAAACCAAATTTAAACTTAGCAAAAAAATCAGGATTAAAAACAGATAAAGGAATAATAGTAAATCAATATCTTGAAACTTCTAATAAAGATATTTATGCTTGTGGAGATTGTGTTGAATCATTTGAGTTTAATACAAATGAAAAAATATTTAGTCAGTTAGGAACAACTGCAGTAAGGCAGGCAAAAGTAATTGCAAAAAATATTTTAAAAGAAAAAGAAAAATTTTCTTTTGTTTTAAATAATACTATTTCAAAAATAGGAAGCCAATATATTGGGAGTGTAGGAATAACTCAAACAAGAGCAAATCAACTAGGAATAAAAAGTGTTTCAGCAAAATATACAGGAGATGTTAGAGCAGAATACTATTCTAATAAAGAAAAAATAACCATTAAACTTATTTGTAATCTTAATAAAGAAATTATTGGAGGACAGATTATAGGGGATAATGAAGTTGTTGGAAGATTAAATTTAATAGCATTAGCAATACAGAAAAAAATTAAAATAAATGAAATTGCCAAATTAGAAACTTGTTATAATCCTGCTTCAGCCCCAATATTTGACCCTTTAACAATTGTAGCTGAAATTTGTTTAAAAAAATTAAATATGATAAAATGAATCTTGAAATGGTAATTGCAGAATACATAGATTTAGGGGTTACAGATTATCTTGAAACTTTTAAATTGCAAGAAAAATTAGCGGAAAAAAGAGCAAAAGACGAAATACCAGATACAATTCTTATTTCAGAACATTATCCTACTGTAAATTTTGGTTCAAGAGAAATTCATAATACTTTTTCAAAAATCCTTGAGAAAGAAATAAAAAAACAAGGAATAGAATTTACAAAAGAAAATGCAATAAATTATCTTAAAAAAGAAAAAGAAATAGATTTTTCACAAACCTCAAGAGGAGGGGGGGCAACTTTTATTGGAAAGGGACAAATAAATTTTTATCCAATAGTTAAATATGAAAGAATATCCCAAGCTTTAATGGGCATTGATAAATATAAAGGAATTATTGATGATATAATGAATTCAGTTTTAAAAAGTTATGAATTAAATATAAATATCCATACTGATTCCAGAAATCAAGACAAAGATGCAAAAAACTCTATAAGAAAAGACATTTGGATTAATAAAGATGGAAAAGATTACAAATTAGGAGGAAAAGGAATACATACTGCAAAAGGTGTTGCTTATCATGGATTTAATTTTTATGTTAAAAAAGAAAGCACAGAGGGATTTAAGTATGTTAATCCTTGTGGTTATTCTTCTGGTGAACTAGGAGTAATGAGTATTGAAGAAGCTTTAGGAAAGAAAATTGATTTAAATGATTTCAAACAAAAAGTTTTAAAAGAAATAAAGAAAAAATTTAAATACAATGAAATAAAAAGATTACAACAAGTAAGTATTTATTAAAATGAAAACACAAACAATAATCATCCTAATAATAGTAATAATTCTTATTTCAATTTTTTTAATTATAAAACCCTCATTAACAGGAAAAATTGTTTATCAAGAAATTTCAAATGAAAAAATAAAATTGGGTTATTGTCCAACAATGCAAGAAGATGCAGAAAAATTATCTGAAAAAGAAAATTATCAATTAATTAAGTTTGGTTCTGCATCAGAGGTTTTGAATGCATTAAATAATAATCAAATAAATAAAGCATTAATTGGAAGAAAAGCTAAAAATTATGAAATATCTAAAGAAATCAAAGAAACAACTTTAAAATCAGGGCATACTTTAGTTTTTAAACAAAAAGGATTTATTGAAAGCTCTCAGTTAAGTAATTTAGAAATTTATACTTACTTATCTGAAGAACAAGTTAAAAAATTAATTCCAGATAATAAAAATATAATTTATTTACCTAAACAACAAGCAATAAGTAAAATTCCAGAAGGAAAAATTGTTTTAATCTCTTGGGAAGATTGGCAGGATGAATTTGAATTAATTGTTATTATAGATGAAAATGAAAAAGATAAAAATTTTAGAGGGGTGTTTTTATATGAAAATTAAACAAAAGCTTTTTAAATATTGATAAACATCAATTCGTTATAATGAACAAAAATAATTATGCCTACATTATTCTTGCAGTAGTTGTATTGCTAGTAATTGTAGTGATGGCACCAAAATATTTCACAGGAAATGTTTCTGCTTCAAAAGATAAAATTTCTGGAGATGTTGAAAAAATAGAAATTTATCATTTTCATGGAACCAGTCAATGCTATTCTTGTATAACAATGGGAGATATGGCTGAAGAAACAATTAAGACTTATTTTGCTGATGAATTAAAATCAGGGAAAATTGTTTTTGATCATGTTAATGGAGAACTTCCAGAAAACAAAGAAAAAGTAATTAAGTATGGAGCCACAGGTTCTTCTTTATGGATTGGAACTTATTATGCTGATGGAACTTTTACTAAAGAAGAGAATGTTAATGTTTGGTATAAAATAAATAACAAACAAGATTTTATGAATTATTTAAAAGGGGTTCTTGAAACAAAACTTTCTGGAAATTAAAATGAGTTTAATGTCTTTTATGGAAGCAATGGGTACAAGTAATATCCCTCTTCTTGCAGCATTTTTTATTGGTTTAATGACTGCTTTAAGCCCCTGTCCTCTTGCAACAAACATAACAGCTATTGCTTATATTTCTAAAAAAATTGATAATGGAAAAAAAACAATTATAACAGGAGTTTTTTATACTCTTGGAAGAATGTTTACTTATGTTTTATTGGCAAGTTTAATTGTATACATAGGATTAAATGTCCAGACAATTTCATTGTTTTTACAAAAATACGGAGAAAGAATTTTAGGACCTTTGCTTATTTTTATTGGATTGGTTATGTTAAATATTATAAAATTACCTTCCCTGAAATCAGGAAATAAAATAAACAAAATAAAAGAAAAACTTTCAGAAAAAGGATATTTAGGGGCTTTTTTATTGGGAGTTTTATTTGCTTTAGCTTTCTGTCCTTTTAGTGCAGTTTTATTCTTTGGAATGTTAATTCCTTTGGCCTTGAGCTTTTCAGATGGAATCATAATTCCTTCTATATTTGCTTTAGCAACAGGACTTCCAGTTATTATCTTTGCATTTATTTTAACATTTAGTGTTTCTAAAGTCGGAAAAATAATGGGCAAGGTTCAAACTTTTGAAAAATATATCAGATATTTTATTTCAATTGTATTTTTAATTGTTGGAGTTTATTACACCTGGAAAATTTGGATTTAAACAAAAGATTTAAATATTGATGTTTATCAATATATCATATGGAACAAAAAGATAAAAAGTTTAGTGAATTTCATGGAATTGAAAGAGACAAAATTGATTGGCATCCAGTTATAGATGAAAGTAAATGTATTGGTTGTGGACTATGCGTTACAACTTGTGGGAGAGGAGTCTATAAATTTGATTATGAAAAAAATAAATCTAAAGTAGTTAATCCAAATAATTGTATGGTTGCATGTCAAACTTGTTCAAATCTTTGCCCTGCTAAAGCAATAATTTTTGCAGAAGAAGACAAAACAAGGGAAAAAGCACAAGAGATAGTTAAGAAAAATCAAATTCTTCCAAGAGTTAAAGATGAGTTAAAGTTAAGAAAAGAGGATCTGAAATATGAATAAAAAATATTTAATTGCAGGAATTGGAATTTTAGTTTTAGTTGTTGCAATATTTTTAATATCTTCTAAGGGAAATAATCAGGATGTAAATGGAAACTCTATTTCAGAAAGTCTTGATTTAAATTCAAATCCAGATAAAGTAACAATTTATTTTTTCTGGGGAGATGGTTGTCCTCATTGTGCAACTGAAAAACCTTATTTAGAGGAATGGCAGAAAAAATATGGAGATAAAATAGAAGTAAAAATGTTTGAAACCTGGAAAAACCCAGATAATGTAAAGTTATTTCAAGAAGCTGCACAAGCTTATGGAATTCAGGCACAAGGTGTTCCAACAACATTTATAGGAGAAAAAAACTGGGTAGGATTTTCAAGTTCAATGGCACCAGAAATACAACAATATATTGAAAATTGTATTGAAAATAAATGTGAAGGTCCTTTAGAAGCAAATTACTAAGGTTGTAACTACAAAAAGGATTTGTATTTAATAGAATAAAATGGAAGAAAATAATGTAACTACAGGAAATCAAGAAAATAAAAAGAATAAAAATATTTGGAAAATTTCTACTTTTGTTTTGCTTGCAATACTCTTAGTTCTAGGGTTCTTATTATTCTCAGGAAATATTACAGGTAATGCTATTTCAGGAAACTCTAAAAATATAATTTCTGGAGAAGATGCTGGAGAACAATTAGTGAATTTTTTAAATCAACAGACTGGTGGAGGAGTAGAATATGTTTCTAGTAATGATAAAAGTGATTTATATGAAATAACTGTGAGCTATCAAGGTCAAGAAATTCCAGTTTACACCACAAAAGATGGAGAATATTTTATTGAATCTTTGACTCCTTTAACAGGGGGTTGGCCAACTATTGAAGAAGAACCTCAACAAATAGAAATACCAAAAACAGCAAAACCAGTAGTTGAGTTATTTACTATGAGTTATTGTCCTTATGGAACTCAAGCAGAAAAAGGAATCTTACCAGTAATTGATTTATTAGGTGATAATATTGATTTTAATTTAAGATTTGTTTATTATGCTATGCATCCTTCAGATGGAGAAGTAGAAGAAAATTTAAGACAATTTTGCATACAAAAAGAACAAGAAGACAAATTAAATGATTACCTAGCTTGTTTCTTAGAAGATGGAGATAGCGATAGTTGTTTAACTGAAAGTAAAATAGATAAAACAAGATTAGAATCTTGCATGTCATCAACGGATAAAGAGTTTG
>CAYURQ010000019.1:0-15510 GCA_964447315.1 Candidatus Woesearchaeota archaeon
AAGATAGAAAACCCCATGTTGATTTTAAAACAATTGATTCTACACTTTGGTTTATTATTGGAAATTATATTTATGAAAAAAGGTACAAAGATTCTAGTTTAATGAAAAAATATAAAAAAAATATTGAAAAAGCATATTTTTGGTTGGATTGTCAGGATTCAGGAGAATCAGGAAGCTTAACACAATTGCCTACGAGTGATTGGCAAGATGCATTTCCCCATAGATATGGAGACACAATTAATACTCAAGCACTTTATTATCATGCTTTAAATTTAGCTGGAAAAAAGTATCAAGCTAAAAAACTTAAAAAGTTAATTAATGAACACCCTGAAGATGGCTTATGGGATAAAAAAAATGAGTATTATTATTCATTTAGATGGAAAAACCATGGGAAATACAAAGAAATTTCTGATTGGTTTGATACCTTAGGAAACTTATTATCTATTATTTTTGGATTAGGAGATGAAAAACATGCAAAAAAAATTTTAAGTTATATTGAAAAAAAGAAATTAGCTTATCCTTACCCAATACCTAGTATTCACCCCCCCATAACTAAAAAAAGTAAACACTGGAAAGACTATTATTTGGATTGTGATGCTGGAACTCCTGGAGATTATGCAAACGGAGGAATTTGGGGATACATTGGAGGATTTTACATTTTAGCTTTAATTAAAATCAAGAAATTTAAATTAGCAAAAGAAATGCTTGAGAAATTAGCTGAAAAAAATTTAAATGGTAATTTTCCTGAATGGACACACGCAAAAACAAAACTCCACGTTGGTAAATTACAAGCTTGGGAAGCTGGAATGTTTATTTTGGCATACGAATCTTTTAAAAATAAAAAAATCTTATTATAATTATACTCTAAAAGAGGTAAAAAATGGAAAAATCCAGTGATAAATTAAAAATAAAAAAAGAAAAGGTTTTATTGAAACAAAAAGATATTAAACCAAGTTCCTCAAAGTTTGAAGTATTATCTGTAATGAATCCTGGTGTTGAAAGATTAAAAGATGGGAGAGTTATTTTATATGTTAGAGTTATTGAAAGATTAAAAAAATACGATGATGAAAAATATTTTTATTCTCCAAGATATGTTGGAATTAAAAAAAATGAATTCAAAATTAAAATAGATAAGTTTCCAAAAACAAAAATAAATGACTTCAATGAAGTTGCTTGTGAGTTTAAAGATGGAACAAAAAGATTAACTTTTATTTCACATTTTAGAAAAGTTATTTTAAATAAAAAAGGAGAGGAAATTATTTCAATTGATAAAAAACCAAGCTTTTATGGATTAACTTGGGATGGAGAATTGGGAGTTGAAGATGCTCGTATAACAAGAATAGGTGATTTATATGTAATGACTTATGTTTCTCTTTCAAGAGAAGATAATATTTCAACAAGTTATGCTATTTCAAACGATTGTTTGTCTTGGTATAGAAGAGGAATTATTTTTAAAGAGCAAAATAAAGATGTTGTTTTGTTTCCTGAGATAATAAATAAACAATATATTGCATTAAACAGACCAGAAGGAAATTTCCAGTTCAGCCCACCTCATATATGGATTAGTTATTCAAAAGACCTAGAACATTGGGGTGATTCAGATTCTGTTAAAATCACAAAACCTGGTTCCTGGGATTATGGAAGAATTGGTGCAGGGCCTCCTCCAATCAAAACTTCAGAAGGATGGCTTATTATTTATCATGCTGTACGTGATAAAAAAGAAAATAAAAAAGAAAAAGGGATTCTAAAAAAAATATTTGCTCATGAACAAATTGATATGACTTATTATTATGCTAGTGCTGCTCTTCTTGATTTAAAAAATCCAAAAAAAGTACTTAAAAAATCTCATAAACCTATTTTAAGTCCAACAAAAAAACATCAAAAGAGTTTATTTGAAGACAAAAAAGTAATTTTCCCTACTGGAAGAGTTGTTACTGAAAATAAAAAAGATGTTTTAATTTATTCTGGTGCAGGAGATGGTCTTACAACTTTCAGAAAAATTTCAATTGCAGAAATTATGAAAATGCTTAAACCAATAAAAAAATAAAAATATTTTTAACTTAAATTCAACTTTTCTTTAATAATATCAAGCATTTTCTTGGAAGTTACATGGTAATCTAAATTTTCTTGAACGTGTTTTCTCCCAGCTTGACCCATTGTTTTGCAAAGTTCAGGACTTTCTAAAAGCATTTGAGTGTATTTCTTTAAATCATTTATATCTGCTCTATACCCAAATGTTTTAGGAATATCAAATTTAACAATTTGTTTTGTTGAATATCCCATGCTGGGATATGCCCATTCTTCTGTTAATTGGATTTCTTCTGCTGGTCTTGCTAGGAATCCTGTTTTTTCATGAATAACTGTTTCAGCTGGTCCTCCTGCATCAATTGTAATAACTGGTTTACCACAAGACATTGCCTCTACTTGAATCATCCCAAAGCCTTCAATTCTTGAAGGTGCTGCATAAATATCACATGCATTTAAAACATCAACCATAAACTCTGGGGAGAAAGCATCATCTAAGAAAGTAACTTTATCTCTTATCCCTAATTCTTCAGCAAGAGTTTCTTCTTTGTCTCTCCAATCAGATGAACATTCACTTGGCCATGATTTGCAAACGTATCTCCATTTTTTAAATTCCTTATCTATTTCAGCTAAAGCTCGAAACATTTCTTGAGCTCCTTTTGAAGTTACATCTCCGCCCATTGTTAAAATCATTCTTTCATCATCCCTAACTCCTAACATTCTACGGATTTCCATTCTTTTTTCTTGATCTATCTCGGGCTTGAACAGCTCAGAATCAATTCCAATAAAAGCAGGATAAATCTTGCTAATATCAACTCCATCTCTTTTATAGACATCTTTTACCCATTGACTTGTTGTGAACATTAAAGGTAATTTGTTGAATTCTTCTTGATAATTCGCAACCCAACCATCTGCATTAAACCAAGGAACAGTTGTAACTCCCCACTTAAGAGGTTCTTGAACAATTTCAGGGACATTTCCCCAAAATCCAATTCCAATAACTACATCGGGTTTCCAATGTCTCAAATAAAACTCTTTCTGAATACTATCTTTGAAATGGCAGGGTTTAGCATCAACCCCTAAATCCAATAATCCTTTATACAAATAGTTTCCTTGCAGGCTTTGCCCATCTGATTCAACAGGGTAAGGAAATAAAACCAATATTTTCATTTTATCATTATCTTATTTTTTTAAATGACTCAATTTGATTACAGCTTTTTTCTTCGAAACCTCCTTGTTGATAGCCGTAAATATTTTTAATCAGAGCCTTCTTAATACTTAACTCTTTGTTTTTAAGTTTTATAAAGTTATTTGTATTTGAGTTGGGTATTGCATAGCCTTGATAATTATTCTTTCTCTTGAGGTATGCAAAGTTAAGAAAATGTTTTGTTTTAATATCATTTTTATCCACGAGATATTTAATAATTTTATGTAGCTCTTTATGTCTTACATGCCCGTACTCTCCATTTGCTCCGTGCGTGTAAACCAAATCAAAAGGCTTTGCGCAATGCTTGTTAATTGTTTTAATTACCTTTTGCTTGTCCCAAGGATTTGAAGTTGTGTCATTGAAATCATAAATAAATCCTTTAACACCTAAAACTTTACAAACTTTGAAAAATTTTGGATTTCTATCTTTGTCTGACTGTCTTGTTAAACATAAAACTTTTGTATTCCAATCATCTTTTTCTTTATGTTTTAGAAGTGTTCCTCCCATCCAAATCAATTCATCATCAGGATGTGCAACAACAACTAGAACTCTTTTTTTCATTTAAATCATTTAGATGAACGTCTTTTCTTTTTCTGTTCTTCTAAGAAAATTCTTGCCATTAAATAAGAAACAGTTGATTCAGCACCTTGGTTAAGATTAACTGAGTGTCTTCCAAGACCATCATAACAACCTCCACTACTCTCATTATAAATCATTTGGTTTAAGTGATTTTTTCCTAAAAACCAGTTGAAAGCTTTAACTGCTTTTTGATAATATTCTTGGTCTTGAGTTATTTCATATGCTGTTAAAAATGCTTGCACAATATAAGAAACATCTAGTGGTTGTTGGTCAAATAAAGCTCTCTTACCGTTTCTATTATACCATCCATTTTGCCCAATAGGATAAATTTCATCTTCAATAAAAACTGTGTCTGATAAAAAATTTAAAGTTGCTTCTCCTACTTTAAGATATTTTTCATCTCCTGTAATTTCATAAGCTAAGAATAATGCTTCTGGAAGTTTTGCATTTGCATAAGTTAGGAAAGGTTCAAACCATTCCCAATCTTCTCCTGCTTCTTCATCATACCTCTCAACAAGTCTATCTGCAAGAGCCTTAATTAAGTAAATTGCTTCTTGATTAGGATTATCTTTACAATAATAAGCTAATCCAGAAATTGCAAATGCCATTGAACGTGTTGAACTTAGTGAATTTATTTTATCAAAAGATTTAGTGAACATTTGCCTTGCTTTTTCTTTTAATTTCTCATCTTGTACTTTGTAAATGCAATATCCTAAAGACCAAATTGTTCTTCCAAAAGAATCATCACTATATTTATTTGTTGATTCTTCTTCATTCTTATGATTGTTTCTGAAATTTCCATCTGTTTCTTGAGAACGTTCAATGAATCTTAAGTAAGTTTTTGTTAATTTACTTGGAAGACCTTTATTTCCTAAATTATCGTGGAGTATTGAGAAAATTAAAGCTCTTGAATTATCATCTATTGTATATCCAGAACTAATATCTGGCTCTGCATGATTTGCAAATTGTATTAAACCATATTCATCAGTCATATTTTGTAAATGATTTAATTTAATTTTAGGGAATTTTTCTGTAAGCTC
The DNA here is from genome assembly GCA_964447315.1 of Candidatus Woesearchaeota archaeon. GTDB lineage: Archaea > Nanobdellota > Nanobdellia > Pacearchaeales > GW2011-AR1 > MWBV01. The sequence goes on from CAYURQ010000019.1 coordinate 4,852, forward strand.
TTCTCTTAATTTAACTATCTTATTAAAAATTCTAAGATAACTTAGTGCAACGTTTGGCCAAATCATTTGTCTTGAGAAAGCATAAGCATTTTTTTCCAACAAATCTTTGTACTCTGGGTCATCTAATATTTTGTTTATTGCATTTGCATAAGAATCTGGATTTTTAAACTTAGCTAAAATTCCCCTTTCAGCAGAAAGCATTTCTTCTGCATAAATAATTGGAGTTGAAATAATTGCTTTTCCAGCACCCATTGCATAAGCTAAAGTCCCGCTTGTAATTTGGTTTTTTTCAAGATTTGTACAAACATAAATGTCAGATGCCTGAAGAAATTGAGTTATTTCATCTAAACTCAAATATTTATTATAGAATTTCACATTATCTTTCAACCCTAATTTATTTATTAATTGGATTAATTCTCTTCTATAAGATTCGCCCTCTTCATTTCTAACTACTGGGTGGGTTTCCCCCATTATTAAATAAACAATCTCTGGATGTTTTTCAACAACTTTTGGCAATGCTTTAATCATATGCTCTATACCTTTGCCTCTGCTTAACAAACCAAATGTTGAAATTACCTTTTTTCCCTGAAGATTTAATTTATCTTTCATTTTTTCTGGTTTTTTGAAAGCAACAGAAGGAATTCCATGATGAACAACAAATAGTTTTGATTTTGGTATTCCGTAGTCTTCATTTAGAATTTTAACTGCTGTCTCAGCCATAACAATTACTGCAGAAGATCTCTCAACTATTGCTTGAACTAGTTTTTTTCTTTCTTCTTCTGGACTTGGCAAAACACTATGAAAAGTCATTACAACTGGTTTTTCTAATGCTTCTAAAAAAGGAACAAGATAACACCCATAATCCCCTCCAAATATTCCAAATTCATGCTGGATAGAAACAATTTTTATATCATCTCTTTCATTTATCTTTTTTGCAATGTCAATATAATGATTAATATCTTCTTTATCAATCTCCATTATAACTTTTCTATTATAATTATACAATTCTTCTGGGGCATTTAAGGCAACAACTTTAGATTTAAGTTTTGGGTTGAAACGCTTATCCATTGCCTTAGATAAGTCTTGAGTAAATGTTGCAATTCCACATTCCTTAGGAGGATAATTGCTTAGAAAGCAAGTTTTGATTGAGTTTAAGTTGATTTCGTGTACCATTTCACCTTTAATTTATCTAATCATCACGCAAATTAAGTTTATAAATTTTGTTGAAAGAGTGTGCGCGAGTGATTTGCATAAGATTTTAAAAAATAATTAAATATATTTTATCGACGAGAATTAAGCTTTTTTAATGTCTGAAGATTTTTTCCACTCTACGTAGTTTTTTTCAAGGATGTCTATAACTTCTTGTCTCTTGTCGCTTTGCCCGAGTCCTTTCCAATCAAGGACAGCAAAGTCTACTTCTTCTTTTGTTTTATTAATTGCTTCTAAAATCATTTCTTTTGTTATTGGCATAACATAACTTGGGATTATATGGGCAATAGCAACATTACTTTTGCTCTGAATTTTGTTGAAATTTGGACAATAATGAGGACCTCCCAATCCTATTGCTATCTCACGATAAGGATTTTCCTTGAATTCAGAAATTGTTTCATCAATTGTTTTTGCAATTGCAAACCCTGCACGCCTGTCTTGCCATTCTGTTTCTGTTGATCCAATCTCAATAAAAACGCATGGCTTATCAATCAATGGTCCGTGATGTGTTACTTCTAAAGTTACTTTATAATCAGTGAGATTAAACTTTTCACGATTTTTCATTAGCTTTTCAAACATGAATTTATTGAAAACAGCAGATGCAGGACAGATTTTTCCTGGAACTCCTCCATAATCTGCTGAACGCCAATTTCCTGGTGCATGTACTGAAAGAGATTTTTCTTTTTTCTCTGATTGATGCTTTGATGCAAAAATAATAAAGTCATATTTATTTATTTTTTCTAAATCAAGGTTTTCAGTATAAATTGTATGTTCATCAACTAGATAAAAATCATAACTAGAATTATCATCTGAATGTGTATTCATTGATTTAAGTAAGGGATTAGGTCTAAACTGGGATAATTGAGTGGTTATATTAATTCCTGCTAAGTCTTTTTTGCTTGCTATAATTAAATATTTTTTAAACATGGTTAAGTATAAATACCTAACTTATTAAATATTATTATGTTAGAGGTTTGGAAAATACTTATTGGAATAGGGTTTTTAGTAGGAGGAGTTTTTATAGGAAAAGTTCTTGCTGGATTTACCAAAGAAGAGCTTCAAGAAGGACAGCCTTACTTTAAATTACTTGTAATAATTGGATTAGTTGGAGGATTAATTGGATTGATTATTGGAAATGATGTTTTACTTTTTACAATGTTTTTTATTGCCATAGTTAGTGTTCAAAGTGTTAAAAAACCTAAGAAAAAGAAGTCAAAGAAAAAATGAGGTTTATGCTATGCTCAAAAATACATAAAGCAATTGTTACAGAAGCTGATTTAGAATATGTTGGGAGTATTACTATTGATGAGGATTTAATTGAACTAGTTGATTTAATTGAGGGTGAAAAAGTTCTGGTTGTAGATAATACAAATGGAGCAAGGCTTGAGACTTATGTTATCAAAGGTAAAAGAGGTTCAGGGATTATCTGTATGAATGGGGCTGCTGCTCATTTAATTGAAAAAGGAGATGAGATAATTATTATGGGTTTTACATTAAGTGATAAAAAAATAAAACCAAAAAGTATTTTAGTTGATAAAAATAATAAGTTTCTAAGGTATTTAGAATGAACAAAGAAAATGAAAAAGTTGTATGTGTAAGTGGATATTTTAATCCAATGCATGTTGGGCATGTTCGTATGATGAAAGATGCTAAAAAGCTAGGAACAAAGTTAATTGTAATTGTGAACAATGATAAACAAGCAATTATGAAAAAAGGAAAAATAATTATTCCTGAGCAAGATAGACTTGAAATGGTTAAAGCAATTAAATGGGTTGATGATGCTTTATTGGCTATTGATGAAGATAAGACAGTTTGTGAAACCTTGGGTAAAATTAAACCAGATGTTTTTGCAAATGGAGGAGACAGGGGTTCAAGTAATGTGCCTGAAGATAGAATATGTTTGGAATTAGGAATTGAAATGGTTTACAATATCGGAGAGGGTGGAAAAGTTGATAGTTCTACTGATATAATTAAAAGAGCAGCAAGCTAAGTGAATAAAAATGAAAAAAATTAAAATAGGTCCATCAGGACTTGGAAGTGTTAAAGATGCTGAAGAAATCATAAATGAGTTTAAAAGAGTAGGTTTTGGAATTAGTGAAGTTGCATTTACTCATTCTGTTTACATGAAACCTGACCAGGCCAAGGTTATTGGAAATATTGCAAAAGAAAAAGGACTTGAGCTAAGTATACATGCTCCTTATTTTATTAACTTAAACTCTGAAGAAAAAACCAAGATTCATGCTTCAATGCAAAGAATTCTTAAGTGTTGCGAAATTGGGCATTATTTAAATGCTAAGTCTATAGTATTTCATCCTGGATATTATGGGCCAAAGTATCAAAAGTTAGAAGGTGAAGAAAAAAAGAAACTTGAAGAGGAAACTTACCAAAATATCAAAAAAAGAATAATTGAAATGCAAGAAAAAATAAAAGAAAAAAAATGGGATGTTGTCTTATGCCCTGAGACTATGGGAAAAGTAAATGTTTTTGGAAGTGTTGAGGAAATTTCACGTTTAAGTAAAGAAACAGGATGTAGTTTTTGCATTGACTTTGCACATATTTTAGCTAGAGATAAGAAAGTTAACTTTCAAAGAATAATCAAAGCTTTTCCCCAGAAAAAATGGCACTGCCATTTTTCTGGAATTGAGTATGGTGAAAAAGGAGAAAGAAACCATATTAATCTTGAAAAAAAACAATGGAAAGAATTATTTGAAAACTTGCCTAAAGATAAAGAAATTTCCATTGTTTGTGAAAGCCCTGATAGAGTTAATGATAGTGTTGAGGGGATTAAAATATTGAATAAAAAAGCTTAATAAACCTTAAATTTCTTTGAATATCGCGATTAAGAAAAGTTCCGAACGAAATGAAATGAAGTGGGAGCGCAGCGTGGGTCGACCCTTTACGGGTCGAAATTGAAGTAAAGTTCTAATATATTAAAAGGTTCACGAAGTGAACACAAGAATATGGGCGACTATAGCATAACATTTAAATTATTTGGTGATGTTCTTTGCATTATGTCAAACTTGAATCTAAGTGGTGGGATTGAGCGAAAAATCGCAGATCCTCTTGAATTGAAGAAATTATTGTTACAAAATGGTTTTGAAGGAAGTTTCAAAACACCTAAAGACTTTGGTCAATACTATACATCTGATTCTTTAACGAATTTACTTGAACAAACCGTACAAATGTATGGTTTTGAAATACCAAAACAAGATTACTGGTCAATGTTCTTCAAACTTGGTTCGCAAGAACTTGACGCGGCCTACTTATATTCACCTCAATTCAAAGATTACACTGTAGCAAAACGACCTGTTTTTGAACACTTAGGAAATGTTGTTGAAGGAGTAAGTAGATTAACAAACATGCCAGTAATTGCTTTCTCAGAATTAGACAGATTTGCAATACCAAAAATTCAAGTCTTTGACTCGGGAACAAAAACATTTATTTCAAAGAATGCGGGAACAGAAATGTATTCTCCGGATTACTGGATAAAAGACGAAGAAGCATATGTGCAAAGAGCAAAAAAGAGCGCAACTGCATTTGCAAATAAAGTCAAAGGAATGTTTGATGACAACTCTGGCTCAAATATGCTATCAGACTAAATTCTACCACTAGTCGCCCGTTCTAGAACTTTACTGAAATTGGATTACGTTCTCGGATATGAGAAGTTCCGAACGAAGTGAGGAATTTGGGCGGAGTCTGCAAGGCGTAGTCTCTAAATCCTTGTTATAATCTTCCTTTAGGAACAAGGAATAGTCTGCAAGACGGTTTTTGACGAAGTCAAAAAATTCCGAAGAGTAAAGAATCAAACCGTCAAAAAACTTTATATACAAATAAGAATTTACAATTTTTATGAGGACTGCAATTAATGCCGCTATAATCCAAGATAATAAACTTTTGATAGTTAGAAAGAAATCAACTTGGATTTTACCTGGCGGAAAACCAGAAATTGGCGAAAACGATTTAGAATGTCTTTGTCGTGAAATTAATGAAGAATTATCTGGAACTAAAATAAAAGACATTCATTACTATAGTCAATTTGAAGGTAAAACTCCACATAAAGGAGATGTTTTGATAGCAAAAGTTTATTTCGCAAACATTGATGGACAATTATATTCAGTCCGAGATGGTGATTCAATATCTGAAGTAACTTGGGTAAATGATTTCTCAAAATATAATTTATCAGATATTACTTCAAAAATTGTAAATTCTTTACAGCAAGATAAATACATATAGGTTTGATTCTTTATTGATTATAACATCGGGATTATGAGAAGTTTCTGTAGCGAAGCGGAAGAAATTTGGGAAATTTGCTCAGCTCGCAAATTTCCTCATAAGCCCTGTTATCTGTCCCGACGACCAAAGGGAGGAGAGCGCAGCGTGGCTTGAGTAAATTTTGGCGTGCGTCTAATTGACATACGCTTCCACTTCTGCAATTTTATTTTTTATCTCTAACATTTTTGCAAGTGTGGGGAACATTTTTCCATTTTGCAAATTCATAAATAAATCATCCAAAGAAGAAAGTCCTGGATATGGATGTAAATCATAAACTTTTCCTTCAAATTCTACGCCATTCAAAATAATTGGCAATTCATCAAGAACATATAAAGCCAATTTATCTAATTCTTCAGAACTCAAATTATCTGCTTTAGCATCTAGATTTTCTTTAATAACTTGAATAATAAAATCGTGGAATTTGGAATTACTTTGAAATTCATTTAGAAAAATTTTGATTTTGTCTTGATAATAAGAGGACTTTCTTGCATCTTCCCATTTGCAAACCTTGATAAGATGATGTTTTTCTTTTGGTAAACCACGTACAATTTTATTGACGGATTCTTCTGTTTCAATACCCTTTCTCAATGCTACTTGCAACGCTCTTTCAGGAGTATATCCCTTGAGAACTTCATAATTTATTGCGTGGTTTTTGTCTGCAATTAAAACTAAAACATCATCTTTTGTATTTTCCAAAGCCCAAAAAATATACTTTTTAATGTTTTCTTTGGTAAAATACTTGTTTCCCAAACTTATTCCAACAAAAATGTTAAATTTTTTGGATTGAATTTCTTGTTTGGAACAATTCAAATAAGTTTTAATTTCCATAATAATATAAAAATAAAATTGCATTTATATAAATATTGCTTGGGAGCGCAGCGTGGTCGTAGTAAAATCTTTGATTTTACGGAGAAGTTAAAAACTGGCGTCAAGATAATTCTTTTCTTAATGTTTCAAATTCTTTATAGTTTTGAGTGATTTCATCACCTTTCTGAATATTTTTAGTTGAAATCAAATCATTATTTTTTAAAGTAATATTGCTCTCAAAACTATGGTTGCAAAATCTAATATCATCAAAAGACAAGTGCCAAAATTTTTTTTGTTTATCAAAGTAACCATAATGCTTTATTGTTTGCTGCTCATTTTCTGATAATTTATTAAATTTCTCAAGAGAAATTATCAAATCTAAAGATTCATTTATGGAATATACTACTGAATCTTTTGGAATTGATTCATCAGCAAACAAACCCAACCCATGAATTTCGCTTGGCATTACTTTGATCTTTTTATGAAACATAATTAGATTGAGTTGAATTTGAAATATAAATCTTTTGACTAGTAGCCAGTTTTTAATTACGCTTAACATCGGGGTTTGGAGAACTTTTTCGAAGAAAAAGTTGGGTGGAAGCCGCAGGCTGGAACCTCTAAACCGCTGTTAAGTCGCCCCGAGCGTAAGCGAGAGCCTGCAAGGCGTGGGTCGAGGAGTTTTGAAAAAACTCCGAAGAAGTCTAGTTTATAGTTTTCCCAATACTTTCTTTTCGCGCGCCCTTTTGCTTCTTTTACTAAAAGAAGTTGTGTGCCTTGGTGGTTTAATTCAACGGTTTATAACTTATTTGAAAATTTTCTGCAATTCTAGTAAAATAATCTCTATTTTCTCCATGATATTTTACTTTTGCGTTTTTTCTATTTTCCATGTATAATTTATCTGCATCATCTTCTGAAATTTTGTTTAAGTTTTTTATTTTATCAAAACCTTTTTTTGTAAGTGAATATTCTGTTTCACCAAATAATGAAATAATTTTAAATTTTATGTTGTTTATTTGATATCCTCTCTCCACTAATTCTTTTGTTAAATTAGACATTGCTGCTAAATCTGCTTCAGAAGGTTCTTTTACTTCATTGTCGTTTCCTGGATGTTGATGATAAAAAATGATTTCTTCAGATGAATCATGTTTTTCTAAAAGATCATTCAAATGTTTTTTATTAATTCGTGTACTGAATTTTTTTCCTTTAATTCCAATTTCTTCCCATTTCTGAGTTTTTGGGAAATATGCGTAAGCTTCTTCATTTTTGCCAATATAAGCCATTTTTTCAAGATCTTGTTTTCCTTTATTTTCATCCTTAGAAATAGTATAACTAAGATAGTCGTTTCCATTGAAAAATAAATTGTCTGCAGTCTTGTTAATGTTAATGTATTTTGAAGAATTAATACACGCCCAAGAAATTAGAAAACTAGTTGACATTATGCCTGCTTTTTTCACCAAACTTAGTATATTCATTTGTTTTTTCATAGTTAACTCTCTATTACATGGTTTTTATACTATATAAATGTTTCTATTATTAGTTACTACTGAGTGACAAATATGTGTATATTTATGAAGCCGAAGGGAGCCAAAATGTCCGAAGGACAAAGGGGGAGTCCTGTTTTGTTTAATATTTACTCTTGATTAAATATTTTTTTCACACAAGATTCTGCCAAAATATCTGTGGAAGAATATAGTTTTCTTTTTGTATCTTTTGAAGAGACAAATATTGGTAATTCTGTGCATGCCAAAACTATTCCTTCGCATTCACTATCTTGAATTTTTGAAATATAATCTAGGATTATTTTTTTCATATTTTTTTCATTCTTTCCAGGAAGGATTTCATCGAAAATAATATCGCTTAAATTATCTTCGTTTTTCTCTTCAAGACCAATACATTCAATTTCATATTTTTTCAGTTCTTTATTGTAAAAATTATTTTTTGTAGTTGCTTTCGTTCCTAATATTGCAACTTTTCTTAATTTATCTTTTGAGATTTTCTTTGCAACTTCTTCGTGAATTGCAACTATTGGAACCTTTGTCTTTTTTCTTAATTCTTCTATTACAAAATGCATTCCATTACATGGAATAACTAAAAAATCGATTTGTTCATCTATTTTCTTAATTTCTTTAACTAAATATTCTATTAGCTTTTCTTTTTTATCTAATAAATCCACTATATCCCATAGAGGAATATTATTAATTAGAATATTTGGATAAACTGAATTATGATTTTTTTGGCATATTTTGATTATTTTTGAATAAAAATACTGAGTTGATTGCGGTCCTAAACCTCCAAGAATTCCCATTGTTTTTATCTTATTTTTTCTTTCAAAATATAATGCAACTGCTTTGTGTTTTTCTTTTCCAAATTCAGGGTTTATCTCAAATTCGAAATCAAACTTTTCTAGAAGCAACATTTTTTTTAACATTAATTCAACATTTTTAGGATTATGATTGTAAACATAGTCTCCTGTGATGTATGATTCTCGCTTTTCTCCTTTAAATGGTTCATAAATATAAGTGATAAGTAATTTTTCAGAAATTTTTTCTAATGATTCTAAATATTTTTTTAAATCTTGAAAATTTATTTGATGCAAATTTAACCAATCAAAACTATTTGCAGGAAAATTAATTTCTTGATTAATTATTTCTGTAGGAAGAGGTCGAAAATCTAATTTATTAAAAGATTTTTTTGCTTTTTCTATAGAAATATTTGAAATATCTGTTCCAACAAGATTCTTAAACCCTTTTGTTCTTACTTGGTTTACAGATTCGCCCGTTCCACATCCCGGCATAATAAGCAAATGTTGTTTATTAAATTTATTCAAAATATTCATTACTTTAGTAGGTATAATTATATTTGTCCAAGGAAGTTTGTCTGGAGAATATTTTTGATAAACATTGTCCCAAATAGATTTTTGACTCATGTTTTAGTATACTCATTAATTAGTTATAAATTTTTTGATATTCTTGGTATTTGGACTCCCCCTCTTTTGCTTCTTTTTCTAAAAGAAGAATGAGATTTAGAAAGAGTGAAAATTTAATTGCGTATAACATCGCGATTAAACAACCCGTAGGGCTCGAGCGGAACGAAGTGACCTCGAGTGTTTTTCCGTAGGAAAAATATGGGAAATTTCTGCAAGAAATTTCTTTTTAATCGCTGTTCATTTTCCCGAGCGTAATGAAATGAAGCGAGAGCCTGCAAGGCGTGGCACGAGCGGAACGAACAAAGTGAGTGACCTCATGAGTTTCCAATTTCCGAAAATTCTTTGATATCGTAGTTGCTGAAAATTGTCTTTAAAATTGTCGTTGGTGGTGGAAAGAGCGCGCTTTTTTGCCTTCTTTTTGAAGAAAAAGAAAATTGGACGCTTTGCAAAAATTAATAAATAATCTAAAATAAATAACACTATGGTTTATGGTTATGATACAAATAAAGAATTTGTAGATAAATCTTATCAGCTTCTTGACAAAATGGAGGCCAAGGGTTTGTGGAATAAAGACACTTTGGTGATTGGTTTAGATAAGTCAGTTCGGCCGCTGGCTTACACTTTGAGGAAATTGTCTTTGGAAGAAAAACGCGAAACTCCGGACATCCGGTTTTTTAATTATTCTACAAATCATTTTAGAAAAGAAGAATTAACAGATAAGGAAATAGGGAAAATATCTAAAGAAATTCAAAAAAAGATTAACCCATTTAATTTTAAAAAATATAATCGAGTAGTCCTTCTAGATGACCATATTTATAGTGGCAAAAGTTTAAAAGAATCTAAAAGAATTTTTAAAGATTATTTTTCAAAATCAAAAAATAATCCAGAAATAAATCTTGCCGCACTAGGAACAGACATGGGGAATAGTGAAACACTTAATAAAGAGGATTTTATTTTTGTAGATGAATATGTCCTAAAAGCTGATGAATATGCTACAGGAATAAACGATAGAAAGTTTGAAAAAAGATGGTACGAATTGTTTAAGAAAAAACCTTTATTTGAGACTTCAGTTCCGATTAAATATCACACTAAAAGAGAGAGGTTTGTGAATAACAGACAACAACTTTCTCGCGACATAAAACAATATCTTCATGAAAAACATCCTGAAAAAGTTTTTGAGAAAAAAAGGGGTTTGGAAAAAATAATTTCGGGCATTTTTATTTTTTCTTTTGTTCTTGGTTTGTTTTTGTCTCGCGGAGATTTGACTGGAAATGTTGTTGGAAATTCTGAAACCGCCCATAAAGTTTTAGGAATTGTTTTAGTTCTTATTGGAATTGGAGGGTTTTTTGTTTATAGAAATTTAAAAGGAAAAGTGTTCAATAAATAATTTCGGCGAAGCTGACTATCTGTTTTCGTAGAAAACCCGCGCGCTCTTTCTTGGGGTT
>CAYURQ010000020.1:0-14966 GCA_964447315.1 Candidatus Woesearchaeota archaeon
ACTGTTACTGGTAAAGGAACAACTGCTCCTAACAAGCTAACAACTACTTCTTCTTTTTGTTTATCTATTCTTATAACTTTCGCTTTTTCACCTTTTAGTGTTGAGCCAATCATTTCAATAATATCTCCTTCTTGTATTGAAATTGTTTCAACAGAGGGTTTTATCATTCCTTCAACTTCTTCATAAGTAATTGTTTTACCAATAATTCCTTTAACATATGGAAGATTGAATACTGCTTCTTCTGCTGAATCTCTATCTTCTGCTTCTAACAAAATATATCCTCTTAAACCATGGGGTCTTGAAACAGAACTAACGTTAAGATTTTTTTTCGTTGCTTTTTCAGAGATCATATCTACTGCTCTCTCTTCTTTGTTTGTTGTTACTTTTATAATAAAAATCATTTTATTTTGGTCCAACTACTCCTTAAAAATCTAAGAAGTAGATACATTTAATTGAAATTAAGGGTTTATAAAATTATTGATTCTTGAGATTGTCTAAAAGAGGTTTAACAAAATTCAAATAAACATCTTAATAAAAATTATTATAATTTATTGGCAATTATTTAATAAAAGCATTCATAACTAATGAAATTACAAAACCTAAAACTCCAAGTATTACAATTCCAATTGCAGAAACTTTAGTTGTTTGCCAAAACTCTTCTTTTGTTGGTTTCTTAAGAGTGTGCCAGACTCTCTTACATTTTTTTAGGAAAATTTTTGATTTATTCATAATTTTAATAGAAATAATGGGTTTTTAAAATTAATTATTCGAAAAATTCAATTCCTAATTCACTTTCAATTTCAGTATGCTTCAAAGAATCCATTGATTCTTCATGCCCAAGAATTTGAGAACTTTTAACTCCTGTTACAATTAATAATACACGAATTGATTTTGCCATGTCTTCTGAAATTTGGGCACCCCCAATAAGTTTTGCATCTGGACTTAATTTTTCTCCAACTGATCCAATAATTGTTTTATATTCATCAAGACTCATATCAGAACCTCCAATAACATTTACTAATGCTCCTGCTGCGTTTGAAATATCTACATCTAATAAAGGGTTTTGAATTGCTTTTTCAACTGCCTCTACTGCCCTAGTATCAGAAGCATCTGATTCACCCATTCCAATTAAGGAAACTCCTCCATTAACCATCACTGCTTTAACATCTGCAAAATCCAGGTTTACAAGTCCTGAAGTAGTTACAAGTTCTGTTATACCTTTAACTGCATTTGTTAAAATTTCATCTGCAATTTTGAAAGCTGTATGAAGGGGTAATTCAGGAGCTAATTCAAGCAATTTATCATTTGGAATAACAATTAAAGTATCTGCTATTGATTCCATTTTTTCTAAACCAGTCATTGCATTTTCAATTCTTTTTTGTCCTTCAATCGTGAAAGGCAAGGTTACAATTCCTATAACTAAAGACCCTTGTTTTTTTGCAATTTTAGCTATTTCAGGAGCAGCACCTGTTCCTGTTCCACCACCTAAACCACATGTAATAAAAACCATATCACTTTTTCCAATTTTTTTCTTTATTTCTGATTCTGATTCTTTTGCAGCTTCTTGTCCTACTTGAGGATTACTTCCTGCACCCATTCCTTGAGTTAATTCTCTACCAATAAGAATTTTCTGATCTGCATTTGAATAAAGTAAATCTTGAGCATCTGTATTAATTGCAATTAATTCTCCTCCTTTAATTCCAATTTCACGCATTCTAGAAAGTGAATTTCCACCACCCCCTCCAACACCAATAACTTTTATTTTAGCTGATTGTTGTTTAAGTATTTCAGCTAATTCTGCGTCCATTTGTTTAACTTCATCTATTGAATTCATTTGCTGCTTGATAGTATTAGAATTATTAACTGCCTCATCTAATATAGAACCTCTGTTTTCATAACCTTCTTCCATATGAAATTAAGCTAAATACTGTTTATAAAAATTATTGTGATTTTTTACTGTCCTTTACAGAATTATCTTGTTTTTCAGTGTTTTCTTGGTTTTTTTCATGTTTTTTAACATTAACTACTTTCTCATTAACCTGCAAATCCATTCCAAGAATTTCTTTGAATTTATCTTTAAACATTTCAACAAGAGTTTTCATTTCTTTTTCTACTTCAATAACAACTTTTTTATCTTTTATAGTAAATAAAAAATCTTTCTTAAATAAAAATTCATTAAGTGCTTTTATTTTTTCATTAACATCATCAACTTTTCTTAAGACATTTATTTGATAAACAACATCTTTTCCTGCTAATGGATTGTTGAAATCAACTAAAACTCTTCCTCCTGAAACAGAAAGAATCTTTGCAATACGGCCATCAAAATTTAAGGATACTCCTGGGATTGGCTGAATATTATGTTCTTTGAAAATTTTCATTGGAATCATTTTAACCTCTCCTGCATTACGTGGTCCAAATGCTTTATCTGGTGTTAATTCAATTTTAAAATCAGCTGGAAATTTAGAAATCTCTTTTCCAATTAAAAAATCACTAATTCCTGGAAGAAACATATCATTCCCTAATGAAAAAGTAAATGGCTTTGCAACCGCATGTTCACTTAATTTTTTTAATTCCTTTGGCAAGCTAGAATCAAAAATCTCACCTGAATCTTTGAACTTTGCAGTGAAATCTATTTCTAGGAAATCTGATTTTTGAAGTTTCATGAAGATTTGAGAAAGAGAGTATTTTTAAGAGTTTTGGAAATTATTTATTCAGAATTTAAGACAAATCTTTTCTTTCTTACAAAAAAAATCAATGTAAAAAGAATTATTTTCTTTATTTAATCTCTTAATGCCTACAAAGTTAATCTATTAACTTTTGGATTTGCTAAAACTTTATAAATATAACTTTTTTAATTCTTTTATGGTTTTGAAAATAATTAATGCTACTGAAGCAAAGGTTGGTACAAATATTATTGTTGATGGTATGCCCTGCACTATCAAAAGTATTGATATTTCTAAAACAGGGAAACATGGTCATGCTAAATGTAGAATAGAAGCTGTGGGGATAATTACTAGCAGCAAGAAAGTTTTTGTTGTGCCAGGACACGATAGATTAGAAATTCCTTTAGTTGAAAAGAACAAAGCACAAGTATTATCTAAAACACCAGGACAACCAGGAAGTGTTAATTTGATGGATTTAGAAAGTTTTGAAACCCTAGATGTTCCTTGCCCAGATTCAGAAGTTTTTGAAAGCATTCAAGAAGATGGAAATTGCGAATATTGGGACATAGAGGGTGAAAAAATCGTTAAAAGGAAATTGTAATTTTTTACACTCAATCACACGCTATTGAATTCTAGAATCATGTGAGAGGGTGAAAAAATTGTAAAAAGAAAGCTTTAAAAGCTAAATTAATTCTTAATAAACATGGCAACAAAAATACCAGAAGCTCAAAACAGACTTTTCAATAGAGTCTTTGTTTGTCAAAAATGCTTAACTAAAGCTAGAGCTGACTCTGATAAAATTATTAAAGGCAAAGTAAAATGTAGAAAATGCAAAAGTACTTCTTTCAGACCTTTAAAGAAAAAATAAAATGGTAAGAAATATTAGTGATAAGTTATTAATTGATGAATTAAGAATTTTAGATTTAGCCTTAAAGAATGGGGGAATTATCACTGAAAGAGATTTAGAAAAAAAACATATTGATAAAGATAGTATTTTTGCACCTTGTGATGAAGGGTATTTAAAACAATCCAAAGAAGATTCTCTTGAGATTTCATATACTATAACTGAAAAAGGGGAAAACTATTTTAGTCAATCTTTGGCATCTATTAGATTTCCTTATCATCCGTTATAATTAAGATACTCTTTTAAAGTTAAATTTACTAATTATATTAAAAGGTGAAAAATGAAATTTGTAATATATGATATTGTACTCTTAGTAATTTTTGTTGCTTTTGTAGCACACTTCTTAATCAAGAATAAAAAAAATCTTAGTCGAGATGGACTTTTATATTTATACAGAACTAAATGGGGAATGAATCTTATTGATAAAGTTGGTAAAAAATATCGAAAAACTTTGCATGTATTAAGTTATATTTCAATTACATTTGGATATTTACTAATGGCAGCTATGCTTTGGTTATTTGGAAAAATAGTTTACTTATATGTTGCTTATCCAAGTGTTGTGAGGGCAATAAAGGTTCCTCCAATAATGCCTTTGGTTCCTTATTTACCTCAAGCATTTAATTTGGATTTTTTGCCTCCATTTTACTTTACTTATTGGATTGTTATTTTAGCAATCATTGCAATAACTCATGAATTTGCTCATGGAATTTTTATGAGGCGTTATGGAATTAATATCAAATCAACTGGTTTTGGATTTTTTCCTTTTTTCTTCCCAGTATTCTTAGCTGCATTTGTTGAACAAGATGAAAAAAGCATGAAAAAAAGCAAGAGTTTTCATCAAATGGCTGTTTTATCTGCAGGGACTTTTGCAAATATTTTAACAGCAATTCTGTTTTCAATTGTGATGTTTGCATTCTTTGCATTGAGTTTTGCTCCTGCAGGAGTTCAATTTAATACATACTCTTATTCAATTGTTAATGTAAATGATATTATTTCAATAAATGGAATACCTTTAGATAATGCAACTTATGATAAATTGGTTGTTCTTTCAAATGAAGAAGGATTTAATGAAATAAAAACTCTTTATGGAAATTACATTATTAAAAAAGAATTTTTACTTTCTCAAGAAATGAATTCTGATAATTTAATACTTTATGATGATGCACCTGCAATAAAGGCAGAATTAGAAGGGCCAATAATTGGTGTTGACAATCAAAAAGTAACTGATTGGAATCAATTTTCAGAAATTATGAAAGATAAATCTCCTGGAGATTTAATTATAATCAATACTTTAAATGATGATCAACCCAAAGATTACATAATCAATATAGGTGAAAGAAATGATGATTCAGGAGAGGCTTTCTTAGGAATTGGATACTCTGAAAATAAAAGAAGTGGGGCAATAGGAAAGGTAATAGATACAATCTCTTCATTCAAAAAACAAGAAATCTATTATCAAGGAAAATTTAAAGCAAGTGAATTTATTTATAATATGCTTTGGTGGTTGGTTTTAATTAGTTTTAGTGTTGCTTTAGTGAATATGTTGCCAGTAGGTATTTTTGATGGAGGAAGATTCTTTTACTTAACTATTCTTGGAGTTTCAACTAAGTTAGGTGTTTCAAAACAAAAATCAAAAAAAATAGCTGAAAAATCATTTAAAATAATAACTTGGTTATTCTTATTCTTATTATTATTAATTATGATTTTTTGGGCAAAGAGTTTTTTCTAAAGTCTTTTAAACAAACATTTATTTCTTGAGATAATATGTCAAGAAAAAGAAAACGAGTTAGAAAAGAAACATATGAGCCAGTTGGAAACCACTCAGCTGTTCAATTATGTAATTGGACAAAAAATTCATTAAGAGATGAGGGAGTTTGTTTTAAAGAAAAATTTTATGGAATTAAAAGTCACTTGTGTTGTCAAATGACTCCTTGTATTTTATGTAATAATAGGTGTGTGCACTGTTGGAGAGATATCTCAAATGCTCAAGATAAAATAATTGAAAATCCAGATAGCCCAAAAGATATTATTGAAGGAGTAATAAAAGCTCAACAAAAACTACTAACTGGATTCAAAATAAATAAAAACTCAAATAAAAAACAATTAAGCAAGGCAAATCAAAAGAAACTTGCAGAAGCTCAAATTCCAAATCAATTTGCATTAAGTTTAACAGGAGAACCAACTCTTTATCCTAAGATTGGAGAATTAATAGATGAAATAAGAAGCAGAAAAGCAACTTCATTCTTAGTTACAAATGGTTTGCAGCCAGAAGTTATTAAAAAACTTATTAAAAAAAATCAATTACCCACAAGACTTTATGTATCTGTCAACACTTCAAATGAAAAAGATTACAATAAATTTCATAATAGTCTAAAAAAAGATGCTTGGAAAAAATTAAATGAAACTCTACAATTATTTAAAAAAATCAAACAAAAAAATAAAACTGTTTTTAGAATGAACTTAGTTAATGATTTGAATATGAAAGATGAACATGCTAAAGAATTTGCAGAAATGATTAAAAAAAGTCAACCAGATTTTATAGAATTAAAAGGATTCATGTCCGTAGGTTTTGCAAGAGATAGATTGGGTTACGATAAAATGCCAACTCATAAAGAAATGTTAAAATTTGTAGAAAAACTTGAAAAAGAACTTCAGGGAACAGGTTATATTTTACAGGATTTTCATGAAAAATCTAGAGCTTATGTTTTGTGTAAAAACAAAAAGGATTTATTGATTAAGAAAGAAGATTATTAGCATAAAATTTATAATACAAAGCTTATTTTACATTAAACCATGGCATGGAACTTATATGAAAAAGGGGAATTTCTTGAACCATTAAAATTTTCTAATGGAAAAACTCAAGAAGATGTTGTTAAAGAGGTTTTAGATGCAATTCGTTCAGGGGAAAGAGTTATTTTTATTCATGGGCAATGTGGAACTGGGAAAAGTGCAATTGCCCTGAATCTTGCAAAAGAACTTGGCAAGACAAGTATTGTTGTTCCAGGGAAAAATTTACAACAGCAATATAAAAAAGATTATGAAGGAGAAAAATATTTGCTGAAAAATCAAGATAATTCTCAAGAAAAACTTAAAATTTCTGTTATGACAGGTAGAAAAAATCATAAGTGTAAATATCTAGAAGATAGTAAAAATATCTTACCTAAATTTACAAAAGAAATAAACTCTAAATTAAATGATATTTTTCAAGGAAAGCAGTCAGAGTTTAATGAAACTTTTAATAATGATATTTCTGCTAATAACCTAAATATTCCTTGCAAAATTGAAATAAAAGAAAAAAATATCCAAAAAATAAGATACTATTTAAGACAAAATAAAAAAGTTAATATAAAAAATTTTCAAAAAATTTCAGATGTAAAAAGAATGTCTATTGCTCCTGTTTGTCCTTACTGGAGCCCTGTTATTCCAGAAGAATATGAAGTTGGATTAGACCACGAGAGCAAACAATCCTATAAAGGATTAGATAACAAAAACTTTGTATATTATAAAAGAAAACCTGGATGTGCATTTTATCAACAATTTCAGGCATACATTGATTCAGATGTAATTGTTTTTAATTCAATGAAATATCTTCTTGAATCTGCGTTAAACAGAAAACCTGCAACAAATGTTGAAATTATTGATGAATGTGATGAATTTCTTGATAGTTTTTCAAATCAGAGAAACATTAATCTTGAAAGATTACAAAATGTTTTAGGAAATGTAATAGTCTCTGAAGAAAATTCATTTAATACTGTTAGTGAAATAATGGAAATAATAAAACAAATTAAAAGAGATTCAAGAGTGGACAAAGCAACACAAAATCAAGAAATAATCCCTTTAAAAGAAACTGGAATTTTTGACTTATTTAAGATTTTTTTAGGAAAGTCAGAGTTTCTTAATGAAATAGATGAAGAAAGCTATATTTTTGATGTTGAAAGAAGTGCTTTAATGTTTGCAGAATTCCTTGATGATTCTTATGTTACTTTTTCAAAAAAAGATGAAGCAATAATTGCAAGTGTTGTTACTACAAATCTTGCAAAGAAGTTTAAAGAAATGATAAACAAAAATAAAATAATTGTTTTAATGTCTGGAACAATTCACACCGCACAAGTATTAAAAGATATTTTTGGCTTAGAAGAATTTAAAATTATAGAAGCTGAGACTGTTCAGCCTGGAACAATAACAATAAAAAGAACTGGCTTGGAGTTTGATTGCAAATATTCAAACTTTAGCAATGGAAATGCAAGTCGTGAGAGATACCTTAAAACACTGGACAAGTGTGTTGAAGTTGCTGAAAAACCCATTTTAATTCATGTCAATAGTTTTATTGATTTACCAAATGAAATGGAAATTGAAAGGTTCAATCTACAAAATTTAATAGTAAGGGATAAAATGCGTGAAATGCAAAACAAAGACAATGAAGGTATATTAATTCAAGATTTCAAAAATGGAAAAATTGATACTTTATTTTCAACTCGTTGTTCTAGAGGAGTTGATTTTCCAGGTGAGCAATGCAGAAGCATAATATTTACTAAATATCCTAATCCAAATGTAAAAGATGCGTTTTGGAGAATTTTAAACAAAACCCAACCACAATACTATTGGGAATTTTACAGAGACAAAGCAAAGCGAGAACTCCTTCAAAAATTATATCGTGGGTTGCGTTTCAAGGAAGATAAAATTACTTTATTGAGTCCTGATGAAAGAGTATTAAATGCCTTTGAAAATTAATAAAACTAATCTTCAATCTTTTTCTTAATAAAAATCCTTATTATTAAATAAACAAACAATATAAAGTAAATAACACTCAAGATTATTACTAAAGTAGATAAAATACTATTGCCTCTAACAAAAAAATCTCCAAGATAAGTTTGAAGGAAAATCATTGGAGTTAAACCTAATCCTGTCCAGAATAAAAATTTCCAGAAACGAATATTAGATAATCCTGCCAAGTAACTAACTAAATCAGTTGTTGTTAATGGATTTATTCTAAGCAAGAATATTGCAAATCCTCCATATTTTTTAGAAAAATTATCAAATTTTTTACGTATTTTTTTGTTCATTTGTTTTTCAACTACTTTTCTTCCAAATCTATGTGCAATGAAATAAGCAATTCCTGCTCCAATTAAATTTCCAATTAAGGTGATAAACCCTCCAAGAAATGCTCCAAAAATAAAACCTGATGCAACATACAACAATAAAGGAGGTATTGGAGCTAAAACTACTTCAAGCACAACCAATAATATAAAAATCAACCAAGCCCACACTCCAAATGAATTAATTATGTTTATAACTCCATCAACATCACTATTTGATATTTGATAAATAATCCCTTTACTAGCATAGGAATATGTAAACCAAATTAATACAAGAAAAATAATTGTTAATATCAGCCAATTTTTTCTCAAGAAGTTTTTTGTTTTATCGCCCATTTTTAATCTCTCTTATTTTTTTGTTTGCGCTATCCTTAAGAATTTTTGAATATTCTGCTATTTTATCATATATTTCCTCTTCTCCCTTATACTTCTCATTATATAAAGTCTTAAGAGCAGGATAAAGATCTAATGCTTCCTTAACGTTTCCTTTAGAAATTTCTTTTTTACCTTTTCTTAATATTATATCCACATCACTCTTATTCTTATTCTTTATTATTAAAATTAGCAATAATAAAATAAGAGCAATTCCTAAAATAATTAAATAATTATAAAATTTCGTTTTAGGTTTAACTTCTAAAATTCTTGATTTCTCAACTTCTTGAACTTCTGCCTCTTTCACAACAAAACCTTGTTCAGCCATTGCTCTTTGCAATTCTCCATAAATTATCTCCACCCCTAAAGTATATTCTCCATTTTCTAAAAATAATTCTTCAAGTTCTTCTCTATAACTCAAATTTGTTTCTATTGCACGGGTTTCTACTTGGCTGAAAATTTCATTATTTTCTTTATCTATTAGATAATATCTTATTTGCACATCTATTTTATCTGTATTTTTTGTTTGTGTTAAGTCAACTCCAAATTCTAATTTGTCCTGCTCATTTAATTCTAATTTATCTAGTTTTAATTTTACATCAAATAAAGATTCTGAACAATTTCTTTCTTCAATTGGTTTTCCAGTTTCTCCAGTACATGTTCCTACATTTTTACAAGTTCTTGTTTGAATTCCATCTGAAGAACAAACACTCCAAGAACCACAATCCCAAATATAATTACAACTTGTTCCTCCTCCTGATGAAGGGGGAGGGGTTGGTGAAGGTGGAGAAGTTATTTCAAAATCATCTAATACAATTGAAATTGAGCTTGTAGAACTATTTGCATAAAAAGCAACATCATATGTTCCAACTAAATCTGCAGTATAATAAGAATATACCTCATTTGTTAAACTAATTATTTGTTGTGTTGAATTTGGAAGAGTTAATTTTAACCACGTTGCTTGGGCATTTGTTGCAGATATTTGAAAACTTATTATGGAATTTTGAACAGCAGAAGCTGGATAAATAGAATATGAGTCTATTGATACTGTTTGATGAGGGATTGTTCCTTTGAAAAATCCCCTATTTATTGTATATCCAGGAATATATGCATTTCTTGTTGTTCCTTGTGCTTCTGTTAAAATATCTGAAGTATAATTACTTGAATTTGGACTTTCTGATAAAATCCCTGTTCCAAACATTCCTATTGAATAATTTGAAGAGCTTGCATTTATTGCAGAGACACTTGCCATTGAGAACAATGAAAAGATTATGATTCCAAAAAAGATTAATATTCTTGAATTTTTCATTTTAAAAACTCCATCCTCCACCTGGATTAATATTTAAAGTACACCCTGGATCAACCGTAATATATTGATTGCTTCCTGTAAAATCCCATTTACCTCCACTACTAAAGTTTAAATTTCCTGAACCAAAAATTGTTACATTATTTTGTCCCGGTATTGTTTGTGTTGTTGTAAAAACGCAATTATCTGAACAATCAATTGACCAATTTCCTCCTCCAACATAAGTACAAGTGTCTCCTACTACTATTCTTATTGTGGTATTATCTGTATTGTTTTTTGGAACTTTTGAAGAACTTGAAAAAAAGTTTACATCAAGTTTCCAAAAAGAATCTAAGCTTCCTGTTGAATTAATACTCCAATTCAACTGGCAAGAATCTCCTGAAAACATTTGTCCACAATTTTGAGGTTGAGAAGTTAATGAATGAAAAGGATTTCCACTAGCATAATTAATTTGAATCATTTCTTGAAGACTTCCATTATATTCTGATTCTGGTTGAGAACTTCCTGTTAATGATAAAAAATCTAATCTAACTCTTCCTTGACCTCCAGTTCCTCCAACTTCATTATCTCCAGTTGTTCCGCCTATTTTACCTAGTGTGGTTACATTTCCAATTGTAATGTTTTCCCCCCTTAACCAAATTGTTCCTCCAGCACCTCCTCCTGTTGCACCTTGTCCACTACCACTAGTAGGAGTAATGCCTTCTTCTCCATCAGCATTTATTGTTGCATTTATTATTTCTTTTCCAATAATTATTGCGATTCCTCCTCCATCAACATATTCTGGATAAGGGGTTCTACCATCATTATCTCCTCCTGCACCTGCACCTCCTCCAAAAAACATTAAATCAAGATTCTCGCTTCCTATAGCAGACCCCCCTTCTACATCAAAATCACAATCAACTCCTTCTCCAGCAGTTCCATAACCACCTCCACCACCAGGTTCACCACTATAACCAGTAGGACCATACCCTCCTCCACCACCATTTGCATTAGCACTTAAAATTCCTTCTCCTAAACCTAAATATCCTTCTCCTTGATCTCCCCAAGCATTATTGCCACAACCATTACAATCTCCTCCTCTAAATCCTTTTTGACTAACATCAATATTTCCTCCAGTAAAATTAATTGTTCCATTTGCTCTAAATACAACAATTCCTCCTGTGTAACCATTCCAAGCAGAAGAAATAATAGACCCATTAATATTAACATCTGTATAGTGTGGAATTTTGATTATCTGTGTAGCAGTCGCACTTGTTTGATTGAAAATTCCAGTGTAGTATGCTTTTTCTAAACTCTTTGTTAGGGTAATGTTTTGTCCACTAATAGAAGAGATATAATTAAACTCGTAACTTCCAGCTTGTCCGCCAGAGTGGTTTTGAATTTGAATTATCATTATTTCATCTCCAGGTAAAAACTCAGAACTATCGCTAATGTTTATGTATGAAGAACCAATACTTACATTAGTGGTTAAGTAAGTATAATTGTTTATTATAACTTCAGAAGAAGTTACGTTTAATTCTCCATCAGAACCATCTCCAAAAATGTTTGTTGAATTATCTCTTACAACCCCATAAACATTTTCACAACTTGATCCGACTGACCCAACGCAATTAACAGTTGCATTTATCCAAAAATATTCATTTCTAGAAGCATTATTTATTTCTGAGATGTTTGGAGTTATTAAAGATACATTTAGATATCCATAAGATTGAAGAATATCACAATTAACTGTTGCTGTGTCTCCTCCAGGGTTTTGAGTTGAATTTACTATAAAATCTCCTGTGAAATCTCCTACAGAAGAATCATCGCAAGTGAATTCTACTTGAACAGCCTCTCCATTGCTCATGTCTTTTCCAGAAGTCCAATTGCTTCCTATTTTCGAACAATCTCCAGAAACACAATAAATTTCTGTATCATTGCTAATTCCTGTTGATTGAACACTAATAACTCCTGTTGCATTTCCTAAATTTAATGAAGAAATCATTGTTAATGTTGATTGATTGTATTCTATTAAAGGAGTTAAAACATCACAATCCACTGTAATATTCATTCCTGTTGAATTATATGTTGTGTTAAGGTTATAAATTGCATTATAATTTCCAGCAACTTGGTCTTCTGGTGGAGAACAAATAAAATTAACTTCATAAAAAGAATCATCAGTCATATTTCCAATGCTTGATACATTTGCAGATATAAAGTCTATTCCATTTCCTGAAATCTCATTTACATTTACCTCTACATTAAAACCAGCAGAATAAAATCCTGCATTTCCTGCAATATTATTTCCTGAATATACATTTCCTTGGATTAGAGAAGTTTGATTCCAGAAAACAAAAGAAGAAACAACATCACAACTAACAGTTATATTGCTTCCAATTACATCTTCTGTTGAATTAACATTATACGTTACTTGATAAAATCCCGAGGGCTGTCCTGCATTAGGAGAGCAATTAAACAATATTTGCTGATTTGAAGCTCCCGGTAGTGTTCCTATATCCCAAGGAGTTGCTGAAATAAAGCCGGTTCCATTTCCTTGCAATTCATTAACTAAAATATTTGTATTTTCTCCTGCAACATCAAAGCTAGAATTTGAATTTATATACATTCCATTATAAACACTTCCTAATTCCAAACTTAAATCACTCCAAATTACTGTTTTACTATCAGAAACAACACAGAATATATTCAATAAATCCCCTTTTGTATAATTAAAAGAAGTTACATTAAAAGAAGCTGAAAAATCTCCAACTGTTTGATTTGAGCAAACAAAGTGTGCTAATTTGCTTTCTCCATCAAGAAGATTTGTTTGATTTGTCCAATTAGTTGTTATTGATGTGCAATTTCCTGAAATGCATGAAACATTTATTTTATATTGGTCTCCTGAAGCAACCACGCTTATAGAATCTGTTGAATTACCATTTGTTTGTAATTTTGCTCCCATGTTTAAAGAAGAAGATTCCCAGTCAACACTTAAGCTTTGAGCCTTATAAATTATTGACATTGTTCCTTGTTTTAAAAGTGCAACATTTCCTGAATTTGTTGAAGATTGTTCTTCTCTTACAGTCATTGTTACATTGTCATTTTCAATTAAAGTAATTGCAAATGAAGCCATTGTTGTTGATTCATCCATTCCAGCTTGTCTGTCATAAGTTGAACCAGACCTTAAGCTTGGAATTTCAACTCCATTTACAAATATTTCAAACTGGGGGGCGGTTCTAGCATCTCCAGAAGTTAATTCAGGACTAGCAATTGAAAAATAATAAGTCCCATTTTTCAATACCATTATATTTGGCTCTCCAACTGTATAAGAATAATAATCTGTGTCTTCTAAGTCAATATCTGTATAAGTCACATTTATTAGACTTGTTGGATTCCAATTTGTCCCACTTTCTAAAGTAGATATGTTTGCCTTAAAAAGTCCTTTATTATCCTCTAATTTTCTTATTAGCAATGTTGCATTATTTCCTCCAACAGTTACTGTTCCAGAAGAACCCATTGAACTTATACCTACTGTTAAATTTTGTCCAGCAGAAGCCTCAATTAATCCTGCAAAATGAATAGATGCGTAATCATTACCTTCATCTGAATCACTCCTCATATATCCTGTTAATCCTCTTGTTCCTAGAATTTCATTGTTATCTAATTCTAATCTTAAACCAACAGAAGCTCTGTCTCTTCCAGAAGAATCATATGTTGGAATATTTACTGCCACATAATAAGTTCCTGCTTCTTCAAGAGTTATTATATTTTCATCTGAACTATCTGAATGAGTATATGTGCTATCTTCAATAACTTCTGTCCACTCCATATCGTATGTGAAAGAATCTACTGTTCCTTGATCTAAATCTGTTGGATTTGATGCAGAGGTTGATTGCGTTCCAACCCCAAAAAATATCTCTTCACTTTCTTCTATCTTTTCCATAAAAAGCCTTCCTCCTTCTGTCCACATTACTTCTGTTCCATCTCCTCCTTCATTTCCAACAAAAATTTCTAAATAATCTCCAGCACTTATATTTATTAAACCAGTATAAGTATTAGAACTTTCAAAGTGATCTCCTGTGCTTCCTCCTTCTCCTCTCATATATGAACTTTCTGCAAAACCAATGTCTGCTTTTGTTTCATTAATTCTAAATTCTGACTGTATAGCCATTCTATTATTATTTGAACCACTATAGGTTGAATCATGAACAGGAAGTTGATAAGAAATAAAATAATTTCCCCCTTCAATAATTTTTATTCTAGAAGGATTTAATACATCATAATAAAAAATATTTTCATCATAAGATTGATTTTCCCATACAAAGGCATATTTTGTTAAACTATTTAGGTCATAACCATCTGTTGTTGAATTTCCTTGAAATAATCCCAAGTTTGCAAGATCGTTTGCACTTAGAAAGGGGGTAAGAAGAATAAAAGAAAAGATTAATGCAAAAATACAAAGAATTAATTTATTTTTCATCTTAACTCACCTTTATAACTAATTTATTTCCATCCCAATACATCATAGCATCTCCCATTTTGATTCCTTGGTTATCAGAAGTAAATGTAAGATTATTACTCATGTTGTAATTTCCAGGACCAAATGCTCCTGCAGTTATATTTTCAGCAGAATGTTCATGTAGTCC
>CAYURQ010000021.1:0-12869 GCA_964447315.1 Candidatus Woesearchaeota archaeon
TTTCTTCATCAATATAAAAATCAATAACCCTCTTTGTTTTAGGAAATTTATTTTTAAATTTTTCATAATCTTTTTTAGAAATTAAAATATCCAAATCTTTTCCAAGTTTTTCACTATTTGGATCATGTCCTCTGGTAACAACATAATTTATTTTATTTTTATTCATAAATTCAAATAAATTTTTAGCCATAAATTTCTCTCCATATATTCTCAACAACTTTTTTAATTGGTTTTGAATTATCTATACAAATAATGTTAAAATAAGAATTCAATCTTTCTGCTTTTTTATAGTATTTTTTAACATTTTCTTTATCTGCTTCTTTTTTTCTCTTCCAAATCAATTCTGGAGAAGCTTTTATCAAAAAACTCTTATCTGGTTTAGGAGTAAAATGCTTGAAGAAATTAAAACTTGCTTTATTTCCAAGAATCAATCCATCATAAAAATACCTGTCAAATAAAACAACACAATCCTTTCTGGATTTTTCTGGATTTTTCCTTAACCATTTCTTTGCCTTTAAGTATCTTAACCAAAATTCAGAATATTGTCCTAAAACCCAAAAAAACCCTCTTTGCCTATAATTTTGTTTTCTTAGTTCTTCTTGAGTAACATCTGAGCGTCCATATTTCCTTTTCGAAGTAATTTTCATTATTTGTTTTAAGAAAGGCAAGTTAAATTCACTGCCAAGTCCCATATAAATTACATTGACTTTTTTATTTTCTTGTTTTTCAATTTTCTTTTTTATTTCTTTAATTAATGTACTTTTCCCAGAACCATCAATTCCAAAAAATACAATTGTTTTTATGTTGTTATTCATTTTACTCCTAGAATATCAAAGTATTTTTTACTCCAATTATTTATTGAAATTTCTTTTATAGTTTTTAAAGCATTTTTTTCAATTTCTTTTTTTTGTTTTTTGTTTTTTAAAATATTATTTATTTTTTCTGCATCTTTTTTACTAAATTCATTTATTACCAAACCATTTTTTTTATCTTTTATAATTTCCATTTCAGATTCCTTAGAACAAACCACCATTATTTCAGAAGCCATTGCTTCAGATGTAACCATTATAGGAGCTCCGCCTTCATACCTTGATAAACAAAAAACAAATTCAGAAGAATTATAATATTTTGGTATTTTTTCTCTTGCAACCCTTTTATTGTATATAATAAAAGGTTCTTTCAGGTATTTTTTAATATTATCGTATTTTGGACCTATTATTAATAATTTGTAATTTTTATTTAATTTAAATAATTCTTTTGAGATATTTATTGCTCTATCTAAACCTTTATTCCATCCACTTCCAGAACCAATATATAATCCATATTCATCTTTTTTATTTAATTTTAATTCTTGTTTTATTTTTTCTTTATTTTCGTATTTAAATTTATTTAAATCAACACCTGTTCTTAAAACATACATTTCATTTCTTTTATAGTAAATTTCTTGTAATTGTTTTTTTACTTTTTCAGAAACACAAATTATTTTATCTGCCTTTTTCATTGGAGGATTTTCAATAATTTTTGCATATAATAAAGAAAAAATAAATAATATCTTTTTTATTTTAGACATTCTTCTTAAGTGAGTTTTAAAGAAATTTCTGGTAACTCCATGATAGGTATGAATAATTTTTTGTTTTGAATTATTTTTTTTGTAATTTTTCATCCAATATCCCCAAGTTGCATGGGAATTAATAATCTGAAAATAATTATTTTTTAATATTTTTTCAACTTTTTTATTGAAAATAAATTCCCTAAAAATAGAATAAAAAGCTTTTCTAGGAAATGGAACCTTTATTTCAATATATTTAATATTGTTTTCTTTGTATTTCTTGTTATTTTCTCCCCTGTAAATATGGTAAATATCTAAATTTTTTTTATTTTTTTGTAATTGATTAATTAAATATTTAACATAAATGCCAATACCTCCATTTTCATGAGGATTCGGAGCAGATATAATGCATATTTTTTCTTTATTATTCATTTTATTTTTTAGCCCAAATTTCTACTGAATCTCCTTGTTCGGTTAAGTTTACAATCCATGTTATTGGAAGTAACAAAATACTTAATATTTTTCCTTTTGTTTTTAAATTTAATTTTCTTTTTAAAGATATAACAAACTGGCTTGGTCTTGAATTATGTCTTATTTTTATTGCTTTAAATCCTGCTTTTTTTAATTCTTTAGAGAGGATTTTATCTGAAAAGTCAAATAAATGCCTTGGAACATCTAATTGATACCAATTTTTTTTAAAGATTTTATGAGCAAAGGATCTTTTATTTGGAACTGCAACAATAAATGTCCCATTTTTATTAAGAATTCTAAATATCTCTTTTATTATTTCAGAAGGATTAGGAACATGTTCTAAAACCTGATTCATTGTAATTAAATCAAAACTATTGCTAGGAAATTTTGCAGAAAGCAAATCATTTTTTTTAATATTTAGATTATATTTTTCTGAACTTTTTTCATCAAAATCTGATGGCTCAACCCCATTAACCTTTAATCCAAGGTTTTTCATTTCATATAAAAATTGTCCACTTCCACAACCAACATCAAGTAATTTAAGATTTTTTTTAATTATTGTTCCTCTAAAATAATTTTTAACAGGCAAAAATAAAATTCTTAAAGGATTGTTTTTATTATTTTCATTAAAATAAAGATTATAGAAAAACAACCTCAATCTTACTTTTCTTGAAAAATCTTTTGTTTTAATTTCATTTAAGGAATAATAATTTTTTTCATAATGTTCTTTTAATTCTTTAAAACTTGGTTGAGGATTGATAAAAATAACTCCGCATTTTTTACATTCAACTAGATTAAAATACTTTTTTATATTATTTGCTTTATCGTACAAATTATAAACTTGTTTAAATTTATCATTTCCACAAAGATTGCACTTGATTAATTTTTTCATTTTAATAAAAATTTAAATAAAAATTTATTTAAAAAACCTTCTTAAGATTATTTATAAATGAAACTTTTGTTTTTTCCAATAATTTTTGGCAACATAAATAAACATTTAAAATATGATTTAATCAATAAAAATAAATTTTCTAGTGCCTTTTTTCTTATAAAATAATTTCTCCAATTACTTAATTTTTCTTGATCTTTTTTCTTCTTAAATATAGCTACAAGAGGGGCATAAATAAATATCCTAAAAAGCGAATGGTGTATTTTTAAATTTTTTAATGAAAATATTATATCATTTTTAAATCTAGAAGATAAATGTCTTTTGTTTGTGAATGAACCAACGGTTTTACTTTTTTTGTGTTTTACTTTAACATTTGTCATAACTCTTATTTTATACCCTTTTCTTTTTGCCCTTAAAAAGAAATCAGAATCTTCAAGTAAGAAAGGATTATATATTTCATCAAGGCCCCCAATTTTTTTAATAACTTCCCCTTTAACTAAAATACATGCTCCCATGAAATGATCCACATCTAATATTTCTCCTTGTTTAAATTTTAAAACTTTTGTTAATTGCCATTTTTTTAAATATCCTCCTGCGTCTTGAAATTCACCATCAGGATAAATAAGTTGAACTCCCACACATCCAACATCTTTGTTCTTTTCAGCATAACCAACTATTTTTTTAAGCCAGTCTTTTTCAGGAAATTCTAAATCATCATTTAACATAAGAAAATAATCAGGATTAAAATCTTTTGCTGCAGCTCTCATACCAATGTTATTTCCTCCGCTAAATCCTTGATTTTCCTTTTGTCTTAGCACATTTACCTTTGGAAATTTCTTTTTAACAGATAAATCATGTCTGTCTTTACTTCCATTATCAACTAAATAAATCTTGTAATTTTTGTAATTTGTATTTTTTATCAAAGAATCAATTGTTTCTAAGAGAAGTTTTTTTTGATTGTGAGTCAATATAACAATTCCTACTTTCTTTTCATTCATTTTAACCTTTCATCAAGAAAATATTATTAGATTCTTCTTGTTTTTTACAAATATCTTTGAATATTTCAATATTATAATATTTTTTATTTTTAAAATCATCTATTTGTTTAAGATTGTTAAATATTGCTTCAACCGCATCTTTTATTGTATATTTTGGTTGAAATCCTAAGTATGTTTTTGCTTTTGCAGTTGAAACTTTATAGTTCCTAAAGTCCTGGATATTTTTTATTTCTATTCCAATTTTTTTTCTAGTCCTTTCTTGAACTTCTTCTTTAATTAAGTCACCTAATTGGCCAATAGTAAAGTTACCAGAAGATATGTTAAAAATACCATTTATTTTGTAGTTTGCTTGAATTGCTCTTAAATAGGCATTTACAGCATCTCTTATGTCAAGTATTGGTCTCCATATTGATGGATTATTTATAGTAATTTTTCCTTCTGTAAGAGCTGATTTAACCATAGCATTAACCACTAAATCAAATCTCATTCTTGGACTATATCCAGCTACTGTTCCTTGTCTTAAAGCAATTACTGAGAATTTTTCATCTGCTAATTGCATACATCCTCTTTCTCCTTGGAGTTTTGATATTCCATAAGGATATTCACAAGTTGTTGGAGATTCTTCATTATATAATTTATCAACAGTATATCCATAAACAGAGCAAGATGAAGCATAAATAAATCTCTTAACTCCTGCCTGCTTTGCTTGAAAAGCCAAATAACCAGGAAGAGCCCCGTTATAAATAAAATTCATTGAAGGATTAAATTCTGCCATAGGGTCATTTGATAATCCTGCTAAAAATATTATTTGATCATAACCCTTTAGATTTTCAGCACTTAGGTTAAATATATCTTCTTTCAATAAAAAAACTTCTTTTGGTAAGTTGTTTCCAAACCATAGTAAATCAACAACATGAACTTCATACCCATGTTCTATTAAAGAAGGAACTAAAATACCTCCAATATATCCTGCACCACCAGCAACTAATATTTTCATTTTATTTAATTTTCAACTCCTATTCTAAATTTTTCTTGTTTTTCTATATTTAAAGAAGTATCTTTTGGAACAGAGAAATTTACTTCATCAATACTTAATTTTCCAATATTTTTTTCTGGATTTATTTCATTTGCATATTCAAAAACTGTTTTTCTTTTTCCACCAAGATGTAAAACTCCAATAATATTTCTACTTAAAACTTGAGCAATTTTTTTAGCAATAGTATCTACACTTTCTCTGCTAGTCCATTGGTCTTCAAATGCTTTCTCATATGGAAATTCTTTTTCACTAAAACTTGTCCTGATTATTAATGAATTGTCATACATCCTTACAGCGCTTTCTCCTCCAAGTTTACTCCACGCATATTTATTAACAGGGAATAACTCATCATTTTCAGAATATTCTCCTTTATCTCCCTTAAATACATAATCAGTTGAGATATAAACTAATTTAATTCCTTTTTCAATAGCCAAATTAACAACATTTGATGTCCCTATTATATTTGTTTCAATTGCTTTTGAAGGGTTTTTATCAACAATAGGAGGGGATGTAAGTGCAGCACCATGCATAATTGTTTTTATTCTTTTCCCACTTTCCTGAATTTTTTCAATATATTTGTGCATTGATTTAAAATCAGTAATATCAAATTCATCTTTTGTTGGATAAAGTGCTCCAGGCATTATTTTTTTTAAACTATTTCCTAACAATCCACTTCCTCCAGTAATCAAAAAACCTTCTCCACTAAAATTTTTTGATTGTTTTTCTTTAAGATTTTCATATAAAAAGTTGTTTGATTCTTCTTTTCTTTGCCATTCACTAATGCTATTGTTATTTTTATCTTTTTCACTTATTACTAATTTTGGTGAAGAAAGTAAATTTTTAAATTCAGTTTTTAACTTTTCATTACAAATACTATAATCAATATCTTCTGTTATAGGAGAAATTCCTGCTTCACATCCCGGACTATATTCTCCTGTGCAAAAATATTCAATTAATGTTGGTTCTGTAAAATAATTTCCATGGGCAAAGCCTGGTGGTATCCAAATCCATTCATCATAATCTTTATTATTTGATGATGGCATATCATAAGCAATAATTTTTCCAAATGTTGGAGAATTTTTTCTTATATCTAAAATCAAATCAACCATTCTTCCTGAAATTGTTCTAACTAATTTACCCATGTAGGGATTCCATTGAAAATGAAGCCCCCTAACAACTCCAGATTTAGAATAGCTTTGATTAGCTTGAACAAATTCAATATTTTCTAAAGAAATAATGCCAGATTCTTTCAACAAATCACTTTTTCTATATTGTTCTGAGAAATATCCCCTATTATCTGGAAATCTTGAGAATCTAATAACTTTTATTTCAGGTATTTCTAATTCTTTTATTGATATTATTTTCATTTTTTTTAGTATTTACATATGATAAATTTTCTTTAAATGTTTTATTGCTTTAGAAAATACAGGTTTTATGAAACTATTTATAATCCTGGTATTTTTTTATTTTTTCCTGTATAGTAGCCATACAAATAAGGCCCAGCTCTTATTGCCCTTAAAACATTACTTTTTACACTTAATCCCAAGCTACTCCATACGATTTTTCTTCCTTTGTTTTTTGATTTAAGTAATTCAGGATAAACTTTGTTCTCGATAAGTTTCCTGGTTGTAATACCATATCTATAAGTTTTTTTAAATAAATTATTGAAACTCCATGGTTCTTGGTGCCATATTGCAGGATTTTTTTCATAACCAATGTTTCCAACCTTTCCTCCAAGTTTTTTACATTCTAAATAAATTATTGCATGGTCATGTGCAACACATAAAGGAAGTATTTTTTTTGGAATTTTATTAAAAGCTTTAGCAATTAATTCTTTTTTGTAAAATCTAGGAAGAATTGTCCCTCCAATAGGATTTATGTAGTCTTTTGCATAATTTTGAGTTAATCTTCTGTCAGCATCATATAAAATTTCAAGTAATTTTTTTGGTTTATAGCTACGCTCATATAACCAGAGCATCTCAAGATTTTTTTCATTAATTTCATTAATACAAGATTCAATTGTATCTTTTCTTAATACATGGTCTGAATCAACCAAAGCAACAAATTCTCCCTTTGCTTTTTCAACTCCTACTCCTCTTGCACCTAATAATGTTCCTTGATATTGATAAACTTTTATTCCTGGAAATTCTTTTATTATTTCTAATGTTCCATCATTACTATTACTGTCGATAATAATAATCTCGATATGGGAATAAGTTTGAGCTTTAACACTCTCTAAAGTTCTTTTCAAAGTTCTTTTGTTGTTATAAGTTGGGATTGTAATAGAAACAAGAGGAAGTTTTTCTTTTTTCTTTTTTACAATAGTTTTTTTTCTTACAACTTTCTTGTTTTTTACCATATTATTTATTTAAGACATTTATTTATAAAATTATATGTGCTATATTTTTAGTTTTTTAATTGCATCTAAAACTTCATTAACTGAAATACTTTGCATACATATTGGATTAAAACAATTTGGCCATTCATCATTGTAAGCTTTAATACAAGGACTGCATTTTTTTCCCTTGAAAACAAATCTAGTATTTTTACCCCAAGGACCATATCTTACTGGAGTTTCAAATCCAAATAAGCCAAGGGTTTTAACTCCTTCGCTAGCAGCAATATGCATTGGGCCGCCGTCATTACCAATAAATAAATCAAGATGCTTTACAATTTCAACTAAATCCCTCATCCCTGTTTTTCCAGATAAATTCATTATATTTTTATGATATTTTTCATTAACTATTTTAATTAATTTTTCATTCATTGATTTTTCTTGTTTTGAACCTAATAAAATAATATTTTTCTTTTTTTCTTTAATTAAATATTCAATTATTTCTGCAAATTTTTCACTTGGCCACATTTTGTAATGCATTGTGCTACAAGCATGAATTCCAACCAAATTTCTCTTATTTCCAAGTAATTTTTTTGCATTATCATTAACTTCTTTAGAAACTTTTATTTTTTCAAGAACTATTTTTTTTGGTTTTTTAACTTTTAGTGGTTCAACTAAATCAAAATAACATTCAACCATATGTTTGTTGAAATTTAGTTTAACAGGATAATCATAAACTTTATTTCTAGTAGCTTTTCTTAATTTCTTAAAGCCAATAGTAAAATTTCCTATTAAATTACTAATTATTCCAGAGATATTTGCACTTTGTCCAGTATCTATAACAATATCAATTTTTTCTTTTCTTAACATTTTAATTAAATCAAACATCCTTTTTGGTTGAAAATTTCTTGGATTAAGAAGAATTGTCTCATCAATAAAATCCTGATTTTCAAAAACAAGAACATTCATTTTAGAACAAATAACATAAATTTTTGCATTAGTTTTTTCTTTAAGAGCTTTTATAGAAGGTAAACTTAGTAAAGAATCTCCTACTGCTTCAAATTTTATAAAAAGTATTTTTTTTGGTTTTTCAGGAATTTTATTTTTTTTAAAACCCTTACTAAAAATTATTCCTTGGTTTATGATATTTCCAATATTTTTATCTATTTTTTTTTGTTTGGAAAGTTTTACTTTGGATTTTTTATTTTTAAACATCATTTTGTGAATTGCAAGTTATCAAATTCAGCGAATTCACCAGAAGTCCTTAAAAATTCTTCTCGAGCAAGAATATTTTCTTGATGCTCAACTTCCCATATTTTTATAGGACCTCTGAATCCGTTGAAGTAAACAAATTCACCAAAATTTGCTCCTTGAGAATTCAATGAAGTAATAACAAAATCTTGTTCTTCATGAACTAATTCAACTCCAGGGTATTCTTTTAAAGGATCATTCATTAAGTAAAGTTTTGCAAATAAACTATTTCTTGTTCTTTCTGATAAGTATGCTGCAGACCCCACTGGATCTATTTGAATTCCTTGTTGGTTTTGTATTACTCTAGGAATTATTCTTATTGTAGCATTAACTCCTTCTTGAAATTCTGTTAAGTTTTCATTGTAGTAAATTCCTTTTATTGGTAATAATGTTTGCTGATTGTTGTAAATAAAAACAGCACTAGCTCCTACAAAGTTTCCTTGAATGTCTCTTTCAGCAAATACCCCTCCAACAACTGTTTTGTCTGCTGGTAAGAAAACTTCTGAGCCATTTCTTTGATAAATTAAATCATCTTCTAAATAAGTTCCACCTTGATAAATAATTAAAGTTCCATTTCTTGTTTCTTGTATTTGAGAAGGATCAGAAAGCATCACGGGGATAAATGAATATCTATCATTTGCTGTTTCATCAATTCCACTGCCAATTCTACTATATGCTCCATATTTTCCTAAATCAGTTTGATCAATAAGTAAATAAGAAACATTTTGAGCTTTCATGAAACTTAATGCTGTTTTAGGATTAGAAGTAGTTAATAAGTATCT
The DNA here is from genome assembly GCA_964447315.1 of Candidatus Woesearchaeota archaeon. Lineage (GTDB taxonomy): Archaea > Nanobdellota > Nanobdellia > Pacearchaeales > GW2011-AR1 > MWBV01. Next base: position 9,312 of record CAYURQ010000021.1, read on the forward strand.
TCCAATTAAATGGTCCCAAAATGCATTTGCATGCCCCCCATCTGTAACTGTTGGTCTCTTTCCAAGGTATTGAACCCAGTATCCATAATCCCACCAATGAACAAAAATATCTCCTTGATTTGTGTTTTCACGAACCCATTTCATTGCATTTTGCCATTGGTAATTTGCAGAAGGCCCAGTATTTTTTGCTTGAGAATTAATGGCTGCTATGAAATTAAAAGAACTTATTATTAATCCAATAACTAAAACAATTGTTAATATTATTAATAATGTTTTTATTAACTCATCTTTACTTTTTCTTGAGTAATTAATTAATTTATGTACAGAATAAGCTGACATAAAAACAATAAAGGGCGTTATTAAGAAAAGCATTCTTATTGCCCCTTTCCCAGCAATTATCATGAAAATCAACCAAGATACTACAAATAAAGATTCACTTTTCATTGTTAATTTGTCATTAAAGTACAACCAAATAAAATATCCTGCAAATAATAACAAGCTTCCAAAATAAAAGAATTTACTTATGAAATTATTTCCATTTAAGACTGAAGATGATGAAATTCTACTAAAAACAACTCCAAAAACCATTAAAATCCAAATTCCAGAGAAAACAATCTTATTTTTTTTCTTAAGAATTCCCTTTGATAATTCAATTCCAACAAAAATCATTCCAAAAATAAAAGTCCAAAAGAATAATCTTCCTAATTGACTCATCCATTCTGTTAAATATGGCTGAGCATTTTCTGCTACTGTTGCTCCAACTCTTCCACTCCCAAATGGTTGAAGTAAAATACTAGCAAGATTTCCTAAAAATCCTATTATATCTAAACCAATGGCTTGTAAACCAATTAAACTAATCATAATTCCAAGAACAAAACTAAAGATTACTCGATATTTTTCTAAAAAATCTTTTTTAATTATTTTAACTTTATTTTTATATTTTAATATAAAGTAATCTGCAATTATGAAAACTCCTATTAAAGGAGTTAATAATGAACTTGGAGCAATTACAAAAGATTTAATTAATTTAATTAAAGGGTAATTAAATAATAATGTTGAAGCCATCATAAAAATTATCCATGAAAAGTAAAAAATTAAGTGTCTTTGAGCTTTTTTCTCTTGAAAAATCTCTTGTTTCTGGAATTTAATTAACCATATTAAAAATATGCTTAATGGAAAGAACATAAAAATAAATTTAGCAATCCCTCCCCATGCAACAATGGTAAACATACTTGCAAATCCTGCTAATAATCCAAAAAATATTGGTTTTCCTAAACCTCTTGTTGATTTTTTATCTAATTCTTTAATTCCAAGAACAAATAATAAAACAGCTAGGAAAAATGCAAACATCCCTATTGATTCGTGGTCAGAAAATCCCGCTAAAGTTCTGTAAAGATAAGGAGGAGCAACACTTAAGAAAAATGTTCCAAGAATTGCTGCTAGTTTTGATTTTGTTAAAATTAATATTAAAAAGAAAAAAGCAATTATTCCTAACATAAAAAATATTACTGGACTTAAAACATTAACTTCTTGGAGGGTTAAATCTCCAAAAGGCTGCATTATTTTATATAAAAAAACAGTTACTCTAGGCGTTAACTCTGTTGTAAAAGGAATATCCATACTTGGATTTCTCATATTATCATCTTCAGGCAAATTTCCATCAGTTTCTAAGATTAATTCAGAGACTCTCAAAAAATAATAAGGATCTAAAGCCAAAGGAATTGTTTCTCCTGTTGTTTGGTCTTTAAGTAAATGTAGATTTTGGGTTCTAACCATAAAACCAAAAATAATAATAGCTAAAACTAAGATTGTAAGTGTAAAGTAAATAAATTTCTTGTTATTCAAGAAACCTAAATTTTTCTTTACTTCTTCTTTTACTTTTTTTAAATTTTCATTAGCCATTTTTATTTAAATATTATTGTTTTTCAAAGAAAATCTTACTTTAAAAGCTTTGTTTTATAAAAATAACCATAATCCTAAGACAATTATTGTCATTTGGAATATGTGTATCAACCAAACTATTTCAGTTTCATAAACTTTTCCAGATTTCTTAAATTTTTTAAGTATTTTTAATGATAAATGTTCTAAACCATAAATTTTATTGTATCTAGGTTCTAAACTTCCATCTGGTTGAACATTTGAAAAACTTTCTTTTCTTAACCTTCCCCTTAGTTTTAATATTGTTTCTAAAGCATAAGGTATAAAGAAAAATAATGCAATTTTTTCAATATTCCCTAATATTGCAATGCATGCAATCATTGCCCCTGAAGAATAAGTCATAACATCTCCTGGAAATATTTTAGCAGGGTTCATATTAAAGAAATAAAATGCAATAAGTGATGCAACAAAGCAAGCTCCTAAAACACTTAACCAAGAATTTCCAGTTGAAAATGTAACAATAGATAAACAACCAATTATTAGAATTGCTTGTCCAGTTTCTAATCCATTATAACCAGCTAAAAAATTAAAAGTAGTCGTTGCTCCAACTATTCCAATTGGAATAAAAACTAATGGGTATAAAAGGCCAAAATTAAAACCAAACATGGTGGATTGTCCTGCATTAATAACCATTAATGGAACTGCAGAAAATAAAATTAAAAATATTCTTATTTTTTTACTTATCCCTTTTTTCCAACCCATTAAATCATCAACAATACCTACTATTGCACTTATAAATAAAACACAAAGTAATGCAAATATTTCAATTATTCCTGTAACATCGTTAAATACAAATGTTTTTATAGCAATATAACTCAGAATACCCACAGATGCACCTGCTAAGATACTTATTCCTCCTCCTTCTGAAACTTCTTTATTAATATTTTTATGAATATCTTTTCCAGTTAAACCTTGTTTTTTTGCAGCATTAATCCAATATGGAATTATTAAAAAAGTTACAAAAAAACTAACAAATATTGTTGCTAGTAATATTGGTTCCATTAAATATTTTAGAATTTATCTATTATAAATTTAATTATTGTCTAAATAACAAAGGAGTTATATAAACTTCAATGATTGCTGCAAGAATTAAAATAATTATTGAAAGGAATAATAATACAATAACATTTTCAATAATTCTCATAAATTTTGGATCTTTAAATCCATGACGCAATGCTCCAACTCCAAAAATTCCTCCTGCAAGAGCAGTTATGAAGTATGCTGCTATTTCAAATCCCCCATGTATCATATAACGTAAAATTCCTATAGGAATATCTACAACATTGTATTTAGTAAAAATTCCAATTGCAGCAGCAATAACACTTGCATTCCAAACTAAAATAAATATTGCTCCTGCTCCAAATATCAAAGAAAATAAAAGTGTAAAAATCATAACATAAATATTGTTTTCAATGATTGATAAAAATCTCATTTGTTTTGTAACTGCTCCTGTTCCTTCACCAAAACTATATTGAGCAATACATTGTTCTATATCTCCTGGATTATTTATTTGGCAGTAGGTTTGTATTTGAAAATTAAGTAAATTTGAATTATGTAAAACAATATGCCAGAATGAAAAAGCCACAACAAATCCTAAAAATAACCACATTAAAGCATGAA
>CAYURQ010000022.1:0-11459 GCA_964447315.1 Candidatus Woesearchaeota archaeon
ATTTATTGTTATAGTTAAATTTTCCATTTATAATATCTGGGATTATTTTATAAAAATTATTGTAATTGTTTTTATTATTTAGAGGAATGTTTTTCTTTAAGTCTTTTTTTTCTTTTAACTTTTTTTATTCTATTCCAGATAATTAAAACAATAAGAGCAGCAATAATAATATATAACCAAATAGGTTGTTTATTTTTATTTCCATTTCTTTCTATGAAATAAGAAGAATCATACGTTACTTGTTTTGTTATTTCTCTTCTTTCATTTATTATATCTGTATATATTAATTTAAGCTCTATTTTTCCATCAGAAGGAGTTGCTTCAAATTCAGCTGTGGTATATTCATTTGAGTCTAAATCACCTATAACTTTCCTGCTTGCTCCTTTTACATTAATATTTGCTTGTTTTGGAATTTCTATTGTTAATGCTTCAATGTCATTACTTGCAATGTTTAATATTTCAAAAGTTAGTGTTTTTTCTGCAACATCATAGTCTTTAACATATATTTCAAAATCTGCTCTTGTGTCTTCTACATTTATTGTGAATTCTTTTAATTTTTCAACTTTGTCTGTTGTGTATGAAACTTCAATTAAGTGGTCTCCATCAACAGCATTTTTATCAATTAATATTTCATAAGGAGCATTGTAGAATGAACTGAACTTTCTACTATAGGTTCCTGAACGAATTTCAATTGGGTTTTCTGTTCCTGGTTTAACAGTAAAAGGAAATTCTTCTTTAACTTGGAATGTAACAATGCCGCAATCTGGACTTGATAACCCATCTATTTGAAATAATACTTTCACGTATTCCCCTGGATTTGCAGGATAAGGGTCTTGATTTATCATTGAAACATCTAAAATGCATGCTTCTGCAGAAACTAAGCCACTAAGTAAGATTACACTGAAAATAGCTAATACACTTAAAATTAAATTTGAATTATTTTTCATATGTAAAGTAAATAATTTCTATTTTTAAATATTTGCTTTAAATTACAATAATTCTTTTAAGTATATTATTCAATAAATAATTATGGCAGAAATTAAGAAGTTAAGTGCTAGTAAAATAAGTACTTATACAAATTGTTCTATGGCTTATTTTTTAAAGTATGTTGAACATAAAAAAGTTCCAACAAATGTTAGATTTAGTTTTGGAAAAGCAATACATTATATGCTTGAAGAGTTTTATAAAAAAAATTTTAAATCCCCTGAGAGTTTTGGAGGTTACTGGAATTTTTATTGGAGCATGCTTGTTGCAGGAGATAATTTAAAAGGAAAGCAGAAAAGAGAATTACAAGTTACTGAACATAGTTTAAAAAATGGAGGGGTTGTTAAGATTGGAAGTCATGTTGATTTAGGAAATTGGGATCCTGTAGGTTTGTTTTTTGGATATATGAAAGTTGGAAATAATATTCTTCAGGAATTCTATAAAAAACATATTATTGAGAAAAGAGAGAATGATAAAGGAAGAAAACCTCCTATTGAAATTGAAAAAGCTTTTGGAGTAAAAAAAACAGAGCCTTTTTCAATAAATGGATATCCAATTCAAGGGTACATTGACAGGATTGATGAAAAAAATGGAAAGTGGATAGTGGATTATAAGACAGATAAATCCATTCCTGATGCTTTTGTTTTACATAGAAATCTTCAGTTTTCAATTTATAGTTATGCATTTAGAGAAATTTTTAAAGAAAAAGAAAAAGGAATTTTGTATTATCATTTGAGAAGTTTACAACCATTTAAAACATACAGAAGTGAAAAAGATTATGATTATGTTAAAAGAGTTTTAGATGAGGTTGCAGGGGGAATAACTAAAGATAAATTTTTTCCAATGTATGGATTTAAATGTAAGTTTTGTGATTATAAAGTTCATTGCGAAGATTATGCAATGGAGCATCACGGAGGACCAAAAATTAGTTTAGAAGGAAAAATTAAAACAGCTGAAACTTTTGATGAATGGGATGATGATTTGCTGGGTTGGGAAGATACAGGACAGTAATTTAGTTTTTTCCTGCTTGGCCAATTATACTATTTAAACAATTTTTCCATTTTAATCCTGATTTCAAACTTTGTATTGTTTCTTGATCTCCTTGATTTACATTATATATTGTTTTCCAAAATAAATTTTTATTTAAATCTGGATGTGAATATGATTCATGAAAGATTTCTGCATTTTCTTTTGCTTGTTCTGGGGTTAATGAAATAACTTTTTTAATTCTTTGAATACCTTGTAATTCTTCTCTAGCTTGATAGTATTCTATTGCTTTTTTGAATAATCCGTAAAACTCCATTCTATTTCCAGAGTAACTTGAAACTGTTCCGCAATTTTCAAACATTTTCTCATAAATTTGTATTTCTTTGTCTATGAATTTTTCTCTTTCAGCAATTTCAAGAGCATCTCCATAATTATTGTTTTTTAATAATTCATCAATTGTTTTTTTCATTGCTTGTTTATTTTTATTTTCAATATTCATTTTAATTTTTACCCCAAGGCATTGCCTTTAATTCATATTTAAAATAATATCCTGGAATAAATTCTGGAACATGTAATTCTCTTACAACTAAATCAAGTACACTTCTTTTTTTTGATTCTGGATTGATATCTAATTTAAGTCTTGTTTTGCATGTATCTCTTTGCAATTGTTTTTTTGTTTTGTAAGTCCAATTTTCTAATTCTTCACATTCTTTTGACCAACCATTTCCAGAAGCATTGTAATATTGAATTGCTTTTGATATCAACCCTTTTTCTTTCATTTTTTCTCCTGCTTTTTCTTTTTCTGGAATTATTCCATAAGCTTGAATCATGCCATCATATAATTTAATTTGCTTTTCAGTGGGAATATCTTTTAATTTTATTTGATTATTCTTTTCCATTATTTTTTAGAATTAAGTTTATATTTAAATCTTTCTATATGTTACCTTTATATAGTAACAATTATTTTCCCCAGTCATCATTGCCTTTTTGAGAACGTTTTATCTCAGCAATTTCTTGGAGGGTTTTTATTTCTCCTTGTGTTAACAAGTCTTTGTTTTTTTTAAACTCTCTGAATTGTTTTTCAGAAATATCTGTATATAAATATTTTAATTTTTTAATAGCACGTTCAAAGTTTGTTCCTGGTAGTGCCATTGCTAATTCAGAACCTTGTTTTGCTTCATCAACTGATTTTTTGTCAAGTTCAATGTTTTTAACTCTAGCTACTTTATTTCCATTTTCATCCATTAAAAATAGATTCTTTGTTACTTTTCCTCCAACAACTCTTACTCCAAATATTGCTGGATTTGTGTTTCTGAAAACATAATCATGTAGTATTTCTAATTTGCATATTGTAGTTAAACCCATCATTCTTTTTTTCTCTATTTCTTTTGATTTTTCTAAACGCCATTCACTTAGGTTTTCAATTAGTTTGTAAATCACCTCATCTTCTAGAACTTTAATATTTTTTTCATGAGATAAAAGTTCTTTTGCATCTTCATCTAAAGTTGTATTAAATCCTGCAATTACTGCATCTAATTCATTTATTTCAAGATTTGCTTTTGCATTTATGATGTCTGTTTTGTTGATTTTTCCAATTCCTGCTTTTAAAATTGGAATGTTTTGTTGTTTAAGCAAAACTAATAGTGCTTCTAGTGAACCAAGTGAATCTGCTTTTGCAATTATTCCCTGATTGCTTGTTTTAATATTTTCACTAAGTTCTTTTTTGAACCTTTCTGTAATTTCTTTTTTATTGTTTTTAAATATCTCAAATGGCATTCCAGGGAGTATCTCTGATTTGTCTATTAATTGCATTCTTATTCCTGTTGATGCCTTTACTATTTCTACTGGTGAAAATTTAGCACATAAGGGTTGAATTTCTTCAAGAATTCTTATTTTTGAAATTATTGGTTGTCCTTCTAAAGAAAAAGAAGCAATTGCTATTTCATCTGTTTTTTTTAAAATTCCATCATAAAGGATTGCTTCAACATAGTTATTGTTTTTGTCTTTTTTTACTTCTAGCATTACTCCTTTTGCATCTTTGTTTAATTTTAATTTATCACCTAGATACTTTTGGCTTAAACCACATAACATCATTATTAATTCTGGGATTCCTTGTTGTGTTTTTGCTGATACTGGAATCATTGCAACTTTTTTTGAAAAATCTTTAACATTATAATATAAATCTGCATCAAATCCATGTGAATTCAATGCTCCAATTAAAGTCATGTATCTTTCATTGAAAACTTGCTTTACATTATCTTCTTGGTTTTCAATTGAATTTTCTAATGGAATATTTTCATTTGTATTTGGAGTTCTCCATCCTGAAATATTATCTATTTTATTTAAAGCAATAATAAACGGGGTTTTATGGTGTTTTAAGATTTGAATTACTTCTGCTGTTTGAGGTTTTATTCCTTCATTTATATCAATAACAAGAACTGCTAAATCTGATAATGAACCTCCACGTTTTCTTAGGCTTGTGAATGCTGCATGTCCTGGTGTATCAATGAGTAAAAATCCTGGAATATTTACTTTAATCCCTGAATGGTCTATTAAAGGGCAAGCAACTTTTAACTGGCTCATAGGATACGAAGTAAATGATATTTTTTGAGTTATTCCTCCGCATTCTCTTTCTTGAATACACGTACCTCTTAAACTATCTAGTATAGATGTTTTTCCATGATCTACATGACCACATACTGTTACAATTGGTTGACGAATTATTGGGTTCATGAAAATTTAAGTTAGAAATAGCTTAAAAAGGTTATCTTTACAGCCAACCAATCAGTAATAATACTCCTACTAAAAATAAAAGTATTCCTGCAATTAAATGTAGTTTTTTAATGTGTTTTTCTTTCCATGCTGAAACATCTTGAACTCTAGTCATGCCAAAGTAAACTATCAAGGTTATTGCTATCATTGGAATTATGAATAATAAGTTATAATATAATAACCATGGCAATGCTCCTAAGAAACCTAATTCAGATAAAAGTCCTGATGCTATTATGTAAGGTCCTATTGTGCAAGGCAATAGGAAAAGAGTTACTATAAATCCAATAATGAATGCTCCCCATGGAGAAGTTATTTTTTTAATTGTTTTTTTTGCTTTAGGTCTCATGAATAAGGGCATTTCTGTTCCTGTTCTTCCTGCTTTGTAATGTATTGAATCACGAATGTTTAAAGCTCCAATTAATATGGCTAGTATTGCTAATCCATCATAAATGTAAGTTGAATTATTTCTCAGGAATTCAGCAAATAATCTGAAGAACTGAACTATTAATGTTCCATAAACTAAATATCCAATATAAACTGCTGCTGCAAATGCAAGTCCTGCTCCTAAAACTCTTTTCTTTTTTTCTGGATTTGCAACAAGAATTGAAACAAGAACCATTGTAAGAACTGCAATAGCACAAGGATTAACTGAATCTGCTAATGCAAGCATTGTTATTTTTCCTAGTGTAAATCCTTCCATTTTATTTTTTTAATTGTTTTTTATTATTGTATTTATTTGAATAATGTATTCCCCAGATTATGAATATTACTCCCACAACTATGTTAACGTAGCTGATTAAAACTTTTGGATTTGTAATGATTAAAGGTATTGAAAAAGCAATCAATAAAATTCCAATTATTTTTGTAAATTTAGAATAATTTTTAATAGCTACTTTTATTGCATCTTTTCCATTATTTTTTTCTAATTTTTTTCTTTGATTATATCCTATAATTGAAGATATTGCTATAACAGGCACAAGAACAGCCATTGAGATCAAGAAAGGAATTATTTGTATTTTTCCGTACATTATTTTTAGAAAAATTAAAGTAAATATAACTGTGAATAAAAATATCTTTAATCCAATAAATATTGCATCTCTTTTTTTTATTTCTTCTTGTTTTTTCATTTTAACACCCTGTTAATTCTTGCAATTTTTCAATTTCTTGAACTCCAATAACTTTTTCATTATTTATTATCCATGTTGGAGTGTATTCAATTTGTTTTTCTGTGCAAGTTTCTCTTTCATCCCAACAATCTATTATTGTTAAATATTTATAGTATTCTCCAAACATTTCTTCTTGTGCTTCACAAGCATGACATCCTAATTGTGTGTATAAAATAGCATTTTCTCCAATGCATTTTGCAATTTCTTCTGTTGTATTATTATTATTTGGAGAATTTCTTACTGCTAGTAAAACTCCTATTAATCCTAAAATGATTATTACTGTTATTAAATTAATTACTAATTTTTTTGTTTTATTTTTCATTTTAATATTTGAATTTGTATTCATAATTATTTTTAAATCTTTTCAATTTTAATTGCTTTTCCTTTAATTATTGCTTCTGAAATTTTTTTTCTTGCTGATTTTAAAATTCTTGATAGTGTTGGCTGAGAAATATGCATTTTTTCAGCAGCATTTTCCTGGGATGTTTCTTGAAAATCAATTAATCTTATTGCTTCAAACTCAGGCATTGTTAAATTAATTTCTTGAAGTTCTTTTAAGGGAATTCCAGCTGGTTTAAAGTAATCTGAACTTACTCTTCCACGAATGTTTCTTTTTTTATGTGGTCTTGGCATATTAAATTAAAAAATAATAACAATTTAAACTTTACTTTTAATCTTCTTTACATCTTCTTGGTCTACCACATCCTCTACCTCTTCCACGAGCCATTCCTAGGCCTCTTCCTAAACTTTGTTGTTTAGGGTATTCTTGAGGTTTTGCGTCTTTGCAGTTTCCAAGTTGCCTTCCTGTTTTAGGGCCTTTTCCTTCAGGACCTTTTCCATCTTTGTTTGGCATTTTATTTTTTCTCCTGTTGTTTTATAACAACTTTATTTACTTATGAATACATATTCATAATACTATTTAAACTTTTTGTTTTGAATAAGTATTCATAAATACTTTTATTGTTTTTTTTATAATCTTCAATATTATTAATTAATTCTTTCACCATTTCTGGGCAGACATGTTTTCCTAAAGGAATGTAAAATTCTTCTGCGTCTTTTATTTTTTTTCTTGCATATTCTTCTGGAAGATTAATCAAGTCTTTTGTATTATCTATCATGTCTGCTATTTTTATTCTTTGAACTTTGTTTCTGGCAAAAGCAAGTCTTTGTTTGTATTTTTCTTGAGTTATTTTTTGTTTTCCCATGACTTTTCCTTTATTTTTTGATAAAGTAAATACTCCATGAGCTATTTCATGATCAAAATCATCTTTGATATTATCTAGTGTTAAATGAGTGTCTTCAATTGTATCATGCAGGTAAGCAACACATAAGGTTATCATGTCATTATATCCATATTTTTTTAGAATTTTAACTACATTTTTTGGATGTGTATCAAAAGGTTTTCCATCAACTTTTCTAGATTTTCCTTGATGAGCATGTTCAGATAACTTTTCTGCTAGTTTTATTTTTTCTTTTTCGTATTTGTTCAGCATAATATAAAAAAGAATTTATATTTTTAAGGGTTTTGTATATTAACTATATTGTTTGAAAATCATTAAAAATTTAAAGTTTAATGTCCTTGGAATTTAATGGATTTTCATAGGATTCCAGAATTTTATCGTGCAACAGGAAAAACTTACCAGAGGGGAGATTATATTGTTTATCCTGTTAAGCCAAACAAAGGTAATGAAGAACTTGATGCAAGGGTTTTGCTTTCTTGGGACAAGGATTGGGAACAATGGGTTGCTTATTTAGAGGGAATTTATGGTTCTTTTTCAGGTAATGTTGGGAAATTTATGAAAGGGCCATTTAATCTTAATTCTGAAGCCACTAAAAGAATATGCAAACATTATGGTTTTCCTCTTGAATTTGGAAACAGGGAAGGAAATATCATGCTTGTTTCTGTTACAAGCCCTGACTGGTTTAAACAAATTAAAGAAAATAATAAGCTAAAGAAAAATTTTGAAAGATTATCTTAAATAATGAACCTCTGCAGATATTTGCCATCGAGTAATCATGTCTTCTGATTTTAAGTCTTTTAATAATAAATATTTTGCATTATTTTTTTCTGCAAGATTGTCCAAGGAATTTAAAAAGTTATTCATGCATTGATTTGCAAATTCTTTTTTATGATGCATATAATCTTTTGCAATTGGAGGATAATTTTCCCCAATATTTGGACTTTGAGTATTTATTTTTACTGAATCTTTAAATTCTTCAAGATAATTTGGGTTTATTTTATTTATTTTTAATTTGCTTGGTTTTAGATTATGTTTGTTGGTTTTTAATTTTGCTAATGAATAATTTCCTTTCTTATCTTCTAAAAGTATTTTTTTTAATTTCATACTAATTAGATAAGCTAAAGGTATTTAAGAATTATTGTACAAGATTACTATTTTTAGTAATCAGGCAAAGTTTCTTGACCAGCTTCAGGTTTTGCTTTTGGTTCTTTAGGTTCACTTGGTCCTGATTCAGCTTCTGGTAAATCAGCTTCAGAAATTGAATTAACCATTTCTTTGAAGCTAGGGAAATCAGCTGCAAGGATTCTAACTCCTGCTTTTGTAAAACCAGTGTATCTATCACTTGTTACAAACTCACGAATTGTTACTCCTGTTCTTCCACCAAAGTCATCAATTCTTACAACAATATCTGTTGTATCGTTTTTCTTTATTTTTCCAATGTCTTTTTCCATTTTATTTATATTTTAGACTTTACAAGGTTTTATTGTTAAGTCTTTTTTTGTAAGTTTTTTAATATTTTATGTTTTTTAAATGTTTTTAGGATTTGATTGTTATTTTCAAGCATGATTATTCCAAATATTAAAGTAACCCAGAATGAAAATAAAGCATAAATTAATGCAGGATGTCCAATAATTGGTTGAGCTAAGATAACATCTGTAACTAATAAAGCTAAAACTGTATTTTGTAAACCTACTTCAATTCCTAATGTGGTTGAGGTTTTATTATTTAATTTACTTAATCGAGCTATTCCCCATCCTATAAATAATCCTCCTACATTAAGAAGTAAAATCCAAGGAAGCAATGTCCATATTAGATTTGTGCTTAAACCAATTCCTCCGATATCTTCACTTCCTAAGAATTTTATTATGAAGAATACTGCAAGTAAAATACTTGAAATAACTTTTAATTTTGTTTGATTTTTAATTGCTTTATTTGGTTTTAAGTATCTATAAAAAGAACCCATTAAAACAGGGACAATTACTAGGAATGAAACAGTTCCTAAAATATTTAATATTGGGGGAACAATTGAGACTGCTTCTCCAAGGAAAATTTTGAAAGCTAGCATGATGTAAAGAGGAATTGTTCCTAAGATAACTAAACTGTTTGTTGAAGTTAATCCTACTGATAAAGGGGTATCTGCTTTAACTAAATATGAAATAAAATTACTTAAGGTTCCTCCTGGGCATGCAGCTAGGATTATTAATCCTATTTGATATTCAGGACTTAATCCAGAAATTTTAGAAATTAATAATGCATAAAAAGGAAATAAAAGGATTTGTAGAAATAATCCAAGAATAAGTTTTTTTGGACGTTTGAAAGTATTTTTTAAATCAAGCAGTTCAATAGAAGAGCCAATACTAATCATAATTAAGAATATAGTTACTGAAAGTAAAACATTAATTATTTGCATTTTCACCTCTTTTTTATATGGAAAAAGGGATTTTTAATCTTTACTTTTAATTATTGTAAAAGATAACCGCAACACTTAAAAAACCCTGTTTTTTCTTTAAGGTATCAATGAATGAGTTCTGCTTATTTATATTAATTTAATGTTAAAATGGTTATTGAAAAAGGAAAAAAAGTAAAAATTGAATATCAAGGTAGCTTGGATAATGGGCAGGTTTTTGATAGTTCAGAAGGAAAAGAGCCTTTAGAGTTTACTCTTGGAGAAGGAAAAATTATTCCTGGTTTTGAAAATGCTGTAATGGAAATGAATAAAGGAGAGGAAAAAACAATAAAAATTCCAGCAAAAGACGCTTATGGTGAAAAAGATCCAAATAATGTTCAAAAGTTACCTAAATCTGAAATTCCAGATAATATTAGGGGAAAGATTGTACCTGGAATAATGTTGGCTATGCAAGCTCCTAATGGAGAAAAAGTTCCATTAATTGTTTCTGCAGTCGATGAAGATTCAATTACTTTAGATTTAAATCATCATTTAGCAGGGCAAGATTTAAACTTCAAGATTAAAGTTGTTGATGTTCAGTGAGACTAATGTTTTTTCCTTGAAAATCCATGTTTTTTTAATGTAACTATAATTATTATTATTGCAGCAAGTGTTATTAATATAAATAATATTATTTCAATTATTCTTCCTTGAGTTATTCTTTCACCAAAGTAAGCTAAGAAAATAACCGCGGGTGTAAAACCCAAGAAAATCATTTTCAGGAATTCTTTCCAACGTATTTTAGAAGATGCTGCTAAGAATGTAATAATTGATATTGGTATTACTGGAACTAAATAAAGTAAATATAATATTTTTTTGTTTTTATCAACAACTTCTTTATATTTTTGGTAAGTTTTGCTTGTTCCATTTCCATTTATTTTTCTGAACGTTGCAAAAACACTTATTGCAGCAATTAAAAGTCCTAAGTAAGCATACAATGAGCCTAACCATACTCCGTAAAGATAACCAGCGGTAATTACTAATAATCCTGCTGGAATTGGAGTAAATAAAACTCCTAAACTAGTTAATAATATTAATACAATAGGTCCTAAAAGCCCGAATGAACTTGCAATATCATTTATTGAATGTGCATCAATTAAAAGTCTTTTTGCAATGAAAAATAAGAATCCCATTACTGCTAAAGTAATTGTTATTTTTAAAAAAGTATTTAGATTTGTTTTCCTGAAAATATCTTTGCCCAACTTGAATTCACCATTGTAATCTTTTTATTTTAAGAAATAGTTTGAAGGGTTAATAAAGTTTATTTTTTGTTTTTAGAACTTGATTTTTTTCTAGTTACTTTCTTTTTGCTTGTTTTTTTAGAAGTGCTTTTTGAATCAGAATCTTCTGGATGCACTGCTTTTTTTATGTTTTCACCTACATCATGAATTGCTTCTTTAATATTTTCTTTGAATAGTTCCCAATCTGATTCTTGTTTTTTATTTTTGATTTCTTTTCTTTTTCTTTCTCTTGATTTACGTCCTATTGAACCAAATACTCTTACATATCCAACAATTATTGCTAACAAGAAAACAAGTATTACTACTGGAATTTCTATTGTTCTGAATAATAAACCTAAATTTACATCTGTTAAATCCATTACTTTTACAATTATATCAAATATAAAACCAACTAACATTACCCCTCCAAATGCATTAAATATTGGTGCTGGAAAATTAAGCGGAAATCTAAATACAAAGAATAATTCTCCTAAATAAAGCAATAATGAAAATACAATTATAACTAATATTTTTGAATTAAAAAAATTAACAATTCCCTGATAAATTGAACTATCAATATAAATTATATTTGCAATTATTAATAAAATAAAAAATACCAACAAACTTCCTAAACGGGATACTG
>CAYURQ010000023.1:0-11134 GCA_964447315.1 Candidatus Woesearchaeota archaeon
TAATATTTAAATGTGAAGAAGGAGCTATTTGTGATACAGGAGATTCTTGTAATTTCCTTGAAAAAACTCTTGAAGATATGGTAGAAGATTCTTGGAATATGGATGAAGAAGGTCCTTATAAAGGGTATGAATTAGCTATTGTTTTTAATGAAGAACAACCAGGAGGAGGGCTTTTAATTGATACAATTATTTATGGAAATACCTCTGAAAATGAATATGGGGCAAGTCAGGATTTTTCTAAAGCAGGAAATCAAGTAGTTATTTATTTTAAATTATTTTATAAAAAATAAATGTAGTTTATAATCATATTTTTAGTGTTATTTTAACTGTATCAACTATTATTTGAGGTCTATGTCTTATTCTATTTTTTGTTTTTTCTTCAACTAAATCAAGAAAACCAAACCTTTCTAATAATTTTATATCATCATTTACTGCTTTGAAACCCCTGTTTAATTTCTTTGCTAAATCATAAATAGAATTTGGTTTTTGTGTTTTAATTACATGCAAAATACGAGCTTTTTCAGGATTTAAAAGTTGTCTTAAAGCAGATAATCCCTGAAAATTATAATCTTTTTTAGATATTTTTGTATCTTTTCCAAAAGAAAATGTTCCTTTTGACTCTTTTATTGAAATTTCACGAGTTTTTGTTCTTGACATGTTTTTATCCTCGATAAAATTAATTATTTAGAGTTTATATATGTTTCTAAAGTATATATATTCTAAAAAGTATAGATATTACTTTAAGTTACCATAATTTAGAATATTCTAAAGCACTGAAAAATATGTTATTTTTTTATAGTGATTACATAAGATTTATAAATAAAACCTCTAATTAACTAAGATTAGTTCAATCAACCAAAAAAATAAGTAACAAGCTTTTTAAAGGAAATCAGGCTATTCTATATTAACACCTTAGAGGTGTAAAATATAGGGAAATAAACAAACCTATGATTTCAACAAGTAGTTCCCTATAGCTATTAAGTTGAGATTAGGGTTGTCATAGACAACATAGTTTAATAGAGTTGAAAGGAGGTTAATAAATAATGAAATTTAATTTTAAAAGAATATCTGCAATCGCTGCTAGTATGTTAATGACTGGTATGTCTGTAGGTGTTGCTGCTGCTGCAAATTACCCAGCTCCATTCGTTCAAGGAGGAGTTGCTAATGTAGCTATTGTTTATGGTACTGGTTCTGGTGTTAGTGCTTTAGATTTGGTTCAAGCAGGAAATTTACAATCAAATCTACAATCGCAAATGGGAACTTCAGGTTCTGGAACATCTGCTACAACAACTGGGGAAACAGTGGAATTATTTAGTGGTGGAACAAAGATTTATATAAATGATTCGTTAGACACTGTAAAAAGTGTTTTAACTAAATCAGATCTTCCAACTGTACTTGGGGATGAAACATTTTATGGTAATGTTGATGCAAGTCTTACTCAACAAATTACTTTAGGAAGTTTTCCAAAGGTTACTTATAAAAAGCAACCAACTTCTGATGATGATCCTCAATTCGCATTAGAATTAAGTACATCAACTACTAATATGATTTACAATGCATCAGCTACAATGAGTAAAGCAGTAAATTTCTCACATGCTGACTCAACAGGTCAATCATTAACTATTTTCGGACAGAAATTCACAGTAAGTGGTAGTACTGATAGTACTTCACTTGTACTTCTTCAAAGTGCTGAAAAAGTAACTTTAGATAGTGAAGCTAATCCGTCACAAGAAGTTACAATATCAGGAGAAACTTATACAGTTGAACTTGTTTCAGCTTCAGACACTGATGCAACTATAAAAGTTACAGATAGTGCTGGAAATAGTGATAGCCGAAATATTAATGAAGCTCAATCAAAAAAGATTAGTGGTGTGACTATTGCTGTTATTAATGCTGATGAAAACAATTTCAAATTAACTGCATCAATTGTAGCTGGATCTGAAAAAGTTACACTGACTAATAATCAAGAAATTGCTAGAGGTGAAGACGATACAATTATCGATGGAACTAAAGCATATATTGTTGGTGGAACTGGTGCAACAACGCAAATTGCTGTTGCTGTTGCTGCTAAAGACTCAGACTATGATGCACTTAAATTAGGGGAATCATTCGTTGATCCAGTTTTCGGGTCTTTCAAATTAGACTTTGCTGGAATAAACATTGATGAAGATTCTACTGCTCGTGAAACTATCTCAATTACACCAAATGGAGATGACCAAATGGATGTTAAGTTCACAGAACACAGAGGTAATGAAAAAACAGTTACTTTCTTGAAAAACAATACTGCAACTCTTGATCTTGAATATGATGATGATGGACACGAGATTCATGTCCATGAAATGGCAAACCTAACATACAAAGATTATGTAGTTGTTGGTAATGAGGATGAAGGTTACTTATTGAGACTTTCTCAAATAAAAAACCAAACAAGTGGTTACAATAATGACTATGTGAAATTCACAGATGTTTTCTCTGGTGATTTATTGGAAACAACATTCACAGGAGAAGGTTCAGGTACACTAACTGTTGGCGGTAAATCATATACTGTAACTCTTTCAGGTAGTTCTTCTGGAAGTCAAGAAACTTTTGGAGCAACATTAAATTACCCAGATAGTACTGGTAATGATATGATTGTATTTCCAACAATACAAACATCAAAAGGAGCTAAAGTTTTCTTTTACGAGAATTTAACAATAACATTAAATGCTTGGAATGGAACATCAGGAGCTCTTTTAGATAACTTATTGTTCCCTGATGGGGATGGATATACAACAGTTGCTGTTGACTTTAAGAACGCAAGTGCTACTGATGGTTCAATGTGGGAAATTGGTGGTGTAACACTAAATACTACTGCAACAGACCAAACAGCTGACATTACTGTGGGTAAATTAACTTATCAAGCATTAGCTAGTGCTGATAACCAAACTGAAATTTATTTGAAAGATGTTGGTGGAACTGCAATGAGTAGTGTTCCGGCTCTTGTTATCTTTGAAGAAAAAGATGATAACAATGAATACCAAGCTCTTATTACTAAATTCGAGTATGGTGCATCTAGTGATGATGGTCTAGGAGTAGGTGATGTAGAAAGAACATGGGGGTCTGATTCAACAGTATGGGAAGATACTTTATCTTCAGATAGTAATATCAAAAAAGAAGCTGATTTATATGGAACAGTTATAACAACTGATTCATCTGATTCTGATCAGAACTTTGCTGAAATTAGCTATCCAGATGAACAAGTATATGTTCAGTTATACCTAGGTGAACAAGACTCAAATGTTATTGCTGGAACTTCAGGTACTACAAGTTCAACTCCTTTAGGAGAAGTTCTTGTTATGGACAGTGAAGTATCATCAGTAAGCTCAAAGAACTTAATTATTGTTGGTGGAAGCTGTATTAATTCAGCTGCTGCTACTGTATTAGGTGGAGCATACTGTGGAGCTGCTTTCACAGACGCAACTAACGTAGGTTCAGGACAATTCTTAATCCAAGGATTTGACGGAGCTTACACTGCTGGTAAATTAGCATTAGTTGTTGCTGGTTACGAAGCTGCTGAGACTGTAAACGCTGCTACTTACTTGAAGACTCAAACAGTAGATACATCAAAGAAATACATAGGTACTTCAGCTACTAACGCAGAAATGGTTGTAGAAACAGAAAGTACTGAGTAACTTTAGTGGTTTTATTTTTTTTATTTTTTTATTTTTCTTTTTTTTTAATTGATTAGTGAATACTCTAAAATAATTAACTTCTAAAAATATTTTTATTTACTTTAAAAAAATTAGGTAATAAATCAATAACATTTTTATACTAAAATTTGTAGTTATTATAATATAAAATGAGAAAATTAACTTCTAAAAAACAACATGAAAAAAAACAAAAAAGAAATCAAATTATAATTGGAGTTATTTTAGTTGTAGTTATGTTTGGTAGTGTTTTTGGAATAATTACAATGAATGTTGACAATTCAGAGCCTTCTGGAAATGTTGTTGAGTATAATGATTATGAATTTATAAATCAAGGAACTATGTGGTATTTAACAATAGGAGAGAGGGATTTTGCTTTTCAATATAATCCTTATCAAGTACAAGAAGAATTTAATATTACAATAAAAGATTTAAAATTATTAAATCAATATGCTGGAATGCCTTTATACATAAATAGCCAGGAAAATATCAACATAGAAGGAGAAATTGCACGTATTTTTAACGGAGTATCATTAAGAATTCAAAGAGCATGTTTAAATCAAGAAAATCAAAGTATTATTGATAATTGTGATATTAATTTACCTTTAAAAGATTGTTCAGATAATTTTATTATTGTAAGAACAAGTCAAGATGGAAAAAATAAAATATTTCAAGAAAATAATTGTGTATTCATTGAAGGAAAACAAGAAAACTTAATAAAGCTTGCTGACGAGTATTTATTTCAAGTAATAGGTATTAAATAAAATGGCTGATAAAAAAAACAAAAACACTGAAGAGAAGTCTGCTGGTGAAAAAGAAAAAGAACTTAAGAAAAAAGTAAAAAAACAAGATACTAAACCTAGTGAAAAAATTCAAGAAAAAAACAAAAAACAAAAAAAATCCCAAGAAACTGAAGAAAAAATTGATGAAAAAGAAATTGAAAATCAAAATAAAATATTAAAAGGGGTTTTGATTGTTATTGGGGTTATAATTGTTTTTATTATTGCGTGGGTTGTTATTTCAAAAATGGTTAGTTCATTTGAATATGAAAATCTTGAATTTCAAGTTATTCAGGAAGGAGATTTAATATTTTACCAAACATCTTTACCTACTATGTACCAAGGGCAATTAACAGAATATAATTTTTATTTAAGAAATGATGCTAGAAAATTAAGTAATAAAGTTGATTTTCAAGGAGATTTAGATTTAAAAAGCAACGCTGTTCTTAATCTACAACAAGAATTTAATTGTGAAGGCAAAGGAGTAATTGCAGTTGCTAATTTACTGAAATTATATGAATTTATTGGTATTGAAGTAATTACCAATGAAAACCTAACATGTGATGAACAAGCAAGATATACTCATATTGAAATAATTGAGGGCAATGAAACAAAAATTGAAACAACAGGACAATCTTGTTATAAAATACATATAAATGAT
The DNA here is from genome assembly GCA_964447315.1 of Candidatus Woesearchaeota archaeon. Taxonomy (GTDB): domain Archaea; phylum Nanobdellota; class Nanobdellia; order Pacearchaeales; family GW2011-AR1; genus MWBV01. The sequence goes on from CAYURQ010000023.1 coordinate 5,127, forward strand.
TGTGAAATATTACAAGGAACAGAAAGAATGATGATTGAAATTTTAAGTAAAGTTAAATCAACACTTTAATTATTTTTTACTTGATTTTTTCTTAACTTTTTTATTTTTACTAACTTTTTTAATTGATTTTTTCTTGGTTTTCTTTTTAACAAGCTTATTTTTTTGTTTTTTCTTAAGTGTTGATTGAGAAAATAAAAATTTTAAATCAGTATAAAATGGAATATCTTTTATTTTAAATATTTTAATTTGTGCAAACCAAATACCAATTACAAAGAAAATACTTAAAAAATACCAAAAGAAAGTATGCAAAGGATCCCCCCATATAGAACCTATATTGTATAAAGAACCTAATAAAACAATTCTCAAGATATTTATTATTAATAATGATGCAAATGCTGTTAAAAGCATGATTAATCGCTTCTTGAGCTTAATATTTGGAATTGAAAGGTTTAAAATAAGCAAAAGATAATAAGCAGAACCCATTACACAAGCAGGAACGATTTCTATAACAAGGGTATTGTTTAAAAGTATTATATTAGCATAAAGAGAAGCCTCAAAAAACAAGCTAAATATCCAATAAGAAGGATAAATTGTTAAAGGACTAAATATTTTATAAAAAAGCATTAAACCTGGAAAAGCAATTAAAACTAGCAATAAATACCTAATAGCAAAATCCACCACTTTTTTATGAATTTTCATAAATTAAATTAGAAAAAGTCATTTAAATATCTAACCTATGCACTTAAAAATTCTTAAAAAATATTCTTGTATTTATGTCTTTTCTAAAACTATAATATTTTCCTAGGTTTTTTGCAAAATCATTTACTTCTACCTCATCTCCTGTTAAACCATTTTGTTTGAAATCTACAATTTTAATAGGTTCTACATAAGAAGTAGGTTTGTCAGGAGCATTTGGATTTGGCTCTTCATTTAGAATTTCATTATTTGGATAAAAAAAATAAGCATAAGGAAAAGGTTGTTGAGAAATTGGAGTTTCATTAGCATCAACTTTAACTTCATAATGTTCAACTATATCCATTGTATTATTATTATCAATATCCAAAACTAAGCATCTAATATAAACTTTTCTTGGATTATTATTTTCATCAAAGTACTCTTCCCCATAAACTTCATCTTCAAGAACTTTAAAATTGCCTGTTTTTTGATAGTTCTTATGCCATTCCAATGGAATACTCATTTTATATCTTTCAAAAAGATTCTCAGCCACGGATTTAGGTTGTTGAGAAAGAGCAGAATTAGATAAAATAAAAGAGGTTCCTAATAAACCTAAAATATTTAGTAACCCTTTTTTCATTTAAAATTTATCTTCTTGCAATTCTAACTGCAATGATAATTATGAAGACAACTAAGATTATATTAAGAGCTCCAATAGCCCATAAGTGCCAGTTTGAATTTCCAATGCTTGGGAAAGAAAATCCTTTCTTTGAGATAGGAACTGCAACTGGTTGATTAACTAGTAATTCATTTTCTGAAAGAACTTCAATATAAAAAGTTTTTTCTCCTTGAACATCATCTTTAACATCAAAAGTAATCATAACTTCTCTTGATTCCCCAGAACTTAATGTAAATGCGCTTTGTTCTACTCTAGCTGTAGTAGCCCATTCAGCATATCCTGCTGCGTTTAATAAATAAGTTGTAGATTTTTCTCCTGAATTCATTATTGTTGATTTAATAGTTAATTGCTTTCCTGCTTGTCCACCCTCATATAATGAAGCACTTACAACTGCTGATGGTTTAGCACAACCTCCTTGCAAATCAAATGCAATATCAAATACAGAAGATTCATCATTAAAATCTGTTTCATAAATATCATCATCTTCGTCATAAACACTTAATGTTAATGAATATCTTTTTTCATCAGCATCATCTGGTAACATAAAATTAAATTCAAATCCCTCATTATCAAAAGCATCAATATCTCCAATTTCAATTTTCTCATTAATGTTTAATTCTCTGTTGAAAAGTTTAACATATACATCATCTTGGTCATCTTCACCAATATTCCAAACATCTGCAATTAATTGAAATTGAGTTCCACATTGAACTGTTTCTAGATATTCAAAATCTGAAAGAACAACAAAATCATCTTCAATTATAATGCTTACTTCTTCTATTTCACTTGCACAGGTTTCTTCATTAAACTCATTATCAACTTCTCCTGTTGCTTTAACATATATAGTATAAGTTCCATCTTGTAAATCTTCTAAATCCTGGTCTAAATCTCCATTAAGAGAAAAGGATATTGTAAATACTTCTTCATCTCCATCTTTTAAGTTAAATTCTTCTACATCATCTACTTCAATAGCCCATTCATCATCTTCATTATTATATAATCCCCATTCAACTTCAATGTCATCAACATCTTCATCTCCTCTATTTTCAACTTCAATTTCTATTTCTATTTCATCCATTGGAAACCATTCATCATCTTCTCCAAACCCTTTAACTACACTTATATCTTCTATATTAACTCTTAATTCTCCTGGATTACTATATTCACAAAAATTAGAATCTTGAAATTTGAAAACTTGTGTTACAGAACTTGAATTTGTTCCGTTTGCAGTTAAAGTTGTTTTATATTCTTCAAGAAATTCAAAATCAAACCCAGATTCAACAGCATAATTTACAGTTACTGTCTGAGAAACAGTGTCATTTATTGTAATATCTGAAGGAATAGTAAAAGTAATTGTTTTACCAGCATTAGTAATATCTGTTAATGAAAAGCTAACTGTTTCATTTTCAGTACTTGCAATATTAAATGAGAATGAAGATCCATCTTGTTGCAATTCACTAACTCCGGAAATAGTAAGAGTTGCACTTGCTAATCCAATCAATAATACTAACGATAAAACGCTTGCAATCATGAAAGTTAAATTTTTAGTTTTCATTTTGTAATCATTCCAGAGTTACTATGGTTTATAAAGATTTCTATAATTTAGAATATAGATTATTTTTCAGCTTTTTATGTCCTTTTTGCAAGTTGATAATATTTATAAAATACTGTTATATTAATATATCATGGTTTTGAAGTCAAAAGAAAATGAGTTTGGAGCATGGTCATTTCTCGTAGGAGTTATTTTAGCAATTGTTATTGGAATAGCTACAGTGTTAATACCTATTCCAGAATTAACAAAATACAGTCCTCAGATTTATGGAATATTAGTTGTATTAGGAATAATTATTGGATTTTGGAATGTTCCAACAGGAAGGGATTCTCAAACATTTTTAATTAGTGGTACAATTTTAGTGATAGTTAGTAAATTTGGTATGGAAAGTGTTACTGGTTCTTTAATTGGAATTGGTATTGGAGATTTAGTTTCATCAGTTTTTGGAGCATTACTTGTTTTATTTGTTCCAGCAACAATAATCGTTGCTTTGAAAACAGTATTTGGAATTGCCAAGGTTTAAGCTCTATTTAATTTATCTTTTTCATTCATAAACTTTACAATGTCGTTCCATTTTCTGTCTCTATCTAAAATAAAAACACCATCATATCTTGCAACTCTTTTTTTACCACGAGAATGAATCTTAATTGTTTCTCCTTGAAAAGTTTTTAAATAATATACATTATTTCCATAAGGATCTTTTTTAAGAATTAATTCAGAAGGAAAAGCATCTTCTCCAGCATCAAAAGAAACATAAACTTCTTTTCCAACATAAGCAGATAATCTCTTCACCATCTTTTTCATAATAAAAAAACTAATTGTGTTTAAATATTTTTTTACAATAAATGAGAATATTTAAATAAATTAATAAAAGTCTAATTTATCTTTTTTTGGTTTTGTATGCTCTGGTTCTTTGAAAACCTTTGCAAAAGAAGGAGTTGCAATAACTGTATTTTCTCCAAAACCTGCAATTGAACCTTCAAGAGCATCAATTGTTTTTTTAATCTTTGAAATTGCTCTCTTTAATTCAATAGAATCTTTTTGTCTTAATACTTTAATATCAATAATTGTAATTGTATATCCTTCTCTTAATGCATTAAGAACATTATTAACATCCTCATATTGTTTTAAACTAAAAAGTTTAACTAAAACTTTATTTTCATCTTTCTTATCTTGCCCTAAATCAATTTCTAAATATTCATCTCCTACTTCTTCATCAGAACCAGAAAACGCTCTTTTTATTCTCTCAAATGCCATATTAAATTTAGAAATAAAATCTTTATAAAGATTTCGGGGGTTGTTTGTATAGGTTAAAGGCAATAATTAATTACTACTCAGAAAAGTGTTTTTGAAAAACCCTTGTTTTTTTATTATAATATAAGGGAATTATCTCAATTTCTTGTATAATCAACTATTTCTTTTAAAAAATTAAAATAAAAATTTTCTCTTAATTATTTGTCATCTGAAGAACCAATTACTTCATCTCTTATTTTTTCAAGTTTTTCAGAAAATTCTTGTTCTTGTTTATCTAAAGAATCAGCACGTTTTTTCAATAATTGTTCTTTGTTTTGCATTTCTTTTTTAAGATCTTCTTTATTGGATTTAAGCATTAATTGCCCTATAACTTTGTAAGCTTCATCTCCTGAAGTATCAATTTCTTTAAGAGCAGCTTGTGTTTCTGATAATTCCATTTGAAATGCTTGTTTTTGCATTAAAATTTGTTGTAAACTCTGTTCAAGTATTTGCATTTCTTGAATTTTTTGGTTTCTTTGTTGTTCTTCCATTTTATTCAGCTTTTATTGTTTTTACTTTTGTTCTTGGCTTAAAGAAAATTTTTCCTCCGCAGGCTGGGCAAACAAATCTTTTTTCTAAATCTTTATTTGTTATTTTCTTTCCGCACTTGAAACATTTATATGTTGCCATATTATTTTTTTTATTTTTTTTATTTATATATCTATGGGTTTATTGTTCATCTAAATGATAAGTATCTGAAGCAAATTTCTTTCCACATTTGCTACAATACCAAACACCATTTGAAACCCTTTTAACTCCTTTTTTTTTGCAAAAAGGACAAGTTTGTTTAACTCTTTGTTTAGTTTCAACTTTAACTAATTTAGCTCTAACTTTTTTTCCATATCTAGGACCAAATCTTCCTGCTGATTTTGATTTTTTTGATTTTGTTGGCATTTTTTTATTTTTATTTATACAATGGGAGTACGCGGATTTGAACCGCGGTCGCAACGTCCCAAACGTTGAATCTTAACCAGGCTGGACCATACCCCCATGAAAATGAAGAGGATTTTTGGTTTATAAACCTAATCCTAATCTTATTTTTTTGCTGGTGCAGGTGCCTTTGCAGCTCCAGCACTTGGTGCAGTAGCTTTTTCTGATTCTTTTTGTTCAGCTTCTGCGTCTTTAGCTGCTTGTTCTAGCTTTAATTTAGCATCTTGTTGAGATTTTACTTTATTGAAATATTCATCTAACTGCTTTCTTTTTTCTGAATCTGTTTCAGTTTTTTCTGAAGAAATTTCTTTATCATAAACACCTTCATCTATTTCTTCTTCAACTTCTACTGCTAATTTATTCTCAACTAAAACCCCTAGAGTTCCGCAAGTTCCAACAATTGTTTTAACAGCTGATTTTAAATCCTTTGCTAAAAGTCCAGGCGTTTTTTGTTTTGCTACATTAATAACTTGCTCTATTGAAGCATTAGCAACCTGTAATTTATGTTGCATTCCAGAACCTTTTTGCAATCCTAATTCTCTTTTTACTAATTCTGAAGCAGGGGGTGAGAAAACTTTAACTTGAAATTCCTTTGTTGCAAGGTCTACCTCTAATTCAACTGGAACTTTTAATCCTTTGAAATTTTCAGTTGCTTTGTTTACTTGTTCAATAACTTTATTTAATGGAATACCAGCTGGTCCAAGTTTCTGACTTAATGCAGGACCTGGTTTCATACTACCGCCTTCTGCTAATATTTTTACTTGCATTTTTAAATTGATTCCTCCTCTGATTCTCTTCTAACAACTTTAATATTGTCTATTTTTACTGTTACTGGTAAAGGAACAACTGCTCCTAACAAGCTAACAACTACTTCTTCTT
>CAYURQ010000024.1:0-9652 GCA_964447315.1 Candidatus Woesearchaeota archaeon
ATAAAAAATCAAAAAAATCTTTAGAATCTAAAGAACGTCTTGAAGTTGCAGCACATAGAATGTTAAGGAATTGGGAAAATAAGGATAAAAAAACAATGCAACTATGGAAAAAAATGAATAACTGGGCTTTTCAGGGTTGGAAAGAATCTTATAAGAATTTTCAAATAAATTTCAATAAAGAGTATTACGAGAGCAAAATATACAAACAAGGAAAAGATATTGTTTTAGATGGATTAAAAAAAGGAATATTTCAAAAAAGAAAAGATGGGGCAGTTGTTATAAATTTAAAAAATCAAGGACTAGATGAAAAAGTTCTTTTAAGGATTGATGGTACAACTGTTTACATAACCCAAGATATTTATTTAGCAATGTTAAAACAAAAAGAATTTGATTTAGATAAATCATATATTGTAACAGGAGATGAACAGATTTATCATTTTAAAGTTTTATTTAGTATTTTAGAAAAATTAGGTTTTGATTCAAAAGGATTTCATCATTTTGCTTATGGCATGGTAAGAATTCCAGATGGAAAAATAAAATCTCGTGAAGGAACAAAAGGACTATCAGCAGATGAAATTTTTGAAAAAGTTAAAGAATTAGCAAAAAAAGAAATAGAAAAACGCAGTAAACTTTCAGAAAAAGAATTAGAAAAAAGAAGCTCAATAATTTCATTAGCAGCAATAAAATATTCAATGCTAAAAGTTGATATAAAGAAAAACATGGTTTTTGATCCAAAAGAATCAATTAGTTTTGAAGGAAATACAGGCACCTATATTTTATACACTTATGCTCGTGCTTCAAGTATATTAAGAAAGTTAGGTAAAAAAGAAAAAATAAAATATTGGGAAGGTCTTAATAAAAAAGAAATAGAATTAATTAAAAAAATTCAGGAATTCAAGCCATTAATAGAAAAGTCTTACAAAGAATTAAACCCAAGTTTAATTGCAAACTACTCTTATCAACTTGCTCAAATATTCAATGAATTTTATCATGAGTGCCCTGTTATTGGTTCAGACAAAGAACATTTCAGAATTAATTTAGTTAAATCTTTTATAATTGTATTAAAAAATGCATTAAATCTTATTGGAATTGAAACCTTAGAGGAAATGTAAAATGAAAATTAAAAAAATAAAAAGGGGGTGAAAACATGTCAAAAAAACAAAAAACAGGGCCATTAGGAAAAATACTTCAATTACTTTTGTGGTTTACCGGAGTTATTGTATCTTTAGCTGTTGCATTTGGAATGATTGATGGAGTATTAAGTGTAAGATTTATTCCTATTGGAATTATGGCTTTCTTTGGATGGGTAGTTGTTGTAACAACAATCCTTGGAGTGCTAGTAGCAATAATTGGAAAACTTACGGATTAAATAAATTTATTTTTATTTTATTTTATTTTTTATAATAATTCTGGTTCATTCTCTTGAAATATTCTTATTGTAACTGTTGTTTCACCATAATCTTTTTCTAAAAGTAAAATTACTTTATTTGATGTGTTAGGTTCAAAACACTTTCTTTCTAATCTTCCTTGAGTTTTTGTCCAATTAATATGATTTATATTCTTTTCACCTAAATTTTTAGGAATAATATAAAAATTTTTTTCTTCTGAATTTTCTGGTTGATATTCAAAACAAATCGCTTCTGCATTTCTTGGAAGATAGTAACTTACTTTTTGAGAGCCTTTAGAACTTTTCCACATATTATCAATATCTGTTTGTAAGTCTTTCATAAATTTTGCAGATTTCATATTTCCATTAAGTTCTAAAAATTTTGTTATTGCAAAAATTGCAAATGCAATAAAAATTATTATTAAAATAATTGAGAAAATCATTCCAAAAGACATTTTAAGTTGAGCACGCTTATCACTTCTTTTTATCATAAAATATAAAAGAAAAAAAAGTATTTAAAACATTCTCTGCATAAAAATTCATGAAACAAAGAAAAATAAAAAAAATTCCTTGCAAAAATAAAATATTTTTAGCACCATTAGAAGAAGTTAATGATCCTGCATTTAGATTAATTTGTAAGAAATCAGGAGCTGGTTTAACTTATACTGGATTAACAAGTGCATTATCTCCAAAAAAATTAATTCTTAAAGATAAACCTGTTTTGCAGATCTTTGGAAATTCAACAAAAGGCATACAAGATTTTATGAAAAAATATGATTCCAAAGTTGCTTTTTGGGATTTTAATTTGGGATGCCCTGCCTCAACAGCAAAAAAACATGGTTTTGGAGCTTATTTAACAAATGTAAAAACAGTTGAAAAAATTCTTAAATTAATGAGACAAAATACAAAAAAACCTTTAACAATAAAAATACGTAAATCACATTTATCTTATAAGTTCTTAGAATTAGCAGAAAAGTACTGTGATGCAATTGCAATTCATCCTAGAACTAGGGCCCAGGGATATTCTGGTGAGCCAGATATTAAATGGGCAAAAAAATTCAAAAAAGATTCCAAGATTCCAGTAATTTATTCTGGAAATGTTAATGAAAAAAATCATAGAAATTTTTTAAGATATTTTGATTATGTTATGGTTGGAAGAGCATCTATTGGACATCCAGAAATATTTGCTGAAATTCAAAATAAAAAAAATCCAGAAAAATATCGTGATTTTAAAAAATATTTAAAACTTGCTAAAAAATACAATCTTCCATTTAGGCAGATTAAATTCCAATCAATGCAATTCACAAAGGGAATTTATAATTCTAGAAAATTAAGAAATAAATTAATTTATGCCAATGATTTTCAAGAATTAAAAATTATTTTTTATAATAACAAATAATTTTACTTGTTCTTTCCTTTATTATTCAACTTAATTTTATTGTGTTGGTTGCCCTTGAAATTGCAAACAATCAATTGCAATAACCTCTAAAGTTGAATTTCCTGCATAAAGTGGAACAGGTTCACAACTTAAAGATAAGTTCATAAGTTGAACTATTGCTTGAGCATATCCAATCTGAAAAGCATTAGTAAATACATTAGCTTCTCTTTTTATTTGGTAAGCTCTTAAAGAAAAGAAACCAGCAACTAGAATAACAAGAATAATTGCAATGATAATCACAATTTTCCAATGCTTTTTCATGCCCTCTCTTTTTTTGCCTTTTTTAGGCTTGTATTTCACCTTTTTCATATTCAACTTAATGTTTTTTAGTTTTTATATGTTCTGGTTTGGAAAAAATTTTTCCAAGTATTTATAATAAAATAAAAATTAAAAAAAAATTTATTTTTTATTTTCTTCTTTCTTTATTACTTTTTCTTGCAATTTACCAAGCCTGATTATTACCCAAACAGCAATTATAGTAACAATAATTGCGTAAATCCAGGGTCCTCCAGAAGAAATCATACATAATGATCCTGCATCTTCAGCCCCACACGGACCTTTAAACAAAGCTTTAATAGCATCATTCCAAGCAAGCGCAGCAATTAAACCAAATGCAGCAGTAATCAAAGCAATTAACTTTTCTAATACGTCTTTTTTCATGTTATCTACCTCCTTTCAAAAGATGTTTTATATTATATCTTCTTTAATATATATTAATAATTATTAGTTTTTATAGTTTATGATTATTGATTTTCAATAACTAAAATATCTTTAGATATTTTATTTAATAGTTTTCATTTCTTTCCAAGCAAGTTCAAACATTTGTTCTAATGCTTGAGCAAAGAATTCAGTATTAATCCAAACCCCAATATCATAATTAGGGTGGAATTTTTCATCATCTAATAGCATAAACATTAGTTGATTACCATCAATAACAACAAATCTCGCTTTAATGTTTTGTAAATCTTTAACCTCAGCAACTTTTTTCAAGTCTTTCGCTATTTTCAAGTTATTGCTGTTGATAGGAGCAGCAATTCTTACTTTGACTCCTCTCTTTTTACACTTTTCTAATGAAGGCATTAATGCTTCTAATTTTCTGTTTAAACCTTCTGATGTTGTAACAATTGTAATTGTTTTTTCAGCATCTCTTACCATCATATCAAGATGATTATATAAATTCTGTCTTCCTCTTAAACTTCCTGAAAGTTCAGTAGGTTCAACAAATTTTATACCTTTAGTGAATAAAGTGCTTAATTCTTCAAGAACTTCATCTCCTTTTAATGATTCCAACCTTTTTGATTTTTCTTGAGCATATTTAACTAAATTTTTCTTAACTCTTTCAACAACCTCTTCTGGTTTCAAAGCAACAAATTTTATTGGTTTTCCTAGTTTCATAATAATAAAACCTTTTTTTTCTAAAGATTCCAGGATATCATATGTTCTACTTCTTGGAACATCAGAAATATTACTTAATTCACCAGCAGTACTTGTTCCTCGAGACAGCAACGCGGTCCATACTTTTACTTCATATAGATTTAAATCAAAAATTTTCCTCAATCTACTGAGGAATTCATCTTTTACTATCATTTTATTATATCACCTTTTTCCTTTTTAAAGTTTGTTATGATAAAAGAGTAAATTTATTGAATTACTAGTCGGTAGTTATAACTGCAATCTTTCCTCTTTTATTCTTAATTTTAAAGTCATTCACATTTTTAAAGTTTTCCTTTAGAGTCATAACAACCTCCAAAGATTTTGAATTAGTTCTGCTCTTCATGAATTTTTCCTGAGATTTTAAGATTTTCAATAACTCTGAATCACCTTCGACAGATATCTTTAATGAAATAATATCTTTTTTATTCAGCCCCAATTTCTTTCTAAATGCTTGTGTTAATCTAGATATTTCCCGAGCATAACCTTCTGCCTCAAGCTCAGGAGTTAAATTCGTATCTAGCTCAACACTCAACTCTTCTTGATTACTCTTATTAATTTTAAATTCAATTTCTTTTACATTAATTTCATCTTTAATTACTTCTGAAAGTTTCTCAATATTATCATAACCCTTTGAAAAAACAGTTAATTTTTGAAGCGGCCATTTTAGTCCAATTTTATTTTGGTCTCTTTGTTTTAATGAAAGTGAAACAATATCTCTGGCTAATTGCATTTGTTTCATTAATTCATGATTTATTTTTTTCTTGTCAAATTCAGGCCAATCTTTTAAGTGAACTGATTCTTTTTTATCACTGATTGTTTGATAAATCTTTTCACTAACAAAAGGAATTATTGGAGCAATCATTTTTGAAGTCTCATCTAAAACTTTTTTCAAAACTAAAGGTGCAACTTTATTTTCTTCATTGAATCTATTACGATTTATTCTAACATACCAAGTTGATAAATCATCCACAAAATTTCTTATTTCATCGCATGTCTTTATTGTATTATAATTCTTTAAGTAATCTTCAACATTTAAACCAGTTTCATTAAGTCTTGAAAAAATCCATTTATCAATAATTTCTAATTTTTCTTTTCCAAGATTTTCAGAAGTTTTATACTCTGAATAAAAATTATTAACATTATATAATAAAAGCAAAACTTTTCTATAAATCTCTTCAACACCTTTTTCAGAAAAGTTAAAATTATCTGCATTCATAACAGAAGATTGAAGTAAATAAAATCTTAATGAGTCTGCTCCATATTTGTTTATGATTAATTCTGGAACAGGAAAGTTTTTCTTTGATTTACTCATTTTTTCTCCATTTTCAGCAAGAATAGTTCCTGTTGTTAAAACATTTTCAAAAGGAATTTCATCAAAGATGATTGCAGATAAGGCCATCATGTAATAAAACCATGCACGAGTTTGCCCAATATATTCTACAACAAATTGAGATGGAAAATTATCTTCAAAGAATTTTTTGTTTTCAAATGGATAATGAAATTGTGCAAAAGGCATTGAACCAGATTCAAACCAACAATCTAATACTTCTGGAATTCTAGTGTATTCTTCTCCCTGAAATTCTAATTTAATATTGTCTAAGAAGTCTTTATGCAAATCTATTTTTTCCTTTTGCAAATTCTTAGCATATTTTTTTAGTTCCTGAATTGAACCTAAAACCTTTATTTTTCCTGAAGAGGATTTCCATATTGGAATTGCACTTGCCCAATATCTATTTCTAGTAATATTCCAGTCAGGAGCATTCTCAATATTATGTTTCATTCTCCCTTCTTTCAAGAATTTTGGAATCCAATTTATTTTTTTATTTAATTGTAGTAATCTTTTTCTAACTTTTTCAATATCAACAAACCAAGCAGGCAATGCCCTATACATTAATTGAGTTTCACATCTATAACAAAAAGGATATTCATGTTCCATTTTTCTTGACATTACTGCCTTTCCATTAGATTTTAACATTTTTACAATTTCTAGATTAGCATCAAAAATGTATTGTCCTGCAAAGTCTTTAACTTCTTCAGTGAAATATCCTTTTTCATCAACTGGTTGAACCATTGGTATTTTGTATTTTCTACAAATTAAATTATCTTCTTCACCAAATGCAGGGGCAGTATGAACAATGCCTGTTCCTTCTTCTGCTGTTACAAAATCTCCAAGTAAAATCTTAAATGAATTAGGAGTTTCAAGAAAATAATCAAATAAAGGTTCATACTCTTTTCCTTCCAAATCCTTACCTTTAACCTCTTTAACAATTTCATATTCTTCTTTTGATTTGTAGAACTTTTCTGTTAATTCTTTAGCAAGAATATAAGTTTCTTTAGAATCTTTATCATAAATGTAATTATAAATTATTTCTGGGTGAACAGCAAGTGCAAGATTTGAAGGTAATGTCCAGGGAGTTGTTGTCCATGCAAGTGCATAAACATTTTCATTTTTCATTTTAAATTTAACAACAACTGTTGTTTCTTTAACTGTTTTGTATGAATTATCCATGGCAATTTCTGATTTAGCTAAAGGAGTTGAACATCTTGGACAATACATTAATATTTTTTCTCCCTGATACATGTAACCTTTTTCATAAAGTTGTTTGAAAGCCCACCAAACACTTTCAATGTAATTAAGATCCATTGTTTTATAGCCTCCTTTGAAATCAACCCATCTTCCAACTCTATTAATTGTTTTTTCCCATTCAGAAGCATAAGTTAATACTTTGCTTCTACAAAAATTATTGAATTTATTTACACCCATTTTTTCAATTTCATCTTTACTATTAATTTTTAGTTCTTTTTCAGCTATATTTTCAACAGGCAAACCATGGCAGTCCCATCCCCAGGTTCTTTTTACATATCTTCCCTGCATTGTAAAAAATCTAGGAAAAACATCCTTTAAAATAGAAGCAAGTAAATGCCCATAATGTGGCAATCCAGTTGCAAAAGGAGGCCCATCGTAAAATATGTAAGGTTTTTTATTTTCAGTTTTTTTCAGGGATTTTTCAAATGTTTTATCTTTATCCCATTTCTTTAAAACTTCTAATTCAATTTCATTTATTTCAGGCATAGTAATGCTTTAGAATGGAGTATTTTTAATGTTTTTCTTTATATAAAAAATCTTATAAACCCATAAATTTTTGATTTTTTATGGAAAAATATATATGTAATTTAAAAGAATGTCTTTATGATAGAGCATGGTGTGCATTTAATGGAATTGACTATGTTAATCCAGATGTAGAAAAAGCAAAAAAAATTATTGAGAAAGAACTTAAAGAATATAAACCCATTAAACCTAATTAATTAATGGTGATAATTATTTTAATTTTATTGATTTTATTATTAAAAATAACTTTATTTTTTATGATTTTTTTTGCAATTCCCTTTGTTTTTGGTGCTCCTTATGACATTACAAGAAAACCTGCAATGAAAAATATTGTAAAATTAACAAATCCAAACAAAGGAGATAAAATAGCAGAACTAGGTTCTGGTGATGGAAGAATTTGCATTGAACTTGCAAAGAAAAATCCAAATGTGAAAATTCATGGTTTTGAAATAAATCCTTTTCTTGTATGGCATTCAAGAAAAAAAATAAGAAAATTAGGTCTTGAAAATCAAATTAAGATTTACTGGAAAAGTTTCTGGAGAATACACTTAAAAGATTACAATAAAATTGTTTTATTTCAATTTAAAACAATAATGCATAGACTTGAGAAAAAAATTGAAAAAGAAATGAAAACAAAATCTCATATAATTTCTCATAATTGGACTTTTCCAAATCTTAAGCCAAAAAAACAACTTGGACAAACAAAAGCATTATCAGGAAAAGTTTATCTTTATGAAAAAAAGTAGTCATAAAAAATATCTATAAATCTCTAATAATATAAATTGAGTTGTCTCTTAAAAGAAATTCTTCAATGAGATTTTTATTATTTACCAAATAATATTTTAATACAAACAAGATAAAGACAACAAGCATCAAGCAAACCTTTTCAAATATTCCTCTTCAATATGGTGCAGTTTTTCAGAAGGAATAATCAAACAATAGGGTTTTCTAACTCCATCAAAATCTTTCTTTAATTCAGAAAATTTTTTATAAAATATTTTTTGTTTTTTTTCTCCAAGCTGCTGGCATAAAATCAATTTACTTAATTTAACTTCATGTTTTTTTGCACTTTGCTCAAGTTGATTTAGTGCATCTTGAATATCAAGACCAATGTCAATAAGTATTAAAGAATGAGCATCAATTTTCTGATTATCTTTAACAATTTCCATAAATGATTCAGGAGTGAAATTTTCTTTCCAAGCAGGCATTGAAGCTACTTTTCCAAATTTATACAACTGAAGTCCTGTTTCACTTACCCCATCAAAAACAGAGCTAGCATGTATAACTTCTGTTTTAATACCTGAACTTTCAGCCTCATCTAATATTGCAATATGAGTAGTTGCCATCAAAGGACTTCCATAAACAAGCAAAGCAACATCTGCTTTACGAGCATGCTCTAAGAATTCAAATCCCTCAACTTTTTCTCTGTTTAATGGTTCAATATCTTTTCCTAAAACATGTTCAATACTTGTAAAGGGATAAGGGTAATTTACAGTGTATGTTTCAATATAAACCCGTTTACAACGTTTAGCAATTTCCATTCCTTGAACAGAAATTCCTTTTGCATTCAATCCTAATCCTATTAAGTATAACATTTTACATTATATTATCTAAAGGAGACTTTATATTCTTTATTGATGCTTGGGATATTTGAGTATATCTTTGTGTTGTTTTGATTGAGCTATGGCCTAATAATTTTTGTATTATTCTTAAATCTGTTCCTTGTTCTAATAAATGTGTAGCAAAACTATGTCTTAATAAATGAGGATAAACTCTTTTTTTAATACCTGCCTTTTTTGAAGAATTTCTTAAAATAGCTTGTATTGTGGCCTTTGTAATTTTTTTCTTTCTATTTGAAGGAAACAAATATTTGGAATCAATAAGTTTTGAATAATTTGTTAAATCTTCTTTTATTGAGCAAGGAATTTTAACAAACCGATCTTTTTTTCCTTTTCCTAAACAAATTTTAATTAAATCTTCAGAGAAATTTACATCTTCTTTCTTTAGATTATTTATCTCAGAAACTCTTAATCCAGTGCCATAAAGTAGTTTAATTATTAATTTATGTTTGATATTATTTGTAGAATCTATAATCTTCTTAATTTCATCAATTGTTAAGATGTCAGGAATTGTTTTATTTCTTTTAATTGAAGGTAAATCAATTTTTTCATTTAAAACATTTTCAAAAAAGAATTTTATTGCAAACGAATCTTTGGCAACAGAAGAAGGATTTTGAATTTCAAGTTTTTTTAAAATATACTCTTTAAGTGATTTTTTATTAATG
>CAYURQ010000025.1:0-6656 GCA_964447315.1 Candidatus Woesearchaeota archaeon
GCATTAGAAAGAGCTATTTTACCTTTAGTTGAAAAACAACATAGTTCTGAAAAAGCTGCTTGGGAATTTTTCCAAAGAGCTCCTAGTGCTGCTCCTTATTATGAAATAGATGATTCTATTAGAGATACTGCAAACTCTCTTAGAAATGTTGCAAAGTTTTCAAATAAAATGCCTTTAATTATAATCGCTGATAATGGTTCAAGTGAACAAGATTTAATGGCAATAAAACAAGGAAAAATTCATGGGGCTGATTTTATTGTTATAGATCATCATGGTTTTGAAAAAGATGTTATTTCAAATGAAGTTAAAGTTCATATTAATCCTTTTTTAGTTAATGAAGATGGAAGTCATTACTCTGCTGGAATGTTATGTGCTGAAATTTCAAGATTTATTAATCCAAAAGTTTCTAACATTTCACAAATTCCTGCAATGGCTGGATTTGCAGATATGATTCAATTAGGAAATCCAGAAGTAATGCAACAATATCTTAAGATTGCTGAGAAAGAAGGATATACAAAAGAATTATTGAGTGATATTGCTTTGGTTATTGATTATGTTTCTGCAAAAGTAAGATTTATGGAAGTTAGAGAATACATTGAAGTTTTATTTGGAGAACCTAGGAATAAACAAAAAGAACTTGTTAGTTTAATGGCTCCTTATATTAGAAAATTATATGACGAAGGTTTAGAAATTGGACGTTCAAATTCAACTAGTGAAAAAATAGGAAAGATAATTTTGCAGATTATTGATATTGATGAAACTTTTCCTGGGTTTGGATTTGTTCCTAGGCCAGGACTTGCAGTTGGTTTATTGCATGATGATTTGAAACATAAAAAACAAGGTGGGTTGGTTACTGCGGGTATTATGAGAACTGCAATAACATTTCGTGCAACTGATGAAGCGAATTTTTCTGTTCATGAATTAATTGAATTTTTAAATAAAAAAGCTCCTGATGCATTTGTAAAAGGTGGGGGACATAAAAATGCAGGAAGCATTAATTTTTTACCTTATAAAAAAAGGGAAGTTGTTGAATTATTAAGGGAATTTGTTAAGAAAAGATAAATTAGAAATCAAAATAATTAATTTATAAACTATCTAAAGGAGATTTGGTATTAATAAGATGATTGAATAAGAACGGGGGTAAAAATAAAACTCTGAAATTTCCCTTCGGGACGTTGCACTAAATTTCAGCCCTAAGAGGAACATAACAAGGATTATGTGCAATATTACTCGGAGCAACTTACAAAAATTTAATAAATCCATTTAAATATCATATTTTATTATGAAAAACAAAGAATTTTTTTATCTGCAATATGACAAGGTAAATTGGCAGAACCAAGAAAAAACAAAAATCAATTCTTTTGTAAATAGTTTCATCATCCAAAATATAATTGCGAAGAAAAAAGGAGATGAAATAAAAGTTTTTGATATTGGTTTTGGGATTGGCTTTTTTCTCCGGATGTTACAAAAGAATTTATCCAAATCTTTCAAAAACATAATTTTTGAAGGTTGTGAACCTTCTTACAAGAATTACAAAAACTTCAAATCAAAACCATTCAACCTAAAGAATACGAAACTTAGAACTTTCAATAAAACTTTTCTTCAAACAAACACAGATACAAAATTTGATTTTCTGACAGCAATCTATGTTTTTCCACATTTTGCATCTGATGAATTAGATGATGTTGCCAAGAAAATAAATTTAATGCTGAATAATGAAGGCAAATTCATCTTAGTTGTAGCCAATGAAAAATATTTAGAAGAAAAATTGAAATCTAAAAGAGACCTTTTCATTGAGAAAAATACGCTTGAATTTGACGGAAAGAAATACAAAGAAGTCCTTCATTATTCAGAAATTCCACAAATTGGCACTATCATAGATTATAATAGAGAAGAAAAGTTTTATCTTGATTTATTCAAGAAAAATGGTTTTGATTTAGATTCAAAGAAAGATTTGGATGACAATGGATTTATTTGTACGATTTTTGTTTTTTCTAAAAAATAGTTGCGCGCTAAAAAGAAGACGGCCGACTTCTGACTCTAAAATTTCCCTTCTGGACGTTGCACTAAATTTCAGCCCTAAGGGGAACATAACAAGGATTATGTGTAATATTACTCGGAGTAACTTACAAAAATTTAATAAATAACGTTTCTTTCATTCATCATATGAAACCAAAATTAGTTAGAGATAAAATTCCTGAAATCATAAAGAACTCAAATAAGGTTCCAAAAACTCATATTGCCAATAATGAAGAATATTGGAATGAATTGAAAGCTAAATTATTAGAAGAAGTAAATGAGTTTTTAGAAGATAACAATTCTGAAGAATTAGCAGACATTCAAGAAGTTCTTTATGCAATTTATGATTTCAAAGATTTTTCTAAAGAAGAAATTGAATCAATCCGTTCTAAGAAAGAAAATGAAATAGGCGGTTTCAAAAATAAAATTATTCTTGAAAGCATAGAGTAAGTTGCTCCTGCGTCATACTGTGCCTCCTTTCAGTCGGCATTTTTTCTCGCAGAAAAAACACATAACAAGGATTCAATACAATTGAGGCTAGTTCATTAGATAACTTTATTAATCATTTCTAATTATTTTTATAATGACAAGAAAAAGTATTGAAAAATCTGAAAAAAAAGAAATTGAAAAACAAAAACCTGTTGTAATAAAGCTAAAAAATGTTGCAAAGTATTATCAAATGGGAGAATCCACTGTTAAAGCTGTGGATGATGTTGATGTAGTTGTTCATAAAGGAGAATTTGTTGCAGTTATGGGGCCTTCGGGTAGTGGAAAAAGTACTGCTATGAATTTAATTGGGAGTTTAGATGTTCCAACAAAAGGAAGTATTTATTTAGATGATACTGATATTTCTACTTTAAGAGAAAGTGATTTAGCACAACTTAGAGGACAAAATGTTGGATTTATTTTTCAGCAATTTAATTTAATTCCTACATTAACTGTTAAAGAAAATATTATGTTGCCAATGAATTTACAAAATTATGATGAATTTGAAAGAGATGACAGAGTTATGGGATTATTGAAAAAAGTTGATTTGCTGGATAGGATAGACCATTATCCAAATCAAATTTCAGGAGGGCAACAGCAAAGAGTTGCAATTGCTCGTGCTTTAGCTAATAACCCTGAGGTAATACTTGCTGATGAACCAACTGGAAATTTAGATAGTAAAACAGGTGTTAAAGTTATGGATGTTTTAAGTCAATTGAATAAAGAAGGAAAAACAATAATTATGGTTACTCATGACCCTGAGCTTGCTAAGCAATATGCTGATGTTGTTTATTGGTTGAAAGATGGTAAAGTTGAAAAAGTTACTAAAAAGAAGGGGAAGTGAATATGAACTATTTTGTATTTGCATTAAGAAATTTAAAGAAAAAAGGAATACGTAGTTGGCTGACTCTTTTGGGCATATTTGTAGGAGTTATGGCTGTTGTTTCATTAATTACTTTAGGAAATGCATTACAGATTGCTGTTGTTTCTCAATTTGGAATTGCTCAAACAGAAATAATAACTGTTGAAGCAAGTGGTATTGCTTTTGGACCTCCTGGAATAGGAGCAGTAAATCCTTTAACAGAAGATGATGTTAAAGCAATTGAAAATCTTGGAAATGTTGAAAGGGCTGTTCGTAGGAATTTTGAATCAGGTAAATTAGAATATAATGATAAAGTTGTTTTTGGAAGTGCGGTTAATATTCCTGATGGTGAAAATAGGGAATTTCTTTATGAGCAATTAAATAATAAAGTTGCTGCAGGAAGGTTATTAGAAGATGGAGATGTTGGAAAAGTATTTTTAGGATATAATTTTTATGTTGATAAAGCAGATTTAGGAAAGCCAGTTATTCCTGGAAAAACAGTTAGTATTGAAGGAGAAAATTTTAAAGTTGTTGGTATTTTGGATAAGCAGGGAAGTTTTATTTTTGATAATGTTGTTTATATGAATGATAAAGATATGCAAGATTTGTTTGATTATGGAGAAAAAGTTAATGCAATAGCTGTTCAACCAAAAAATGCAGATGAAATTGAAAAAGTTAAAGAAGATATTGAAAAATTAATGCGTAAGAGAAGAGATGTTAAAATTGGGGAAGAAGATTTTGAAGTTTCAACTCCTGAAGCTGCTCTTGAAAGTGTAAATAATATTTTAGGAGGAGTTAGAATTTTTATTGCTTTGGTTGCAGGAATTTCAATTTTTATTGGAGCCATTGGAATTGTAAATACAATGACAACTTCTGTTCTTGAAAGAAAAAAAGAAATTGGAATTATGAAAGCTATTGGTGCTAGAAATTCCCAAATATTCAATCAGTTTTTTGTTGAATCAGGACTTTTAGGTCTTGTTGGAGGGGCAGTTGGAGTTTTGTTTGGAATTATTATTGGAGAGGCAGGCACTATTTTAATTAATAATTTTATTGGAGCAGAAGTAAAACCTGCTATTGATTTTAGTTTAATTTTCTTTTCTTTGCTTGGAAGTTTTTTAATAGGAGCTGTTGCAGGAA
Organism: Candidatus Woesearchaeota archaeon; assembly: GCA_964447315.1. GTDB lineage: Archaea > Nanobdellota > Nanobdellia > Pacearchaeales > GW2011-AR1 > MWBV01. Next base: position 4,505 of record CAYURQ010000025.1, read on the forward strand.
TTATTCCCGCACTTCGTGCAGCTAAACAAAATCCAGTTGAGGCACTTAGAGGATGAAAATAAGAAAAGCAAAAAAATTTGAATTAAGAGAAGTAGCAAAAATATATCTTGAAGGTTTTTCAGAACCTCCTTTTAATGAGAAATGGACTTTACAAGAAGGTATTAAGAAAATTAAAGTTTTTGATAAGTATTGTGATATTTGGGTAGCTATTATTGATAAACAAATTGTTGGTTTTTTGATAATTAATCCTAATCATTGGAAAATTGGAGAGATTGCTTTTGGAGAAGATATAGGAGTTAAAAAAGAATTCAGGAAAAAAGGAATTGCAACAAAATTAATGAAATTTGCATTTAAATATTATAAAGAAAATGATTTCAAAGAATTTATGGGAATTATAAATAAAGGTGCAAAAAGTTATGGTTTAATAAAAAAATTAAATTTAAAAATTGAAAAACAAGATATTTTGATAAAAAAGAAACTATAAAATGGCAATAATGGACAACGAAACAATAAGATATTCATTGAGGAATTTAAAGCAAAGAAAAGGTAGAAGTTTTTTAACTGTGTTTTCAATTTTAATTGGAATTGCAACTATTTTCATTTTCATAAGTTATGGCTGGGGGCTTTATGAGTATACTGAATCATTTACTACAGGTTCTTCTGCAGATAAAATTATTATAATGGCAAAAGGATTTGGGGGAACAACTGGAGATAGTTCTTTTGCATTAACAAAAGATGATTTAGATGCTATTGAAAAATCTTCTGGAGTTTATGAAGCAACAGGAGTTTACATGCAGAGTGTTGAAGTTGATAAAGGAGGGATTAAGAAATATGTTTATATGATGTCTTATAATCCAAAGTATCCTCTTGTTTTGGATTTGTTTCAGGCAGAGCCAGAGAAAGGACGTTTTCTTAGAAGTGGGGATAAAGGAGTTGTTTTAGGTTATAATTATCTTGTTGATGGAAAAATATTTGATAGGTCTTATGATATAAACGAAGTTATTGAGATTAATGGAGAAAAATTAAGAATTATTGGTTTTATGAATAGTGTAGGAAATCCAACTGATGATGCTAATATTTATATTGCTAACGAAAGATTTGAAGATTTATTTCCCAACAAAACAAGCTATGCCCAGATAGTTGCAAGAGTTGATATAGATAATATGCAAAGAACAATTGATAATGTTGAAGGAAATTTAAGAAAAGAAAGAAATTTAGAAAAAGGAAAAGAGGATTTTTTTGTTCAAAGTTTTGAAGAGATGGTTGATTCTTACAAAGGAGCAATTAATATTATTATTGGATTTGTTATTTTAATAGCTTCAATTTCAGTTCTTGTTTCAGGAATAAATACTGCTAATACTATGATTACATCTGTTTTAGAAAGATATAAGGAAATAGGAATTTTAAAAGCAATTGGAGCAAGAAATTCCCGAATATTTACTATATTTTTATTTGAGAGTGCTTTCTTGGGTTTTGTTGCTGGTGTTTTAGGTGTTGGAATTGGATTTGGTTTAAGCTGGATTGGAGCTCAGATTTTAGATAGTGTTGGTTTTGGATTTTTAGACCCTCACTTTGGATGGCCTTTGTTTGTTGGATGTGTGGCTTTTGCAACATTAACAGGAGCAATATCTGGTGTAATTCCTGCTTATAGAGCATCAAAAACAAATACCGTTGATGCTTTAAGGTATGAATAATTGTAATTTTCTATTGAAATCTTTGATTTTTTAGTGTATGAATTATTTAAGGCAAACTTAGAATTTCTATTGGTGTTTGATAATTTTTAATAACTTTTAATGAATATTTTCCTATTATTTGAACTGCATCATTGTCATGCTCATAAACTTTAATATATAATTTTTCTGTTAATTTATTTTCTTTTGTAAATCTTATAATTTTGCAAGCCTCGTCATATAAAACTTTATTATTATCATATATAATTTCTGTGCATGTTTCTTTTTTATTTTCTTTGTTTTTTTTAACATCTGTTAAGGATTTTTCTAGATTGATTTTATTGTTTTCAAAAGAAAGAGTTTTTTCAATAAGATTTATTGTTATAGTTAAATTTTCCATTTATAATATCTGGGATTATTTTATAAACTGGAAGGCCATCTCACCCTGGAACGCGATGCGCACCTGACCGTCCGCTGCCGCG
>CAYURQ010000026.1:0-6278 GCA_964447315.1 Candidatus Woesearchaeota archaeon
TTGCAGGACAATTACCAATTGAGCAAGCATTTGCAGTTGCAAATGAACTTGTATCAACTATGATTAAAGGTATTGTAGAAACAATTACATTACCAAGTTTAATTAATCTGGATTATGCAGATGTTTCATCAATTATGAGAAATGGTGGAGTATCAGTTATTGGTATTGGTGAATCTGATTCTCAATCAGATAAAGTTAATGAAGCTGTTAGACAAGCCCTGACTCATCCTCTACTTGATGTGGATTATAAAGGTGCTAGTGGAGCATTAATTCATGTAACTTGTGGTCCTGATTTGAAATTAGAAGAATTTGATGTTATTGGTAGAACAGTATCTGAAAACTTAAATCCTGAATCAAATGTTATAATTGGTGCGAGAATCAGTAAAGAGTTTACTGGAAAAGTTAGGGTTATTACAATTATGACTGGAGTTAGCTCTCCGTATGTTTTGGGTAAAGATATTGAGGAAGAAGCATTCACTCCTTCTAAAGAAATGTCTGATTTAGGTATTGAAGTCTGGAGATAAACAAATTCATCCATAAATTTTATTTTTTTATTTTTTTATTTTTTCTTGAAAGATTTTTAAACTTCTTATTGTTAAATATAGTCATGGTAGAGGTGCCAATTTGGGTTTACTTTGTTTTTGGAGGTTTAGCTTTGATAATAATTCTTACTGGTTTTTGGGCAGTAATGAGGTTGATAAAGGAAATTAAATTAACAAAAGTTAAAAAACAAGAAAATAAACACAAAGATAATTCAGTAATTTCTTTTTTTCTAGCAGGAATTTTCTTTTTAGCTTTATCAACATTCACTCCTTTTGTTTTTTATGAATTCTCTTTATTAAAGGTTTTATTTTTAATTTTCTTTTTAGGATATTTTATTGTTTTCTTACTTGGAGGATTATATTCTCTTAAAAAGAGGAAATCCAAGAAGATTCTTTCTGTTGTTAAAATTATTGGTTTTATTTCTTTTTTCAGTATTTTTTCAGGTTTTTTAATTTGGTCAATTCATAAATTAGAATTTTATAAAATAGTAATCTTTGTATTTGTTTGTATTTTGTCTTTACCTTTTTTTAGAAAATATTTTTATGCTAAGTGATTTACTTTGTTTATAATTAAACATCCATCTTTTTAGGATTGTTCATTTTCTTATTTTTGTATTCATTGAAATACATTATATTATCAAAGTCAATTTTTCTTTTTAGTTTTTCTTTTGAATTATATTCATATCCAATTGGAAATAAAGCTTCAATATCAATTTCATCTGGTATTTTAAGAAGATGTTTTATTTTTTCATCATAAAAATGTCCAATCCAACAAGTTGCAAGTCCTGATTCATGTAATTTTAGCAAAAAGTTTTGAATTGCTGCACCTACTTGTTGTTTAACATATTTTTCACCACGGTCTTCATAAGCATTTACTGGTAATTTTTTATCAGAACAAACAACAACAATATAATTGACTTTTTCAAAAAAATCTTGTTCAGATGCCTTTGAAATTTCTTTTATTTTTTTTGAATCATTAATTAAAATAAATCTTGGAGTGAATTGGTTTCCTGCCATTGGAGCAAATCTAGTGCTGTCTAAACATTCTAAGATTGTTCTCCAGTCTGGTTTTGTGGATTTAAATTTGTGAACACTTTTTCTTGTTTGAATTAATTCATTAAAGTCCATGTTTATATTAAATTAAAAGGATATTTAAATTTATTCAATAATTTTATAAACATTATATTCTTAATTTTTTAGATGGTGGATTTTGAAAAAGAATTAGAGAAAGAAGAGGTTATAGACAATTCTCATAATATAACTGATCCTAGAATTCCTGCTAAAGTTAATAATTTTGATGATTCTCAAGAGATTCAACCAGTTCCAGTTACACAACCAATAGATAATAAACCTAAAAAAAATTATCTCAAAACACTTGTTTTATTATTTGGAGCTATTATAGTTATTTTAATTATAATTAGTTTTTCTATTAATTTAGGAATTTTTACTAATAAAAAGGTTTCTGAAAAACAACTTATTGTTGGTGCTTCTTTTCAAATGGAGGAAAATAAATCTGTTAAAATGGAAGTCGGAGAACAAGAACATGAAATAGAAGTTCAAAATGTTGGAGAGGATTGGGCTGAGATTGTTATTAGGAGTAATCCTTTAAAATTTAGATTAGAAGTAAATCAAGTAATTGAATTAGATTTAGATGATGATGGTCAGAGTGATATTAGAGTTAAATTATTCAGAATTGATAAAAATGGAAAAGCAGTAATTGCTGTTAAAAAAATAACCAAAGAATCTTGTGAAGAAGATTGGATTTGTGGAGAGTGGGGTGGTTGTATTAATGGAAAGCGGGAAAGAGTTTGCACAGATAATAATGATTGTGGAAGTGAATTTTTTAAACCTTTTAGTGAGCAAAGATGTGTTGGAGAAAATCCTGTTGATGAAAATATTACACTTCCTAGAGTAAAAGGAATGAATGATCTTATTAGGATTTCAAATATTCCAATTAATTTTTCTGATAATTCAAATGTAATGAATAATACTAATTCAGATAATTTAAATTCAGATAATTTTAGAAGTAATCATAAGATGAGATTTGATTATAATCTTTGTGTTGAGGAAGTTGATTTTAATTATAGACATAATGATTTTAATTCTCAAGGACAAGTTAATATAAGGGTTGTAGATAATAATTGGACTAATTCAAATACTTTAATTATAAAAAAATATGTTGTTCATTTTTGTTCATCAGAAATTATTAATGGTTCTCATGAAATAATTGGAGATACAGTAATCCTCAAATATAAAGTTAAAGAACCTTCTACAAATGTAGTTTCAACTTGTAAATGTAAGCACGAATTAATTTATAATTTTTATGACATTCAAAGAAAAGATTACGAATTTAGACTTATTCAAGAATATCTTTATGATGATAATGATTCTTTTGATAATGGTTCTTTAAATAATAGTCAACAGGAAGCATGTGGTGATGGTTATTGCACTTATTATGAAACTATTTCCACACATTCTTCTTATTGTCCTGAAGATTGTGAAAAATGTGGAAACAATTTTTGTGATTATGGAGAAAATATTTCAACTTCTTATCATTATTGTCCTGAAGATTGTATGAATGGTGTTTTAAATGATAGTGATACTGATAACTCTGCTTGTTCTAGTGGACAATATTTTTGTAATAAAACTAAAGGATATTATTGTAAAGGATTTGATTATGATTTAAATGATGATGAAATTGTTTGTTGTGAAAGTGAATGTTATAATTTTAATTTGCCTAGTGATTATTGTTTGTATAATAATATGAAACATGTTGATTCTCTTAATTTAACTCATTATTGTAGTGGAACTACTAATCTTTTAGAGTATAATGATGAATATATTTATTGTTGCAAAGATTCTAATCTTAAAGAAAACTTATTTGATGAATATGTATCTAGTGTTGAGAGTTTAAATTGTCCTACTTTTACTGGTAATTGTGGAACTGTTGATATTCCTAGCCTTCCTATTATTGAATATGGGCATGGAAATGTTAAAACAAGTGTTCCTTCTTTTGATGAAGATTGTTCTTCTATTTGTTTTGGAAATGCTTTTTTAAATGAGTGTCAGCCTGCAAATGTTCAAGTTATAAATGCTCCTGGAGAAGTATCTTCTTTATCTATTTTAGGCAAGGATAATTTTGGAGAATGCATAATTAAATATACTCTTGATGAGGCTCCTGGGACTGATACAAGTATTTATCAAGGAAAATCAATGGAATGTCATGTTTCTAGTGGTGATTTGAATTTTTTTGAAGAATATGAAATAGGATGTTTTCCTGGAGATTATCCTTTTGGGTGTGACTATGTACTTCCTGGAACTGCTTTTAGAGATATACTTATGAATTTATACGGGGCTAATTATTATAATTATGAAAGTGAATATTATGATTGTACTGGAGATTTAGTGGATATGACTCTTGATAAAGCAAGACCTTATATTTTTTCTTTTTAAAAACTAATTGTTCCTCCACCCAATACTTTTTCTTTTTCATATAGAACTATTGCTTGTCCTTCACTTACTCCTGTTATTGGTTTGTTTAATGTTATTTTAAATTGTTTTTTACTTTTATCGTATTTTAGTGTACTAGGAAGTAATTCTCCTACATTTCTTATTCTTGAAAGAACTTTTTTTGGATTATTTTTGAATTTATCTTTTGATTCAGATATAAGGTGAAATCCTTTAAGAATAATTTCTTTTCTTAAATTTAATGGATGATTTTTTGGTGCTGCAATTATTATGTTTTTCTTTGTATCTTTTCTAGCTACATACCATCTTTCTAATTGCTGTTCTTTTGGTTTATTTTTGTTCTTGGTTGAAACACGATTCAATTCAAATCCATATCTTGGTCCTAAACGTTGACCAATAGTATAATAATAAATTCCATCATGTTGTCCTATAACATCTCCATCTGGATTTAAAATTTTTCCTGATTTTGGTTTAATCTTTTTTTGAAGAAAATCCTTTAGATTAACTTTGCCTATAAAACATATTCCCACTGTTCCTTTTTTATTATGATTTACGAAATTATTTTTTTTAGCTATTTCACGGACTTGTTTTTTAGTTAAATCTCCAATTGGGAATAATGTATGTTTTAGTTCTGATTGTTTTATTTTATATAAAAAATAAGATTGGTCTTTTGTTTCATCATAACTTCTGAATAAATTATATTTTTTTGTTTTTTTATTGAATTTATTTCTTGCATAGTGTCCTGTTGCAATTAAATTAATTCCTCTTTTTTTAGCTTGTTTTAATAATAAAGGAAATTTTATTTTTTGGTTGCAATCAATATCTGGATTTGGAGTAATTCCTTTTTTGTACTTTTCAAACATTTTATCAATAACCTCTGAACGGTATTGTTTTTCAAAGTCCAAGGTTATCAGAGGAATATTTAATTTTGCAGCTATTTTTATTGCAAAGTCTCTTTCATTTCTCCAAGCACACCTTCCTGTTACTGCATCTTTTGTATCAGACCAATTTTTCATAAATGCTCCTGCAACATCATATCCTTGTTTTTTCAACAAAAGAGCAGCAACACTGGAATCAACTCCTCCTGACATTGCAATTAAGACTTTTTCTTTATTTTTCATGCTCTCTGAAAAGAGCTTAATTTTATAAATTCTTCTTTATATGTTATTTTATGCCTTATCAAGATATTGAAGGTGATTTTGCCAATATTAATCCTGAAAAGAGAAAGTCTAGAAAACCTATTGGTAAATTATTTTTAACTTTATTTAGTATTTTATTTTTTTTAATTTTAACAACTATTTTTATTTCTTATTCATTTAATAATAAATATATTTCTCAAAGAGATTTATATCTTGGAGAAGATTTTAATCTTGATAATAATGATTCTCTTCTCTTTAAATTTGAGAAGCAAAGGCATAAAGCAAATATCACTGTAATTGGTTCTAGTTCCATATATGTTACTATTCAAAGTAATCCTATTACTAAATTAATAAAGATAAATGAAAGTGTTTTTTTTGATTTAAATAATGATACTGAGTATGATTTAAGAGTTTGGTTGATTGAAATTGTTAATTATAAAGCTGTTGTTGAATTTAAGAGGGTTGATGGTCAATATTGTATTCCTAATTGGGAATGTAAAAAATGGGGAGATTGTATTGATGGTTTAAGAAGAAGAGAGTGTTTTGATTTAAATAGATGCGGTAAATCTAATTTTCCTGATATTGAGAGGTTTTGTTCAGATATTCTGGGTTCACAAGAAGAAATTATTCAAGAACAAGAAACTATTTTAGAAAATAATACTTTTTCTAATGCTTCTACAGAAAATGAAGAATCTGGTGAACTTAAAAATCAATCTTTTATTGGAGATGGTGAATTATCTTGTACTGAAAATAATGGAAAGGTTTGTACTAGTGATCAAAAATGTCAGGGCAATTGGATTAATTCTTCTAATTCATTAAGATGTTGTTTTGGAAATTGTTATTTTCCAGATGTTGATTTAATTTCTTCAAATACATCTATTAGTTGTGATGAAAGTTTAAGTGCTTTTAGATCTGCTGTTTCTAATTGTACTTTTTTTGAAATGAATTGTTTTGAAAATATTTTAATTCCAGAATTAGGAGTTATTCATGGTTTTGAAAGTGTTTTTGAAATACAAGGATATTATCCAGGAAATAATTGTTTGTTTAGATATGCATATGGAGATGTTTTTTTAAATTATACTTCTGATAAGTATTATGAATTTGTTGAACAAGGAATGTCAAATGTTCA
>CAYURQ010000027.1:0-6183 GCA_964447315.1 Candidatus Woesearchaeota archaeon
TTGATTCTATTTATGTAAAGATTGAAAATATAGATTTGGTTGATGAAACAATTGAGGAAATAGAAAAAAAGCTTAGGTTTTCAAGAGGGAGTTTAAGTGAGAAAGATCAGGATTTTACTGTCACAAATCCTGCAGATAAACAAGAGGCAATTAGGGAAACATTAAGCACTATGACTTTGTTTCTTACAGCTATTGCAGTAATTTCTCTAATCGTTGGAGGTGTTGGAATTGCAAATACAATGTTTACTTCTGTTTTAGAAAAGACAAAAGAAATAGGAATAATGAAAGCAATTGGAACGAAAAATAAGGATATTCTTTTAATCTTTTTGTTAAATTCTGCATTGATTGGTTTGGTGGGTGGAATTGGAGGAGTTATATTTGGAGTTTTTGGTTCTAACTTTGTTGGTTCTTTAGGTGCTAATGGTGGGGGAATGACAAGTAGAATGTTTGGGGCAACTTCAATAACGCCTGAACTTGTAATCGGGGCTTTATTGTTTTCAGTTTTAATAGGTATGATAGCTGGAGCAATTCCAGCTTATAATGCTTCGAAGATGAAACCAGTTGATGCTTTACGTTACGAATGAAATTCGTAACATTTTACCAAATCCTTGATTTGAGTTTGAGGTATGAGTAAGAGTTTTATTAAAATTTAATAGTCTTCAAAAACTTTTTCAAAACATTTATAAATATTGATAATTGTCAATATGTTATTATGGAAAGAAAAGATTGGAATTTACTGATTTGGATAGTTATAGTATTTGCAATTTTGTATTTTATTCCAGCAAATTCTGATTGGTTTAAAACTTCAATATTATCTGCTTTTATTCTTCTTTCTGAATATGCAAAAGAACATGTCTTAACTTGTTTGGTTCCTGCATTATTTATTGCTGGAGCTATTGCAGTTTTTATAAAAAAAGATGCTATTTTAAAATATTTAGGACACAAAGCTAAAAAATCAGTTTCATATTCAATTGCTTCTGTTTCAGGAGCTATTTTAGCTGTTTGCTCTTGCACAATCCTGCCTTTATTTGCAGGAATAAGAAAAAGAGGAGCTGGACTTGGACCTGCTATAACTTTCTTGTTTGCAGGACCTGCGATTAATATTGCTGCAATATTTCTAACAATGTCTGTTTTAGGATTTAAGATTGGTATAGCCAGAATAATTTTCTCAATATTTTTATCTATTTTAGTTGGTTTAACAATGGCATTTATATTCAGAGAAAAAATAAAAGAAGGAGGATTGTTTATTCAGGAAAGTAAAGATACTCAAACCTCAAAAAAAATTCTTTTTGCATTTTTTGGTTTAATGATAGCTGTTTTAGTTGTTAATGGACTTCAAATAAATCAATTAATAAAATACATTTTAATGTTTTCTTTTGCTATTGCACTTGTTTTACTTGTTGTTTTTAAATTCAAAAAAGAAAATACAAAAGAATGGCTAGGAGAAACCTGGAGTTTTTCTAAACTTTTATTGCCTTTATTATTTATAGGTGTATTTATTGCAGGGTTTATAATGCCTTTAATTCCAGAAGCTTTAATACAAAATTTAGTTGGACAAAATACTGTTTTAGGTAACTTTATTGCCTCAATATTTGGAGCATTTATGTACTTTTCAACATTAACAGAAATACCTATATTACAAGCTTTAATTGCTAAAGGAATGGCTTCTGGACCTGCACTTGCATTATTATTAGCAGGACCATCATTAAGTCTTCCAAATATGCTTGTTATTCGGGGAGTTTTAGGAAACAAAAAAACAGGAGTTTATGTTTTATTAGTTGTAATATATTCAACAATTGCAGGATTATTATTCGGAATGATTTAATTGTAAAGATGATTAATATAAAGATTTTGGGAAGATAATTAAGAAACAAAAACAATCTCTTTGTTTTTATCTTCAGATTCTGAGGCCAACCCTAAATCTTTTTTAGTCAAGAACCATGCAAACCGGATGAAATTTTTTGCAATTTCATTTTCCATGTTAAGTTTGTACATATCAGACTTTCCAACTCTTCTGGTTTTAACAATTATCCCTTTTTCAACAAATTCGTCAAAAAAACTTTTAAGGGAATTATAACTAATCTCTGCTTCTTTAGCCATATCAGTCATATTAAAATCAAAGAAATGATTTCCAATAAGAAAATCCAAAAACCTAAGTTTTGGCGTATCTCCAAAGTATTCCAAAAATGCTGATTTGTTTTCTTTATTTTCCATGTTAATTTATGTTAATTTATGTTTATAAATATTTCTATATTATATGTTTAAACTATCAAAAACAGAAACATTTAAAATACCTCTATAAGTAATATATTCATGTCATCAGATCTTGAAAAAGAAAAAGCACAATTAATGTTTAAGCTTGCATACTCAAAGAAGAATTGGGGAGCAAAATATGACCGGCTAGAACATTTTAAGCGATTTCCTAACAGAGACAGGATAATCAAAGAACTTCAAAACACTGGATGGCTCCTTGTCAAAAACAAGCCAAACTACACAGGAATATCACTAAATCCAAAACACAAAAAAGAAATAATAGAATTCATAGAAAAACACATGTCTGAATTACCAGGAAGTTTTGGAGGGTGAAAAATAAGACTTTTAAAGAAAAAGAAAGATGGGCTAAAGCAAAAGTCAGGGATTACCTAGATATGAAGATTTGGGGAGTATAAGGTTCATAATTAAATCCTCCAATATATTAAAAAAATATATAAACTTCAAAAAATTCCTTTTAAAAAGAAAGAGGTTAAAATATGGATAATTATATTAAAAAGAGATTAATTAGTCATAAAAAGTTAGCACAAGAAAGAACTATTTTAGCTAACGAAAGAAATACTTTGGCTTATATAAGAACAGGATTTGGTTCTTTTGCATTAGGTCTTGCATTAATCAAATTATTTGAAGAGCATATCAAATATGTTTACATGGGATATGGGGCTGCTATTTTAGGAGTTTGTTTAATTGTTTTAGGAATTGTTTATTACCCCTTAAGAAAAAAAAGAATTTTATCTTATTAATTTCTGTTTAATTGAATTAAATGTTTTATCTATAAATTAAGTAAAAACCTCCTTAGAGGAGGAACCAGCAACATGGCATTGGTTTATTTTTCCCATTAATTGTCTGCTTGTGCACATGGCATCTTTTTTTCTTTGCAGACTCTATTGAATCAAAAACTAAACTTGAATTGTAGGAGAAGTCTTTGATATTTCTTCAATAGATTTTAAAGCACTTTCAACTGCTTTTATTTGTTCATTAAATACTTTTTCTTTTTCATCCATTTGGTCTTTTGAATTTTCATATTCCTGTTCCATCTTTTCTATTTCAAGTTCTTTTTTTCTTTGCTCTCTTTTTATGTCTTCTTGAATATCTTTTTTCCAGTTTTCAAGTTCTTTTTTTAATTTTCCTATTTTTTGTTCTTTCTTTTTTACATCCTCTTTAATATTAGATTTAGAATTCATTATCTCAATTTTTCTTTGAGTTAATCTTTCAACAATACTATATCTTGATTGGCTTTCACTCATAAATATTCTTTGATAATATAACTAATATAATTTGTGTGTAAGCTTTTGCGGGAGTATATGTAATATAAGTTATATTCTAAAATTAAAGATATGTCTCATAATGATAACTGCAAGCAATTAAGAAATAAATACAAATGTCCCTATTGTCAAAAGGTATATATGATGGAATGGGCATTAGAGAATCATAAGAAAATTTGTACATTTAAAGAGGAAAAAATAGTTAATAATTCATAAAGTTTTTTCATTCTTTCCTGGGCTAATTCAGGGTTTTCTATTTCCTGAACTCTTTCATAACCTACTTTTGCAAGCCATCTTTTGAATGGTTCTGCTTTCTTAGAGGGTATTGACTGGATTAACCTAAAAGCTCCTTTCGTTGAAACACAATTAATCTTCTGCTTTCCTCCTGGAGTCATTATATCAAGGGGGGTGGCAATTTGCCCCCATCCTTCATTAAACCCTTCATCTCTTCTTCTCATATCCTTAAGATAACCATTTGGGTTTTTAGAATCTGTAAGTATTGAAATAATGTCTGTAGCTACAAACCACCACTCTTCATTAAACCAAGTTCTTCTTATTGACTTTCCATTGAATATTGCTATATGTGTGTCTCCTTTTTCTTCCATGTTTAATTTAGTTGCAACAAGTTTTTATATTTTTCATTTATTTTTCTTTCCATCAAGATAAGTAATTGTAATTTTCCTTCCTTTTTCATCTTCAGCTAAATATGAATAGATTATATCTCCTTTTTTAAGATTGCAACCTTCAACAATAAGTTTGTTTATTGATATATAAGCAGTCATCCTTTTGAAAATTATTTTACTTTTCCATCCCATACCAAGAGATTTAATTTTCATAAATATGTTAGGTACCTCAAATATATAAGCTTTTGGGTGCCTCAAGATTTATATATAAAAAAGAGCTTAAAATTACATGAAAATTCAGAAGAGATTTTTGAGAAAACATAATAATAAAGATTACTATAAGTATATGGTAAATATTCCTCCTCTTATTTTAAAAGAATCAGGTATAGAATATGGAGAGGATGTTGAAATAAAATCAGAAAAAGGTAAGATTGTTTTGAAAAAAAAGGCAAAGATAAAAAAATATGATTAAATGAAATAATTAATGATTTTAATTTCTGAGTTGAGAGGGGGACTATTAATTGGCTGGGATAGTGATTGAATAATATAAAAGAATTGATGGAAAAAGGTTCACCATTGTTAAAGAAGGTAAATTAAAGAAAAATACCAAAGAATATAGGTTAAGTCTAGTTATAGATACTCTGTTAAATTTAAAGAGAACTAAAAATGATTAGGGTAAGTGCGTCCCGTCAATCCTACTAACTGCATCATCGCAAGCGAGCACAGAGTTCGTCAGGTCGCGTTCCCCTATGATTTATATAATATATACAAATATATAAGGTTTTCTATTTTTGAATTTTAATTCAAAAAATAAGGGGTTTTATCTGTAAATTAAGGAAAATAACCCCTTTCTATAATTAACAACTAACTTTTTATACCTCTCAATCCAATAAGTATAATAAAATGGCAACATATTCTCACTCACGTATAACTACTTATGAAAACTGCCCTTATCAATATAAATTAAGATATATAGATAAAGAAAAGCCTGAAATACAAAACACAATAGAGGCTTTTATGGGAGATATGGTTCATCAATCCCTGGAAGATTTGTATAAGAAAAAGAAATTCAAGAAAAGAGTATCTAAAGAAAGTTTAATTAAGTTTTACAGGGATTTGTGGAAAAGAAACTATTCAGAAGATATTAAAATTGTAAAACAAGGTTTAACTTCAGATAATTATAGAAAAATGGGTGAGAAATTCCTTTCTGATTATTATGATAAATACAAACCATTTGAACAATTAACAATATTAGATTTAGAAACTCAAGACAGAATGACTCTTCCTGATGGAAACCAATGGCATGTAAGAATTGATAGATTTGCATGTGATAATAAAGGAAATTACTATGTAATTGATTATAAAACAAACTCAAGAATGAAAGACCAGGATGAAGCTGATTCAGACAGACAATTAGCAATGTATTCAATATGGGTAAAAGACAGGTTCAAAGATGTTAAATCAGTTAAATTAGTCTGGCATATGCTTGCTTTTAATAAAGAAGTTGTTTCAGAAAGAACAGAACAACAATTAAAAAAATTACAGCAAGAAATAGTTGATAAAATAAAAGAAATAGAAAATGCAAAAGAATTTCCAACAAATATAACAGCACTTTGTGATTATTGCGGTTATAGAAACATTTGCCCTAGTTTCAAGCATCAAGCTGAATTAGAGTTAATACAAGAAATAAAAGAATTCAAAGAAAATCAAGGAGTTCAACTAGTAGATGAATTCTCTGAAATTAAAGCAAAACAAGCAGAACTAAAAGATGCAGAAAATGAATTTAAAGAAAAAATAATACAATATGCAAAACAATTCAACCTGGACATTATTTACGGCTCTAACAACAAATGCTCTGTAAAAGAATTTGACAAGGTTCTACTTCCAGAAGACAAAGACAAAAGAGATGAATTTTTGAATTTAATAAAAGAAAAGGGACTTTATCAAGAACTTTCAATGATTTGCTACCCCAAAATAAACAGCAAGATTCTCAAAGGTGAAATTGACAATGAAATTAAAGACAA
>CAYURQ010000028.1:0-5795 GCA_964447315.1 Candidatus Woesearchaeota archaeon
TCTACTTCTTGAGATTTCCCAGATTCAATAACCTGCAATATTTGTTTTTTATCCATCTTACTATTAATAGTATTTTTAAATTTATTTTTTAAGAGGAGAAAGCACTTTTTTGTTACACAAAAAAGTAGAAAACAAACTAAATAAATCTATCTTAAACTTTTACTTTAAATATGGAGTGTAGGGGTTAAAGTAAATTTAAAGTAATGTCAAAGTAAATCTTCTTATTAAACAAAATAGCCAAATCGTTTAATAAGGGATTTTGTTATTAAACACTAGTTTAACTCTTTTTACTTAACAATATCCCATTCAATTTTTTCTTTAGCCCTAATTTTTCTAGCTTTAGTCTCTTCCTTAATTTCTTTTAATATTTCCTTGATAAATCCTTTTTCCTCATAAATTGTAAAAGAGATTACAAGTCCATAAAAGAAATACTCCTCATTAAGATTTTTTACTAAAATTGCCTGAACTAGTTCTTTTACTTCTAGTTTTGCAGGTAAGTCTATTGTTTTTACTAGATATTCTTTATTATCTGATAAATCCCTTAAAGTATACTCTTTTTTATCATTAGAGATTTTTATTATCTCAAATAATGATTCTTTATAATTCAAGAAGTTTTTAATTATTTTTTTATCATCTTTATTAAAAAAGTCCATTGGAAAAGAATCGGCCATTTCCATTGCAGTAGCACCACTTGGAAATTCAAATTTCAATAAAAACCATGAATGAAATCCTAATCTAAAATCAGATTTTCTTTCTGCTAATTTTAAAATATGAGGATTTTCATGTATAAATTCTTCTCTCATTTCCTCTTCAATATTTGGATAAAGGTGATCAATCATTCCTCTAACTTTTCCGATAAATTCAGATTCTGGAGTTATTTTTTTCTTTTTCATCTTATTCAATATTCTTAAATGAAAATCTAAATGCTTTTTCTTTCTTTGTTAAATCAATTATTTCTTTATCAATTTCTCCTTTTAGAATTGCAGGATTTAATTTAAAATAATTAATAGAGGAATATTTATCATAAATTCCTTTTGATTTAATCAATTCAAGAATCATTTTTTTATCTTCAGGATAAACTACTTTTTCATATTCTTTAATAGAACATTTTTTATGTGCTCCAAATAAAGTGTCTGTATTTTTTTTCTTAGCAAGTTCAATTATTCTTCTTTTAAGCTCTTCTTCTTTTTCTAATATTAACTTCTTTTGTTGTTCTAATTTTTCATATTCATCAACCAAGCCATTATCATTAGCCATAATCTCACTAAGATTAATACATTTAAATATTTGACCCAAAGAACTCCTTGAAAAATCAGGTCTAAAACCAGGTGATGAACTCCAGGCAGAAGCAGAGAAGGGTAGGATTGTGTTGAGGAAGAGAAAATGAAACTTTCAAAATGACACCTACCCCGTTCCAGCATATGAATTCAATATATTATAATGATAATTTGATAAAATAATTTATTTTTACTTTCTAGCCATTTCCCATAAAAGTTGAAAGTAATTAAGGTAACTTTCTGCAACTCTTTTATTATTTATTACAATACAAAGAGGATTTTCAGCAAAAATTATTGTTGCAACATAATCTTTTCCTATATCAACCAAAACAGGAGTTTTAACATTCTCTGGAAGAAATCTTACTTCTGTTAAAGGGGTTTTCTTTCTTTTTTTTGCCCATTCATTTGAATCTTGATTATAGAGTATTTTACACTTAACTTCTTTTTTATGTCTTCTTTCATGCCAACCTTGAAAATACCCTCCCATTAATTCGTTTGACTCTTTTGGAGCTCCTAAGATGTAAAAAGTATCACCTTTTTCAAGTTTGTTTAAAATCATTTCTGTAAATGTTTTTATTCCTTTTATTCCTTGAAGAATTTCTGCTTCTTGCGTGGGTTCTGCAAAATCTTTTATTTTTTGTAGAATAGGGATTATTTCGTTTACTTTTTTCTCTTTTTCTTTTATTTCTTTTTCTTTTATTTCTATAAATTCTTTTAACCTTGAAGGATCTTTTGCCTCAAAGTGATTTCTTCCATTTATCACTACTGTTCCCACAAGCCCTTTTTTACTTAATCTATCCAAAATATCATATATCTTTGAATTAGATACTCCTGATTGTTTAGTTATTTTTCCTATTGTGCTAGAACCTATTTTTAGCATTGCTAGATATACTTTTGTTTCTCCTTGAGTTAAACCAATTTCTTCTAGTATTTTTTCATTCATAAAAGAAATACTTTTCTAGAATTTATAAAACCTTTGTTTTTCTACCCCCCTATGAGGAGATAATTATTATAAATCCTTTTTTGTAATAAAATTTATGGAAAACAAAAGAAAAATCTTAGTGATTGAAGATGATGGAAAGCATTATATGGATGCTAGAAACTTTTTTAGTGAACACTCAGAACTAGAAGTAAGATATGCTAATTCTTATGAAAGAGCTAAAAAAATTATGTATGACTCAGAGGGAA
The DNA here is from genome assembly GCA_964447315.1 of Candidatus Woesearchaeota archaeon. GTDB lineage: Archaea > Nanobdellota > Nanobdellia > Pacearchaeales > GW2011-AR1 > MWBV01. The sequence goes on from CAYURQ010000028.1 coordinate 2,466, forward strand.
AAATTAAAGAGGGTATTGATGGAGTAATTAGCGATATATATTTTCCAATAGATTACCAAGAGAGTACACAAGAAGATCCTATGGGGGTAAGAGTTGCAATAGAACTAAGTAATCAAAATGTTCCATTTGTTTTAAATACTGCAGGATACCATCATGGAAAAAAGTATGAATGGATAAATGGTTTAGCTTACTCTCAAGGATGGAGAATAATTGACAATGGGATATGTAACGATATTGAAGTAGACACAAAAAACTGGGAAAAAGCTTATGAAACCTTAGAGGATCTAATTAAAAAATCAAAAGAATAAAAAAAATTATCAAAAAAACGAGGAGACAAAGTCTATTCTAAGTATGTTATTACATTGCCCAAAGAACTCCTTGAAAAATCAGCCTTAAAACCAGGAGATGAACTCCAGGCAGAATCTAAGAAAGGGGAGGTTGTGTTGAGGAAAGAATAAAAGAGATATCAATTAAAACTCATAACAAGTAAAAAAATCCCTAGAAGAATTAAGAAAGCAGAACTAATCCATTGATTCTTCTTAAATCGCTGTGCTTGTTTATGGATTTGTTCAGGGAATCCAATCTTAGAAATACCTTTAATTAAAGTAGACCAACCCATAATAGTAATAACAATTGTCCAATTAAGAACCCAAACATTATGTAAAATAACAGTAACTAACCCCATAAGAAAAGTTATGTAACCAGTGGAAATAACAAAAGCCTTGTCATCAGTCATCTCTATTGTCTTTCCTAATTGTCTTGTTATAATAAATAATGCTCCAAAAACTACAAAGAAACTACCCCAAAGCCTTGCAAAAAATATTGAAAGTTCCATCACCATTTTTATATGAATACCTTACTATATAAAAAACTTGCTAAGAAAGGAAAAATCCTGTTGAGGAAGGGGAAATAGAAAAATAATTAAGAGATGTATTTAAAAAAATACATAAAAATATAAAGTAAAATTGCCTCTATAATTTGAAGGTTTGAAATGGAAGAGAATAGGACTAAATTTATAAAGATTTTTGCAAATCTTCCAGAAAAAATTAGGATGGAAGATATTATAGTTGTTATTGATGAAAAACCCTACACCTGGAATTCTGCTTTTTTTGAAATAAAAAATAAAAGTAAAATAGGGCAAGAAATCTTAAAAAGATTAGAAGCTTTAAAAATAATATAACTTAAGAAACTATTAAAATGGAAGAGAAAAAAGAAAATAAAAATGATGAATACTTAAAAGAACTTGTTTTAGCCAGGCTTGATGTAATGCCTCAAAATTTCAAGTTATCTATTGGAAATGAAGGCACTTTCAATAAACAACAATTAATGGAAAGTGTAAAAAAAGGAGATGAAATAGGCAAGCAAGTTATTGATATGCAAATGAATTTTATTAAAGCTCTAACAAGCGGAGAATTAACCAAAGTGCTTGTTCAATAAAATGGAACAAATAATTCTTGTAACACGTCCACATTATGATGATGGGACTGCTTATCTTTCATATTATGCACAAGAAATTTTAAAAAATGCTGAAAAATTAAATAAATCAAAAAAAGATTTTTATGGAAAAAATGCAAATATCTCTGAAGTTTCAAAATTTATAAAAAAGAAAAATCCAAAATTAATATTTATTAATGGACATGGAGATAAAGATTCTCTTTTTGGACAAGATGGAGAAATCCTCTTCTCTATACACAAAAACTTAGGATTATTAAAAAACAGATTAATATATGCAAGGGCTTGTAATGCAGGATTAAATTTTGGAAAAGAAGTTGTAGCAAAAAATAAAGGATGTTTTATAGGATATACCTTGCCTTTCTCATTCTGGATTGATGAAACTCATTCTGCAACACCTGCAAAAGATAATACAGCAAGATTATTTTTAGAACCCTCCAATGAAGTAGTAAATTGCTTATTAAAAGGAGGGAATGCAAAATACTCTGATTTAAAATCAAAAGAATTAATGATAAAAAATATGAGGGAAGTTGCAAAGATGAATGAAGAAAAAGAACCTGGTGCAATGGGTTTGCTGAATATTTTGTGGAATAATTATTCTGGTCAAATAATCCTGGGAAACCAAGAATTATGTTTTTAAATCAGGCCTAAAACCAGGTGATGAATTAAAGGCAGAAGCAAAGAAAGGGGAAATCCTGTTGAGGAAGAGAGAATGAAAATTAAGAAAAATATAAGTTTATAAATAATGAATACCATAATTAAATTATGAATAAAAAAATATTCTATGGTAAAAGAACCATTATATTTTTTGTAATATTATGCGTATTAGGATTATTTCTATTAAACATACGTCAATTTTTTATTTCTGGAAGTTTTAATATAGGGTTTCCTTTTTTGTATAAAGGAGTAGGTATAGGAGCAAGCCCAGAATATTCCCATTCATATTTTAATGTTGTTAATTTAATTTTAGATATAATTATTTATTATATCTTATCTGTTTTAATTTCGTTCTCATTATCTTTTAAGAAAAAATAGAACTTCAAGCAAGATCAAAGAACTATTCAGAGGTTTTGTTGAGGAAAGGGGAAAAATACATATTACAAAAGAATAATCCTTAAATATTAATTCAAAGTAAAAAGAAAATGGCAAAAGAAAAAAAATCTATTGATAGCGGGGTTTTAGCTGCATTACATATGTTGTCTAATAATACTGTTGTAGGGCTTCATTACCTGGATTTTGTTAAAGAACCTTCTACTATGAGCGGAGTTATGGATTTGATTGACAAAGGACATGTGGAAAAGATTGATTATGATGGAAAGGGAGAGAATAGACATTATCGAATAACAAAAAAAGGCAAAGAATATTTAAATAAAATAGTTGCTTTTGCTAATAAAGAATTTTATGAAGAATAGCTCTCACTTCTTCAGCGCAACTTCTAAACACAACCCCCAAAACAAACCTTTTTAAGCAGCCAATCCTACCTAATATTGAGGTGATTAGCCTCAGACTAATTCTGAGAAAAACATTAATGACAAAAGTTCAATTACAAAAACAAACAAAAATGCAAACACAGATACAAACACAAATACAAATAACAAGAAAACTTTGCTTTGGAACAAAAGAATGGTCTGAAAATTCAGGAATTTGTAACAGATGTGCTTCAAAAAAAGAATGTGGAGAAATTAATGCTAAGAAAGGTAATTAACTGTTATAAAATATCTTTAGTATGGGGTTTGTATTTAGTAAAAGAAAAATAATAAATACTCTTTCATATTTGTTTAATAATGGAATGGATTAAATTCATCCTGTGTATTTTGGGGTGTCAAGCTGTTGGAGTGCTAAGTTCCCTGTTTAATATTAAATCACTTCCTGGATGGT
>CAYURQ010000029.1:0-3621 GCA_964447315.1 Candidatus Woesearchaeota archaeon
GTTGTTATTAGAGGAGATGATAAAAAAAGTGAAAAACTTGGTAAAGATCTTGATATTTTAATTTCTAAAAAAGATTATGAAAAATTTAAAGAAAAATTTCCAAAAACAAAAAGAGTTATTGATTTTTATATTAATGAAGAAAAAAAGAAAGGAGTAACAATTGTTTCAAAAAGTGCTTTAGATAGAAGAATTTTTGATGAAAAAAAAGGTTATTTTATTTTGTCAGAAGAAGACAAGAAAAAAATGGAAACTTTAAGGAGAATTGTTCATTTTGCTAGAAAAATTAAAAAATCTTTTGGAATGTACCAAGAAAAAAAAGATAACAATTTAAAGATTATTTCTAGAAACTTAAAAATGTTTGGATTAAAATATGTTTTCTGGGATATTTTTTACCAAATATTTAGAATACTTCATAATAAAACAAAAAAACAAGATAAAAAAAACAAAAAAGAATTAATAAAAAAGAAAGTTAACGATTATGAAATGTGGATAAATAAAAATGCAAAGGGCATTCATAGGGATTTAATGATAAAGGGTTCTAGAGAAGATGTTTCTGTTAAAATTTTGAAAGAATTATTAAAACCAAGGCAAGTAGTTTTAGAAGCAGGAGCAAACATTGGATATTATGCAATACTTGAAAGCAAATTAATCGGGGATAAAGGAATTGTCTATGCTGTTGAACCAGTTAAAGAAAATTTCGATTTACTTGAAAAAAATATTTCATTAAACAAATTAAAAAACATTAAGGCGTTTAATCTTGGATTTAGCAACAAAAAAGGCAAATTAAAAATAAATGTGAATCCAGAAGGAAATTTAAACACTCCAGCAGAAATTGTAAAAAGCTCTAATTTTGAAATTGTTGAATGTGAAACACTAGATAATTTTTTTAAAAATAAATCAAGAAAAAAACCTGATTTTATGAGGATGGATATTGAAGGTTATGAAGATATTGTATTTAGTGGAGGTGAAAAAACACTCGATAATTTAAAGATGATTTTTGTTGAACTTCATTTTCCCTTAATTGAAAAACAAAAAATGATTAGATTATTAGAAAAATTAAAAGAAAAAGGATTTGAAATACATAAAGCAATAATGGAATGGGAAAGATTAGAAGATGAATCTGCTTGGCTTGGGAAACTTGTTAATTGGTTTCATAAAAAACGTTCAAAACCAGTTGTTTATCAAGATATGAGCATTGATGATTTAATTAAAAACAAAAACTTTTTAGAAGGGCATTTAAGTTTAGAAGTATTTTTTGTTAAGAAAAATTTATTGAAAAAATTAAAGGAAAAAGAAAAATGAGTTTTTTAAAAAATAACTTAATCTACAACTTTGGAAAAGAAATATACTATAAACATTTTTACTTCAGAGATATTCCTCATAAATGGGAAAAAAATATTGTTAGAACAATTTACAGGGGAGTTCCAGTGAAATTTATTTTATATGAAGTTAATAAAAAGGGTTTCAAAGGATCAAAATACTTAAATGAAAATCTTTCTACTCTTCATAGAGAAATAAAAGGATATCTAAGTTTAAGAGATGTTCAGAAAGGAGATTTTGTTTTAGACTTTGGAGCTTATAATGGAGCTTTTTCTGTTTATGCATCAAAAAAAGTTGGACCTAATGGCAAAGTTTTTTGTTATGAGCCTGATAAAAATAATATAAAAATTTTAAAGAAAAACCTTGAGTTAAATAATTGTACTAATTGTGAAATTATTGAAAAAGGAATTTGGGATAAAGAAACTGAATTAAAATTTAAATCAGGGGGTGTTGGAGCAATGATTTCAAAACAAGGAGATGTTATTATTAAAACAACCACAATAGACAAAGAAGTTGAAAAATTGAAAAAACAAAAAATTTCTTTAAATAAAATAAAATTCATTAAAATGGATATTGAAGGAGCTGAAATAAAAGCTTTAGAAGGAGCTGAAAAAACACTCTCTAATAAATACAATAAAAGAAAAAATAAACCTTATATTGCAATTGCAAGCTATCATATTGTTGATGGAAAAAAAACCTGTTATGAAGTTGAAAAAATATTAAAAAAATTTGGATATAAACAAGTTAACAGTTTTTTTCCAAATCATTTAACAACAATTGGTAAATAAAAATATATAAAAAATATTAATTAAATATTGTTCTTAAAACAAATAATCTTTAAAAAGTGATTTTTGCTAACAAAATGATGGATAATGAAAAATATAAAGAAAATCATAAAATTAAAAAAAATATACTAGTTACAGGGGGAGCAGGTTTTATTGGAAGTCATGTAGCAGAATATTTAGCTAAAAAAGGACATAAAGTAACTATTTTAGATGATTTGTCAGGAGGATTTATTGAAAATGTTCCAGAATACGATAACATCTCATTTGTTCAGGGAAGTATTGAAAATTCTAAATTAATTGATAAAGTTGTTAAAGGAAAGGATATTATTTATCACATTGCAGCATATGCAGCAGAAGGATTGTCTCATTTTATAAGAAACTATAATTATAATAATAATTTAATTGGTTCTGTTAATTTGATTAATTCAGCTGTAAAAAATAATGTTGATAAATTTTTATTTACATCCTCAATGGCTGTTTATGGTTCAGGAAAGCCTCCATTTAATGAAGATATGAAAGCAGTTCCAGAAGATCCTTATGGAATTTCAAAATATGCAGTTGAAATGGATTTAAAGGCTGCTAAAGAAATGTTTAATTTAGACAGCATAATAATCAGGCCCCACAATGTTTATGGTGAAAAACAAAATATTGGAGACCCTTACAGAAATGTTATTGGAATTTTTATGAATAGAGTTATGCAGGGACTACCTCCATTAAAATTTGGAGATGGAAAACAAACAAGAGCATTTTCATATATTGGAGATATAGCGCCATGTATTGCAGAAGCTCCTTTTATTCCAGAAGCAACTAATGAAATAATTAATTTAGGTGCTGGAAGAGAATATACTATAAATGAATTAGCAGATACTGTTGTAAATGCAATGGGAGTTGATATTAAACCAGAACATGCTCCAAAGAGATTTGAAGTTGAACATGCATATTGCACAACAGAAAAATCAAAAAGAATCTTAGGTTTTCAAGATAAAACAAGTTTAAAAGAAGGCATAACTAAAATGACAGAATGGGCAAAGAAAAAAGGTCCAATGCCTCCAACAATCTGGGATGGATATGAATTAACAAAAAATCTTCCAGAATATTGGCAGAATATGGAAAAGGAGTACAAAAATGCCAACAAAAGGAAATAATTCCAATAAAATTAAAAACAAAAAAGTAGGAATAATTATTCTTGGGATGAACAATAAAGACTTGGTTAAGGATTGTCTTAACTCTGTTAAAAAATATACAACAAATAAAAATTACAAAACTATTTTTGTAGATAATGGGAGTATTGATGGGACAATTGAGATTATAAAAAAAGATTTTAAATGGGTTGATTTAATTGAAAATGGAAAAAATTTAGGATTTAATGGAGCTAATAACAAGGGAACAATTTATGCTATTGAAAAATATAACGTGGATTATGTTTTTTTATTGAATAATGATACTATAATAACCCACAAAAATTGGATGTAAAATATGGTAAATGTTGGGGAGAAAGTTCCTAATGCAGGAGTTA
>CAYURQ010000030.1:0-3149 GCA_964447315.1 Candidatus Woesearchaeota archaeon
AACTAACAGGAATTTAACGGTTCCGAAACCTTGCAGGTTTCTCCACCCAAATCGCCTTCGGCGACTTCGTTAAATTCCGATGTTATCTGTAATTAATTTGGAATTTATAGCCCCGACCACCCGCCCCAAAATAGTCAAATCAAAGATTTGAAATTATCATTAGGGACGGCGTGCAAAACAAAAAGTAAGGGGAGGATTTAGTATTCTCTTTCTACAGTCAATAAAGGATGCAAAGCTTCATATTCTGGAGAACCTTTTTTGTAAACAATTGAATCCTCAATATTTGGAACTTGGAAACCATTTCCATAAGCAAATCTCTTCATAACAATTCCCTCCATGTAGATTTTATTATCACTATAGTGGGGCTCAATCACTACTTTTTCGGCAGTTGTTACGAAGGTTGTTTGTTGTCTATTAGGATGGTCTACTTGTTTGTTCGTTTCCCCATTGTTACATCCTGTAAAAGCCATAGCCCCCGCTAAAACAATTGATGCTAGTGTGTTTTTTGTTTTCATGTTTAATACCTCCTTGCAATTATTTTGTAACTTTATAGTAGTATAGTGTTAGAGTAATATTTAAATATATGTGGTGTTATACAATACCCTATGATACTTGAAAATTTGAAAGAACTCGGTCTGAGTGCGGGACAAATTAAAGTATATTCTGCTGTTTTAGAGTTAGGTATATCTACACTTAACAAAATACAAGAAAAAACAGGTATAGAGCGCAGAAATATATATGACATTTTAAACAAGCTCATAGAAGCAGGGCTTATTTCATACACTATTGAAAAAGGAAAAAGAACATACCAGTGTACGCATCCAAACAAACTTCTTGAAGAAATTAAAGATAAGGAGAAAAAGTTAAAGAATCTTGAAAGCCAAATTCCTGCTATAAAGGATCTTTTTGATCTCTCCAAACCAGAAATAAAAGCGGAAGTTTTTAGGGGAAATGAAGCAATTAAATCTCTTTTTGAAGAAATACTTGAATACAAAGAATCTTATTGGTTAGGGGGAAATAGCTTTGAGGAATACAAAGCAGTTCCTGATAATTTGCAAGTATGGTTTAGACATTGGATGAATCAGAGAGTTGAAAAAAAGCATGTGATGAATGATTTAGTCAGTCAGGGTACTTTTCTGAAAGGTTTAGAACCTAATAAAATAAGCAAACATAAAACTGCTTATTATAAGTATTGTTCACTACCAAAAGACCTTTATGTGCCGATGGTAATAATAATTTTCGGCAATAAAGTTGCACAAATCTTGTGGGGAAAACAATCCTTTGCTTTCGTATTAGAATCTGATAAAATAAAGGAAAGCTTTATGAGATATTTCAATCATTTCTGGAAAAATCCTTACTAAAAATAAAACAACGCACGCCATCCTACCATCCACAAATTCCAAATTAACTCTGCGGTGCTCACTTCGTTCCGCTCCTCGCCACGTCTTGCAGACTTTCGCCTTTGGCTCAGGACAGATAACAGGGCTTAAAGAGCTCCGTCTTGCAGGCTCCGTCCAAATTCGCTTCGCGAACTTCTCTTAATCGCGATGTTAAGTCGAATAAAATTTGAGCTCTCTTTCTTTTTAAAAAAAAGAAACAAAAAGGAGTTCTTTTATTTTTTTAACTTTTCCATAATCCAATCTTCTGGAAGAATTGATGTGTTGTATAATGTTTCTTTTATTAAACTTTCATTTGTTCTTCCTTTTTCTGCTATTGTTATTAGATTTTTAGATACTTGCTTAACAAAATCATCTATTAAGATATTATCTTTTGCTAAATAAGTTGTAAGATATTGTATTGGTACTCTTTTATCAATTTGTAATTTTCCAATATATTTTCTCATGTATTGTATTTGACCTTCTGAATTTAATGCATATCCAGAACAGTTTTTACTAAGTTTAAACTTTGAAGTATTACGAGATTCAAACAAATCTGTATATGGTCTAAATATGTAAAAATTTAGCGATTCAGTTTTCGTGTTTTCAAAAGGGTCATACTTTTTATTTATATCATTTGATTCATTTCTAGTTGTATCACTAATCAAAAAAAAATCAAAATAATTTCTTAGAAATTTCTGCTCTTCTGTTTCTTGTTTATATCCCTCAAATTGAAATAATTTAGTTCCTACATTATCTTTTAAAATTTCTTTTGGAATACAATTTAAAAGATTGGTTAAAAGTGAACCTGCATAAATACTATCATTAATTGGTTTTTTCAAAGATTCATCAGTTCTTAATTTTTCAATATGTGTTAATTTTGTAGATAGTGCTCGCTCGTTTGATTCAATGATTGCTTTTTCTAAATTTGAAAAATGTTTTTTTGTTAAGTATTTCATTTTAATTCCTCATTATTCATTTCTTAATAGTGGTTACTTATTGAAGTATTTTAATTTTATTCCTTCTAATTAGAAGAAAGTTTTATATAGTTAAATGTAGTTTATACAATATATGGATACAAAAAAACTTGAAGACATAGGATTTTCAAAAAATGAAATAAAAATATATTTAACACTATTAAATATAGGAAAAACAACTACTACCAAAATACATAAAGAAACAAATATAAGTATTTCGGCAATATATTACGCCTTAGAAAATTTGATAAAGAAAGGATTAATCAACTACACAATTATTGGAAATAAAAAAAATTTTCAAGCAAATGATCCTGAAAAAATAATTGATCTTTTAGAAACAAAAAAGCAAGAAATAAAAAATATTCTACCTGAATTAAAATTACTGCAAAAAAATAATGAAGAACAAATAGAAACCAATATCTACGAAGGATACAAAGGAATAAAAGGAATATATGATGAAATCATAAGAACGCTGAAAAAAGGAGAAACATATTATGTAATTGGAGCAAGACAAATAGGAGATAAAAGCAGATTAGATGTTAATTTAATGCTTCAAAATTTTCATAAACAAAGAGAAGAAAAAGGCATAAATGCTAAAATAATATTTAATAAAGATGTAGAACAAGAAACAAAAAAAATAATAAAAAATTATAAACATCTAAACGCGAAATTCAAAGACATAAAAACAAATTCTGCAATATTAATCTATAACAATAAAATAATCAACATACTATTCACACAGAAAATAATGGCAACAGAAACAAAATCAAAAGAAGCATATGAATCATACAAACAA
>CAYURQ010000031.1:0-2200 GCA_964447315.1 Candidatus Woesearchaeota archaeon
ATGCTTTCTTTTATAATGAAGGTTCTCCAGAATATTTAAATAAAAATACTCAAGATTTATATTTAGGAGAAGGAGAATATGATTATTTCATAAAATGCGAAGATAAAGCTGGAAATCTTGCAACAACAATGATTAGTTTTACTGTTGAGATTGATAGAACTCCTCCTGAAATAATTAGAATTTACAAAGAAGCTAATGAATTAAAAATTATTACAAATGAAGAATCTCTTTGTTATTATAGTACATTTGGACCTACTTATGATTTAGAAGAAGATGGACTTGAAATGATTACAACAAATGGTATTGATCATACTATTGAATGGAACACTGAAAATGAATTATACATAAAATGTATGGATGAATATGGAAATAGACCTGGATTAAGTGAAGTTAGTATTGTTGCAAGGCCTTTTGAAGTTGTAGAACCACTTCAAGTTGGAGTTTAATTTTCTTTAAATTTATATACTTATATTTCTAATGTATTTTATGCGAAAAGTGGTGAAAAATAAAAGAAATTCTATTGGACAAATGAATATTTCTTTTGGTTTAATATTTGCAATTATTGCAGGAGCTTTTATTTTAGGAATTGCTATTTATGGTGTTGTAAAATTTGTTGAAATTGAAGAAAAAGCCCTTGAAGGAGAAGTTGGAAAAACAATTGGAATATTAACAAATCCTCTTGAATCAAGTTTTGAAAGTTCTCAAACAATAACAATAACAACTCCTGTTGAAACAAGGATTTTCACAGGATGTTATTTTCAAGAACCAACTCAAGATAATGGAGAACCTTATTTTGGATTGCAAAGAATAAGTACAAGTCAAAGAAATAAAAATTCTTGGACAGATATTACAATGAATACTAGTTTTAAAAACAAATTTATTTTTTCTGAAAATCCCTCTCAAGGAAAGAAATTTTATATCTTTTCAAAACCACTTAACCTACCTTACAAAATAGCTGATTTAATTTATATTTTATCTAAAGATAAAACTTATTGTTTTTTAGATGCAGATACAATAAGACAAGGAGATTTAAAAGAAGAAATTGACAACTTAAACCAACCTAAATTATTGACAGAAGAGTGTCCAGAAGATAGTGTAAATGTATGTTTTTATAACCAAGCAGGATGCGATATTAGAATTGATTATAATTCTGGTGAATTAGTTAAAAATGGAGAAAGATTTTATTTTGCAGGAGATGCAATGATGTTTGCTGCTTTATTTTCTAGTAAAGATGCTTATGACTGTCAGGTTTCAAGATTAATCCAAAGAGCACTTTCATTATCTGAAATTTACAATGAAAAATATGATTTAATGATAAAAGAAATAGAATGTGATTCTGATATGAAAATTGAATTATCAATATCTTATTATACTGTTTTAAAAAATTATGAAACTCCTAGGGATTTAAATGCAATTAAATATGTAGCAGAAGAATTGCAAACAGCCAATGAATGGAGTGATTGTAAATTATGGTAATAATCTTTTTGAAAAAGATTAGACAAAAACAGAAAAGAGAAAAAAATGAAAAATAAAGCATGCAAAGCACAAATGAAAGTAAAGCAAATGGCTTTCTTGATAATTGCTGTAATTGTTGTTTTACTATTGGTAGGAGTTTTTTTAATAAATATCAGGTATGAAAACTTAAAAAAAACTGCATCTCAACTAGAACAGCAAAATGCAGTGCTTTTAGCTTCAAAAATAGCTAATTCACCTGAATTTTCATGCGGAGGGGCATATGGGTCTAAAAGAAGCAATTGCATTGATTTTGATAAAGTAATGATGTTAAAAAACAATATCTGGAAATATGAGGATTTTTGGGGTGTAAGTAATTTAGAAATAAGAATTATTTATGATTTCAAAGGAAAAAGAGCAACAACTCCTTGTACATATTATCAAGAAAATGGAGAATATGTTGGAAATTATCCTAATTGCAATTATATTAAATTAATTGATGAACCTTCAATGGGATATGATGTTTCAAGTTTTGTAACAGTATGTAGAAAAGATAATTTAGGGTATTCTCAATCTCAAGAAGTATGTAATTTAGGTAAAATATTTGTGAGGTATGAAAATGTTAATTAGAAAAAATATTTTAAAGTGTTATTCAAAGAAAAAGAAAGCTCAAGAAGAAATGGCTGGTTTTGCATTAATTTTAGTTTTACTTGGGGTTATTTTACTGGCTTTTTTAGTTTCTAGTTTA
>CAYURQ010000032.1:0-2186 GCA_964447315.1 Candidatus Woesearchaeota archaeon
ATTTGCTAGATAATACTTTTTTGTTGATAAAAAACATATAACGTAATCTTTAAAAACTAACTTTGCCGTGAATTCTCATGACTGATAAGGAAAATACTGAAAAAGAAATTAAAATGGATGAAGTGAAAACAGAAGAAGATCCAAAAAAAGCTGAAGCAGAATCTCAGGAAAGTACATCAGAAGCTAAAGATTTAGAAGCTAAAAAAAAGGCTTTGCTTGAAAAAGCTGCAAAGTTAAAAGAAAAACTTTCTGAAGAAGCTCCAAAAACAGAAGAGCTTAAGGAAAAAGTTAAAGGTAAAAAAAGAACTGACATGCTTATTCCTTTAGAAGAATATGTTAAAGCAGGAATTTACTTAGGAACAAAAGTTGTAACCCCAGATATGAGGCCTTTTGTATACCGAAGAAGAGCAGATGGTCTTGCTATTTTCAACACAGATTTAATTGATGAAAAACTAAAAGAAGGAATTGAATACTTAAGCAAATTCAATGTAGAGGATATTATTTTAGTTTGTAAAAGGCAGGCAGGATGGAAAGCAGCTGAAAAATTCTCTGAATTAACAGGAATTAAAGTTTTTACAAAAAAATATCCAGCAGGAGTTTTAACTAATACTTCGTTACCTGATTTCTTTGAAAATGAATTAACAATTGTTACAGACCATTGGTTAGATAAAAATGCTTTGAACGACACCCTTAGAGTTAATAAAAATGTATTAATGATTTGTGATACAAATAATTTTTCAAGAGGAGCTGATTGTGTTATCATTGGAAACAATAAAAGTACAAAGAGCCTTGGAATTATATTTTACTTATTATCTAGAGGATTTATGAAAGCTAAAGGAATGGACACCACTAAAGTTCCTGATTTAGAATGGTGGACTGAATTAGATGAAAATAAGAAGTGATTTTATGAAAATATTATCATATGAAATAAAATACATATGTTTATAAACCCTAATTTCTTGAATAAAATTATGAAAAAGATATATGTTGGATTATTACTTGCATTTATGCTGGCACTTGTTTTAGTTTTTGCATTTGGAAGTGAAAATCCTCAAGAGAGTGAAATAGCAGGAGATAATACTCTTACTGGTAATTCTATTTCAGATTTATCTGGAAATCAAGTGATGATCAATAAACAACAAAGTACTTTTGAATTTATTGGAGGAAAGATTGTTGGTAAGGCTCATCCAGGAACATTTCAAGAATGGGAAGGTTATGTTTACATTGATAATGAAGAAGTTGTAGGCATTCAGGGAATTGCTCAAGTTTCAAGTGTTAAAACAGATAGTTCTAGTTTAGATAAACACTTGCAAAGAGATGATTTTTTTAACTCAGAAATGTATCCAGAGATTAAATTTACTTCAACAAGTGTTGATTCTGAGAATAAACAAATCAAAGGTGTTTTAGAAATGGCAGGAAAAAGCAAGGAATTAGTTGTTCCAGTAGAATTTGATGGTGAAAGTATTTCAGGAAAATTTTCTTTTAGTGCAGATGAATTTTTCAAATATGATGCTTTAATTACTGAAATTGAAATTAATTTTGATTTTGTTTACTAAATATAAACTCTTATAAAACTTATTTTCTAAATAGTTTAATATGGTTAAGAAAAAGAGATTTAAAAAAATAAAAAAAGATTTTAATATAATAATCGGGAGTTTTCTTTTTGTACTTCTTATAGGAAGTGCATTTGCAATTGATTGGATTTTTGGGGCTGTTTTTGTTGTAGGTTTTATAATTTCAATAGTAAATCAAACTCTGGAAAAAAAACCTTTTCTTCCAATACTTATTTTTATTGGAGGTTTGATAATAAGGCTTGCATTGTTTGTTGCACTGCCTAGAACATTAGAAGCAAAAGATTACTGGAATTTTTTAATAGGAGGGGTTTTATTTATAATTATTTTAGTAATTGGATGGAGACTGCAGAGAGGAAAGGTTTAATCGAGGATAACTCCTATTTTTTCTATAGAAACATTTATAGAATCTATTTGAAGCACAAAAAATCAAGATTTTTAGCTATAAACTTTTAACTATCGTCGAGAAATTATTTTTTTATTGCCAAAAGGTTTATAAAGCCTAAATTGATGGAATATTCAGTAACTAAGATGAGTGCCTTAATAAAAATGTTAAAAATTCATGGTAAGGTATGAGGTATGTAGAAGTCATCATAGTTGTGGAACCTTATAATT